>NZ_JBHSGN010000064.1:0-216879 GCF_042654545.1 Dysgonomonas termitidis
CCGGATGCCCTGAATGCCGCCATCAACATAATGGAAGCTAATCCAGACAGGCTGATCCACCGCAATTCGTTCAATATCGCGGCAATGAGCTTCGATCCCGAAATGTTATATTCGGCCATAAGGAAGCATTATCCGGATTTTGAGATGGAATACGATGTCGACCCTTTGAAGCAGGCGATTGCCGATTCATGGCCCAACTCACTGGATGATACCTGCGCCCGCCAGGAGTGGGATTGGAGACCTGAATATGATCTGGAGAAGATGACCGCTGATATGATAAATGTACTCAGAGAAAGGGTAGTGCATTTGATCTGAAAATAAGATAGATAGCACGGATATATTATAGTCCGTGCTATTATTTTTTACAGAATGCAGTAGCCCTGAGTAAGGTCGTGATTTTATTACCGGGAAACAATCATCATTTGATTTTTTGTGACTTTTGTTTTAGCTTTTAAAAGGTAACACTTATTTCAGTTAACAGTAAACAGTCATTAGTTTACAACTCGTGACTCGTATCTCATCTACTTGTATCTTGTCTACTCGTAACTTGTAACTGCCCGAAGGGCGAAGTAACTTGTAACTCTTAAAAAAGGTAACAAAGGTAACACTATTTACAGTCATCAGTAAACAGTCATCAGTCAACAACTCGTAAGATGTAAAACTTTGCGTCTTTGCGTGGAACAAAACAAAACGCCAGACAACTTGTAACTGCCCTAGGGCGAAGTAACCCGTAACTGCTTTAATCAATACTTCAAAGAACTGCAAGCTAACCGCTTCATTTCTATAGATAAAATTGTCTGAAATTCATTATCATTTACTAGCTTTGTCATTCTATTTATCCTAAAGACGAAAACACATGAATTCTTTGTTCGATATACAGGCTTCCATATATAATGATATAAAAGGACAGGTTTATGATTTTGCCGTCCTTCCCTGGGGCGCTACCGAACCTCACAACTATCATTTACCATATCTCACCGATTGTTACCTTGCGCATGGTATATCGGTGGATGCTGTAATAAAAGCGTATAATGCTCAAAAAATAAAAGGAATGGTATTGCCGCCAGTTCCGCTAGGCGCCCAGAATCCGGGGCAACGGGAACTGCCTTTTTGCCTGCATGCCCGGTACGAAACTCAAAAAGCCATATTAACGGATATTGTAGCTTCTCTCGATTATCAGGGGATATATACATTGGTTATCGTGAATGGTCATGGAGGTAATAGCTTCAAAAATATGGTCCGTGACCTTGCTGTTGATTATCCTCATTTCCTGATAGTGGTCAGCGATTGGTTTGCTGTACTATCCCAAACCGAATATTTTGAAGAAAAAGACGACCATGCCGGAGAAATGGAAACATCGGTAATGATGCATTATTATCCCGAACTTGTGAGTTTATCCGTGGCGGGAAATGGAGCGTATACCCCTTTCAAGCCGGAAACACTGCGTGACGGTACAGGATGGACTCCGCGCAACTGGGCACAGGTTTCACAAGATACAGGCATTGGAAATCCGAAAAAGTCCACAGCCGAGAAGGGTAAGGTGTATGCCGAAGCAGTTACAAAAAAACTCTCGGAACTTTTTATCGATTTAGTAAAAGGTGAAATATATTGAGATCATTACTGGCCGTCTTCCTTCTCCATCATTTTCCGGTAGGTACTTAATGTCTCGTAATAATCGTAATTCATTATGTCCGATATAACCACCTGCTTCACCTGAAGCCATTTTTGGCCTTCGAGTTTATAAATAAGCATTTCGTATGGTATGGTTACACTATAGTCGCCCTTGGATGATAAGGTATCAGCCACCAGGTATTGGGCCGGTATATAGCGTCCAAACAGGCAGAAGTCTTTAATATCTAAATCTTTCCGTAATATCTCGTCTATTTTTCTCGCGGTTTCGTCATCATAAAAGAGATTTCCGAGCGAATCTTTAATCAATTGTATATTATTCTTTTTCTCAAAGTCTTTATACTTTAGTACGCCTTTATCCGTTTTCGGGACATACAATATAGAATACTGACCTTTACCCTCTACCGTATAGACAGCTGAAGGGATCTCCATCATCAGGTCTATCAGCAAACCTTTATTCAAATCGAAATTATTAATGATTTCCTCATTGTTGAAACTCTGTTCTACAGGTGCAGGCTCATTATTTCCTTTATTTTTATTATTACATGATATCAGGCCGATAGCCAGAGATATAATAAAAGTAAATTTAAATAACGTCATATATATTATTTTCTATTTTTTATTAACATCGGATTTCTATTGTCTTCGCCAGTGCGAGATAACAAATATAGCCTTTTACATCCGTATATCCCATCTTTTCTATCTGTTCTATATAATATTTTACCTGACGGATGTATTTTTTATCTTCCTTTTCCCCGAATTTGTAATCGATGACGACTACTTCGCTATCTTTCATCATTACACGGTCGGGACGGCTGAAAGTGCCTTTTGGTTGCAATATCTGGACCTCGTTCAATACCTTGTATTCTCCCGAATACCAGGGCAAAACAGCCGGATTGGACAGATAATTCCTAAGCAGTTTTATTATTGTCTCTTTCCGTTCCCGGGTAATATCACCCGATATATGATACTCTTCCACCGCATTTTCAATATCCTCCAGAGTCTGTACCTTGCTTACTATTTCGTGCATCAGGGTACCATAGTCGCGTTGTCCCGAATCGGAAAAATAATACTTGTTTTTTAATAGCAGTTTTACCCGTTCGTCATACGGCGTGCCGGACAAAGTGTCTATATTTATTTCTTCAACAAGAGATTTCTTCTCTTTTCTTACAGGAGAATATATTTTATTTATTTCAAATATACCTTTTTCTTCATCCAGATATTGAGGCAGGTCTATATATGTCCGCCTGCCGGATAACAAGGCCGGAGATGTATTTACGCAAGCCCACAGCAAAGAGGATATATTGCTTACCTCATCTTTCTTCGGGCGCGGAGCAAAAACGATCAGTTCATTTCCGGCACGCGTAAAAGCCACATACAGCACATTTATATTGTCGATAAACGCGTGCAGGCGTTCATCGAAATATTCATAGTCGAAGATCGTATTTTTCAGTTTCTGCGAATACTTTACGGGTACAAGGTGCAGCCGGTCGAATGGTTCGGCCTGCGGATGGCACCACAGTACAGTTGCCAGCTTATGGTCTATCTCCCAATTACAAAAGGGAATGAGTACCACTTTAAATTCCAGTCCTTTCGACTTGTGTATGGTCATGATACGGATAGCATCCTGCCCGTCGGGAGTAAATATAGTCTTGCTTACGCCTGTTTCGTCCCACCATTTAAGGAATGCGTCGAGATCCGACGAGTTGCGGATGGTGAAATCGAGCACCATATCGAGGAACGATTGTATGTATATTTGTTCGTTGTCTTCCATTGCATTGCGGAACAATTCGAACATTTCTTCCGTCATTTCATATAGAGGCAGTTCCCTGATACGGTTCAGCTTTTCTTTAACCTCTTCGGGTAGATCATCCTTAGACGAAAAATATTTCAACAGGGCTTCTTCTGCACTTAGCTGGTTGCTGTACTTGAAATATTCATAAACCGCCAGTGCTTTCAGGGAAGAATCCAGTGGATTATGCAGGTATTTCAGCAGGGCGATAATGAGCTTTATACTTTTCGAGTTGCCAACAAACAACGCTTCATCGGAAATGATATCGTACCTGTATTTTGCATCCCTGTGTTCGCTTTTATATTCCAGCAGGCGGTTAGCTACATCGGCACCCTCCTTTTTCGTGCGAACGAGGATTGCGATGTCTTTCAGCTTATAGCCCCTGTCCTGCAGGCTTTCTATCTGTTCCGGTAACTGTTCCAGGGCATAATCCTGCCACACATGTTCATCGGTATCTATAAACTCTACTTTGACATGCCCTTCGTTGCTTTTATGGCTCTCGGGTATTTCCTGATATAATTCGTTATAAGCTTTGGTTATGCGGGAGAAAAAAGGTTGCAGCCGCTTATCATCCGTGTCTTGCAGAGGCTTGTTGTATGTATCTTGCAACAGATTTGCACCGATAGTAAAAATGGCATTGTTGAACGCTATTACATTGTATGAACTGCGCCAGTTGGTGCCGAGTGTTTCGTGATTAATGCCCTCATTAGCGAAATCCTTGTCGAGCTGTTCGTCCAGCAGCTTCCAATCCGAATTCCGCCAACGGTAGATACTCTGTTTTACATCCCCTACAATAAAATTCTTATTACCTCCGCTCAGGCTGTCGCGTACCAGAGGCAGGAAGTTTTGCCATTGCATGCCGGATGTGTCCTGAAACTCGTCTATCATATAATTATTGACACGCATTCCTACCTTTTCGTAGATAAACGGTGATTCATTCCCCTCTATGATACGGTTAAGCAATTCGGTGGTATCCGAAATCAGCATGACGTTGTTTTCCGCGGCATATTCCCGAATCTTTTTATCCACATCGCCCAGTATTCCAAGAGTGAAAAAATAGCGGTTTATTTCATATGCCGTCTGATAGGTACGTGAATTGTCGTAATGGCCCATTATACTGCAAACGCAAACATTCAGTTCCGGATATGCGTCTTCTATTTTGCTTCTGATCTCCGCTCCGGTTTTTGCCGTGTACCAGCCGGACACTTCGTCAGCCATCGTACGGAAGGTATTCGTAGGCTCCTCTATCGTGCCGTTAGCCCATTTCAGGAATGAGAAGAAGGGAGAACGCGAACCTCCTTTAAAATCTTCGGGTTTCAGCCCGTAGCGGGTCATTATATTCAGGGCTTTTTCGCCTGTCTCCTGTGAAGTCTTTTCAAAGTTCCGGATGATGGCGAAAAGCATCTCCTTGTAGTCTGTCATCAGCTGTTTATCGGAGATATTTTCCTGTACCTTATTGCTGTATGTTTTGAAACTTTCTTTGAATATCTCTTTCGATAGGGATTGTATATCGTTGCGGATATTCCATGTTTCGCCATTCTCCACTTTTTCTTCCGAAAAACGGATGAGCCAGTCGAGCAGCTGTTTGTTATCTTTGCTTTCCAGATCGTAGAGCATGGAGTCAATGGCTTCTCCCAATATTTTGTCGGTATCCAGTTCCACGTTGTAGCCTCCTCCCAATCCTATTTCGCGGGTAAAGGCCCGCATGGTTTGCTGGAAAAACTTATCGATGGTACTTACCGAAAAGGCTGAATAGTCGTGTAGGATTCGTACAAGGATGTCATAGGCTTCTTTTCTAAGTTGCTCTTCGTTGAAGCTGTACTCATGGGTTAATAATCCGATGTAATCGGAGTTGCGGCCTAGTGCCAGATTTGCCAGTTCGGCGATGATACGCCTTTTCATCTCGTCCGTAGCCTTATTGGTGAAGGTTACAGCCAATATATGCCGGTAGGCAAAGGGTGATGAAAATAGCAGGCACAGATATTCAGCGGTCAGGCGGTGAGTTTTACCCGAGCCTGCCGATGCTTTATATACATGCAGATTTACTTCATCGTCAAATAATGCGTGTTTTGGCATATCCTTCCTTTTGCAGGAGTTCCAGTATTTTGTTTCTGAAATCGCCTTGTATGATGATTTCACCGTCTTTGGCAGAACCTCCGACACCACATTTCACTTTCAGCAGCTTACCCAACGCTTCCATGTCTTCGGCAGTGCCGATAAATCCGGTAATCAGTGTGACCGCTTTTCCCTTCCTGTTTCGTTTATCCAGGGAGATGCGTAATGCCTGCTTTTCTTTTGGCAAGGTATCCTGTTCCTCTTCGCCTTCTTTTTCATATTTAAAGTCCGGATTGGTAGAATATACCACATTCAGACGGTCTTTCCAATCGCTCATAATTAGATAATTAATAGTTAATAATCAACAATTAAAAATTGAAATGCAGTTTTATTCTTAATTATTAA
Source organism: Dysgonomonas termitidis (assembly GCF_042654545.1). Taxonomy (GTDB): domain Bacteria; phylum Bacteroidota; class Bacteroidia; order Bacteroidales; family Dysgonomonadaceae; genus Dysgonomonas; species Dysgonomonas termitidis. The sequence continues at coordinate 5,882 of NZ_JBHSGN010000064.1, forward strand.
TTCTTCATTCTTAATTATTTTCAGTCTTTCATTCTTCTGAAATTCGTATCAAATTTCGCCCTGTCGAATATCTCATACCTTGGCAGTGTAGGCTTATAATCCTCTACATCCCATAAGGTACTGGTAATCATCAGGTCGGCACTGTAACGGTTACATGCGATAGGCACATTATGTACGCGGCACTGGCGTAGCAACATCATAATATCGGCTTCGTGCGGTTGCGGATTCAGGTCGTCGATAAGGAATATCGCCAAATCTATTTCGTGGCGTACCACCATCGCTGCAATCTCCGCATCACCTCCTAACGGCCCCGAATTCATCCGGGTGATTTCGGCCTCTATTCCTTTCTCTTCGAATGCATCTTTTATCAAAGTTCCGGTTGTTCCTGTGCAAACCAAATGTTGTTTAGCGAGGAAGTCCGAATTGTAATAACACCATTCTACCATGTCCGCTTTGCGGTGGTCGTGCGCTACGAGAGCTATTGTCAGTCTTTTTTTCATATTCATTATTTTTTTAGATTGTGAAATGATTTTTCAGTCACAAAGTTTTATTATTAATTATCCCAAAGATAAGACATTTCTGTGTCTTTTCGATGAAGCAACGATTAATCTTCATGTAAAGAAGAATCTGATGAATTACTTTGTATTTATTATTCGTTGGATTTTAATGTGGATTTTTTTCTACTACGCGCAATCAAAGATTGCTTGTGTTCCTTTTTTCCTAAGCAAAAAAAGGAACCAAAAATGCTTTAGCGCCCCGCTTCAAAGGCCGACCCGTAACGGAAAAAAGACGAAACGAAAAAACTCGCTGGAAAGATTTTATAACCCGAATCAGCGGATAAGCTCAAACACGTTTTCGTTTTTTTCGTCTTTTCATCCTACGGGTACCCCGTCCATGAAGCTAACGGCGCAGGCTGACGCATTAAGCCCAATATGCGCCAGCCTTGTCGTGCGTCAGCCTCTGCGCATTAGTTACGCAGGCGGGGCACCCACACGGTGCAGTCGGCTTAGAAAGGGACGGAGCGCTAGCCTTTTGCTTACTTTTGGGCAATGCCAAAAATGAGGACAAGCCTCGCAGGGCGCGGCAGAGAGGAGCTAAGACTCAATGTATAATTAAGGATAGGAACTATGTAGAAAAAAATCCAACATTAAAACTCAACATTGTATCGATAAATATCACCGACATCTCTATACAATATTATTTTTATAATAAGCATAAAAATGTATATTAGTTAAACATTCAACTAATTATTTTGTTATATCTTTGCATTCGAAAAAACTGAAGAGATATATGATGCAAACATTTGTACAGACAATATTGCAGACTCAGTCTTTCTACCGTCAGATAATCCATCGGAAAATGCGAGAACATAATATAGATGTAACATTCGAAATGTTGCATATATTGAGGTGTTTAGACAGGGTTGATAGTAAAATAAACCAACAGGAACTGGCAAATCTGACATATAAGGACAAATCGAGCCTCTCCTATCTGATAAAGAATATGGAAAAACGAGGACTGGTCTCACGTGAGGAAGATCCGTCCGACAAACGCAACAAACTTGTGGTATTAACGGCTAAAGGGGAAAAAATGCATGCAGAAATCAGGGAGATAATAGAAGACGTATATACAAAGCTGGAAGAAAATGTCAATCAGGGGCATATCCAGCTATGCATAGAATATATGAAGGAATTTACGGATATTAATAAGGAAAGTTAAGTGAAAACAACACTATACATATTACTGGCTACATTAACATACATATCATCGCTTACTGCACAGAATACATACAGGCTTACAGTAAACGAGCTGTTTGAACGCGGAGTACAAAACAGCATCACAATACAATCATCTGTGATAAAAACACAGATATCGGAAGATAAGGCAGGCTTGGCAAAGAATAAACGATTGCCCGATATTTCGGTCAGCGGCCTGTTCGGCTATGTGGGTACGCCGACCATTCTCGATAAAGACTTTTCATTCCTGAAACATTCCGACACCCCCGACTGGAAACAGAATTATCAGGTAGCGGCAACTCAGCCTATATATCAGGGTGGGCGGATAAAGAACAGTATAGAGAAAGCCGAATTGGAAAAGGAGATAGCTCAATTGTCTTTACAGAAGGATAAATCGGAGCTGAAACTCTGGTTAATAGGTAAATATCTCGATCTATTTAATTTATATAAAGAACGGGAAGTATATGCCAAAAATATTGAAGAAGCTCAGATCCGTCTGCGGGACATTGAGAAAATGAAGGAGGAGGGGATGATTACCACAAACGATGTTTTGCGTAGTCAACTACTTCTTACAAATTATGAATTATCGTATAAAGAAACGGAGAATAATATTACCCTTACCTCCCAGCAACTGGATATTATACTGGGAATGGACGAAAATACAATTCTTGAACCGGATCAGAATCTGCTCTCATCTAAGCTCGATATACAGCAGGAAAACGACTATATATATCAGGCTTACGCACAATATCCGGATATGAAAATTATGGAAAAGAATATTGCTTTAGCACACAATAACCTGAAACTGACAAAGGCTGATTATTTACCTGCATTATCATTACAGGCAAGCAATACTCTGGCCCGTCCCATTCCGAATGTCTCACCTGCACAAGACTTGTATCTGAATGCATGGGGTGTGACGCTAAATCTGTCGTATCATATTTCGTCATTATTTGACAGGAAACATGCCACCAACGCGGCAAAAAGCCAGATACACCTGCAAGAACTGGCGCAGGAACAGCAAAGGCAAAATATCCGTACAGATGTGAAATCGGCATTCGTAAAACATCAGGAAGCACTGGACAGAATAAAAGCATTGGGAAAATCTGTAGAGCAATCGAATGAAAACTACCGGATAGTAAAAAACAGGTATTTCAACCAGCTGGCTATACTGACCGATCTGCTGGATGCAAATACAGTACAGTTGAATTCGGAGTTACAACTTACTGCTGCAAAAACAAACGCGATATATACCTATTACCAATTACAAAAAGTTAGCGGAAACCTATAGAGTTTGTTATAATAATAAAATATATGATTAAATCCTTTCAGTTGCTTAATTATGGATACAGATAAATCAAACATGGCTGACAGAAAAGAAGAAAAAGAGGCCTATCGTAAACTGAAAAAGAAACGCACACGCAATATTATACTTAATATTATCAGTATATTACTGGCATTAGGCGGTATCGCATGGGGAGTGACTTTTTTCATCCGTTACTACCGTTACGAAATAACAAACGATGCAACAATAGAGCAATATATAACACCTATCAACTCACGTGTATCGGGTTATATAAAAGAAGTGCGTTTTACCGAACACCAGTGGGTAAATACAGGAGATACCCTATTGATAATAGATGACAGGGAGTTTAAGATAAAAGAGATGGATGCCGAAGCCGCACTGATGGATGCAAAGAGTTCTTCATCTGTACTTTCATCCAATATAGCTACAACTTCTACGAATGTGGCCGTATCTGATGCAAACATAGAAGAAGCAAAAGCACGTCTGTGGAAAGCAGAGCAAGACCTGAAACGTTATAAGAATCTGCTGGATGCCGAATCGGTTTCCCGGCAACAGTACGACCAGATAAAAAGTGAATATGATGCTCAAAGCGCTCATTATAATGCTTTGCACCGGCAGAAAGAATCCCTGAGGTCGACATCTGCCGAAGCCGCAAAAAAACAGGGGAATGCGGAAGCTACGATCCTCCGCCGCGAAGCTGACCTGGCAATGGCTAAACTAAATCTGTCTTATACTGTAATTATTGCTCCGTATAGCGGTTATGTAGGCCGCCGCACCCTTGAAACCGGACAACTGGTTCAGGCCGGACAGACAATAACCAACCTGATTAAAAACGACAATAAATGGATTATAGCGAACTACCGCGAAAAACAGATTGAAAATATTTATATCGGGCAGAAAGTAAATATAAAGGTTGACGCTATAAGCGGTAAAACATTCACAGGTAAGATAACGGCGATATCCGAAGCTACGGGAGCTAAATACTCAATGCTGCCGACCGATAACTCCGCCGGCAACTTTGTGAAAATACAGCAGCGTATCCCTGTCCGTATCGATTTTGATAATATACCGGCTGAAGACATGCAGAAATTGCGTGCGGGAATGATGGTGGTTACCGAGGCGATAAAAGAATGACGAATTAATTAAGAATGAAAAATTAAGAATTAAGAGTGGCGTAAGCGGCTTGTAATTCGTAACTAATATGATAATTCCGGTAATACGTACAACGACAATCAGTCCTTTCAGAAGCTGGGTCCCGGACTGGCTCAAGGTCGTTGTTGCCCTGACTATACTTATTCCTGTATTGCTGGTCAATGGAGCATACACCGGCAGTAATATAGACATATCCAGTTATCTTGGTGTTATATCCGAGGATATCAACATGGCTTATTATGCATCGTCCGTCGGCATGGCCGTTGCATATCTGGTTATACCGAAGGTAAAGCCTCTGGCTACAGCCAAAACAATTATTCTTGTGGTACTCCTATTTCAGGTATTACTCAGCCTGATATGTGCCGAAACAGACTACATAGAAGTAATCATCGTTTGCAGCTTCTTTATCGGCTATTTTAAGGCTTTTTCGATGATTGAGACTATCAACATATTGATGCCGGCATTAAGCCCGAGCGGAACACGTAACGAGTTCTATGCAAAATTTTATCCTATTACATTGATATGCGGACAATTGTCTTTAGTCCTCACAGCCGAGCTGGCTTATCTGTATAACTGGCAGTATATGTACTATTTCATGATACTGATGTTGCTGGTCGCCATTATCGCAGTGGTTGTATGTATGTCGTTTGCCCGCAGGCTGGTGCGTATTCCTTTAAGGGATATAGACTGGCTGAGCTTTTTCCTTGTGTCGGTCTGCTTTATGGCTATTGTATATGTGGCAACGTATGGGAAAACGAAAGACTGGTTTTCTTCAACCAGTATCATAATAGCAACAATACTGATCCCGCTGACAGGCTGGCTTTTTCTACGCCGCCAGTTTTCCGGTACGCCTTTTCTGGATATGAGCGTGCTGAAAAACCGTAATTCGGTAACGGTATATCTCCTTTCTTTCGTGCTGATGTTCTACGCATCGTTCAGTATACTGGTATCGTCTTATACTACCAGTGTGCTGAGACTGGACAGTACGCATATGAATGAACTGTATTTGTATATGATTCCGGGCTTTCTGGTAGGAGGGATCATATGCTATTACTGGTTTGTAAAAGAAATCCGTATGGCCTGGCTTATCTTCATGGGCTTTGCCTGTTTTACAATATCACTGGCGCTCCTGTATTTTATGATAACACCTGCAGGCTTGTACGAAGACCTTTATCTGCTGATGTTTCTCAGGGGTGTAGGTATGTTGGTGCTGTTTGTGGCATTTGCTATTTATGGCATATACGGACTCTCACCTAAACAGCTTATATATAATGCATTCTTTATGATATCAGCCCGTTCGGCTCTTGCTCCGGCAATCGGCGCATCAGTGCTTACAAACTGGCTGTACCGTCTGCAACAAAAAAATGTCAGTATCCTTTCAGAAGGTGTGGATATGCAGAATGCCTTGGCCGGCAGCCAGTTTACCTCATCTGTAAATACTGCATTGTCGCAGGGCTGGAGCCTCGAGGATGCACAACGGATAGCGACTAACGCGTTGTATCAGAAGATACAGATACAAGCGGTAACAGTCAGTATAAAAACCATTGCAGGCTGGATGTTGATTCTTGGTATTTTCCTTTTAGTCTGTATCGTACTTTATTTTCTTCAGTTTAAACCTGTGAGATTGATGAAGATGGGTAACGATATGTCAGGGTAAGCAATGATATAATGTGTCAATATGCCGATGTGCCAATTAAAAAACTCCGATAATAACTTACCGGAGTTTTCTATTTTTATATTAGCTTATTAGCATATTACTTTTTATTCACTCTGAAACGTTCATTTCCGTTCTTAATGAAATCGACGATCTGGCTGGCTGCTGCTATACCTGCATTGGTATTAGCTTCGGCAGTCTGCGCACCCATTTTTTTAGGAGTGGAGAAATACCGTCCTGCAAATTTCTCCGCCATTTCAGCATGGTTGCCCGGCATAATGTCGGTGACATATTTGAAGTCTTTACGATCTTCCATCAGCTTAACGATTTCGGCTTCATTGATAACTTCCTTACGTGCCGTATTGATGAGTAATGCATTTTTCGGCATTTTACTCAACAGCGCATAATTGATAGAATTCTTAGTCTCGGCAGTTGCAGGAATATGCAATGAAACAAACTGGCAGGTAGTATATAGATCTTCGGCTGACGCTACCGCTTTCACTCCCTCTTTTTCGATAGCTTCCGCAGTCAGGAACGGGTCGTAAGCATACACTTCCATACCGAATCCTTTCGCTACGCGCGCCACATTGCGCCCTACATTTCCATATGCGTGGATACCAAGCTTTTTACCCATAAGTTCGGTGCCTGATGTTCCGTTATAGAAGTTACGCACTGCATATACAGCCAGTCCAAGAGCCAGTTCTGCTACAGCATTTGCATTCTGTCCCGGAGTGTTCATCACGCAAATGTCGTTTGCTGTGGCAGCATCCAGTTCGATATTGTCGAAACCCGCGCCTGCACGCACAACGATTTTCAGATCTTTAGCCGCATCCAATACTTCTTTATCGAATATATCGCTGCGGATAATTGCCGCATCAACATTAGCTACAGCATCCAGTAATTGTTTCTTCTCAGTATATTTTTCAAGTAAAACAAGTTCGAAGCCTGCTTTTTCGATTACATCGCGGATACCGTTTACTGCTTCCGCTGCAAAAGGTTTATCTGTTGCTATTAATACTTTCATTAAAAAAAAGCTTTTAGCCTTTCGCCATCAGCCGTTAGCTTTTTAAGCATCGGCACATTGGCATATCGGCGCATTAAATAATTATTTTGCGATTTGTTTTTCAAATTCTTTCATTGCATCCACTAATGCCTGTACGCCTTCAATCGGCATTGCATTGTATATGGAAGCACGGAAGCCGCCGACAGAACGGTGTCCTTTCAGTTCGTACAATCCTTTCGATTTGGCAAAATCAAGGAATGCTGCTTCATTTCCTTCATATTCCGAAGTAAGAACGAAACATACGTTCATCAGTGAACGGTCTTCGATAGCGCAAGTCCCTTTAAATACAGGATTACGGTCAATTTCATTGTAAAGCAATGCTGCTTTTTCCTGGTTACGTTTGTACATAGCCGGTACACCTCCATTAGCTTTCAGCCATCTCAATGTTTGCATGGCAGCATAGACAGGTACAACCGGAGGTGTATTGAACATAGAACCGTTCTCAATATGTGTGCGGTAATCCAGCATTGTCGGTATCGGACGGGTTACTTTACCCAGCAATTCGTCTTTTACGATTACAAATGTAACTCCGGCAGGAGCCAGATTTTTTTGAGCGCCACCGTATATCAAGCCATATTTGGAAATGTCTACAGGACGGGAAAATATATCGGAAGACATATCGGCCACCAATGGAACCGGAGAATCCAGATCTTTATGCAATTCGGTACCAAAGATTGTATTATTGGTAGTAACATGGAAATAATCCGCGTCGGTAGGGATAACATAATCTTTAGGAATATATGTAAAGTTAGCAGGTTTTGATGTTGCCACTTCTACTACTTCACCGAATAATTTGGCTTCTTTCAATGCTTTGCTGGCCCATGTGCCAGTATTCAGATAAGCAGCTTTTTTCTCCAGCAGGTTGTATGGAATCATACAGAACTGAAGGCTGGCACCTCCGCCGAGGAAGATTACTGAATAACCTGCGGGTACTTCCAATAGTTCTTTAAATAATTCAACAGTTTCGTCCATTACCCCCTGGAAGTCTTTCCCACGGTGGCTCACTTCCATCAAAGAGAATGATGACCCGTTGAAATCCAGTATGGCTTTCGCTGTTTCCTCTATTGTTTGCTGAGGAAGAATTGAAGGACCTGCACTAAAATTATATTTCTTCATTGTTATAAAAATTAGGAATTAGTATTCTTCTGCGCTATTTAAATAAAAGTGAATATTTTAATGATATATTTTTCTGATTACAACTAGTTTATTGTTATCTTGTCTGCCAAGAACAATAAAGAGGTCAGAAGCCTTAAGGCTCTCAAAATTAGTAATTATATCTTAAAACAAGGTCTTTTAAAAGAATTATTCTTTTCTTAATTTTGAAGGTTGTATCAAAATGTTTTTTACAACATATTTGTAATCAATTATTCGATAAAACAGCTCTTGTCTTTCATTGTTTTTATATATTTGTAGTTGACAAAAAGAAAGTATCCGTTATTAAAAACTCATTACCTTATTCGAAGTTTTGTTTAACCTTATTATAAAAAACAGAGTGTCATGGCTGTAATTAAACCGTTCAGGGGGGTAAGACCTCCCAAAAGTATTGTAAAGGAAGTCGTTTCCCGTCCTTATGATGTCCTGAGCTCACTCGAGGCCCGCCTCGAAGCTGAAGGCAATGAGAAATCGTTATATCGCATAATTAAGCCTGAAATTGATTTTGAAACAGTAATTGATGAGCACCATCCGGATGTTTACAACCGTGCCGTAGAGAATTTTAATAAATTCCAGGAAAAAGGCTGGCTGGTGCAAGACCCCGAAGAATACTACTATGTGTATGCCCAGACAATGAACGGAAAAACGCAGTATGGACTTGTTGTTTGCTCCCATGTGGAAGATTACATGAACAACAGGATAAAAAAGCACGAATTGACACGCAGGGATAAGGAAGAAGACCGGATGAAACATGTGCGGATAAATAACGCCAATATAGAACCTGTATTCTTTGCATATCCTGACAATAAAGAACTGGATGGGATAGTGAAAAGAATTATTTCAACTGCCGCCGAATATGATTTTACGGCAAGCGATGGTGTCGGCCATCATTTCTGGGTGATAAAAGATAAGAACGATATACAGCGGATCACGGAATTGTTTGCCGCAATACCTGACCTGTACATAGCCGACGGACATCACCGCTCGGCAGCTGCGGCACTGGTAGGCGCGGAAAAAGCAAAACAGAACCCGGATCATAAGGGGGATGAAGAATATAACTTCTTTATGGCAGTTTGTTTCCCTGATACCCAGTTGAATATAATAGATTACAACCGTCTGGTAAAAGATCTGAACGGGTTATCGGCAGCCGAATTCCTGAAAAAGCTGGATAAGCATTTCATCGTGGAAGAAAGAGGTGCGGATATAGCGCCTCCTACCGGCCTGCATAATTTTTCTATCTATCTCGAAGGTAAATGTTATAGCCTGACTGCCAAAGAAGGTACTTATGACGACAATGACCCCATCGGTGTACTGGATGTGACTATTTCGTCAAAATATGTTTTGGACGAGATACTGGGGATTAAAGACCTGCGTTCGGATAAGCGTATAGATTTCGTCGGAGGTATCAGGGGATTAGGCGAATTGAAAAAACGTGTCGACAGCGGTGAAATGAAACTGGCGCTCGCTTTATATCCTGTGACCATGAAGCAGCTGATGGATATTGCCGATTCCGGAAATATTATGCCGCCGAAAACAACCTGGTTCGAGCCAAAACTCCGTTCGGGGCTAGTAATACATAAATTAGACTGACAAAAAGAGTGAAGCAGAAGAAGGGGACGGCTTAATTCGTCCCTTTATCTGTAGTCGGGATTCTTGTTCTCTCTTACAAGTATTGCGATATGGAATGATTATTTCCTATATAACGTATCAGGTATATTCCATTTTCGTATTGAAAGAATACATACCACTGTGTGTTGCGGTTTTTCCTGTAAACGGCGTAGTATAAGTCTCTACCGTATTTATCAAAGTAGGGAGGAGCTTTTTTCCTGAGTTTTCAGGGCAAGGAAGTTTTAATATCGTCGTACAAGTCAAAAATATATTCAATAGCTGCGTCTTCGAAGCCAAAATAGCTTTCATCGTATAATACCTGAACCAATTCGGTAAGATAGTCATCGACTTCTTCCGTCATTAATACTTTCATCCGCCTACTTCCTAAACATTTCTCTTATCTGGGGTTCAATGGCTTTTTTAGCCTCATCCATTGTCATTGCGTTAGCCAGATCCTCTTCCGAAATCAATGGTTTCTTAACTCCTAACTCCAGTTTCTTTTTACCTCTGGTTATAATAACTTTTTCATTATGAGCCATATACAGATACTTTGAGAAGTTTCGCTTAAATTCCAATTCTGTGATAACTGTCATAATTATATCTGCTTTAGCTTTGTGCAAACATTCGAAAAAAAGTAATACACTTGGGCGGAGAGGCGTTAATTGTTGTGGTTTTGGATTTCGATTTTCAGGACACGGATAAATATCTATGCCGGCAAAGGTTTTGTAAAAGACAGAAGCCGATGTCTGATTTTATGTCAATACCGGCTTCTTTCTTATGATAAATAAATTTTTCTTACATCCTTCTTTGTTCAAATGTTTCGTATTTATTATTTGATACGATGCGTACCTTGTCATCTGCTTTCCATGTGTCAAGGATGAGATACTTCAAGAAGAAGCATACAAGAGAAAGGATTGAATAAAAAATGATTCCGTTTAGCAAATTGTCACCGCCAGGTGACCAGTTTGTGCTTAGAAGAGAATCAATTGCCGATACTGATTCCTGCATCCCGATATACATCAATAAACAACAAAAAAATATCATAGTTGATATTATTCCTATAAAATTCAGGATTGAGGCCAACATTAACTAAATGATTCTTAAAATGATTTTCAATGTTTTCATAATTGCGTTTCTGTTATTCAAATTCCTGATGGCTCATAATCAATGTACTCGTAGGATTTGTACATCTTTGTGTGTCGTTCTCTAACCCATACTTCTTTTTGATAAGCATTCCTATTGTCCGGTTCACTAAATCAAGTCCATGTTTTTCAACAAGCCTGAGATACTGATGCATCAACACCTTATCATTCTGAATAAGTAAAAAGACTTCATCGGTTATGACTTTGTTTTTTTTAGATATAACCTCATCGGCAAATTCTTCGATATTTTTCATTCAGGTTTAATTTTTAATAAAGTTTATGTATTACTAATATTTCTTTTTGTCCTTTATCCTTTTCCATACGCACACAAAAAAAGCGTGGACAATTACTGTATTATCTGCTTTATGAGGTCTTCGCAATACTTAACCGCCAAATAAACGAGTAAAGCCCACGCCAAAGCGTGAGCGTCATCGCTTTACTCTTGGCGGTTTTTTGAAATTTGCGAAGTTTCATAAAGCCAGAATAAAAGCTATACGCTTTTTCCAATATTTTAAAATGTGCGCAGTTTTTACACTTTACACCATAGGCAAAAAATTATATGTATCTATACAAAGATATGTGATTTCTTCTTTATTGTTTGGAAACAACCATATTTTTTACTTGTTACAATTTAGAATATATGAAATATGTGTTTTTTACAGAAAGTTTATCTATACATTTTTAAGCTGATAGCCATTAACCGTTAGCTTGCAGTTCTTTGAAAAGCTTTAAGTAGTAAGTTTTAAGTAACAGATAAAAAATAGTGGGAAAAGTGTAACTTTTGTAACTTTTTTGATATAGTTACGGGTTACTTCACTCTAGGGCAGTTACAAGTTGGCTGGCGTTTTGTTTTGTTTACTGTTAACTGAAATAAGTGTTACCTTTTACAAAGTAATAAGTATTGAATGGTTTCTATTTTAGCGCGTTTACCTTAGTCGCAATCAGATAAATAAACTTATATTTGTTATTTCATTAAAAATCCGGGATATATGATAATTAAACATTTCACCGACAACGACCTTTATAAATTCTCCGTAATGCTTGCCATACAGAAACTATATCCGTGGGCGTATGTCAAGTATGCATTTACCAACCGGGGAAGGACACAGTTTCCGGAAGGATTTGCCGAAAGAATGCGGGAAGAAGTGGCGGCAATGGCCGATCTGAAACTGACACAGGAAGAAAAGAAATTCGTAAAGACTAAATGCTATTTCTTCGATCCGGTATTTGTCGACTTTCTCGAAGGATTCAAGTATAAGCCCGAAGAGGTCACTATCATACAAGAAGGAGGAGACCTCAGTGTAATTATAGAAGGTTATTGGTATCGTACTGTTTTGTGGGAAGTTCCTTTGCTAGCTATCATATCCGAGCTATATTTCAAAATGACCGGAGCTACGCCCGCAGATGTGGAGGGGAAAGCTGTGGAAAAAGCTAAAGCGCTGAGCGGAATAGAAGCCGATTATTCGGAATTCGGTACACGGCGCCGTTTCTCCTTTGAGGTACAGGATAAAGTGGTAGGGACATTAAAAGCCCATTCGGGAGAATATTTCAAAGGTACAAGTAACGTGTATCTGGCTATGAAATACAATACTACCCCCATTGGTACTATGCCGCATGAATGGTTTATGTATCACGGGGCTATCTATGGATACCGCTCGGCAAATATCAAAGGACTGGAAGCATGGGTAGATGTATATGACGGTAGTCTGGGTATTGCTCTTACAGACACTTATACAACCGATGCGTTCTTTGATTCGTTCAGCCTCAAACATGCAAAATTGTTCGACGGCGTGCGTCACGACAGTAGTGATCCGCTGGTATTTGCTGACAAAGCAATTCAGTTTTATGAGAAAAACCGTATCGATCCAATATCAAAAACGCTTGTATTCAGTGATTCCCTGAATCTGGAGTCGGTGAAAGCAATAAAAAGCCATGTGGCCGGGCGTATGCACGACACATATGGTATCGGCACATTCTTTTCCAACGATGTAGGAGTAAAACCTCTGAATATAGTAATAAAACTCACAGATGTAAAAGTACATAAGAAAGATACTAATTATCTGAAAGCCGTAAAGCTTTCAGATGTTGCAGGCAAGCATACAGGTGATGAAAGAGAAATCGATCTGAGCCTTAGGACTCTGGGACTGGAATAAGAAAAAGCCTTGTTTTAAACTTCCTTCGCTCTGATTTCTAGAACGAAGAGAGTCCTGTGATATAGTATTCAAAACTTAGGAAAAAAAAAGGAGATACCTTTCGATATCTCCCCGTATTTGATATTTGCCGGATATTAATTCCTTCCGCCTTTACGCCAGGTCCTGCTATAATAACCTTCGGCCAGGGAACTTACAATAACGCCATATTTTATAGATGCATGAATAAATTTCCCTTCTCCCAGATACACGCCTACATGATTGATGTATTTCTTGTTGAATGTAGAAAAGAATACCATATCACCGGGAATAAGGTCATCTTTATCAAGAACGGATTCCTTTACATTTTTAGCTATCGTGGTGCTCACCCTGTCCAGCTGTTGCCCGAATACATTCTTATAAATAATATTGGTAAACCCTGAACAATCGACCGCCTTGCGGCTCATCCCACCTCTTCTGTAGCGTGTTCCCAACCAGTCGGCCACTTCCCGGTACAAGGGAAGAAAAGATACATCCTTTATGGCAACACCTAACTGAGAGGATAGTTCCTGCATCTCTTTAATTTCTATCATGTGCTTCTGAATAGCGTCCAATGATCTTGAAATACCGGCATCAGCCATCAGGTTATCCGATGAAGAGAATAGTGTAGAATGGTCTTCCAGTGTCTGCTTTACCTGAGGCAAAGCTACTATGTTACCATCGGTAGTTTCAACTTCTATATTACGGGCAGATTGTTCTACTTTGACCTTTTTTGCAGTGACCGCACTTATCTTTGATTTTTTCTTACCTGTCTTTGATTGCTTTGGTGTAATCGCTGCTATTGGCATAAATCCCATCGAAAACACTAATAGCATGGTGGATATTCTCAAAAATTTCTTCTGTGCAAGCATGGGTGTTAAATTTTAAATCGGATAAAAGTAAAAAAATCAACTTAATATAGGACTAAGTTCCCGTTTTTTTTATAATTATTTAAGGACTATTTTAACTATTTTATCCGGCCCGCTTTTTTCCATGCATGGCTGTAGTAACCTTCGTCAAGATGGCTTACAATCACTCCTTTTGAGGTTGATGCATGTATAAAACTTCCATCTTTCAGGTAAATCCCGACATGGTTGATCCGCTTTGAATTCTTAGATGTGGCAAAGAAAACGAGATCGCCTGTCTTAAGTTCATTTTTGGATACCTTATGCATTTTCATATCCGCCAGGTCTGACGTAGACCTTGGAATCCTCTTTCTATATACCTTCTGATACATCAGAAATGCAAATCCTGAGCAGTCAAGACCCCGCCGTGACAATCCCGCATGACGGTATGGCACACCAAGCCATTGGGAAACTTCGGCATATAATGGCATATTCTTGTCATCATCCTTATCTGTATTGCTGAGAGGGATGCCTAGCTTTTTGGAAAGTTCCGCAACTTCTTTAGGATCATACAATTGCCCGCCCGGAGTTTTTTGTGTCCCGCAGGAAGTAACCAACAGAATCAACAGGACGGATAGTATGGAATAGAGGATGAATCTTTTCATAAAATCTGGTTTACATGCTAAAGGTAAGTATTATATAATAGAAAAAGCGGCTCTTGTTTCCAAAAACCGCTTTCCGTATATTAAATAAAGAAATTAATAGACGTCATTATTTTTTATCACCTGAGAAAGTTACATCTATGCTTCCTAATAGAGGAACCTTTGTTACTGCAATAGCCAAGTTCATAGATACTTCTTCGACAGTTCCTGAAACAGCAACATCAACTTCTATCGGATTACCCATCATTGTTAATGTTAGAGATGTAGAAGTTTCTTCTAATATTACTTTCCCATTACTTAATGTCAGAGGAATATCACTTACAATAATATCACCCAATTCCATCTCAGAAAATGAGAAATTCTTCAGACTTACTTTAACTTTATCACTTGAGATTTTCTCAAGAGTTATTTCACTTTCAGAATCTTGGCCTAATACAGAAAGTGTTCCACTATATGTTCCTGCAACCTGGTCAGCAAGACCGACAACTGTAACTTTAAGAGTAGTTGTTTTTTTATCCTTATCGGTAACTGTTATAGTAGTTTCACCTGCGGCTACGCCTGTTAAAGTAATTACATCGCCGCTTACCGAAGCTGTCGCGATAGCGTCACTTGCTGAGTTTACTTTGTAGTCTCCATTACCCTGAGTTATTTTCACTGTTACAGTAGCACCCTGATCTACATTCACTTCACTTTTTTCCAATGACAGGTTTACCGGATCATCGTCATCGCTACTACATGCTGTAAAAGTCAGTCCTAATGAAAAGACAAACATTAATAAACATAAAAGTTTCTTGTTCATAATGAATTTATTTGGTTAATAAAATTGGTGTTTCAGATATATTGATGCATTCTACCAATCCAAAGTTGCATAAAGATATTCAACTTCACAAAGCTTATAACATCATAACTATATCGAACAGTAAAAATATTAACTAAAAATAACATTCATTTGCTTAAATATTCGTCTATATGCTGAGCTGTTTTCCGTCCCGATGCGATACTGGTTACTACTAAAGATTGCCCGCTCACACAGTCGCCTGCACCGAATACTTTTGCCACATTTGTAGCCCGTTTGGCATCCGTGGCAACATTATGGCGGATATCATCGGTCTTTATTCCAAGTTCTTTCAACAGGCCTTCCTGTATAGGATGAACGAAACCGAGAGCAAGGAATACAAGGTCCATTTTGAGGATTTCGGGTTCGCCGACTTCTTTCATAACATGTTTGCCGTTCTCGTCCTTTTCCCAGGCTATCTCAACCAGTTCAACGGCTGTCAGTTTGCCGTCTTCACCGATGAACCGCTTCGTATTCAGCGACCAGCGGCGCTCACAGCCTTCGAGATGGGATGATGATGTCTTAAGAACGACAGGAAACGGATTAGGCCAGGGATTTTCTATATCCTCCAGCTTGGCCGGCTTCGGCAGAATCTCTATCTGCAATATATTGGCTGCTCCCTGACGGTTAGCCGTACCGATACAGTCCGAACCTGTATCTCCGCCACCGATGACAAGAACATTCTTACCTTTGGCATCTATAATCTGGTCTGCCGGAATCTCTTCCTTTGCAATCATCTTATTCTGAGCCGTGAGATATTCCATAGCGTAATAGACGCCTTTCAGTTCACGTCCTTCAACCGGGAGGTTACGGGGTACCTGTGAGCCGATAGCGACACAGACAGCATCATATTCTTTCAGGATATCTTTGCCTTTTATATCATTACCTATTTCAGTATTTACTACAAACTTCACACCCTCGGCTTCCATCAGCTTCAAGCGGCGATCGATGATATTCTTATTCAGCTTGAAATCAGGAATACCGAAACGGAGTAAGCCTCCTATGTTGGAATTTTTCTCATAAACAGTCACATCATGCCCTTTTTGGTTCAGTTGATTAGCTACAGCCAGTCCTGATGGCCCCGAACCTATCACGGCCACTTTCTTTCCGGTACGGTGTACAGGCACTTTAGGCTGAATAAAACCTTCATTGAAAGCGTGTTCCAATGCAGACGCTTCATTCTCACGGATAGTTACAGGAGCACGATGTATCGACAGTACACATGACTTTTCACAAGGTGCGGGACAAATACGTCCTGTAAACTCAGGAAAGTCATTGGTCTGCATCAAGACTTCCGCAGCCAGTTTCCAGTTTCCTTTATATATATATTCCTGCCATTCGGGCATCTTATTGCTTAGCGGGCATCCCCAATGACAAAACGGGATACCACAGTCCATGCAGCGTGATGCCTGTTCGCGGCGGTCTTCTGTATTCAGGGTCTGTTCTACTTCACCAAAATCGAGGATACGCTCCTGTGCCGGACGGTATCCTGCGTCTTTTCTTTTTACTGTTAAAAATGCTTTTGGATTTCCCATGCTTTTAATATGCTAATTATCTAATATGCCAATATGCTAATGGAACAAGGATATAATAGTCTTTTCATTTATAAATTTGCTCATTGGCAAATTGGCACATTAGCACATTGTTTTAGTAATCGAATTCTACTTGTGCTATCTTTTTCTTTATAGCTTCCAGTTTCTCATCCTGTAATACTTTCTTGTATTCAATAGGGGTTACTTTCATGAATTTCTCTACCTCTGTATTCCAGTTATCGAGAATATGTTTTGCCAGAGGGCTGTTTGTATATTCATAATGATTGGTGATCAACTGACGAAGTTCCTTACTATCGTAAGTATCTTCTATCAATGTAAGTTCAACCATCTGCATATTACAATAATAGTCGAAGTCGCCGTCTATGTTATATACATAAGCAACCCCGCCGCTCATACCCGCCGCGAAATTACGTCCTGTCTTTCCAAGCACTACAGTACGGCCACCCGTCATATATTCGCAACAGTGGTCTCCGGCTCCTTCCACAACAGCAGTTGCACCGCTATTGCGTACACAAAAGCGCTCCCCTACCCGTCCGTTGATATATATTTCGCCGGAAGTAGCACCATATAATAAGGTATTACCGGCAATAATATTTTCTTCCGGTTTGAAAGTAGATACCGCAGGTGGTACAATGATGATCTTACCTCCCGACAAGCCTTTGCCCACATAGTCATTGGCGTCGCCTTCCAGCTTGAATGTCACGCCATGAGAAAGAAATGCACCGAAGCTCTGTCCGGCTGCCCCCTGGAATGTACATTGGATAGTATCCGCAGGAAGTCCGGCATTACCGTATTTCTTCGCTATTTCACCCGAAAGCATAGCTCCTACAGTACGATTCGTATTCCGTATTGTATGGGTAATAACGACAGGCATAGCCTTATCGATAGCCAGACGAGACGTAGTGATCAACTTACGGTCGAGTACATCGTCCAGCTTATGTTCCTGTCCTTTAACTCTATGTATGGCATTCTCCTTCGCTTCAACAGGGAAATAGATCAGGCGGGACAAATCCAGCTTCGCCACCTTCTTACTATCATGGCTCTTAACATACTTAAGTAAATCGGCACGGCCTACGATCTCATCCAACGTCTTCACTCCTAATGATGCCAGATGCTCACGTACTTCTTCGGCAAGGAAATTGAAGTAGTTAACCAGATATTCACTACGGCCGATAAACTTCTTCCGTAACTCTTCATTCTGTGTAGCCACACCTACAGGGCAGGTATTCAGGTGACACTTGCGCATCATAATACATCCCAATACGATCAGCGCACTGGTTGCAAAGCCGAATTCTTCCGCCCCAAGCATCGCAGCTACTATAATATCATGCCCGGTCTTTAACTGACCGTCTGTTTGCAAATACACCTGTCCGCGCAGATTATTCAGCACCAAAGTCTGTTGTACCTCAGCCAAACCGATTTCCAGCGGAAGCCCGGCATGCTTGATCGAACTGGCAGGACTTGCGCCTGTACCTCCTTCGCAACCACTGATGACTATGCGGTCGGCTTTTGCTTTCGCCACTCCGGCGGCAACAGTTCCCACCCCGCTTTCAGATACCAGCTTCACACTTATCTGTGCGGCCGGATTTACGCTTTTCAGGTCGAAAATCAACTGCGCCAAATCTTCGATAGAATATATATCGTGGTGCGGTGGCGGTGATATCAGCGAGATACCCGGAATCGAATGCCGGGTCTTAGCTATAATCTGATCTACTTTGAAGCCCGGAAGTTGTCCTCCCTCACCTGGCTTTGCACCCTGTGCTATCTTGATCTGGAGTTCGTCCGCATTAACCAGATATTCGGTAGTTACACCGAAACGGCCGGATGCCACCTGCTTGATAGCTGAACGCGCATTGGTCGCAAAACGTTCGGGCAATTCACCACCCTCTCCGGTATTGCTTTTACCTCCGATAGCATTCATTGCCACAGCCATAGCTTCATGCGCTTCGCGACTGATAGAACCGAACGACATGGCTCCTGTTACAAAACGCTTGGTAATAGCCGACACAGGTTCCACCTCAGAAATATCGACAGGCTTCTTTGCCAGATCGAAATCAAGGAAATCACGCAGGAAAATCTTTTCCGGCTTCTTGTCTATCAGATCTGTATATTCCCTGAATTTCTTATAGCTGCCCAGACGTGTCGACATCTGGAGATTCATTATCGTTTCGGGATTCCATGCATGATACTCACCATTGCGGCGCCATGCATATATACCCTGACTCACCAATGAAGGATCTGCAAAATCTTCCTCGAAAGCTTCGTAATAAGCTTCTATCGTATCGCTGGCAATATCATTCAAATCGACACCTTCTATTTTGGATGTTGTTCCTTTGAAGTATTTATCTATAACTGCCGAACTGATACCAACAGCTTCGAATATCTGCGCTCCGATATAGCTTTTCAATGTTGAAATACCCATCTTAGACATGGTTTTCAGCAAACCTTTGTTGATGGCCTTCACATAATTCTTCATGGCTGTATGAAAATCGAGATGTATATCCCCTTTCTTCACCAGTTCTTCAATGACAGCCAGTGCCAGATACGGATTCACAGCATTTGCCCCGTAACCGAACAGCAATGCGAAATGCATCACCTCGCGCGGTTCGGCAGATTCCACAACAATGTCTATCTGCATACGCTTGCGGCGTTCCACCAGATAATGATGTACGGCAGACACGGCCAGCAGACACGGGATAGCGGCATTATCAGGGTTAACGCCCCTATCGCTGAGAATGATATAATTATTACCGTTATCAACGGCCTTTTCTGCTTTTTTACATAGTTCGTCTATGGCTTTTTCCAAACCTGTGCCACCTTGCTTAGGATCGAAAAGTATCGACAACACTTCACACTTAAAGCCTTTGTATTGCAGGTGAATCAACAAGTCCAGCTCCCTGTTGGAAAGGAAAGGATTTGACAATCCGACCATCTTGGTATGCTCCGGCATCGGCTCCAGTATATTCTTGTGAAGCGAACCGATATATCCGGCCAGTGACATTACCAACTCTTCACGGATCGGGTCGATAGGCGGATTTGTTACCTGCGCAAATAACTGACGGAAGTATGTAAACAAGCGTTGCGGCTTGTTCGACAAAACAGCCACAGGCGCATCGTTACCCATCGAGGCAGTAGGTTCTTTCCCTTCCGCTGCCATAGGTGTCAGTATCTTTTCAATATCTTCTTTATAATAGCCGAATACTTTCAGCATCTTGGTGTAGTCTTCCACATTATATTTAGGAGTCCTACCCGAAGAAATATCATCGAGTGAGATACGATTTTTTGCCAACCAATCGCGATAAGGATATGCTTTTGCCAGTTTTTCTTTTAGCTCGGCATCATATTGTATAGTACCCTCTTCGGTATCCACCATCAGCATCTTACCTGGACGAAGACGCCCCTTTTCCTTTATTTCAGATGGTTCGAACGGAAGTACTCCCATCTCTGAAGCCACTACCATAATACCACTGTGAGTCATCAGGTAGCGCGCAGGACGTAAGCCGTTGCGGTCGAGCAATCCTCCTGCATATCGTCCGTCAGAAAACAGCAATGTAGCGGGACCATCCCACGGCTCCATAAATATACTGTGATACTCATAGAAGGCTTTCAGATCGTTCGAAATAGGATTCTTATCGTTCCACGATTCAGGTACCATCATTGCCATAGCATGCGGAAGCGATTTACCGGACATCACAAGGAATTCGAGCACATTATCGAATGAAGCACTATCACTCATATGCGGCTGTACAATCGGCCACAAATCACTGATATTACCTAATAATTCCGATTTCAACACACTTTCGCGGGCTTCCATCCACAGGCGGTTGCCCTTGATTGTATTAATTTCCCCGTTATGGGCTACCATTCTGAAAGGGTGTGCCAAATCCCATGTGGGAAATGTATTAGTACTGAATCGCGAGTGTACCAGAGCAATAGCACTTGTCAGATGCGGGTTCAGTAAATCGGGGAAGTAATGGCGGAGCTGCTCCGACGACAACATACCCTTATATATGATACGCTTTGTGGACAGGCTGACAATATAAAACGCCCTTTTTGTATCTAAAGAGAAAACCTTTGAACTGAATATCTCCTTTTCAATCTTCTTGCGAAGAATATAGAGCCGGTGTTCCAGTTCATCCTGAGACATCCCCTCTTCTCCAACCACAAATATTTGTTTTATATTCGGTTCATTCGAAAGAGCCATTTCACCCAATATATCGCTATTGACAGGTACATCACGTACTGCCAGAAGCTTTAAACCTTCCTTATCTATATATTGTGTCAGGGTAATCATGCATGACTCCATTTCTTTTTCACCTTTAGGTAAAAAGACGAGTCCTGTCCCATAATGTCCTTTTTCGGGAACGGGAATCCCTTGTAGTAGTATAAACTCGTGTGGTATCTGCAACATAATACCGGCCCCGTCTCCGGTTTTGTTGTCTGCATTTTCTGCCCCACGGTGAGTCATGTTCTCCAATACACGGAGACCATTCTCAACGATGGCATGGGATTTAGCACCCTTCATATGAAGCACCATCCCTACCCCACATGCGTCATGCTCATAGGCCGGGTCATATAATCCGTGCTGTACTGCTGATTTTAAATCCTGCATAGTTATTAGTTGATATATAATTGATAGAAATTCCGATTTCCGCCCCAAACTAAGACAGATGACAAATATACAAATTTTCAAGACATAAAATCTCCTTTTGTTCGAAAAAATGATTTTTTACGTAAAAAAAATAGATTTAACCTATTTTATTTAACAAAAATCTATTTAAAATTATTTTTATACCGGCTACCTGAGAATATAATCGTTAATTAATACTTTTGACATATCACTCTCTATTAAAAATATAAGAATCATGAAATAATTTCTGTCAGGATACCTCCCGGGCAATAGTATTAGGCAGCAGGAGCGGTAGAAACCCGAAAAAAAATGAAGGAGACGGCAAGAAATACCATAAACCCGTATTGGGCGATATAACAGCGGTGCGGATAAAAAACAGGGCGGATACAAACAAAAAGAATCCCGACCTCTTACGAAGCCGGGATTTTTCATTATAAATAAAAGCGATTAACGTATAAAAAGTAATTCCCTGTATTTAGCCAACGGCCACATTTCATTATCCACAATCAATTCCAGTTTATCTACATGATAACGGATTTCATCCAGATAAGGCGCTACATTATCGTGATAAGCTACGGCTTTTTCGCGTTCGCTCTCGATATTATTGGCTATCTTACGTGCATCTATCATCTCGTGCACCTTAGCATTTATCGCGTTCACATGAGTAGAAACTTTCTCTATCAGCCGCAATTGCTCTGCGCCCAGTGTTTTATAGTCGTCCGACACTTCTTTCAGTTTCGATACGTTTGTAAGCAGGATGGACTGGTAGGAGATTGCCACAGGAATAATATGATTCAGAGCCAGATCTCCAAGTACGCGAGATTCTATCTGTATCTTTTTGGTATAGGTTTCCCACTTCACTTCGTTACGTGCATGTAATTCCACTTCGGAAAGGATACCTGTAAATGTTTTGATACTTTGTTTCGATGTGTATGCGTCATAAATCACAGGAACGCTGGTTTCGCAATCCAGTTTGCGCTTCTTGGCTTCAGCCTTCCATTCATCGCTGTAGCCATTACCGTTGAAACGGATAGGACGAGATTCCTTGATGTATTTTTTCAACACTTCATATAAAGCTTCCTCCTTCGATTTACCCTTAGCTATCAAGCCATCCACTTCTTCTTTAAACAACCGGAGTTGCTCGGCAACAGATGCATTCAGTGCAGTCATAGCAGAAGCACAGTTTGCAGAAGAACCCACCGCACGGAATTCGAAACGGTTACCAGTAAAGGCAAACGGAGATGTACGGTTGCGATCGGTATTATCGAGAAGAATTTCAGGAATCTGCCCCACACCAAGGCTGATCTGCTTCTTACTGTCGACTACAATCGCGTCTTTCACCGCACTCTTCTCAAACTTATCGAGTATATCACTTACCTGAGAGCCGAGGAAAACGGATATGATAGCCGGAGGCGCTTCGTTCGCACCTAAACGGTGAGCATTTGTAGCAGAAGAAATAGATGCTTTCAGCAATCCGTTATTCTTATGCACTGCCGCAAGAATATTTGCCACAAAAGTAATGAAGCGCAGGTTTTCTACCTGATCTTTACCCGGAGACAGCAGGTTGATACCTGTATCGGTACTTAGCGACCAGTTATTATGTTTACCCGAACCATTGATTCCCTTGAACGGTTTTTCGTGGAATAATATACGGAATGAGTGTTTACGTGCTACTTTATCCATCACAGACATCACCAGCAGGTTATGGTCTACAGCCAGATTACACTCTTCATATATAGGGGCCAGCTCGAACTGATTCGGCGCAACCTCATTGTGGCGGGTCTTCACCGGAATACCCAAAGCATATGCTTCATACTCCAGTTCTTCCATAAAGCGTTGTACACGTTCAGGTATAGAACCGAAATAGTGATCTTCCAACTGTTGATTCTTTGCACTCTCGTGGCTCATCAGCGTCCTCCCTGTTAAAGCCAGGTCGGGACGAGCCATGAAAAGGTCTTCATCTACAAGGAAGTACTCCTGTTCCCAACCCAGATTGGATTGTATTTTCTTTACATCCTTATTAAAATAGTGAACGACTTCAGTCGCAGCCTTATCTACGGCAGCCAGAGCTTTCAGCAATGGAGTCTTATAGTCCAGCGCCTCGCCTGTGTAAGAGATGAATATAGTAGGGATACACAGCGTATTACCAACAATGAATGCAGGGGAAGACGGGTCCCAGGCCGAATATCCGCGGGCCTCAAATGTATTGCGAAGACCTCCCGACGGGAAACTGGATGCATCCGGCTCCTGTTGCGCCAGAAGCTTTCCTTCAAATTCTTCTATCAGACCGCCCTGGCCGTCATGTTCTACAAATGCGTCGTGTTTTTCGGCAGTTCCGTCTGTCAATGGATGAAACCAGTGTGTATAATGAGTCACACCGTTTTCCAAAGCCCACATACGCATACCTGCAGCTACGTGCTCAGCAAGATTACGATTCACAGACCCTCCTTTATCGATAGCATTATTCAGTGCTTTGAAAGTTTCCTTCGAAAGATATTTAGTCATAGCTTTCCGGTTGAATACTTTCTCTCCATAATATTCCGATGTCTTCTTTTCCGGTTTTCGCACCTCTACCGGTTTTCTTTCCGAGGCCATCGCTACTGCTCTAAAACGTAACTTTGTCATAAACTTGTTTTTATTGAGTTATATAGATTTTATTTCAAAATTTTATGTTTCAATATTTTGTACACCAATAAAATACAGAATCTTTTTATTAAATAGATATCTTTCTGAGACGACTCACCGCCTCTTTTGTATTCTCCAGCGTGCCGAATGCCGTCAGTCGCAGATACCCTTCGCCACTCGGCCCGAAACCGACACCGGGAGTCCCTACCACATTCAGTTCATTGAGCAGATAATCGAAAAATCCCCACGAAGTCATACCATCAGGAGTTTTCACCCAAATGTATGGGGAATTCACTCCGCCATAGACTTTCAGCCCTTGCGTACTAAGCCCTTCACGTATGATCTTAGCATTATTCAGGTAATAATCGATAGTTTCTTTTACCTGCTTTTTACCTTCGACGGAATAACAGGCTTCAGCGGCACGTTGTATAATATATGGCACACCGTTAAATTTTGTCGTATGCCGTCTGTTCCATAATTTATTCAATGATACTTTTTCTCCCGATCCGGTATATCCCACCAGCGCTTTAGGCACCACGGTATATGCGCAACGTGTACCGGTAAATCCTGCAGTTTTGGAAAAACTCCGGAATTCAATAGCTACTTCCTTTGCTCCTTCAATTTCGTATATGCTGTGAGGTACATCGCTTTCGGTTATATATGCTTCATAAGCGCTATCGAAAAGAATAAGCACCTTGTTTTTCAATGCATAATCTACCCATATCTTCAATTGCTCTTTTGTCAAAGTCGTTCCTGTCGGATTATTCGGATAGCATAAATAGATTATATCCACTTTTCCGGCAGGCAGTGAAGGTACAAAATCATTCTCCGCAATACATGGAAGGTATATAATCTTACTCCATTTGCCGTTCTCGTTCAAATCGCCCGCACGACCAGCCATCACATTGGTATCCACATAAACCGGATATACAGGATCTGTAATGGCGACAATATTATCCAGGCCGAGAATATCTCCGATGTTCCCAGTATCGCTTTTAGAACCGTCACTGACGAATACTTCATCTGCCGAGATATCCAGTCCGCGCGCTTTATAATCGTTTTCAACAATTGTATTTACAAGGAAATCATAACCCTGCTCCGGTCCGTACCCCCTGAACGTAGCCGCATCAGCCATCTCATCCACAGCTTTATGCATAGCCTCGATAGAGGCCTGCGGAAGCGGTTTTGTCACATCTCCGATACCCAGGCGGATGATGGTCGCGCCGGGATGTGCAGTTTTGAATTCGTTTACTTTGCGTGCTATATCCGAGAACAGGTAGCTTCCCGGGAGCTTTGTATAATTTTCGTTTATTAATATCATTTTTAGTTACGAGTTACGAGTTACGAATTACGAGCCGTATGATCGGCAAATAAATAAGTAACCAGTATTTATATTCATTTTCTAATTTGCTAATATTCTAATTTACTAATATTCAAATCTGCTAATTTACCAGTTCGCCTTCGAACACAGTAACAGCTTCACCTGTCATATACACATGGTTATTAAAGACACTCCACTCTATCTTGAGGTCGCCTCCCAGCAAATGTATCGTGATCTCCCTGTCGCAATGATTATTCAGCACGGCAGCCACGGCAGCGGCACAAGCCCCTGTCCCGCAAGCCAGAGTCTCCCCTGCCCCGCGTTCCCACACACGCATATTTAAGGTATTGCGGTCTACCACTTCGATAAACTCGGTATTGGTTTTGCGAGGAAAGACAGAATGGGTCTCAAACTTAGGGCCTAAAACAGGCAGATCCAAATCTTTGATCCCCTTCATAAACACTACAGCGTGCGGATTTCCCATAGACACACACGATATCTTCCATATCCTGCCGTCTATATCCAAAGGATAATCCAATACGGGCTCTTCCGCAATCTGTACCGGAATCAGGGTAGGTGCAAGTATCGGCTCTCCCATATCCACTGTCACCTTTCGCGCAACTGCATTACCTTCCTTCAATGTGATATATTTTATACCGGCTTTTGTCTCCAGTGTTATTTCTTTTTTATCGGTCAGCCCGTTATCATACACATATTTGCCCACACAGCGCGAAGCATTACCACACATTTCGGCTTCCGAACCATCGGAATTAAACATCTGCATTCTAAAATCACAGGTATCCGAGGGTAATATCAACACCAAGCCGTCGGAGCCGACACCAAAATGACGGTCACTCAGACGGACTGCCAGCTCAGAAGGATTCTCTATTTTCTGAGTGAATCCATTCATATAAATATAGTCGTTTCCGGCGCCATGCATTTTAGTAAATTTCAATTTCTTCATCCTCTACCCCTACCTATTTTTTACGTATTATATTATTCCTATTTTCAAGACGCAAATTTCGTACAAATTATTCGATTTCACAAGAAATTTGTATCATTTTTTCATTTTTAATAAAATAAAAAATCTTTTTGACTTGTAAATTTTCAAAACAACAAACATAAAGTCAGAACGCAAGACTAAATGATTTACAAATGTCACACCTTTTACAGATTCGACACCTTTAATCTATCTTTTTTCTATTTATTTGAGCAAAATATTTCTTTTGAACACCATATTAAGTAATGGAAAAAAATTTATCTATATAATTAGAACTGATAGCCTTTAGCTGTCAGCAGATAGTTCTTTGAAGTATTGATTAAAGCAGTTACGAGTAAAAGAGACACGAGATACAAGTAGACGAGATACGACGAGTCACGAGCTGTAGACTAATGACTGCTATGTTGACTGTTTACTGACATATCTGTTACCTTTGTTACTTTTTAACAGTTAGGGGTTACAAGATACTCTATTTTGTTTCACGCAAAGGCGCAAAGTTTTACATCTTACGAGTTGTTGACTGATGACTGTTTACTGATGACTGTAAATACTGTTACCTTTTTTAAGAGTTACAAGTTACTGCGCCCTAGGGCAGTTACGAGTTACAAGTTGGTTTACTGATTACTGACTACTGTTTACTGAAATAAGTGTTACCTTTTAAAAGCATACAGTTAATTAATACGAAAATGACAGGTGAAAAAATAGCAAAAATGTGTCAGAAGTGTCAGGTTTTAACATTGTATAGTTAATTTATATAAAAAAACAACTAATAGTTATAGCTCTCAATTTTCATAGGTTTTCCCTAAAATGTTAATAAAAAATTTCCTATCCCACATAAAATACGCATCTTTGCAAACTCTAGAATCCGGAATATTAGATTTTAGAAATAATAACTCAAAAAAAGCGTATAGCATGCACCTTTTTCAAAGCACAGGGCTATCACTTTAATTATTGGATAATAAGAGATAGAAAATGAGCCCGATTGTTAATTTTTTCAGAAAACCTGTATTTTCTGATAAGAGATTCCTCCTCTTCGTATGGACCCTCATCCCTGTGATTGGCGCACTCAAAGCCAGTCGTATTCATAATAATTATAAAATATTCAGTGGCTCATTCTATCATGCCCTTGAACAGATCAACCTGTACGCGCCTTATCCGGCCGAACATCATGATAAGTTTTATTATGGCCCGGTCTTCACCTTTATTGTTGCACCATTTGCTCTCCTACCCGACAGGCTCGGAATATTACTCTGGGATGTAGCCATGAGCCTTACCCTGTTTTTTGCCGTTTATTATCTGCCGATTGCCTGGAAAAGGAAATACCTGTTTTTTTACATAATAGGAGTGGATCTCTATACCTGCGTAATGAATAGCCAAACAAACGGCCTGATTGCCGCATTGGTTATCGGCAGCTTCATCTGTATACGGAAAGAGAAAGATTTCTGGGCCGCATGCCTCATTATGCTCGGCACTTTTATAAAACTATATGGCATAGTGGGATTAAGCTTGTTCTTTTTCTCAAAACACAAAGGAAAACTTACGCTATACATGGGTATATGGGCAGCCATATTCTTCACCCTGCCAATGCTGATCTCTTCTCCCGAATTCGTCATACAGAGTTATGGAGATTGGTTCCAGACCTTATCTGCTAAAAACGTTATTAATATAACTAACTTTTCACAGGACATCTCTGCCATCGGACTCATCAGAAGATGCTTCAATATACTGGATGCACCGGCATTTTATATAATCGTGCCGGGACTTGTATTATTCGGACTTCAATATATAAAAGTCAGATGCTACGACGATCTGGCTTACCAATTCGGCATCCTTGCATCCGCCTTATTCTTCATTGTCCTTTTCAGCACCGGTTCCGAAAAAGAAACATACATTATTGCCATGACGGCCCTGGCCTTTTGGTACAGCCTGCAAAAGTACCCGAAGAACAAATGGATAACCGGACTACTGGTATTCACCTTATTCTGGACACTGATAACATCATCCCATATATTCCCGAAAAGCATACACGACGATATATTTAAAAGATATTCACTGAAAGCGATCCCAAGCCTTGCCGTATGGCTTATCCTTGTTTATCAGATTATCACATCACGGGGCATATTGAAAGAATTTCCGCAGGAGGAGTACACAGATGAGGAGAAAAAAACACTTTCAATACACCCGCATAAGCAATAAGCTAACCCCTATTACTTATCATACGCCTCGGCATGCACCGCTTTTACCGCACGGCCGGACGGGTCCACCCTGTTCTTAAATGAAGCATCCCATTCCAGAGCCACAGCCGTACTGCAGGCCACCGAAGGCACTGACGGCACTGTATGAGCCGCTGACGCCGATGGAAAATGCCCTTCAAACATTGTGCGATACCAGTATTCTTCTTTCGACATTGGCGGGTTGATAGGAAAACGCTCTGCTGCATGCTCCATCTGACGGTCGCTTACTTTTTTATCAGCAACCTCACGCAATGTATCTATCCAGTTATATCCTACACCATCCGAGAATTGCTCTTTTTGACGCCACGCTACACTCGCGGGCAGATAATCCTCGAAAGCTTTCCGGAGTATATGTTTTTCGATCTTACCATTACCGCACATCTTATCCTGAGGGTTCAGGCGCATAGCCACATCCATAAATTCCTTATCCAAAAACGGCACACGCCCTTCAACCCCCCATGCTGCCAACGACTTGTTTGCACGCAAACAATCATATAAATGAAGCCTGTCCAGCTTACGAACTGTTTCTTCATGAAATGCCCTTGCATCAGGCGCCTTATGGAAGTACAGATAACCGCCGAAAAGCTCATCCGAGCCTTCACCTGACAGCACCATTTTCACACCCATAGACTTTATAAAACGAGCTAATAAATACATAGGAGTGGACGCCCGCACAGTTGTCACATCATACGTTTCGATATGATAAATCACATCGCTCAATGCATCTATAGCTTCCTCCACCGTAAAATTAATCTCATGATGGACCGTGCCTATATACTCCGCCACCTTACGGGCTGCAATCAAATCGGGAGCATCTTTCAAACCTACGGCAAAAGAATGAAGTTGCGGCCACCACGCCTCCGTCTTATTGTCGTCTTCTATACGCCGTGCAGCATAACGCTTCGCCACAGCCGATATAACAGACGAATCCAGGCCACCCGAAAGCAAAACCCCATAAGGCACATCCGACATCAACTGGCGGTGCACCGCTGCTTCCAAAGCAGTTCTCAATTCTTCGACATCCGACTTATTGTCTTTCACATTCTCGTATTCCATCCAGTCACGCTTGTACCAGGGTTTAAGCATCGTTCCATCTTCACTGAAGATATAATGACCGGGTAAAAATTCCTGAATATTCGGACAAATACCCTCCAGCGCCTTCAACTCACTGGCTACATAGAATTGCCCGTAATCGTCATAGCCCATATATAAAGGTATAATACCCATATGGTCGCGACCGATCAATATAATATCTTTTTCAACGTCATAGAGTGCAAATGCAAATATCCCATTCAGATCTTCAAACAGACCGGCTCCTTTATCTTTATACAAAGCCAGGATAACTTCACAATCGGAATGAGTAAGAAACTCATAGTCAGGATACCGGCTTCTTATTTCTTTATGATTGTATATCTCGCCATTAACGGCCAATACAAGTTTTTTGTCTTTACTATACAGAGGCTGCTTGCCCGAATCAACTCCCACAATGGAAAGCCTTTCATGGGCAAGAACAGATTTACTGCCACAATATACCCCAGACCAGTCAGGCCCCCGATGGCGTATCTTCTTGGCCATGCGAAGCACCTGCCCACGAAGCACATCTATATCTTGAGTCAAATCGAATACACCTACAAATCCACACATATATCTATAATTATTTTTTTTGTTAGCTTTATACTTTACCACAGTCCGGCAAATTTATATCATTTTATTCTTAATTCAAAATATAAAACAGAAATATAACACATTTTATTTATATTTTATCTCACATTGTCAAAACACGATTGAAGCAAAATATTCTCGTTGCAATTACATAAATACACCATTTAACTATGATAAATTCATTCCAAAAAAAATAATACATATCTTTGCATAAACATTTTACAAAACAAATCTGTGAGCGATGAACAAAAACATCACCTTTCTTACATTGCTTGTTATCATCAGTATTTGCAGTTATTCATGCGGCGATGATTATGAACCCAAGCCACCTGCACCATTAAACGGCGAATGGCTCAACGAAAAACGTGTATTAAAATCAAACGACCCCACTGTAGATGAGAGAGTAAACAGTATGTTCATCCGGGATGCAGAGTTACTCGAAATAAAAAGGATTTTCGATGTAAATGAAAATGATCCGAATTCGGGAGCTATATCCACGTTGGCTGTAAACCGGCAAAATGGTTTGAATGCAAGAAAAAGAGAAAGTGCATATACCACAAAAGGAGACAGCATATTTATAGTAGACGGAATACTGGGCAATATGCCGGGAACAAACATCATATCCGGTAATAAATTAACTACAGTAACCAAAGTAAACAAACAGGCGATTAAAGCTATCATTACTGAAATTGGCGGCGATATAAATATACCGATGCTGGACGAAATAGAAGGAGTATTGACTATTATAGATTATAAGAAATAATATCGCTTAAAAAATATTTGAGTATTCCATAATATTTTATTACTTTTGTCACCCGATTGCCAATAGGCCAACAAGAAATCCGTGTAAACGGGTTCGCCTCAGGCACATAACCTGTAAATATAAAAACAGATGTACGTTATTGTAGACATTCAAGGACAACAAATGAAGGTTGAAGTAGATCAAAAATTGTTCGTTCACAGAATCAACGCAGAAAATGGCTCTAAAGTAGAGTTCGAAAAAGTATTATTAGTTGACAAAGATGGTGCTGTAACTGTAGGTGCTCCTACCGTAGAAGGCGCTAAAGTGGTAGTAGAAGTAATATCTCAGGCAAAAGGAGACAAAGTGCTTATATTCCACAAGAAAAGAAGGAAAGGACACCGTAAATTGAACGGTCACCGTCAACAATTTTCAGAAGTTGTAGTTAAAGAAATTATTGCTTAATCAGTAAAAACAGAAGAAAATGGCACACAAGAAAGGTGTAGGTAGTTCGAAAAACGGCCGTGAATCGGAAAGTAAACGATTAGGCGTTAAAGCATTCGGCGGAGAAACAGTTAAAGCCGGAAACATTATAGTTCGCCAGAGAGGTACAACACATCACCCTGGTGAAAATGTAGGTATCGGAAAAGATCACACTTTGTTTGCATTGACAGACGGAGTAGTATCATTCCGTAAAAAGAAAAACGATAGATCTTATGTTTCTGTACTTCCTAAGGCAGAAGCTTAAAACATAGTTTAAACGGTATAAAGAGGGCAGGCTGAATATTCAGTCTGCTTTTTTTATTTTGAATACCTTTGAGCAAATGTCCTGAAACGTCTTTCTACTTATAAATAAGTAGTTTTGCCTGCAATTTTCATTATTTCTCGGTATTGCCCCTGTCCGATATATATTGTTTCTTTGCATTGTCAAATTGAAATTAATAACTATAATTTATTTACAATATGTCTAAGATTGGAATATATTACGGTTCCACAACCGGAAACACTCAAGAAGTTGCGGAAGAGATAGCAAAAAAACTGAATGTAGACAAAGCTGATTTACACGATGTATCCAAAGCTGATACAAATTACGCGGCTTATGATGTCCTATTGTTCGGATCACCTACATTAGGTCTTGGAGATTTGCAAGACGACTGGGAATACTATCTCGACAAGGTGAAAGCTGCCGATCTGAACGGGAAGAAAGTCGCCCTTTTCGGATGCGGAGATTCTTCATCATACAGCGACACTTTCGGTGATGCAGTAGGCAAAATATATGATGCGATAAAAAGCAAAGGCTGTAAATTTATCGGGCAGGTAAGTACAGAAGGTTACACATACGACAGTTCGGAAGCTGTAGTTGACGGTCAGTTTGTAGGCCTGCTAATAGACAATGACAACGAATCGAACCTTACTGACCAACGGATCGCGCTCTGGACAGAAGATTTGAAAAAAGTAATTTAAAAATCCGACTGATTTATGCGTGTTTTCTACCATCTCATTTATGAATATAAGAAAGGTGTCCGCGACCTGATGCTCTGCACCCTGACCGCAGATACGGAAGAAAAAGTAATCTGGAAATTGGAGAAAAACGGAATCAGTTATAAAATACAACGGTTAAGAAATGGTAATATAAATGTATTCTTCGGAAAAGATGAATGCCTGAATGTGGCAAACCGGATTTGTGGCGACAAACCATTAAACCTGCTGACTCCGGAAGAGGACTTTATACTTGGCATATTACTCGGATACAGTATCAGTGAACAATGTAACCGGTACTGCAAAAAGAAAAAAGAAAAGGACAAGCACATACTTTGTTTAGCATAACTTTTCTATTGATAGTTTTTTTAGTTGATCTTAGGTCCCCACAGACGAGATGTCAGTGGGGATTTTTTTTATCTTATCCCTAATATTTTATCTATATAGCGGAAACTTGATTTCCGCGTTCTTTTATGTATTGATCGAGCCTCCTCAATCCTCAAGGGGCAGAACTGTTAAATTCTGATTTTAATTTTAGCTGTTACCCTCTTGTCATCCTGAGGGACGAAGGATCTCCTTCGATTTAGGAGATGTTTCACTTCGTTCAACATGACAAAGAGGATATAAGAATCTGCAAGAAAAAAAATTAGCTCCGCTGACCGTTGGTTCTTAATTCTTAATTTTTCATTCTTCATTCTTAATTGCTTTCCCTGTTACCTTTGTTACTTTTTAGTTACGAGTAATGAGTTACATGCTATTGACTATTGACTGTTAACCGAAAAAAGTGTCAACTTTGTCAACTTTTAAGTATTTTTGAAGATCAATAAATACTGATAAAATGACTGATCTATTTAATATACGTAGAGACTTTACCCTAAAAACGCTGGATGAAAGTGAAGTCACACCCGATCCCATTATCATGTTCGAACGGTGGTTCAATGAGGCCGTAACTGCCGAAACCTTAGAACCCAACGCAATGAATCTGGCTACAGCGACCAGTGACGGCAAACCATCTTCCCGCATTGTTCTGCTAAAGCAGATAAAGCCGGAAGGGTTTGTATTCTTCACCAATTACGATAGTAGGAAGGCTGTCCAAATAACGGAGAATAACCATTGCGCCCTTAACTTTGTATGGCATGAACTGGAAAGACAGGTGAGAATTGAAGGTATTGCAAAAAAAATACCGGAAGCAGATTCCGATTCGTATTTCGATGTACGCCCTGCAAAAAGTAAACTCGGAGCATGGGCTTCGCCTCAAAGCCGGATAATACCTGACAGGCAATATCTGGAACAACTCATGGCAGATTTTGAAACCCGTTTCACAGGAAAAGAGATAAGCCGCCCTGAAAACTGGGGAGGATACATCGTTAAGCCAGATCTAATAGAATTTTGGCAGGGACGCAAAAACCGCCTGCACGACAGGATACAATATACATTGGCGGACGGGGGCTGGAAGATCGAGCGCTTAGCTCCGTAAAACATAAAGGAGATAAACACCTGAGTATCTATCTCCTTCCTGCCATGATCACCCCTGCTTATTCCTTTTCCTTATCTTCATAAAGATAAACAACCCGATAGCGAAAACAATGATGAGTGGCCAGATATGAACCAGAATAAGAAATGTGGCACTAATAATGTACCACCCCCCGGCAAATGCATCTAACAGTTTGGAGCCAAAATCCGGAGTGTACTCCTTAATTGCAGTTTTACGGAGTATCTTCTCGGAATACTCTATTTTGTCCTGATACATGCTGATGTTTATGGTGCTGTATGCAATCTGCTCATTAGTCATATATTCGGAGATCACTTTTCTGTCAGCGTCTTCGAGGCTTGTATCCAGGGCATCTTCCGCTGCCATTACATCATCCAGCTTACGCCCGGTTGTACTGATCGCGTTAGATATGCGTTTTTGCCTCTTAGACAAGCGAACTTGAGCCAACTGGTCAGCCATCAGTTTTACTGTAACGTCCTGCGCATCTATCGTCCGGTAATCCACCAGAATGGCCAAAGGTGCTATCTGGCGCAGAACGGAATCGAGCAATGACGCAGGAACTTTCAACTCGATGGTTGCAAGAAGATTACATGAATAGTTGACTATTGCGGAATCCTTTGAAATATT
Source organism: Dysgonomonas termitidis (assembly GCF_042654545.1). Lineage (GTDB taxonomy): Bacteria > Bacteroidota > Bacteroidia > Bacteroidales > Dysgonomonadaceae > Dysgonomonas > Dysgonomonas termitidis. Next base: position 40,567 of record NZ_JBHSGN010000064.1, read on the forward strand.
GACAGTTTCCGAATACAGGTTCTCGTTATTGATGGCAGACTTAATAATAAAGCCTCTGTTTTTCAGCGCTATATCCTCTATTGACTGTGTAGCCGGAACGACTTCTCTTACTTTAAATTTTGTAGAGGCTGTACGCACAAACTTATGTACACCATCATCATAGGTTGCAACGGCAGCTGAAGAGGTGATAAAATTAGGAACAATCTGTGGCGGAGTGAATTTGAGTGTAGTAGAAGGAGCTTTCTCTTTCTTCTCCACTTCATATGCTTCGTCGAGAACTTGGTCTGCACTGCTTTTTTCATCTTCTACAGCAGTCATGGACATCTCATAAGATTGTTCTTGCTGAATACTTTTATTACTGTTGCCGCAAGACAGCATGCCAGGAAATCCTATGATAGCGATTATAAAAAGATTAGTTATGCTTTTCATGATATAAATGTTTAAATTCGTGTTTTAGTTAATAGATAACTATAAATGGTTAATTCCATAAACATCTTGATAAATTATTTGTTTTAAACACCGAAAAAGGTAAGATATGCCAGCTATGAAAATAGAGAAAACAAACGCCGTTAGATTACTGGACAAAGAAAAAATAGAGTATAAACTTATTCCTTATGAAGTCGATGAATCAGACCTTAGCGCCGTCCATGTCGCCGAACAGCTAAATGAACCTGTAGAACAATTATTTAAAACATTGGTATTGAAAGGAGATAAATCAGGATATTTTGTCTGTATTATTCCCGGAGCAAAAGAACTGGATTTGAAAACTGCGGCAAAGGTATCCGGTAACAAGAGCTGTGACATGATACCGATGAAAGATCTGCTGAATGTGACAGGATATATAAGGGGTGCGTGTTCGCCTATAGGGATGAAGAAGAAATTTCCGACATATATAGATGTTTCATGTAAAAAATATAATTTTATCTATATAAGTGCAGGAAAAAGAGGTTTACAAATTCAGATAAGACCGGACGATTTGATCCAAGTAGTTGACATAAAGACAGAAAAAAATAGCCGAATGCAATATTGCATAGACAACCAACTGAAATTCAAGCACTCATATTCTCCTAAAAAATAATAATATGTTTAGTGACATGATTTTTTTTAACATCTTTGTTATCCAAAAAGAAGAATATAAAAATAAATACGCATACCTTTGTGTCAGGATCGGATGAAAATTCCCTGGCGGAAAAGTAATGCTAAAATAATTATTATAAGGAAATGGCCAAAATCAAAGGAACAGTCGTAGTTAATGAAGAACGCTGCAAAGGCTGTAATCTATGTGTAGTTTCATGCCCTTGCGATGTTTTGGAGCTTCAGCCCCGAAATGTAAATCAGAAAGGATACCACTATGTTTTTATGAAAAATCCCGAAGCTTGTATCGGTTGTGCCAATTGTGGTTATGTATGTCCCGACGGATGTCTCACCATTTACAAGAAAAAATTTGAATAGTATAACGAATTACTTGTCCGTGCCTATAGGCCTGACTATCCGTAATTCGTTTTTTTAATCAATTAAAAGCTTATGTCAGAAGAAATATTTTTAATGAAAGGCAACGAAGCCATAGCTCATGCTGCAATCAGATATGGTGCTGATGGCTACTTCGGATATCCAATTACTCCCCAATCGGAAATAATGGAAACATTAATGGCCGAGGCTCCTTGGAAAACGACAGGAATGGTTGTCCTTCAGGCTGAAAGTGAAACAGCATCTATCAATATGGTATACGGTGGCGCAGGCTGTGGAAAAGCAGTTATGACATCGTCTTCCAGCCCCGGAATGAGCCTTATGCTCGAAGGGGTTTCATATATCGCCGCAGGCGAACTACCTTGCTTGCTGGTAAACGTAATGCGCGGAGGCCCGGGATTAGGTACCATACAGCCGTCGCAGGCCGATTACTTCCAGGCTGTAAAAGGAGGAGGCCACGGAGACTATAAATTAATCACTCTCGCTCCAAGTTCGGTACAGGAAATGGCCGATTTTGTTACATTGGGTTTCGATCTCGCTTTTAAATATCAAACTCCGGCAATGATACTTACCGACGGTGTTATCGGTCAGATGATGGAAAAAGTCAAACTCCCTGCATACACCCGCAGAAGAACTGATGCCGAAATCAGAGAGCAATGCCCATGGGCGACATTGGGCAGGCTACCCGGAAAAAAGCCTACGATAATAACCACTCTCGAACTGGATTCAAATAAAATGGAGGTGAATAATCTCCGCCTTCAGGCAAAGTACAGGAAAATTGAAAAAGAATTATGCCTGCATCAGGAAATCAACTGTGAAGATGCCGACTATATATTGGTGGCTTTCGGTTCCGCAGCACGTATATGCCAGAAAGCAATGGATCTGGCACGTGCACAAGGCATAAAAGTGGGACTTATCCGTCCTATCACACTTTGGCCGTTCCCTTCAAAAGAAATAGACAAATACGCATCCAAAATAAAAGGAATACTTACAGTAGAAATGAATGCCGGCCAAATGGTGGAAGATGTTCGTCTGGCTGTAAGCGGAAAAGTAAAAGTAGAACATTACGGACGTCTGGGAGGTATAGTACCTACTCCAAGCGAAGTGGTAGATGCTCTGCAACGTAAATTTGACTGCTAAAAACAGTATTTTCAAATTCAAATTTTAAGATTATGAGTACAAACATTATAGATCCGGCTAATCTCGTGTATGCAAAACCTGCATTAATGAACGATACCGAGATGCATTATTGCCCCGGTTGCTCACATGGGGTTGTACATAAATTGATAGCCGAAGTGGTGGAAGAAATGGGAATTATGGATAAAACCATCGCTATCGCGCCTGTCGGTTGTGCTGTTTTCGCATACAATTATCTGGATGTAGACTGGCAGGAAGCAGCTCACGGACGTGCTCCGGCAGTGGCTACCGCCGTCAAACGTCTTAATCCTGAGAAAATGGTATTCACTTACCAAGGAGACGGAGACCTTGCTGCTATCGGTACAGCAGAAACGATACATGCTGCAAACAGAGGTGAGAACATTGCCATTATCTTTATTAACAATGGTATATACGGTATGACAGGAGGACAGATGGCTCCGACTACTCTTCTGGATATGAAAACTGCCACAACGCCCAACGGACGGGATGTTTATGAAAATGGCTACCCCCTCAAAATAACGGATTTGCTGGCACAATTACCAGGCGTATGTCTTGCAACCCGTCAGAGTGTGCATACAGCAGCAACCGTAAAAAAGGCAAAGCGTATGATTAGGAAAGCGTTTGAAAACTCTATGGAGAATAAAGGTACATCCATCGTTGAGATAGTATCAACTTGTAGTTCCGGCTGGAAAATGACGCCTCAGGCATCAAATGATTGGATGGTGGAGAATATGTTCCCTGTTTACCCTATGGGAGACTTAAAAAATATCTAAAAGAGAAGGCATGACACAAGAAGTAATAATAGCAGGTTTTGGAGGGCAGGGTGTGCTGTCGATGGGTAAGATACTGGCTTATTCGGGGCTGATGGAAGATAAGGAAGTTTCATGGTTTCCATCATATGGTCCGGAACAACGCGGTGGTACTGCTAACGTAACAGTTATACTAAGCGATAATGCTATCAGTTCGCCTATTGTAAACGAGTATGATATAGCAATTATACTTAACCAGCCTTCACTCGATAAGTTTGAACCTCACTTAAAACCGGGAGGAATATTAATATATGACCCTAGTGGATTCCAGCATCCGCCAACAAGGAAGGACATATATATATACAAAATAGAAGCCATAGATACAGCCACATTAATGCAAAATACTAAGGCTTTTAATATGATCGTATTGGGTGGCCTCCTCAAGGTATCACCGATGGTGCAGCTTGATAATGTAATGCTGGGGCTGAAAAAATCGCTACCTGAACGTCATCACAAGTTACTACCGATGAATGAACAAGCTATTCTGAAAGGAATGGAGATAATACAGGAGGTGCAGAAGCCTAGCTAAACAGTACGATATATAATCCCCTGAGGTGATTCCAAGGGGATTTTTTCCTTTCTCATATAAAAGGAAAAAGCCTCATAGATTCTCTACAAGGCTTCTTATATAATACTGATTCTTTTTATCTTCTTCTTTCCGCAGCATAGAATTTAGACTGGATATAATCCAGTTCATTCTCTATACGCTTACGTTCATTTATCAGGTCTTTCATTTCTGGGAAGTGAGCAGACAGTTGTCTCATTCCCACCTGATATATACAACCTCGATACCATCTGTTACGGATAATATCAAACATAGAAGCATTCGTCAAAACAGGAGTTACATTAGCTACTCCTACCGGCGATACCGCTCTTGCCAGATATACACTCACATCATCGAAGCGAACCCAGAACAATGGAAAATATTTACCCTTTTCGAATAATACCGGACAAATATGCGTCACTCGCACATCCCCTTTGGATGTCTTGGCATCGAAATACCATCTCTCCTTTACCAGATAGTGAGTTATCTTATCGGATGGGATATCTTCCCTTTTCACATTAAGAGTTCTATCACTAGCTTCTGTAAAAGGAATAGCCGCTTCCTCCAGGGTTTCTTTTCCGGTAAGCCTGGCACCCAACTCCGGTTGGGCTTCGTATTTATATCCGTTTATTGTATTTGTACTCAAAAGGTTTACCAATAACGAGAACAGGTTGGTTCTCTGTTCTGTAGATGCCTGAGGATAAAAGAATGTCTCATTACCTTCCACATCACTAATCTGTCGGTAAATCTCACGCGACCAGATCGAAGAAGTATAATCATTCATTGAATTTTCCATCACGGATAACTCTCTTGTAGAAATATCCGTAGCCATATCTTCCGAAGTTGAAGTAACAACTGATACTTCATCTAAGATTCTAGGTCTGTTATTTGCGTAGTTTTGTGCGAAAAGCGAACTTGTAATCAGTAATCCGCCCATCATAAATGAAATGATAGATTTCATAATATGCTATTTTTGTGTTAATTAATTAATCGTTACTTGCATTGGATTCGTTTCCTGTTCTACTCCATCAGGACCTTTTACCTTAATGTCGCCTATGAAGAAACGCGTTCCTCTACTCATCTTCCTTATTTGTTCTATCTGACGTTGAGAAAAATTAGCACCATTTGATAATTCCGGTGTAGTATTTCCCATGGCATCAAACGAATATGTTCTAAAACTTAATACCGTAAATTGAATATCAAGAATACCATCATCTATTGAAGCCTTAATTCCCGGCGAATTTAGTATCAAAGCCCTGGATAAAGCACCCTTCCTGAATTTCCGTTGGTTACCATTAGCATCTTTATAATCAATATATGCCAATGCCGGAGGCAATGGGCGTATTCTGAACTCTTTTCTTGCCACAGTTTGAGTCGCTCCATTCACTCTCGCAGACACGGCAATTACAAATTTTTGCCCTATTTTGGATGGAGAAGGTGAAGCTACCCAGATTCCATTGCCCGAAGCACTCAATGTTCCACCATCTACAGCAGTTGCTGAGACTTCGCTAATTGGAACACCGGGAACTGATATACTAATCTGATTGGGAATACCCGAATAAAGTACATCCATCAGTAAAGGAGCAATTGTAGCCATCGGTTCCATAACTGTATATTCCTGAGTGAACTCCCGCTTCAATGGGAATCCGCTCCGGTCCAGCATCTCTATAAAACCATTGAAAGTCTGCTTTCCTGTACCTGTAGCGGCAAATTCATATAAACCTTTTTTATCTTCCGGCAACTCTTTGCCATTGACAACTATACGCGGACGCTGTGTTGTATCGACCGCGGCCATAATAATCTGTGCCGAATATGTTGTTCCACGCATTACCATGCTGGATTGAGGAACAACAAAAGCACTCAATTGATTGACCCTCATATCTTTTACGTCAATATCCTGAATCAAACTATTCAGCACTTCCCCTTCCGCCTGCTTCACATTCACCTGCAACTCCGATAAAAAAGTTATAGCGGCAATGCTTGGCATTCTGTCGAAAGAAGCCTGTAACCAGTTCTTTCCGTCTTTTTTCGCACGTTCGTTCGGCTGAGTAGACAAAGTCTTATTAACCACATCCTTCTTTGTTTTATCAGATATCAGGGTTAATATGCTTTCTCTGTATTCATCCAATGCTTTTTTCAGTTTATTTCCCTGTCCGCCGACGGGAGAAATCATTACTTCGGATGAAGCATTAAGATTGTCTTTCGATTTCAGATTATCAATATCGGCATCCGCTCCATCACTTTTTTTTGCAATCTCTTGTTTCAGGTATTGTATATAGTTGAAGAGCGAATCAGTTTTGCGCCTTACATCCTGCGATGTATCATACCCCTTGCGGGTTTTTTCAGGATTTGTAGCATATGCCTCGTCTATATCTGAATATATTTGTTTATTCCGTGCAGCTGTAACCGCTATATTTTCCTGAAGATTATCATTTACCAATACAAATCCATCGAGAACTTCTGTCGATACATTTAAAGCGAGCATAGCAATAAAAACCAGATACATCAGATTTATCATCTTCTGCCGCGTCATTTGCCCTCTACTTAATGCCATCAGTTATCTTCTTTTTAATTTTCAAATCAAGTCTAACGATCTCCACTTAAAAATTAGTTGGGTTCATATTGTTGTTATTTGTTGTCATCGCCTGTAATAAACGGGCATAAACATTATTCAATGCTTCTATATGCCTAGTCATTTTTGCAGATTCTTCCCTGAACATATAACTATCCCCGATAGCTCCGTCATATAAACCTTTCATCCGGATTAAGCTATCGTTTATATATCTGATGGCCGACATTTGCTCTGTTATCGTCTGTAGCTGGGTATTGAATACATCATTCAGTCCACTTACATTCTGATTCAATGTCGCCAGGTTGTCCACAAAACCTTGAGTTTCGGTAACGTGCCTATAAGCACCCAGCAGCTTCTGGGATGCTTCATTCAACGATTGTATAGTTGTAGAAAATTCTTCCAAATTTTGCGCGGTATCATTTAAGCTTTGTGCATACTCAGGAGCAATACTTCTTCCCGAAGAATTATCTCCGCCTGCATTTCCCGAAGCAGGCACACCTGAAAAGCCTCCACCCGAGACATTTCCCCCTCCTGAAGCACCGGATGAATATACTCCAGCCGATACTGTCTGGCTCACATTACCACCTTCTGTATTTCCGGCAGAAGATACACCAGAGCCAGAAGAAACTCTACCGGAGACGTTTCCTCCCCCACCTGCAATAACGACTACAGGGCCAGAACTTTCCGCTTTGCCTTTAACCGAATCTGTTCTTACCGCTGCTGCAGTTTGGGGTGCAACAACTGTGCCGCCAGTCACACTACTACCTATAACCACTCCAGCATTAGCAACTGTTTCAGTAGCGGGAGTCGGGGAAATATAATCGAATGCAGAAATAAAGAATACAACTGCTTCCGTAATCATTCCCGCCATTAGTATATAATCGGCATAAGGAAGATGAATAATCTTAAACATGGCTCCAATAATAACTACCGCAGCCCCCCAGCTATATAAATAGTTGAATACTATCTGACCCCTTCTGCTGGATATGAAATGTTTAATATTTTCTTTCTTCGTCATTTTGCTAAACTATAAGTGATGTTATATAAGTATAAACTTATATTTAACGGATTTATTATCTAAATCTTCCTTTTTCGTCCACACCCCACGATCTCACACATCTGAAACCGATGAATGAACGGCCTTTGTCCTGAAACTCAACTGACCTGTCTCCCGAACGCACTGTCGCATCTTTCCACGAACCACCTTTCACTATTTTACGTTTAAGGATAGCAGGGTCAGCTAATACTGCTCTGTAACTAAAGTCAGGATTAGCCTCATCGGCCATACGGTCTACCGACTCCGTAAATGTTGTGGTAGTCCACTCTGCCACATTTCCGGCCATATCATACAAACCGAAACGGTTAGGCAGGAATGTTGCCACAGGAGATACCAAATCTTTTAAATCTTTAGATGCCCTGAAATTAGCATGAGCCAGACCATCTGTAGTGTGTGTTTGATCCGAATACCATGGATATTCCAGTTCGGAACGTCCGTTTCTGGCGGCAAACTCCCATTCTGCTTCAGTAGGTAACCGATAACCTTCAAAACCGGCCTGAGTACATTTACCTTCTGCGATATAACGGTCTGTACGCCATGCACAGTAAGCATCGGCAGCTTCCCATGATACGCCAACCACAGGGAAATTATCGTAGGCTTTCGTTGTAAAGTAACTTTCTACATAACGCTCGCTTTTTGCATTGGCGAAGTCTGTCATCCAGCTCATTACATCAGGATATATATTTACTATATAAGTATTCGTAAAATCGATCCGGTCACCGTGAGACATTCTTGATAATGTTTCGCGAACAATATCTCCTCTCGAATTTACATATGCTGTATCTTTCGTAATAGCAATAGCTGTAGCTTCACCTGCACGCATTTTGCCTAAGAATGCATAATAACTCTTAGAGTCGAACCAATCATATTTATAATTCATTGCTGACACAATCAATCCGCCTTTGTCCGCGCCAAAAGGATTTCCTCCCACAACACTGTTTATGGCGGCCGACTCTCTGCTTGTCGGATTCTTCCATGGTATTGGCTTAACCCAGTTTAATCGTTGCCCTACAGAAGTGAAAGAATTATCACTTGGCCTAATCAACACTTTAAATGTAGGATCTCCAGCATAAGCCGGGTCTGCTAAACGTTCTCTGATAATGGAATCACGTACCCAATAAACGAATTCACGATATTGTTTATTTGTCACTTCCGTTTCATCCATCCAGAAAGGACTTACAGCAACCAGTTTACGTGGAACAGAATCACCCCAAAGCGGGTCTACACCTGTCCCCATCTCTATATTACCTCCGGGCACAAGTACCATTTTATCGCAGCCTCGTGCTATATTATATGGCATAACCAAACGTGTTTCAATAGCAGGATCAATATATTTCGGTTCTCCGAACTTATATGTCACCCCCATTGTAGCCTGCGCAATACCATTATTACTCAAATCGCCTTGTTGTCCGTCAAATTTATCGCTTACAATAATACCTCTGCCTTCGGCAAAGATTTGGAATTTCCGGGTTAAATTAAAACCTAAGTTCAAACCTAAGCTACCGCCGAAGAACGTATTATTGAGTGTACCCATATGCGCAAAACGTTGATACCAACCCACACCGGCAATAGGAGACACTTCAAATTTACGATTTGGCTGATATCCCCTTAACAGGTTCAACAAATTTAGAGACACATCTCCGGTAGCGCTTATATAACGCATATGCTGCATATAGTAACTCTGATTTTCAGCACCAAACTTACCACCTCTCGCCGGATGATATACAGGCACTCCCGTAGCATCTACAGCACTATATTCATAGTCCACACCTTCTACCCATCCCATATAATCCCATTGCGGATCTTTAGAAAGGCGCATAAAATCCTCACCATTAGCCCCATCTTTCCACCAACGGGTGTAAGTCCCGTTCCAGCCATCGTTGAAACCATGCAGGCTACCGCCCGATAGCTGCAGACGAAGGGTTATTATGTTACTCATCCGCCGCCCGATTGTCAATGTGGGCGCGAAAGTTACTCTTTTATCAAGGCTTATACGGTTGCCAGGCACTCCATTATCGTCCTCTCCGAAATAAACCTGTCCTCCGGCTCCTATGGAAATAAACCAAACAGGCTCTTTCTGTAAATATTCATTCCGCGTTGGCACGGAATATTGCTCTGATTGATTTGTCTGAGCAAAGGATACTATTGATACACAGAGCAATAGCAGTGAAGTTAGTAAAGTTTTTCTGTTCATATGTTTTGTATCAGTTATAATAACTATATATCAGGTTTGGCAAAGATAATACATATTTTTTAATTTAGAATTCTTTTATATATTAAATTGCGATTCTTTATATTTAATAAACATGTAGCTATAAGGCTTTTAACAAAGAAGAGAGCCAATCATCATGACTGGCTCTCCAAATGTTATTATATATCAATAATTAACAATCATTAATTTTGAAGCTCTGAAGCTTCGTCAAATTTATCAAATGTTGCAGCAGCAAGACGCTGATAGCCTTTGTAACGCCACATCGCATTATCCTGAGCAGCTTTATACAGATCTGATGCTTCTGTCGGATTAGACTTCTGAAGAGAAGTGTAACGAACCTCACTGCCAAGGTACTCTTGGAATTTAGACCAATCCGGCTCTTTACTATCCATCGTAAACGGATTCTTTCCTTCTTCCTCCAACATCGGATTGTAGCGCCACAGGTGCCAGTATCCGCAAGCTACAGCTGCTTTCTCTTCATCCTGAGCATGCCCCATACCCTTACGTAATCCGTGGCTGATACATGGTGAATACGCGATAACCAATGATGGGCCTTTATATTCTTCAGCTTCTTTAATTGCTTTCAGGCATTGTCCCTGATTAGCACCCATCGCCACCTGAGCAACATATACATATCCATAGGTAGCCGCAATCATTCCGAGGTCTTTCTTACGGATCTTCTTACCTGCGGCAGCAAATTTAGCTACAGCAGCTACCGGGGTAGATTTAGAAGACTGACCTCCTGTATTAGAGTAAACTTCTGTATCGAGTACAAGAATATTTACATCTTCACCAGAAGCAATCACATGGTCCAGACCACCGAAACCTATATCGTAAGCCCAACCGTCACCTCCAAAGATCCAGATAGAACGTTTGATAATATATTGTTTCAAAGAATAAATTTCCTTACAATACTCGCAGTTATCTTTCTCTACTTCAAGCAATGGCATTATCTGAGCATGAAGTTCTTTTGTCTTTTCAGCTTCATTCTTATTTTCTATCCATTCTTTATACAGGGCTTTCAGTTCCGGCGAGCATTTATCGCAGTCCTGGGCCTGAGTCATCAATTTCTGGATACGGTCACGCATTGTGATGTTTGCCAAAGCATATCCCAGACCAAACTCAGCATTATCTTCAAACAAAGAGTTAGCCCATGCCGGACCTTTACCTTCTTCATTCTTACGATAAGGAGTTGAAGGGGCCGAACCACCATAGATTGAAGTACAGCCTGTAGCATTGGCAATCAACATACGGTCCCCAAACAATTGGGTAACAAGTTTGATATACGGAGTTTCACCACAACCGGAACATGCACCTGAGAACTCGAATAATGGAGTTGCAAACTGAGAGTTTTTCACATTCAGTTTAGTATCCACAAGGTGAGCCTTGCTGGTTACATTCTTTATCATGAAATCCCAGTTATTCTGTTCAGGGAACTGAGTACCGATCTCTACCATCTTAAGGGCTGAGTTACCTTTTTTGCCCGGGCAGATATCAGCACAGTTTCCGCAACCAAGACAGTCTAGCACGTCTACCTGGATACGGAATCCCATTCCATCAAATTGCTTGCCTTGAGCCTTAAGCAATTCCACTCCTTCCGGAACTTTAGACTGCTCTGTAGCATCAAGTACGAACGGACGGATAGTAGCATGAGGACATACATAAGCACACTGGTTACACTGTATACAATTTTCAGCCTCCCACACAGGGACGAAAGCTGCCACGCCGCGTTTCTCATACTCAGTTGTACCATGATCCCATGTACCGTCTTCACGGCCTACAAATACAGATACCGGAAGATCGTAACCACGTTGGGCATTAACAGGACGCACCACTTTTTTGATAAATTCAGGAGCATCATCCTCTACCGGTTTACCGACTACGATATTAGCCCATTCTGCAGGGACTTCTACCTTTTCTACTTCAACACCTCGATCTACCGCTGCATAATTCTTCTTAATTACGTCTTCCCCTTTACGGCCGTATGATTTAACGATGAATTTCTTCATCTGCTCTACAGCCAGATCGTAAGGAATCACATTTGAAATTTTGAAGAATGCAGATTGAAGGATTGTATTTGTACGGCCTCCAAGACCAATTTCCGTAGCAATCTTGGTTGCATTGATTATATAGAAATTGATATTGTTTACTGCAAGATATTTCTTCACATTGTCAGGAAGATAATTTCCTACATCTTCTTTATCCCATACAGAGTTGAGAAGGAATGTACCGTTTTTCTTCAAGCCTTTGGTTACATCATAAAGGTGAAGATAAGCCGGAACGTGACATGCTACGAAATTTGGTGTGTTTACCAAATATGTAGAACGGATAGGATTGTCACCAAAACGAAGGTGGGAAGCTGTAAAACCTCCCGACTTCTTAGAGTCGTAGGCAAAATATGCCTGACAATATTTATCCGTATTATCACCAATAATTTTCACAGTATTTTTATTCGCACCAACTGTACCATCAGAACCTAATCCGTAGAATTTCGCTTCGTATGCAGATTCATCTACCGAAACTTCTTCTTTCAACGGAAGAGATTTGAATGTCACGTCGTCCACAATACCTATTGTGAAATCGTTCTTCGGCATAGCCATTGCCAGATTTTCATAAACTGACATTATCTGAGCCGGAGTAGTATCTTTGGATGAAAGACCATAAATACCACCAACGATAGTAGGAGTTTCTTCTTTTCCATAGAAACAGTCTCTTACATCCATATATAATGGCTGCCCGAGAGAACCCGGTTCTTTTGTACGGTCAAGTACAGCGATTCTCTTAGCTGTTTTTGGTATAGCAGCCATAAATGCTTCAGCCTTGAACGGACGATATAAGTGAACTGCAACAAGACCTACCTTCTCACCTTTAGCATTCAGGAAGTCTACAGTCTCTTTGATAGCTTCTGTTACTGAACCCATTGCTATAATTACACGGTCTGCATCCTCCGCTCCGTAATAATCGAACAAGCCGTATTTGCGGCCTGTAATCTTGGTTATTTCAGCAAGATATTTTTCTACTATCTCAGGTACCGCATCATAAAATTTATTTGCAGCTTCACGGGATTGGAAATAAATATCATCGTTCTGAGCCGTACCACGTGTTACAGGGTTTTCAGGATTCAATGCTCTTTCGCGGAATTTTTTCAATGCTTTTTGATCGATCAAAGGAATAAGATCGTTCTGATCCATTTCTTCTACTTTCTGTATTTCGTGAGAAGTACGGAAGCCATCGAAGATATTCATAAATGGAATGCGAGCCTCAAGCGTTGCTAAATGAGGAACTGCCGAAAGATCCATTACTTCTTGCACCGAACCGGAGAAGAACATCGCAAAACCAGTCTGGCGCGCAGCCATAACGTCCTGATGGTCTCCGAAGATAGAAAGAGCCTGAGCAGCCAGCGCACGTGCCGAAATATGGAATACGCTCGGAAGAAGTTCTCCTGCAATCTTATACATATTAGGAATCATCAACAACAAACCTTGTGAGGCTGTATATGTGGTCGTCAGAGCACCTGCCTGTAATGATCCATGCAAAGCACCTGCAGCACCTGCTTCAGATTGCATCTCCTGTACTTTTAGTATTTCGCCGAATATGTTTTTGCGTCCGGCTGCCGCCCATTCATCAACATACTCTGCCATTGTCGATGATGGTGTGATAGGATAAATCGAAGCTACTTCGCTGAACATATATGAAATATGCGCGGCCGCCTGATTACCATCACATGTAAGGAATTTTTTTTGTTTAGCCATACCTTTTTGTAATAGTTGATTATCTTATTTAGTTTACTTTATGATTCATGGATTTGATTTATATAAACCTATACTAGATCAAATCCTTTTCTTTATTCAATATAAAAAGCCAAAGAGCCAAAGAGGAATTATATTTTTGTCGCCTGTATCGAGATTACCTACAGCATAGAACATATCTGACTTATTCTTACCTCTGCTTTTCTGTCCTTCTATCTTAAATTTATACATTTTCCCTTCACTTTCTACAACGAACATTCCACTTTTCACCCCTTTCTTGAGTTTGCTGTCGCTGTGGTGTATCTGATTGTAGAAAAAGGTTTCCCGCAAAGCCTGATCCTCTATCTGGGACATCTTCAACGGAAATATAAGATTGGTATTGTGCATATATACCAAATCCGGTTTTTTAGGAAATTCTTCTCCTTCTCTATATAACATATTTATGAGGCGTGCACTTCGCAGATATTCCATATAGTTGGTAACTGTCGCCCTTGATATTTCGCAATCGATACTCAACTGACTTATATTCGGCTTACCCGGCGCGGATTGCGCCAATAAGTACAATAGTTTTCTCAATTTGGGAAGATAGCTTAACTCTATCTGCTTAATTGACAACACATCTACTTCGAGCATCATATTTACCGTTTTCAGCAGGTTCTCAGAAAAATTTCTCTTCTCAAGATAGAACGGATAATAGCCGTGATGCATATAAGACCAGAAATTATCAAGCGGCCTTATCCGGGTACAGATTTCTTCCGCTATCCTTTCGTGATCTGTAAGAATCTCATCCAGAGTGTATGCTGAAAAATCTTTTTCGAACTGGATATTAAGAAACTCCCTATAGGAAAAACCTCTCAGGTTATATACATCCACAATAGGCGAAAGACCTTCGTCTTCATGAAGTTTCATTACGGTAGAACCGGTAAATACGATCTTCAATTGCGGATAAAGCTCGTAGCATTCTTTTAGTTCCCTTGCCCAGTCAGGGTATTTATAGACCTGATCCAGCAACAATGTTTTACCTCCACGCTCTACAAATTCTCGCGCAAAACTAGTTATAGACCTGATAGTAAAATAAAACTGGTTGAGATTTATATAGAGGCAATCCCTCCTGTTTATGTCGAAAAACTCTTTTGCGTATTGGAGTAAAAATGTAGTTTTTCCAACCCCTCTGGTACCTTTTATCCCGATTAACCGCTGAGACCAGTCAATCTGCTTCATCAACAATCTTGGAATAACACTGTCAAGGTGTTCTACTAAATATCTATGTGTACGAAAGAATGATTCCACTCTGTAATCTTAATAATCTAAATTAAAATCTGACGAAGGTACTTTTTTTTTACGTCATTGCAAAGTCTACATAGCAATTTTAATCATTTTTTATCAAAAAACAATGGAGACCTGCCAAAAGAGAACTGTAACTTACAATAAGCGAGTACAAAGGTAATATTATAAAGATAATTTATCAAACATAGAAGACCTGTATAACAAATAGTAGGATCAGATTCCTATTTATAATACTTTTGGTATATATCATTATACTCTTTCGATCCTTTAACCTGCTTTATCCATGTATTAAGCGAGTCTAAAAGAACCGGAGATTTTTCGCTTACCGCCCATGCTTCAATATGCGTGAAACCTATCAATGTGGAATAGTCTATTTCCGGCAAAGACCGCGCTATTTTCTCCGCACTTTTCTCATCGCAAACAGCGTAGTCAATATCTCCGGACGCTACCAGCATAGCCAACTGTTCGGCACCATAGGTAGAATCCTCTTTTATATAGATCGTATCACCTATCTCGTGCGAAAGGTTTCTTATCCGCAATATGGCAGGGGAATTGAGAGGGACATACAATGTCTTTTTAGCCAAAGCGAGATGACTTCGCAAAGGCTCCACCCCTTCGTTAAACTCTTTCTTCCGCTGTATCAGCACCTGCCTGTTTTGAGCGACAGGGTCGGTAAAAACGAGAGTACCCCGCAATTCGGAAGTAACCGGGATATTACGTGCCATGACATCATATTTTCCGTGTTTAAGTCCTTCGATACTTTTACCGAGGCTAGCTTCCAGCAGAATTTCGATTTTCAACGGAATATGCGCTTTTAGTAACTGAATCAGGTCATGATTGAATCCTGCTATAGTATCTCCTGAAACAAAGTAGCCTACAGAATTATAATCAGTAACAATATGCAGTACCCCATCTTTTTTTATCTGCGCAAAGTCCTTTGGCTGACCGCTTTTGCTGAATACAAAAACCGAGATGATTATTGATACTGTAATAAATAGTAAGACAGAAACCAGAGTTTTTTTCTTTGTCATGGTGTAATCAATTATTGAACCGCCACGAAATACCAAGTTTTAACATCCGGGGATTTACCGGATAGCGATAGAGTGTAAAAGATTGTCCATTGCCCATTCCATCTGTCAGATTATACATCATGATATAGAAACGGGTAAATTTCAAGTGTAAGTTTATATATGCCGTTGTTATCGGAAAATTACCAATCTTCTCCTTTTGCTGATTATAGAACTGCATGGTGAGCGGTTCGTAACCGGGAGCATAATATTCGGTAAAGAAGTGTCCGTCAACACCCATTTGCAGGGTCAATACCTTTGCTATTTTGGTCATCAGGTATATATTGGAATATATACTAAGTTCGGGCAGAGGAATTGCATTCTCGTTCCCGGACTTCTGATATACGATCTGGTTATCCCAATGAAAGATTCCCGCTTTCAGATTCTGATCTAAGCGTAAAGAAACTACCTGAACACTACCGGACTCTTGCGCCGTTACTTTATTTTCATTATAGTATATATAATTCTTTATATTTTCCACCCCTCCGCTAATGCGTGTTTTAGAAAAGGATAATTCCGGGAAATTAATTTCCCCGCCTACATATACCCTGTTGGTATTGCTAAAGTTGGTATTTTCACTATTCCAGTTCCAGTATTTGGAAGAAAAATTCTTTTGGAAGAAACTGGGGCTTATGCTTTTTATATATCCGTTCGCTTTTGCCGAAACCTGCTTGCCGAAAAGATTCAGCATAGTGGTAATTTCCCCCTCGAGTTTATAGTCCTTCCCATCCAGAATATTAAATTCTGCCGAAGCTTTATATCTCAGATATTTACCCTTCTCTTTTGACAGAACACCACCTATAGTCAACGCATTTTCACTATACCGTTCATGCAGTCCCGGCAATCCTCCCGGCATTGAGTATTTACGCACATCGTATTCGGCAAAGGCTGTCAGCCCGAACTTAGTCCATTTACGGAAACCTTCATTCATAGCCAAGGCAAATGTATTCTTAAATGAATAATACGACGTAAAGTCATTTATATTACTCATATATTTAGGTTCCGGATCAACACTTCCATCTATATTATTGTAATACTGATATAGAGTATCTATTCCTGCATAGTTCGATAAAAACCGACGTTTCTGGTCAGTATAATGTGTTGTGAATATCACACTGGCCGGAGAAATATAATTTGCTTTTTTACGCCAGGCTTTGGTGGTATCATTTACCATATATTCCTCTTCATCATTGCCCAGATCGTAGCGATTGGTCACATAGAGATGCTTACCCCTCATCTTGTTCCATGTACTTTGCATCCTCACAGGAATGTCCAGCGAATTGCCTCTGAATTGAGTCTGCACTATTTCATCCGAATTCGGATTGGTAATATATAAAGGATTGGTGATCCCGCCATTTTCTATATTGTTGAAATTGTTATTTGCCAGAAACGCATGCATTTTATATTTATCCCCTATATAGCTGGCATAAAAGTCATAGTTCATCTGCTTATTGGACAGCGAAGTATAATTTCCCCGCGAATATACATAGTCGAAGTCAAAGCCAACATTCAGTTTCTTACCCAGGTTCATGGAGATCTCCGTTTGCAAACGCTGTTCTGCGCTCTGCCCCCCGCCTCCTGTCTGATAGCGGACATTAGAATACGGAACTTTTGTATTAAGATAATACTTATCCTGTGGATCTTTACGCCAATAGTGCATGGCATCGAGGAATACAAAACGGGATGATTCGGGGCGGTCGAAAAATATCATCGATTGTGCCGGCGAACCGACATTCCCCAGATACCCCACATTGACATCGAAACCATCGACCAGCATACTCTGATGAAAATTAACGATAGCCGTATCCATCGGTAAGAAAATCCGCTCTCCCAAACGAGGCGAAATCTTCCATCCATATATAGGTGGGACTTCAACTTTGGCAGTATCTACCGTCGTAACCGTTACCGGAAAATTATCCGGAACCGGAGCTGCCGAATCCTCTTTTTGCTTTTGAACGGGGGGGGTAGACCGGGTGGGTCTACGCCTGCTATCCTGAGCGTTCAGCACGGAAAATATGGCAAAAAACAGAAACGCTGTCAGTATATATTTTTTCATCGGTGCAAACTTACACAAAAAATGAAAAATGAGAAGTTAATGTTTCTATAAAAACAGAGATTAGCGTCTATTTATTGTATCAAAATAACCAATGAATCAGATTACTCCTTTGGTAGACGGAAGTTCATAGTTGAAAATATCCCGTTTCTTTGCCATTTTGACGGCACGGGCAAAAGCTTTGAATATACCTTCTATTTTGTGATGTTCGTTTGCACCCTCCGCTTTTATATTCAAATTCATCTTTGCCGAATCGCTCAACGATTTGAAGAAATGCAGGAACATCTCGGTAGGCATATCTCCCACCCTCTCGCGATGAAACTCGGTATCCCATACCAGCCACGGACGTCCTCCGAAATCAAGAGCAACAGAACACAGGCAATCATCCATCGGCAAGTAATATCCATAGCGTTCTATTCCCCGTTTATCGCCAAAAGCCTTATAAAGCGCTTCACCCAGAGCTATCGCAGTATCCTCTATCGTATGATGTTCATCCACATTCAGGTCACCTTTTACTTTTATGGTCAAATCAATGCCCGAATGCTTGCCTATCTGTTCGAGCATATGGTCAAAGAATCCAAGACCGGTAGTTATATCGCAAATGCCTTTTCCATCCAGATTCAAAGCAATATAGATATCCGTTTCTTTTGTCGTACGCTTTACTTCTGCCTTTCGCTCTCCGGCAAAAAGAAATTCACTGATAATATCCCAGTCGGTAGTCTGCAATACACAAGCATCTTGTAATCCGGCAGGAACATCCATATCATCGCGTAAGAATATAGCTTTCGCTCCTAAATTTTTTGCCAGTTCCACGTCGGTCAGACGGTCACCGATTACAAATGAATGCGTCATATCATATTCTTCATTCATGTACTTACCCAATAGCCCTGTTCGGGGTTTCCGGGTAGGCGCATTGTCTTCGGGAAAACTGCGGTCGATAAGTATATCGTCGAAAGTAATCCCTTCACCCT
The DNA here is from genome assembly GCF_042654545.1 of Dysgonomonas termitidis. Classification (GTDB taxonomy): domain Bacteria; phylum Bacteroidota; class Bacteroidia; order Bacteroidales; family Dysgonomonadaceae; genus Dysgonomonas; species Dysgonomonas termitidis. The sequence goes on from NZ_JBHSGN010000064.1 coordinate 59,513, forward strand.
GCAATGTTTTCAGCATCAGATTATGTGCCGGCCAGAATGTATCTTCGGGAAACGATGAGGTCCCCAATCCATCCTGATTGGTTACCATAACAAACTCGAAATCCAGATTTTTACGGATAAAATAAAGGTTACGGATAACTTTAGGATAGAACTCCAGCTTTTCAAGGCTATCCAGCTGATAGTCTACCGGTGGTTCTATCACGATTGTTCCGTCACGGTCTATAAATAATGCTCTTTTCTTCATGTCAAATATTTCTCAAAGTCTCTATCAATATCTTATTTTCTTCATCTGTACCCACAGTAATACGCAGACAACCTGCACAGAGAGATACAGAATTACGATTACGCACAATCACACCTTTATCTGCCAGCTGCTTATATAATCCGTTTGCATCTGTAACCCTGACCAATATAAAATTAGAGTCTGTCGGATATATTTTCTCTACAAAAGGGAGTTTTAGTAATTCCTCATTCAGATAATCGCGTCCTTTCAGCAAGATTTGTATCCATTCTTTCCTCAATTCCAGTTTATCCAGTTCTCCATTCACAAAGTTCTGCGTGAGGATATTTACATTGTACGGATACTTTACCTTATTGAATAGTTTGATAATTTCCGGTGACGCAAAAGCCATCCCCAGACGGACAGCGGCTAATCCCCATGCTTTGGAAAATGTTTGCAAAACTATCAGGTTCGGATATTTTTGTAAGTCATTCAGCCATGTTTTTTCTGATGCGAAATCGATATAGGCTTCATCTACGACTACAATACCGGGAAAAGAGTTCAACACTTTTTCTATTTCTTTCCTGTTCAGCAAATTACCTGTCGGGTTATTTGGAGAGCAGAGGAATATAAGTTTTGTATTCTCATCTGCCTTTTCCAACAATGTACCGGCATCAAGATCAAAATTACTGTTCAGCAATACTTTGCGATATTCCACATCGTTTACATCAGCACACACCTGATACATACCGTATGTAGGATCGATAGCCACAATATTATCTATACGGGGCTCGCAAAATATACGAATGACAAGGTCTATGGGTTCATCACTCCCATTGCCCAGGAAAATCTTCCCCTGCTGAATATCTTTTATTTTCGATATTTTTTCTTTCAGTGCCCATTGCAATGGGTCGGGATAACGGTTGTACTTATCGTTTAACGGATTTTCATTTGCATCCAGAAATACGGAAGCCTCCCCTTTAAACTCGTCACGTGCCGAAGAATAGGCCTTCATATTCCATACATTCTTGCGGACTAATTGTTGCAGATTCATTGTTTATTCAATTATCATTTAAATTTAATGCCCTTTGCACAATTCAAGAGCTTAGCACAAAGGACATTAAAACTATTTATCTTCAATCAGCCTGCGAAAGCTGACCATTTATAACTCTATCTTTACCCCCAGCAATTTATAAAACTCCCTTAATATAGCGGGATGCCCCGGCCATGCAGGAGAGGTGGTCAAATTACCGTCTGTGACAGCTTCCGTTGCCGGAATATCTTTATAATTACCACCGGCCAATGTTACTTCCGGACCTACGGCTACATAACATGTTAATGTACGTCCTTTTACCACATTGGCGGCTGTCAGTATCTGAATGCCGTGACAAATAGCAGCTACAGGCAAATTCTTTTCAAAGAAATAGCGTGTGTATTCTATCACCTTAGGGTCGAGACGGATATATTCAGGAGCACGTCCACCTGTGATATAAAGCCCTGCATAATCTTCCAGTTTCACACTATCGAAACTCTTCGTTAGTGTAAAATTGTGGCCTCTCAATTCCACATATGTCTGGAAACCCACAAAATCGTGTATTGCTGTTGCTACCTGATCCCCGGCTTTCTTTCCCGGACATACTACATCGACATGAAAGCCAATACTGCAAAGAGCCTGATAAGGAACCATCAATTCATAATCTTCAACAAAATCGCCTGCAAGCATCAATATTCTTTTACCCATGATTAAACAGATTTAGAAATTCAACAATCAATTTACTAGCCTAAATATAAGGATAATTGTTAAAATTGAACAGGTTCCGATAGTAAAAAATAATTAATCAGGCCTTTTCGTATGTCGTCACCACAAATATGATCAACGGCTCATCACCGGTATTGATGATAGAATGGTAATTATCATCACCCTGTATAGATGTCACATTTCCTTTTTTCAGGTTAAATTTCCTTGTTATTTTATCCTGTCCTTCACGTTCTATATATTCTCCCTCACCATGTACAAGCACATACAGCTCCTGTTCTTTCTTGGTTCCATGCTCATGAAACCCCGCCTGATCTCCCTTATTCAGCAGAACCATATATGTACCGATACGGTTGTTTACCAACTCTCCTTTCTCAAAGACAGAGAGCATATATACCACACCATTCCCATCGTACATAGGGTCACGTTTTTCCACATCTATTACGCCACGCTGCGACTTACCAAAAGGAGTTAGTGTAATGTCGATATATTTCGAAACTTCGTCAATTACCTGTTGTTTTTCTTTTTCCATTTTTATTTGCTTTTCCATTTCAAAGTGAGGAATACCCACCTCAGTAAATTCTTCTCCTACTATTTTATAATCATATTTCCGATAAAAACCCATAGCAACCTTGCGGGCATGAAGCACGATTTTCTCAAACCCTTCCCTTTCGGCCACATATTCGGCAAAAGAAAGCATACTCGTGCCAAGTCCACTTTTTTGTACTTCTGTGTCTACAGCCATTTGCCGCATTTTGACAGTTTTATTATTCAAGCGGGTGAGGATACAGCAGGCAACCATCTTTTGTTTTTCTGACAAAATAAGTCCCAAAAGCATATCATCCTTGTCCATTGTGATATCTTCATCCGTAAAAGTCAGGCCTAAAGGCTCTCTCAATATCTTTGTCCGAAGAATAAGCATTTCCTCATATTCCCGGCTCTTATATTTTATAATCAAGGGAGTAATCATTCTTTCAACCGTAATGTTACAGCATTTTTATGCGCATATAATTCCTCATTCTCCGCCATCACTTCTATTGCCGGGCCAAGATTACGGATACCGTCTTTCGTGATTTTCTGGAAAGTGATTTTCTTGACAAAGCTATCCAGGTTTACACCGCTGTAAGCTGTTGCATAACCGTTGGTAGGCAAAGTATGATTCGTTCCCGAAGCGTAATCTCCTGCACTTTCAGGCGTATAATGTCCGAGAAAAACCGAACCTGCATTTATGACCTGATCGGCAATATTCATATAATCGGATGTTTCTATAATCAGATGCTCCGGCGCATATTGGTTCGTCATATCGATTATTTCACTGTTGTCTTTTAACAGAATCAGTTTACTATTCAGCAAAGCCTTTTCCGCTATTTCACGGCGGGGTAATTCAACCAATTGCTGTTCTATTTCCTGCAATACATCCGCAATAAACTGTTCACTCGTAGTAGTCAGTATCACCTGACTGTCAGCCCCGTGTTCTGCCTGAGATAATAAATCCGCCGCCACAAATGCCGGGTTTGCCGTATCATCGGCTATTACCTGCACTTCCGATGGTCCGGCAGGCATATCTATAGCAACATCGCGAAGGCTTACAAGCTGTTTAGCTGTCATTACATACTGGTTGCCGGGCCCGAATATCTTATATACTTTCGGCACACTTTGGGTACCATAAGCCATGGCTCCGATGGCCTGTATCCCTCCTATCCTGAATATTTTATCTACTCCGGCTTCCTTCGCGGCAAAAAGTATTGCCGGATGTATTTTCCCGTCTTTACCCGGTGGAGAACAAAGTACAATTTCTTTACAGCCTGCAATCTTTGCCGGAACAGCAAGCATAAGCACTGTTGAGAATAAAGGCGCCGTCCCTCCCGGGATATATAAGCCGACCTTTTCTATAGCTACTGCTTTCTGCCAGCATGTAACTCCCTGAGTAGTCTCGATCTTCTTACTTTCGAAAATCTGACTGTGGTGAAAAGTCTTTATATTTTCTTTCGCCAACCGTATGGCCGCTTTCAGTTCTTCGGAAACCAAAGATACGGAAGCCTCTATCTCCTCTCTACTTACTGCCAATGAAGAAAGCTTTACTTTGTCGAATCTCTCTTCGTATTCGAACACCGCTTTATCTCCCCGTGTTTTAATTTCATCCAGCACAGCACCGACAGTGCTATTCAATGCTGATGTATCGAATACAGGGCGGGACAAAATACTTGCCCATTCCGAACGTTCGGGATATTTTATTATCTGCATTTGTCTATCCTCCATATTCTTTTTTCAACAAGCTATATATGGCAATATCGGTAAATACATTATCAACGAGTAATTCGCCATCACGTTCAATCCCTTCAGACTGAAAACCCAGTTTTTCGGGTATCCGCCTGCTTTTGTGATTGTTTATTGCAACTTTTATCTGTATGCGGTTTATATCCATTTCGGTAAAAGCATATTCTATCAATTTTCTGACGGAATGTAACATAATCCCTTTTCCCTGTGCATATTGTGACAGCCAGTAGCCTATTTCGACCTTTTTGTTGATTGAATCAGTATCTTTAAAACCGACCAAGCCTACAAATTGTCCCTGGAAATAAATGGTAAACTGCTTATCTGCCGTTACCAAAACATGATTTACAAAGCTGGCGGTATCCTCTACTTCCTTTGTCGTATCTACAAAGGGCAACCACTCGCGCATATATTCACGCTCGTCATTCAATGTATTGAAAATCTTAAAAATGTCATCTACCGACAGCGGATATAAAACTATATCGTCCGAAACCTGTATCATAATATCATTTTTTCGATTGGTAACACTAATATTCCTTCTGCACCTAAAGATTTCAGCTTACTTATCACTTCCCAGAAACGCTTATCTTCCACTACTGATTGCACCGAACACCAGCCTTTCGTCGCCAATGGGGTTACAGTAGGACTACGCATCCCGGGAAGAATATCGATAATTTCGCTCAATCTATCTTCAGGCGCATTCAAAAGTACATATTTTTTATCAGTTGCGGTTTGCACTGCTTCGATTCTGAAAATCAATTCGTCAAGAATATTCTTTTTTTCTTGCGAAAGATTCTTTGTCGCAATTAACAAAGCTTCCGACTGCATAACTACTTCCACTTCTTTCAACCGGTTACTGACAAGTGTACCTCCGGAGCTGACAATGTCGAAAATTGCATCCGATAATCCGATACTCGGTGAAATCTCTACCGAACCTGTAATAATATGTATATCGGAATGGATACCCAGTTCCTTCATATATTTATTCAGGATAAAAGGATAAGAGGTAGCGATTTTTTTTCCTTCAAACCATTTTATGCCTTCATAATTTTCATCTTTGGGAATGGCCAGAGACAGACGGCATTTACTAAAGCCCAGTCGTTTTACAATCTCTGCATCCTCATTTTTTTCCATGTATTCGTTCTCTCCCACCACTCCTATGTCGGCAACACCTGTAGCCACAGCTTGCGGAATATCATCATCACGTAAAAAAAGTATCTCTACCGGAAAACCTTTTGCCGGCACCAGTAATGTACGCTTAATATTATTCAGTTTTACACCTGCTTCCTGCAGAAGCTCCATAGTTTCTTCAAATAATCGGCCTTTCGATTGTACTGCAATTCTTAATACCATAGTATATTTAATTTTATATTATTTCGAAAACAAAAAAAGAGCTTACCCTCATCAGGCAAGCTCTTTTTATATTTTTGCAAACAAATCACATCAATATACGTTACTTACCGATCGGCAGTAATATAAGATGATGATGATGTGCTTTATTGTACATAATTATATTCTTTACGAAAACAAAAGTATATATTTTTCACAATAAAACAAACTTTTGTCAATTTATTTTCCGTGTCTGTTTCGTTGTGGATTTGCTTTTCTGCGCTCTTCAATCTTTTGCAGCATATATTCTTTGAATTTCATATCCACTGCACGATATTTTTCTACTTTCTGGGCAGACAATACTTCCCCGAATTTTTTATAATATTCTATCTGAAGTTCTGCTTCCCGTTTTTCCGATTCCAGATTCAGTTTGGTTATGCGTTGGTAATCTTCTTCGGTCTTGTTAGGTTTTTCTTTCAACACGCGGGTTTCTCTACGGGCATCCCTGTTCACTTCAAATTTTCTGGACATGAACTCCGACTCCAAAGGAATAAACGCTTTGGCTTCGGCATCTGTCAGGTTCAGTTCTTTTATCAGGAAAGCTGCTTTCTCCTTTTTTATAGTTTCTATATCAAAACCACTTCGTTTCAGACCCTGACCATTTATTGAATGTGTTGTAGACACTATGATAATCAATAAGATCAGAATACTTTTAAATTTCATATAAAAAACATTTTTTAGTTTAATTACTATACATCACATCCCGGTACTTGGCCCTTGCTACTTCATCTTCAAGAAACAAATAATAATCTTCCTCCTCAGAAGAAGAGGCTATAGCAGAAGCAACTACAGGATCAGGTTCGGCAGTCTTTTCTTCATTCAGTATTCCTGTTGAAAATATGACTCCACAAAACACGGCAGCCGCGGCTGTCCAAGGCAATGCCTTTCTCCACAACGGGACAACTTTCGCTTTTTCTGTTTCTTTTTCAGGAAGTTTACCCATCATATCAGCATTAAAATTCTCGAAATAATTTTCGGGAACCTTAAACGGATTCTTCTTTTTGTCAAAACTATCCAACATAATTACTTTTCTTTAATAACTCTATCTATACTATAGACTATGATTAGATAAAAAGGTTTAATCGTCAGCAGATAAAAATTCTTCTATTTTTTTCACTGCATGATGGTATGATGCTTTCAGTGCGCCAACCGAAGTTTCCAGTATATCCGACATATCTTCATACTTCATTTCATCGAAGTATTTCATATTAAAAACGATACGTTGTTTCTCAGGAAGTGTCAATATCGCCTTTTGCAGTTTCAGTTGCGCTTTGTCTCCGTCAAAATATTCATCACCTTCGAGACGTGAGACCAGAAACGTATCCGCATCGTCTATCGACACATTATTTAATGTGCGTTGCTTATTCAAAAATGTAATCGCTTCATTAATCGCAATACGGTACAGCCATGTGGACAATTTGGAATCTCCCCTGAAATTCTCAATGCTGGTCCATACCTTAATAAAGGTATTCTGGAGGACATCGTTTGCATCGTCATGACTCAGTACGATCTTACGGATCTGCCAATAAAGCGTCTCGCTAAACTCTTTCACAAGTTCAGAAAAAGCAGCCTGCTGATTTTTCGGGTCATGCAACCTTTCTACTAAATTATTCTCTGTATCTTGTAACATTTATTCCAAAATCCTTTTTTACTGCCCGTGATCTTCTAAATCGGAATCATCACCGTAATCGGCTTCTTCATCAGCTCCGCCCTGTCCGTTCTCAAACCATTCTATAAAGTTATCTACATGTGTTTTATTATTCTCCCACCATTTAAGCGATTCGGGGAAATAAGCCACACTGACATAGCGGCAATATGTATCGAAATGTCCTGAACCCAGTATTTCCTCATAGGTAGGCACAAAGAAATACCACAATAAACCATTCAGGGAATCATTCTGCATCTGAGCCAATGTGAAAAATATCAATTTGGACGATTCTACAAAAAATGTATATTGCGACACCTCGTCTGTGGCCCCTGTCTTGTGTTTTTGTATCGCATCATACAGGTAGCGTCTGTCTACCCCGTCTTCAGGAGATAATTTCTCCGAACCGGGATCGATCTTAGTATTGATTATATCAAACATTTCTCCGAAAGCGTCTTTCGAACGTTCTGTGTTGGGCTCAAGCAACAAAAAGAAATGAAATGCATAAAAACTTTGCACCCAGCGTCCCAAATCGTTCAGAGCATAGGCATAAAGAAGAAATGCACTGGAATGAGTGGCATCTATTTCTATGGCCTTCCGCAGATGCTGCACTGCCATACGGTTATCCTTATTATTGAAGTAACAAAGCCCCAGATTGAAATGCAACAGGTATTCATCTCCGCATTTCTCTACTGCTTCGTTTAATATCTTCAGGGCATCGCCCATTTTATCCTGATTGGCCAGCGCCGTGCCTTTTACAATATACGCGTCCATCAGCAGAGGCTGAAAATTGGCCGTGATCACTTTCGTACTGTTGCGAATGGCTTTATCGTAATCTTTGAGCTGCAAGTATGATAAAGACATCTCATAAATAGCGGACATTGATGTCGGGTTTACTTTCAATGCTTCCTCATAACAGGCTATTGCCTCTTTATAGCGTCCCTTATCATGCAATGCCACACCCTGCCTTATTAATTTATCGGAAGAGGGTTGTGCATATATTGTTAATGTTGTAAATAATAAGAATAATATAATTAAGCCGTTCCTCATGCAATATTTCGTTTTATGAAATACAAAAGTAAGAAAATACTCTTTAAATGTATTCTCTGTTCAGATTCTTTGACAATTTTATAGAAGGAAGGTTTAAATTCCTGTAGCAGGGAAGCTCTGGTTTTCTGTTTTTCGCAAACAAGATTCATTATCTGATAACTGTTACGGTCTACAAATACAAAGAATAAAGGACAGGGGAAATAGATCTGGCTTAATCCCCTGCCATTGTATGAATATTATAAATCTTTATATTCAACACTTAGAATATTACCGGTAGCCGGAGAAAGCCATGTAGTAGCAGTAAGCTCCTCGGCATCGCAACCCAATCCAAAATAAAACTTTCCGTTCAGGTATTCAAATGAGCGGGCAAAAGCAGGTGCTGTAAAATGAAACAGAGTAGTCCATTCCACGGGATCGGCGTCGATATTCCGTGTTGCCAGTACGATATTTTTGTAAACTTCATCGCCCGTCCGGATGGATGCCAGTACCAACAACCATTCACCTTTAATCAGTATATCCCTCGGTAATGCCTCCTCCGGCAAAGACAAACGGGATATATCGCTGTGACCGCGTGCGCGTATAAGTGCCACCGGCTTGTATTGATGGTCGTTATATGTATGACCTATGATGTAAACGGTTCGCCCGTTAAATACTACGGCACGTTCCACACGGGTTTCCCCGCCGACATTGATGCCTGCCGTGAAAAGCGGGCGATCCTTCTGTGGCAAAAAAACGAAATCACTCATTTCCCCGGGACAGTAAATCCAGTTGAAATTCGAATACAGGGCACCTGCCAGGGGTACCAATGTATAAATCCGCGAACCGATTATAGTCTTGCCGGAATTGTTCCAGGTTAGTCCGTTATCTGACGAGACCTGTATGGCTGAATTACCATTCGGCCCGATGGCTGCATAGAGTTTGTTACCATACTTGTAAATATCATATACATGTACGCCATTGGGAATGGTTCGGTATTTTTTCCAGGCTCCGGACTCCAGCCGGTAAAAATTACCCAAACTCCAGCTCTCCCGCGAATCATGACCAGGGAGATAAAGTTCGTTATCGAACTCACGGATCAGGTGTATCTGTTCTTCGTCGACGGTATATTCCACGGCAAATTTCTGCGATACCGGATCGAAGGTCCACAGGTCAGCTCTCCCGGCATTGGATGCGGGAGGATTGTTAGACGAGTTCCCTCCGCCGAAATATATCTTGCCGTGATAAGCATACATATCCCATACATTACGGGCATAAACGCGCTGGGTACCGTCCGCATACCGCGTCTTTAGGGGGTTGCCAAGTTCGACGACCTGACCGGTCACATCACCAAGCGAATGCAGGTTTGTATCCGGATCTTCGCTACAGGAAATGAAGAAAAATAGCGGAATAAAAGAAAAATACAAGAAGATATTACGCTTATTCGTAATTTGATTTCGGATAAAAGAATAGTAGTTTCTCATTGGGCTGAAAAATTAGGTTAAGTTAATATGTAAATATTAATATGGGCCGTAAATAATAGATATTAAATTATATATATATGAACCTTGGGCATCTGACTACATATTTTCTGATAGATTGTTAAGTAACTACTTCCATTTTATGGATTTAGAATCCAATTAAAATATTCCGGATTAAAAACCGAATGGATAGGAGGCAAATATAGATATTATTATTAAATATGTTTATCCTTGTCGCATATGATTAAATTACATATTCGTGTACTTTTTTTATGTATTAGTACACACCTCTTTTGGGGATCAATCAATACAGGTTGCCGTCAACCGACAAAGAGAACATCACTACTTAGCTTGGCAACCCTAGAAGGTAAAGAGATACTCTAAACCGAAATAATTAAGTGAACAATAAACTGAATTCCTATCTTATTTTTCTATCAATGATAAATAGAATCTCTCATAATAGCCACTTATTACATTTCAATATGTCTTATTTTTTAAAACAAGCAGTTGCAAATTTCCACATATAAAGCCTTAAAACACAAAATTATCACCGAACCACACTCGTCCAAAAACAGAAAGACAAACTTCAGATATGCCGGACTTTAGAATAAACTCAAACAGGAATGTAATATAAAAGACGTCATATCATAGAATTTTTTTATTATTTTTGTTAGTTCTGGGAGATTAAAAAATTAACTAAAAACTTCAATTATAATGAAAAGTACCACTTTTGATATAGATATGATTCGCAAATTCTACGAATCCTACCCATCAAAGGTTGAAGAGGCTAAGAACAAACTAAAACGCCCTTTGACTCTGTCCGAAAAAATCCTATATGCACATCTATCGAAAGATGAATCCATTAAGGATTTTGTACGCGCAACAGATTATGTGAACTTTTCACCGGACAGGGTTGCCATGCAGGACGCTACCGCACAAATGGCCCTGTTGCAATTGATGAATTCGGGACGCACAAAAGTAGCTGTACCATCGACAGTACACTGTGACCACCTGATACAGGCATACAAATCGGCAAAGGAAGATCTGAACACTGCCGAAGTAACAAACAAAGAAGTATTTGACTTTCTGAGCAACGTATCCAATAAATTCGGAATCGGTTTCTGGAAACCCGGCGCAGGTATCATCCATCAGGTGGTACTCGAAAACTATGCCTTCCCCGGCGGGATGATGATCGGAACAGACTCCCACACTCCAAATGCCGGAGGGCTGGGGATGGTAGCCATAGGCGTAGGTGGCGCCGATGCAGTAGATGTAATGGCGGGAATGCCCTGGGAACTGAAAATGCCGAAAATCATCGGGGTAAAACTGACCGGAAAATTGTCGGGCTGGGCTTCTCCTAAAGACGTCATACTGAAACTGGCAGGTATACTCACCGTGAAAGGTGGGACAAACGCCATTATCGAATATTTTGGCGAAGGCACCGCTTCATTGTCTGCCACAGGGAAAGGTACGATTTGTAATATGGGTGCGGAAGTAGGTGCTACGACATCCATTTTCCCCTATGATGAAAAATCATCCGAATACCTGAAAGCGACTTTCCGCAATGATGTCGCAGAGCTGGCCGACAAAATAATGGAGCATCTGCAGCCTGATGCTGAGATAGCCGGTAATCCTCAAAAGTATTTCGACCAGATAATTGAAATAGATTTATCGACTCTCGAACCGTATGTAAACGGGCCTTTTACACCCGATGCGGCACATCCTATTTCTCAGTTTGCCAAAGCGGTAAAAGAAAACGGTTATCCGCAAAAGATGGAAGTGGGCCTAATCGGCTCATGTACAAACTCTTCATACGAAGACATGTCGCGTGCGGCATCGATCGTCGCTGATGCCAAAAAGAAAAATATAAAAGTAAAAGCTCAATTTATAATCAATCCCGGCTCGGAACAGGTACGCTATACCGCCGAAAGAGATGGTATATTACCGGTCTTCGAAGAAGCGGGGGCAACCATCATGGCAAATGCCTGCGGGCCTTGTATCGGACAATGGAAAAGGGAGTCGGATAACCCGGAGCGGCCCAATTCAATCGTAACATCGTTTAACCGTAATTTTGCCAAACGAAACGACGGTAATCCGAATACCCATGCCTTTGTTACATCACCGGAAATTGTGGCGGCACTCAGCATTGCCGGAGATCTATGCTTCAATCCGATGACGGATACACTGGTAAATGAAAACGGGGAACATGTAAAACTACAGGAACCTCAGGGATATGAACTACCGCCAAACGGATACAAAAAAGATGATGACGGATTTATCGCTCCGGCAGCTGACGGTTCAAATATTGAGGTAAAAATAGCCCCCGATTCACAACGCCTGCAAGAGCTGAAACCGTTCCCTGCATGGGACGGAAAAGATATTACCGCCCAGCCGCTGTTAATAAAAGCAAAAGGCAAATGTACTACCGACCACATTTCGATGGCTGGCCCGTGGCTCCGCTTCCGAGGACATCTGGATAATATATCCGACAATATGCTGATCGGCGCGGTCAATGCATTCAATGACAAGACAAATGCTGTACTGGATGTGGAAACCGGAGAATTTATAGCCGTTCCTAAACTTGCCCGGAAATTCAAAGCGGAAGGGCTTGGGTCTGTCGTAGTGGCTGAAGAAAACTACGGGGAAGGCTCATCCCGTGAACACGCAGCAATGGAACCCCGGTTTCTGAATGTGAAGGCTATACTTGTAAAGTCTTTTGCACGCATACATGAAACCAATCTCAAAAAACAAGGTATGCTTGCCCTTACCTTTATCGATAAGAATGATTATAACAAGGTAAGCGAAGATGATAAAATAAGCATACAAGGGCTAACCGATTTCAGACCGGGAAAGAACCTTACCGTCGAGCTCACCCATAAAAACGGTGAAAAAGAATCGTTCGAGGTAGCCCATACCTATAACGATACGCAGATAGAATGGTTTAAGGCAGGGAGTGCCCTGAATTATATGAAACAATAATAACCGGAGTCTGCATGGTTTTCAATATACTTCTTTTTCCAGGTTTTGAAACACTCGATGTATTCGGGCCTGTGGAAATATTCGGTAAGGTTGAAGGTAACATAATCAGATATTATTCTGAAACCGGAGGCCTTATCCGCAACACGGACAATATTGAGATAAAAACCGATCCGGCAGAATTATTAATGCCGGAGGAAACGGATATACTGCTTATTCCCGGAGGAACGGGCACACGAAAGGAAATAGACAATCCGGTCTTTATAGAGAAGATAAGGACGTTAGCCAGCGGCAGTCAATATACTCTTACTGTTTGCACGGGTAGTGCATTATTAGCTAAAACCGGTTTACTGGACGGCAGAAGCGCGACATCAAACAAATGTGCTTTCGGCTGGGTGGAAAGTGCCTCATCCAAAGTTAACTGGATAAAGCAGGCACGCTGGGTAAAAGACGGCAAGTATTACACCTCATCGGGCGTCAGCGCCGGAATGGATATGGCTTTAGGCTTTATTCGCGACATGCTGGGGACAGAAGAAGCCCGGAAGATAGCTTTCAGGATAGAATATAATTGGCAGGAAGATGAAAGCACCGATAACTTTTGCAATCAGCAGATTAAATGAATATAGATATACAACCCATAATGGAATCCGATTTTGAAGAGCTGGTCTCCCTATTTCTGGAATTTGCCACCTTTGAAAAATTACCTGAAAAGATGACTAATTCCGTCGGACAGATGCTAAAAGAAAAGAATTATTTTCACGGCTTTGTAGCCAGGGATAAGGATGGCTCCATTATCGGATATGCGACTTACTTCTTCGCTTATTATACATGGACAGGCAAATCCCTGTACATGGATGACTTATATGTCAGACAGGCATACAGGGGAAAAGGTATAGGTACACTCCTTATTAACAAGGTGATCGCTTATGCTAAAAAAGAATGTTGTAATGGCCTGCGCTGGCAGGTTTCGGAATGGAACCATCCTGCGATAAAGTTTTAAAGGGTCTGGGTGCGACAATTAATGAAGTGGAACGAAATTGTGACTTATTATTTTAAGCCATAATTTAAACTCAAAATATAAACCATATAACAAATATACTATGGAGAGATTACTGGATAAGGAAATAGTGGATAAGATATCGGCAACAGTGAGGGTAACTAGTAACTTCGACCCCGAACTGTTCCAGAAAATGAATGTAAAACGGGGCCTTCGCAACGAAGATCATACCGGCGTAGTTGTAGGACTTACCAAAGTGGGCGATGTTGTGGGGTATGAACGCAGCGAAGACGGCAAGCTGACACCTATCCCCGGCAAACTTATATACAGGGGAATCAGTCTCGAAGACATAGTCAGGGGTACCCAGAAAGAAAACAGGCTGGGATTTGAAGAGGTGGTCTATCTTATCCTTTCGGGAAATATGCCAAACAAGAAGGAGTTGAAGGAATTCTCAGAACTGATGAGTTGTATCATGGACCTGAAACCAAAAATTGTAATGCATATACTTGACCTCGTAGGGAATGATATTATGAATTATCTTTCACGTTGTGTACTCGAATTATATACATTCGACGACAAGCCGGACGAAACCACCCCCGAGAACCTGATACGCCAATCGCTGAACCTCGTTGCCACTTTCCCTACTATCATAGCTTATGCCCATAATGCATTAAGGCACAGCAATGGCAAGTCTCTCCACATCAGACATCCGCAATCGAACCTGTCGCTTGCCGAAAATTTCCTGTATATGATGAAAGGACACCACTATACACAGTTGGATGTAAAAATTCTCGACCTGGCGCTTATGGTACATGCCGACCACGGGGGAGGTAATAACTCCACTTTTACGGTACGTGTCACCAGTTCGACAGGTACGGATACCTATTCGGCCATTGCCGCGGGCATAGGTTCACTGAAAGGGCCTCTGCATGGAGGAGCAAACCTGAAAGTCATCGATATGATGAAGAACATTAAGACCAATGTGAAAGACTGGACAAGCGTTGAAGAAGTAGACGCCTATCTGCTGAAGATATTAAATAAAGAAGCTTATGACAGAACAGGCCTCATTTATGGTATAGGACATGCCATATATACAATATCGGACCCCCGTACCATGCTACTCAAGGAAATGGCCCGCGAGCTTGCCATAGAGAAAGGGCGGGAAGAAGAATATAACTTCTATAAGCTGCTGGAAGAAAGAGCGATCCTCAACTTTATGGAGAAAAAGGGTAAGAATGTCAATAAGCAGGTATGCGCCAATGTGGACTTCTATTCGGGCTTCGTATATGATATGATAGGCCTGCCCCAGGAAATATACACTCCATTGTTTGCGATGGCGCGTATCGTGGGCTGGTGTGCCCACCGGATCGAAGAACTCAACTTCAAGCAAAAGCGGATTATCCGCCCTGCATACAAGAATGCCGCCGACATAAAAGAATACATACCCATTGCCGATAGAAAATGAAACAAACGGTATTAATTATCGCTGCTATATACGGAATGCTCTCGGTAATACTGGGAGCATTCGGCGCACATGCATTTAAAGACATACTCACACCGGAAAAACTTATCAGTTTCGAAACCGGAGTGCGTTATCAGATGTACCATGCCATCGTATTACTGGTTATAGGCCTCACACTGCCATTTACATCGCCATTGGAAAAGTGGGCTGCTATCTGTATTATTACAGGAGTCCTGCTTTTTTCTTTCAGCATTTATTTTTTATCCTTTTCCGGACATTGGGGAATAAATCTGCGTTTCTTAGGTCCGGTAACGCCTGTAGGGGGATTATTCCTGATTGCAGGATGGCTGTTATTGATTATATTTTTTATTAAAAATAAAATTTTCTGATATTTTTTCCATTTTGATGTAACCAAATTAGAAAGGGATGCGTCATACCTATAAATAATCATTTCAAAAAAGAATATTAAGATGAAAACACTATTGTACACAATCGGTATTACGCTATTAGTTTTAAGCGCCCAGTCCTGTTCATTCAATTCAGTGAGAGGAAATGGAAATATAACAGAGAATGAAGTCAGTATCTCGGATTATAAGGAGATAGAGTTCAGTGGAGGCTCAAGCATTGTCTATGAACAAAAACCAGATGCCGCACCATATCTAAGGATAGAAACAGACGAAAATATTTTCCCTCTGCTGATTGTAGAATCCAATGATGGCATCCTCTCTATCAGGAATAAGGAAAATGTGAGCCCTACTAAATACAATATCTATACCAACTCTACGACTTTGGCCCGTGTGAGTGCAAGCGGCTCAATCAAGCTCCACATCAAAGGAAAACTGGAAACTTCCGACCTGGTTTTATCGGTTTCGGGCAGTGCAAATATCCTAGGAGACAGCATTGTAGCACAAAGCGTGACTACAAAAGTTTCCGGCTCGGGTGATATTGCAATGACCGGTAAAGTGAACCGGATCGAAAGCAGTATATCAGGCAGTGGAAAAACAAATACGATGGATATGCAAGCCGACACAGTAACATGTTCTGTATCAGGCAGCGGAAACTTCTCTGTATACGCTGAAAAGTTGCTGACTGTAAGAGTATCGGGTAGCGGCAATGTGCAGTATAAGGGAAATGCGCAGGTAGATCAGGCCATATCGGGTTCCGGAAAAGTAGTTAAAGTACAGTAATAATAGCTTTCAGAATAAAAAGGCCATGAAAAACAAACGATTTCACGGCCTTTTGTTTTTTTTCAGGAGGCTTCACATTCCTATCTGAGTCTTAACGTAATGATTCGCATCATCTTCTGTCAAAAAGTATAACAAACCTTTAAACTCAAACGGGAACTTCTCGATCAACATCGGAATTAACCTTGACTCTTTCTTCTCCATCACGAAGTTTTCATGAGTGGTCGGCGTCTGTTGTTTATCATCAATGTTATTAATCCGAAACACATTGACAGACAATATTTTCGGGTCTACCCTGTATAAAATATCCCCGACTTTTAAAGTTCCATTAAATCTCATAGCAGTCCTCACTTTAAAAGATGAAACATAAGTAGTGTATTAGATAAAAGGAAGAAAGGCTATAAATTGTTCACACAAAGCGTCCTTTTAACGCTATATTTTTATGCAAACGTATTTTTTAAATACATTTTCACATTTTAGATATTCATTTAGAATAAAATGCAGAGAAGATTACCGCATATTCTTACAAGAATTTTATCTATATAGATGGCAAAAGCTATGAGTTCTTTGAAAGACCGGTTAGGAGATTTGTAAATTAGTAAATGAATGGAAAGGTGTTACTTTTTTGAAAGTTACAAGTTACTGCGCCCTTCGGGTAGTTACAAGTTACGAGTTGGCTGGCGTTTTGTTTTGTTTCACGCAAAGACGCAAAGGCGCAAAGTTTTACATCTTACGAGTTGTTGACTGATGACTGTAAATAGTGTTACCTTTGTTACCTTTTTGAGAATAGTTACAAGTAGACAAGACACGAGATACAAGATACAAGTTGTTAACTGCTTACTGTTGACTGTTTATTGATATATCTGTTACCTTTGTTACCTTTTAACAGTTACAAGTTACTGCGCCCTTCGGGCAGTTACGAGTATACAAGATACGAGATACAAAATACGAGTTGTTCACTGTTTACTGTTTACTGATATCCCTGTTACCTTTGTTACCTAAGTATGCAGAATAATAGAATTTAATTGATTTTCAATTGATAAGGGAGAGAAAGAGAGAAACAGGTAACAATTTAGAAACAACCAAGATACTTTTCGTTTCGCTTTATTTTCATAGATTCAAATAACTCTTTTGACAAAAATATGTATTCTTTTTTAAGAATCAATCATGAATGAAAAAAGAAAAAGATCAACCTTGGAGGAATAATCTTCTTTTATTTTGATTATATAAATATATCTTATTCTTTAGAATCTTCGATTTTTGGAGGAGTTCCTTCGAAGCCTTTTCTATTTGTAGTGAGATATTTTTGGTCTGTTGTTCGGTTCTTTGCTTTCAATTTTGTATCTTAGTTCATTGAAATACAGTTAATATTATGGCAACTTTATCAATAGAAAGTTGTGATAAGCTTTCAATTTTGTATCTTAGTTCATTGAAATACAGTCAGGTAATCTGGAGATACTTCTTCCCGATAGTTGTGATAAGCTTTCAATTTTGTATCTTAGTTCATTGAAATACAGTTGTCGGGCTTAATGGATGAATTGGATATTAGTTGTGATAAGCTTTCAATTTTGTATCTTAGTTCATTGAAATACAGTTGTTTTCGGCGAAGACATACCTAAAAAGAGTTGTGATAAGCTTTCAATTTTGTATCTTAGTTCATTGAAATACAGTGATGAAGAGCTGGAGGCTCTCCTGTTAGCAGTTGTGATAAGCTTTCAATTTTGTATCTTAGTTCATTGAAATACAGTCCCATCCGTGGGAGTACCTGAAGAATATCAGTTGTGATAAGCTTTCAATTTTGTATCTTAGTTCATTGAAATACAGTATCGGCTGAATATTCAGCAAAGCTTTGTAAGTTGTGATAAGCTTTCAATTTTGTATCTTAGTTCATTGAAATACAGTTACATATCCTGACATATATGCGAAAAAAGGTTGTGATAAGCTTTCAATTTTGTATCTTAGTTCATTGAAATACAGTGATACTTATTTCTGTGAAAAGTGCCTGGAAGTTGTGATAAGCTTTCAATTTTGTATCTTAGTTCATTGAAATACAGTCTCCCATAATTATTATATTTGTTTCAATATGTTGTGATAAGCTTTCAATTTTGTATCTTAGTTCATTGAAATACAGTTAGAGGCGGAAGACAAAGCCAATGAAGCCCGTTGTGATAAGCTTTCAATTTTGTATCTTAGTTCATTGAAATACAGTCTTTTTAGCTTTTTCAGGCCGTTGGATATGGTTGTGATAAGCTTTCAATTTTGTATCTTAGTTCATTGAAATACAGTTGCATTTTTTCAAATATTATCGGCTTTTGCGTTGTGATAAGCTTTCAATTTTGTATCTTAGTTCATTGAAATACAGTATAGGTATAGATAATATTCTGTAATTCAACAACTAGCACAACTCATTAGGATTTCAAAAAATGATGTATTTCAAATAAAAATCCCGACCAAAATCGGGATTTTTTATTCTTAAAAAAGTTCCAGTTGTTGTCCTTCCGTTTTCTTGGCTTCCGCAGTTTTGCCATAAAATAATTCCATCATTCCAAATTGTTTGTCCGTTATACAGATGATTCCTACATGCCCTTTTTCAGGTAAAAACTTTTTAACCCGCTTGATATGCACATTCGCGTTTTCCATACTCATACAATGACGGAGATAGATTGAAAACTGAAACATCGTAAATCCATCCTTTTGCAGATTTTTACGGAAATCAGCATATACCTTCCGGTCTTTTTTTGTTTCGGTAGGAAGATCGAACAGTACTAAAACCCACATAACCCTATATTGATTTAATCTGTCCTGTTGCATAACATGATGTCACATTACAAATTCAGGATATTTTATTTTCCGCAACTTACCTTCAAAACATTGCGTCAAAGAAGATGTAGTCTGACTGACTGCGACCATTAAAGGACTTCTCCGGTCATTAATCATTACATCAATGGTAGGTATTTGCAATAATTGTGCTTTTATGGACTGTGACAGCTCTTCAATATTTTCCCCGCTATCTACAATGGAAAGTACAATCGCATCGACAAAGGGACGATAAGGTTCCATAATATCATCTGCCAAGCAGTAAGCATTGTAACGGTTGTGGTGATGTATTCCCAAAGTAGGCAGTAATCCACTGGAAACCAGTGAGCGCGCCACAACAGCCCGGAGAATAGCATAACCATAGTTCAGCAGGTTGTTGGGAGGAGATTCCTCCCTGCCCCTGACAAAGCCTTCAATTTTAGGGAAAGCCTCTTTCCAGTAATAAGCGGCAGCTCGTGCTTCATAATTATCCGGATCACCACTTTTCACATCGCCTGACCAATATTCCATATTACGAATATTGCATGAACGGAATTTTCGCAAAACTTCAGTTTGATTCTTTATCTTAGCTTTGATGGTCTGTTGCCAAAGGTTCTTTTTCAAAGGATCGGTAGCCTGAATTTGCGCATTGAATTTCTCTGTCTGCGTTTTATTCCCGCATAGCGGAAGCATCAGCCCAACCGGCATACGGTTGCTATTGCAGGTAATAAGAGCGGTATTGTTCTCCAAAAGCATCTCTATCAGCCCATGTGTCAGGGTGATTTGCTTATGATCGAGGACAACGACGCCCAAATCCTCGACAGGGAAAGTTGTTTCGCTATCCTTTTTGAATTTTTCGGGCAGAGTATCGTTCTTTTCAACCTCGGGCAGTTTCACTACCAACTGGTTGTTGCGCATACTCAGGTATGTCGGGTTGCCGAAATAAAGTGTCTTTTTTATCATGGTATTTCATTTGAATGTTAAGATTTATAACAAATATAATTTTTTTTTTTCAAAATGTTTTGTTTGTAAAAAAAGATTCATATTTTTATAAAAAATATTCTTTTTTGGTTTTTTGTATAAATAGTGTATTCATATTATATATATATGAAGAGTATAAAGAGAAAATAAAGGCATAAGTAAAATAAAGAACTTCATATTATAATATATATGAGAGTGTTGTGATAGGCTTTTAATTTTTATCTTATGCCTTTCTGAAGATAAAAACCTAATCAAACGGGAATTTGATTAGGTTTCCTAGAGGTAAGGCACCTCAATTATTTCACATTATTATTTTATCTTTATGAATAAAGAAAATAATAAAATCGAGATTTTTTGCCGCTACATTATAAAGAAAGGCAAGAAAATCTATCCCAAAGGTAGTAAGTTTTTTCATTTTTGGGTGGAAAAAAGCTAGAAAAAAGCTAAACTAAATTAAAGACAGGCTTTACTTACTAAATTGATAAAGCCTGTCTTTTTGTTTCACAAAATATTTCCTATCCTGTTAACACTTATCTTAATGCACACATCCTTTATCATTTCTCCAGAAAGGCTCCTGCCCATCTTATTTAAAGGAGAAAATTCGACTTTATTTACTATTGGATTGGAAGTATTCTGAGGGACAAAATGACATTCTGTTCCCGTACAACTTACCATTTTATATATCCTGTCCACTCTAATATTCTCAATACAGCATTTGGTTCCACTGACCAACTCCTCTTCCGTTGGCACATACACCAAATCGTTCGGAGACAAATGGAACAGCAATTCATGTCCTTTTTCATTCCGCTCAGGGACAGCTCTTAATCCTTGTTTCAACCGTTCTACCACAATGTTTAAGGCAATAGTTTCATACGAACGGTTACCTTTTTCGTCTGCATAAATGGCAAAGAATAAATTCGTCCCTTTTGCTGCCTCAACATATTTAGCTTTCTTATTCCCTGTATATCCTACTTGGAACTTATTACCGATTGTTTCATACACACGTACTTTACGGATTGGCTGATGAGGCTTTCCATCATTGAACGCAGTAATATTTTGGTTCATTTCCTCGATGCCTTCCGGCGAAAAAGCCAGTTCCGGCTTATTATCCTTCACCGCTAAATAATTCAGAAGAATCTTTTGTATCCCGCTATCTGTTACAGATTCTTTTATAAATTTTTCGGTGAAAGAAGTGTCCAACGATTTCCGCACGGCGGCATTCTCCGTTTCAAAATAATAAACGTCCACCTTGGATACATCCTTTTTCTCATAAAGATATTTCCTGTCTTTGAAGTATTTATTGATTTTATCCGCATCGAATTTTCCGTATGCCGCACCGATTCTCCTTATTTCGTTCCTAAATTCTTTATCAACAATATTTTCTATGTTTTTCAATGCTTCGCTCAGTTTTACTTTCTTTATTCTCTGCAACGAAACTTTGGCAAATACCGTATCCTTGTGTAGAGGCTTCCGGATTGCCCAACTGTCGCCCTTCGCTTGCGATTTCAATACCTTTTTCCCATTTTCGTAAGCCTGATACTTGTTGGTAGTTTTATTTATTACCCGCAGGTTTTGCTTAAAGCTAACAACTATTTTCTCCAACTCATTCCGGGCATCGGTAGTGAAACTATCCCACGGCTTTATAAATTCTTTCGGTATTTCCCGTTCTACTTGTTTGCCGGCTTTTTTATCGAAATATGAAACCTGTTCGAACAATCTTAATTTTCGTTGTAAATCATATCTTTTCAGGTCGGATTTAGCAGACTGATTATTCAGGAGATTCACATGGTCCCTTGTAGCACAGGCAATAGCCAAAGCATCCATTGCATGATGGCGATGGTCGATACGTTTCTTTTGAAACCCTTTCGACAATTCCAAAGGAACAGTTGGCAGGAATTTCTGGTATTGCTCATTCCAGGCAGTAAATGCGGTAGTGTTTGTCAATATGTTCATTCGTTCAAAGCGAGAGATAATCAGGCTGTTCCAAACAGCATCCAAGCCCCAGTCTCGTTTTAATACGGTGGTTACGCTACCACTGCAAGGCACCATATTTTTTGAGGTAGCCTCCTGCTCCCCTTCTTCACGAACAACATTTGATAATAACCCCTTCACCATCTTACTGATATATCGGGTATCGTTCATTTGACGGTCGATAAATGATTCAGGGATATCTTCTAACAGAAGTTTAGTCCGTTTCGAACGGTTATTTGCATAATATTCTTTTACAAAGTTCTGATAATCTTCTTCTGAAAAGATTTCGACTACCTGTCCCAATCCCAATGGTACTTTCTCTCCATGATGTTCTTTTATAAACACTAAACCAAGTTGGTTATCTTTCAATCGATTCACAGCGGCCTCGCATATCACCTTATTGCTGAAACTGTCGTCAAAATAGCGGCTTTGCGGGATAATATGCTCTATCTCATACTCAGGAGTGAATAATTTGCCGAGCGGAATAAACTGTCCGGTATAAGGCGAACGATATTTCTGCTCCAGCCACAATTTATAACGTTGAAGCTCCGAGCTTGTAGGTTGTGCCGTTTTGCTTATTTTCAGAATATCTTCGGGAATCTCAACATTGGAATTGATAACACTATTTTCATAAATTTTCAATAATTCCTGTTGTATAGGAGAATATGGACGAACATTATCTACATTCAATTTTCCATCTGTATTTTCCTTCAATTCCATCAACAGGGCCTTGATACGAAGATTGGTGTTTTCATTTTCTGTAATATACGAAGTAAGCTGCTCCCGTTCTTTCGCTGTTTTTTTCATTTCACGTCCAAGTTCGATATGGATTTCGGAAATGTCTCCGTATTTCTTCCAGATATCCCGTACTACCCGTAGCGTTTCGGTAATCACCTGCTCTACAATAGGATTCCGTAGAGAATGTTGCTTAAATTCTTTTAGATAAGCATCAATATCCTGTGGCGTTTTCCAACGGATAATATCACTTGCTTCGGAATGACGATCATAAACGATATACTGTGCCAGCCATAGTTGCAAACCCTGAAAATCGTTTTCGCCATTCAGGTTTATCGCTTTCTCGCGAACGCGGTCTTTTATTTCCGCATCATATTCTCCTGTAAGTATCTTATCAATTCTGGCTTTTGTTTTTGCATCTATGGCATTCCATTCCCAATATTTGCCTAAACGCATTAATGGTAATAACTTTTTAATCGCCTTTTCGGAATATGTTCCGTATTCGCTTTTAAATGGCGGAAATTTTTTGAAGTTTTCTACAAAAGAAATTTCATCTATTTTGCATTTCTTTGCAAAGGAAGACAAAGCTTGCTCATACTCTTTTTTGTCTGTTACCGAATAGATTATATGCCATAAATTCTGTTCTATTCCGGATGTTAAGAAATCAGCCGGAAGATTTTCGACTTTTGCCAACCGTGTTTTTATCTGTGTCCCGGTCTCGTTGCAAGGATAGGTCTTATCTTCCACAAAGTTCCAGCGATGCGTTTTTTCTGTCAATTTAAAATACTTTAGCAGTGCTTTCTGATCGACTTCTTTCCGGTTATTCAGGAAATCAAAGAGATTCTCCTTATCATTAATACTTGCAATAAATTGTGAGGTAACATCTGCGTCATCATTTTTCCTGTATATTTTGAGATTATACATCCACTGCCAAAGGCGAAACTCCTGATACAGCGGATGGGATTTCGGTATGGCTTTCAGGTATTCTTTAATTTCGTTCCCGTCTCCATCTTTATATTTTCTAAACTCTAAGGAGCAGTTTGAGATAGATGATTTCTGGCTTTTGAGAGGGCGTTGGTAGAAAATAATATCGTTTACGAACAAATGGACAAAACCTTTTTTGCTCAGAATAAACTGATGAGCTTCATTATTGCGGTACAGTTCCCTAATGCAATCGTTATATAAGTCCTCGGAAAACAGTTCAGGTTGTAACTCTATTTGTTTTTTGAGAATGGCGATTAGTTCTTCTTTGTAAAACTTACGTTCGATGGTTCGTACCAGCTTGCCACGGATTTTCTGACTTGGATTCGACAACAGATTCTCATATATATATGTACCGACTGTTTTCCGGGAATGTTCGATTTCTGCTTCAGTTTTCTTTTTCAGCAATGTCCAGTCTTCTTCACCGGGTGCACGGAACGAACGCCTTTCATTCCCCTCCTTGTCAGTTTTTACTGTACCATCATCATTCAGGTCGGTAGTAACAATGAAATCCCTGACTTTATCTTTCCAGTCAAACAATGGGTTCTTGCTCGATCTGCGATAAATCCATCCGTTTTCCAAATGCAGAGAATACCATGTATCACCTTTGCTATTGGGTTTTTCGTCTGCTTTAACTTCAACAATTTTCAAAGAGTGAAATTCCACTAATTTATTCGGATTTTCTTCCTCCTCTTCGCCTCTCAATTGATAATAGCCACGCTTTTGGTTGAAATTCAGGATAATCCAGGCGAGTGCCTCTTTTTCGATTTTTTGCGACAAGGCTTTTTTTCGTAAATAATAAATTGTCCAATCGTATGGAATCTTCGTTTCCTTCCCATTCGGTTTTATATAAAACAAAGCCGGATTTTGTCGTTTAAAATCGGCCGCCATCTCTTCAAAAGATTCTTTGAAGATGAAATCATCATTGTATGCTAACTTAGGTTCGGTTTCATTGGCAAACTGTCCCAAACGCTTTTCAAAATCAATATATTTCTCATAATGTTCAGGCAGAAAACCGAGAATATGAAGAATACGGTGTAACCGTTCCCGACGCAGCAAATGTCTTTCCCTCAATCGCCTTATTCCCCGAAACCCTGTTCTTGCCTCTGTCTGCGAAACAGAATTTCCCTTGTCGAAGTTCCCCAAGACATCCTGACTCATCGGAATAATCCGGCTACCCATACCTAATATTTTTTGAGCATCTTTATCTACCAATGCCCACCCAATACTGTTCGTGCCTAAATCCAAACCTAATATCTTTTTCATGCGATATAACTAATTTGTGTTTTAAGGTTAAAAAAACACATGACCTTATATTATAAACTTTTGTAATAAAATCATGTTTCGTTTCACAATCTTACTTTTAGCACTTAAAGGTAAATTATTTTTAACAATCTCTTGGATTTTTCAAAGAAAAAATTTATGTTTGTAAAACAAAATTAAAAGCTTATCACAATAAGGATTATTCCGTTGTGAAAACATTTAAGGCGGGAAGTAATTCTCGCCTTCTTTTTGTCATGTTCTGATATCGGTTGACAGGTTATAAATAACCATTAATCATATCTGCATATAGGTAAATTATTCATTTAGTTACCCAAAAGCCGGATTTTTGATCCTGGATTTCTTTTATGATGAATTTACCCAATGGGCGGAGGGGTCCACGTCAGATCTTAAACTAGTCAGGGCTGCTCTTTTCCATATAAAGAAAATGCTTTAATTTTTCATGTTACATTTACGCTTATATTTTTGTGGACTTTGCCGAAGGCAACATTCCTGGTTTATATAAGCTATCGGTTATGTAAAATATTGCAAATTAACACATAACAAACGGTTTTGCTGCTTGTTCCACCCTGTTACCTACCTGATTCCGGTAACTACAGGGATAACGGACAGGTAATGTAAATATCGTAATATTATACAATATTTTATTGTTTGGTAAAGTGGCCGATCAAAGTAATTCAGCTCTTCTAAATTAGTTGTGTATTATTCTGTTCGTTTCGTCGGTGGACATGGTACATATTTTTTACAGCTCCACAGGATGCAAAAATGGGATGTAATTGATTTTCATTTGATAAGAAACAGAAAGAAGAGAACTGTTAATGACTTAAAACGATCAAAATACCTCATTCTACTTTGTTCTCATAGATTCAAATAACTCTTTGAAGAAAGGTACACAATGTTTTTAATACAGAAAACACCACAGGATTAATGACTTTATATCTAATTTTTATTATTTTAGGGAATTGTAACGCACAAATGGAACTATACTATGGGACTAACTCATGAAGAATTTCAAAAAGCCAGACGGATAAGCAGGGAAATCCAGGCCCATCTGGAATCAATCAATAGCGATGGGTTGCGCTCCACAGATCTTTATCCGGTACTCGCCCGAAAGAACCTTATTGAGAAAGATAAAGACAATGGAGTACACTTCCGCAAATTTTTGCGCTATCTCTATGAGATGGGAGTCCTGGAATCTTTGATACCACAATGCAAGCCGCAGAGGAATGCAAACAGTGATATTTTCATGGAGTGGTATTTCTATCGGGTACATCAGGAAGAATGCTTGCCGGCAGAGCCAAACAATGAATACAGGGAAATAAAAATGCCTGAACTTACGGATATCGAAATTGACGAATTAATCAAACAGGCAAGGCCGCATATTGAGAGATTACCTAAAAGAGAAATGAGTGATTTTACCTTTCCTCAAATAGAAACGAGAAAACTCTATTCCCGGGCATACGAGTTCTGGTCTGCCGGGGAAATCGAGATTATGACCAAGGCATACGCTAAATTCAAAAAAATAGATAAAGTCGCTGAGTTACTGAAAAGGCAACCAAGCGCAGTAAAGAGGAAATTAGAGGAACTGAATATAGAAAAATAAGCATCAAAACCTTTCCACTAATGATCAACAACCTTAAAATATCCATACCGATAGAAGAAGCCGAAGTAAATGATGTCGGAAATTATTTTGAACTTCTGAAACTGCCCGGGGAATTTCTGTTAATTCAGCAAGAAGACAGCCAGTTCTATTTCTTATGTACAAATGATTGTCCTATTGAAAAGATATGCCTTTTGTTTGATTGGTACATCGTTTCCCGGGATAGGTTTAACGGATCACTGCTGATCGGGGCCGGTTTGGCAGGAGAAGATCATGCCGAAGGGGAAGTCTATAGATTGAAGGATGAACAAACCCTGTCTCTGTGGCGGGATATTCTTCACTTTACTTTTATGAGCGACTTTGTCCGTCAGTTTTTTCCTTATACCAACCATTTCAAAGGAAAACTGCAGGTAGATAATGCCTTATGCTTCTACATCCATGACTATCATCCTGTCTCTCATCAGAAAGAAATATCTACTTATCAAAAGAAAGTCTCTAACCTTGTTTTTCGTTTTAAGGAGGGAAAGCAATCGGCTTTAGTAGCCAAACTTTTCTCTCTGGCTATCCTGCGCATGCCCTTTTTTAAGGAGCTGGAGAATCCGGTACTTATACCTATACCAGCCGCAACAAGGGAACGGAACATACAGCGGTTTGCCCGGTTTAACTATATACTGGCTAAAAGATTAAAAATAGAGGATGGCTTCAAAGCAATATGGATAAAGGAAGACCGGGAACAGATGAAAGGACAAACCCATCGGGATAAGATCTTCAATCTTGACTTCAACACCAGATATATAAAAGGTAAAAACGTTCTTCTGGTAGATGATATATTTACGACCGGGGACAGCTTTGTCCAGATGAAACGGAAACTGATAGAGTTAGGAGCCCGGTCTGTAATTGGACTATTCTTTGGGAAAACAATACTGAAATAAAAAGGTTGATACGCTCCGAAGTTTTGCGATCCTTGATTTTAAGCAGATAATGATTTAGGAATAATCGGGACCTCGTCCCGCTTTATTTTTATAGATTCAAATACCTCGATTGCATAAAAGCAGGCATTCTTCAGACTGTAAATATTACCTGCCTGTTTTTTCACCTTACTGCTTTATGATCCAAAAGAAATGTATCTATTCTGTTCAGAGAATAAATACACTTCTCGAAGAAATTAAATCTTTAAATTAATAATTTTTAAACCATAATCTTCGTAAATTTAGTTTATTGTACTATCTTGACTTTTAGATATCTCTGTTTGTAATTCATTACATTTTATCCATTTATTCATTGTACTATCATATATAACAGGTGTGATTTTCAGACTTTTTCTATACCTATCTGTTGTTGGATAAATCCTGATAATATTAAAGCTTCTGGCTCTATCATACTGTGGTGCGTATCCACCAGTCGTACCTGTAGATAAGGTGGTTAATTGTTTAATTTCTGAATAACCGGAATGATTTAAAGAAGAAAAAGAAAAATTGTACAATCCGGAAAAATGACAATGCCCATTTAGCAATAAATCACAACCCTGATTTGTTAACAATTCAATAATTTTTCCGGCATTTGTTATTCCTTGATTTTCGTCCAAATCATTTTCAGAGAAAGACGGTAGTACATTATGATGAAAAGTTGCAATCCTAAATTCATTAAGGGCAGAATCTTCTCTCCATTTATTCTTTATATATTTAATAACTTTTTCGCTTATACTACCACAACCTTTTAGCTTTGGATCTAATGAGACAGAATTAAGTCCGAGAATGTTTATTTGACCATTTTTATATTTTTTAGAGAAACACAATGAATCCAAATTCTTTGTATCTAAACCCATGTCGCTGTGTCCGGACAGTTTATTGAAAAAGTCCTTAGAGTCTCCAAAAATTTCCTCATATAACATTTTAGATGGCAGTCCTGGTTCTTCCGCTAATACGCCTTTTTCAAAATCATTCCAGTTTACATCATGATTACCGGGAACTAACAGTAGTTTATTTAAATCATTATTCGTTACAGATATTATCTTTCTTAACAAAGTGGCAACTTGTTTGGATTCGAGTAAGGGATTTTTTGCCGCAAAATCTCCGGAAAAAATAAAAAAATCTATCGGCGTATTTTTGTGCTCCTCTGATATAAATTCTATAAGGTTATCAAATAGCATCTCTTGATTTTTCTTCCGCGAATTTTCTATAGTGGAATCATAATGAAAGTCACTCAGATGAACAAAAGTGATGGGAGTAAATTCTGAGATTTGAATTATTTCATCTATAAAACGTTCACTATCACTTTTATCATATATGTCAATCAGATAATCCCGACATTTTTTTCTAACCTCGGCCAGGTCATCATTGTATTTGTTTCTATGGTAAGTATATATAGCAAATTGATTTTTTTTATTCAATATCATTGTTACTAAGTCACTCCATATTCCTTCATTCATTTCGCCAAAATTCAAATCAATAATTATTAAATCAAATCTGATTTTTCCACTATCAAGATTTTGAATGGCAATAAATCCTCTAACTATATTTGCCTCGATCTCGAATCTTATATTCTTGTTTCTGTCTTCAAGAGCTCCTTTGACCAAGCTTAAATTTTGATAACCCAATGAATCCGGATTGGCCCAATCGTCATCAATCCATAATATATTAAATTCGTTTTTACTCATAACTTTTTTTATGAATTTTTGTTATATATAGGTCGTTAATTATCTTATTATGAATCGTATACAATTGAGGAAAATAATCATAGTAATCTATATCAACCATATACCAGTTTGATTTTGAGTTTATAACGAGGTTAACAATTCCTTGCGCAAATTCGCTTGGGCTAATTGTATCTCCTAATTCATTTTGAAAATGATACCATGTCCAGATCCCATCAAGCATACAGGCATGCTGTTCACTGGATGTGTTCAGAAACGAACTAATTGTAGATATGTCCCGGTAATAATCGAAGGTTACCTCAATTGTATGCCAATTGTCATTCCTTCGTGTTTGGTGTTTCCTAATGGAATCACCGTATTCTACTTTTTGAGGCAGCGTTGCAATATAAAGCAACTTGTCAAAAATAAGCATTTTATTTTCGACATAAACAGATTTTCCACTATTTCTTGGCCCGATATGGAATTCTATTATTCTATTTTTCATTCTATTCTACGTTCTTTCAACGGAATAATTAGTGTTTTTTGATTATCATCACCTTTTAGTTCCCAGAGTCTGTTTTTATTATATGAGCTGAATAGTTTTTTTAAATTTTTCAATCCGTTCCCTCCTTTTTGGGGATTTTTGTGACTTGCAACAATATCATTTTCCTGATTTAAATTATCAATAACTTTTTTCAGTGTATCATATTCTTTTGTATTGTCAGAGTAAATTAGAAAAATCATATTAAACTCTTCTTTACATTCTACCGTGATCCAGACAGAATTTATGTTGTTGCGGATGCCTGCTTCCCGGGAATTCTCAATCAAATTATGTATTAATCGTCCTATTAGTTCTGAGGGTATTTTAATTTTAATTTTATCTTTGACCGTAAAGTGAATAGTCAGATATTCCCGATAGAAGTTATATATAACAATATAATTATTTATAGTGGTATTTAAATCCGGAATCTCATCCGGATTAATCAGCTTTTCAAACCTGGATCTGATACTTTCATCAATCAGGGAGTTAATTTTGTAAAGCCCTTTTTTAGCATCCCTCAGGTCTATATCCCACTTATATTTTGAAGCACTTTCTTCGGCCTGTTTAATATTATTACCGATTGTGGAGATTGCATTTCCAAAATCATGTTTTATGATCTTTTTCAGAGACTCGATAATATCTCCATAATTTGACATCTGTAAAGTTTGTATATGACTTATTTTTTGATTAATATCTATCATTTCTGCTGTTAGTGTTCTGTAGTCCATAGATAATGAGGATTGTATTTCCGTTAACTCAGGGAAAGACAAATCAACTAAACCGACATATTCTAAGGATTCAAAATCAATATGCTTTTCTCTATTGACAATAGAATCCACTTTTTGCTTATCAATATCCAATTCTGTTATTAAAACAGAGATATAATCATATAATTTATTATAGTATTTAATCGCTTCATCCCAATTATTCAATGTTATATGTGTTTCCGCTAATCTAAAAAGGAGTTTAGTATATATTTTATTAAAGATAGATTTGTGGTTGGAATAGTTCATATAAGACAAGCCTTTTGTCAGGTTGTCGATAACCTTCTTCCGTCTTATAATCTCATTTTCAGCGGTAGACCAGAATGATTTTTCGAAGTAGGCAATTGATATATTTTTTCTATCTCTATATTTATTCGCTTCGTTTATACATTCGTTTAATGTAAATTCAGCCTCTTGATTTTTCAAGTTAGATACTCTACTATATAGCCACCGGCTTCTCTTATAGTCCTTGCTGTCAATCGTTTCAATTATTTTTCGGAAAAAGCCTATAAAATGAATATTTCTGATATATTTTGCTTTCGGATTTTTAAGTATATTTTGAATTAAATCATCGTATTCTTTTAATAAAGGAGTCAGCGCCTTGACATTTCTCTCTTTTATAGAGTTATCTATCTCCAGTTCAAGATATCTGAATTTGATTCTTTGAAGACTTAATGAGTGAATACCGGTAATTGATATCAATTCTCGATATATCCTGAGGCTTGCTTCATAATCAGTATCTTTTATATTTTTAGCATATGTATCCAGGCAGATGATATTTCTGCGAGTCGTGTCATTATCATTGGTTATTCTGTTATAAACAATTTTACTATATGCGATACTTATCCCATTTCGTTGTAAATAATCCGAATAAAATTTTGACAATAAAACAAGAGCATAGGGAAAAAAAACGCTTTTTTTTGAGACAAAGATGGCTTTGTGGAGGAAGTCTTGTGCTTGTTCATAGTTCCCTTGTTCTTTATGATACTTTGATAGTTTCCTATAATATTCAAATTGAAGCTCTTTAGAAGCTTCTTTAACTTCGACGTTTTCAAATATTTCAAATAATCCGTAAAAGCCCAAATACGTAATCGCACTTAATGACATAGTCAAATATTTGATAGCTAATTTATAATTAATTAAATGGCTTGCGATTATAGCAGACAGCCATTCAATAGATGGTAACTCAACATCAGATCTCCAACCGTAAGATGAGGGATTCAGTACATCATCAAAATGTACAAAATTCTTGTCAATTACAGAATAATCAATACTTTTTCCGATAGAGACCAGAAAAGAAGTCTTATCTAAACATAAATTAGTATTCTTTTTTTGATAATTAACCAGTTCTTTGTTTATCAAAAAAACCAATTTGGTAAATTGTTCTCCATGTATATCAGGATATATCATAGGTTGTTGATTCTGTATTTTTTATAGGTATGTTTCCCAGCATATATAAACTTCTGATTCTTGGCGTTAATAAGGAATACTTATAGGAGTTTTCAGCCTCCTCTTTGAAAAAAATACAATTATTACTAATCGGGGTTATATCTTTTATTTCAATAAGGCGGTACTCTTTTAAATTTTTTTTCTCATTTGGAGCATTACGTATATGTGTTGTACCATCACCAAAAAGAAGTTCCATTTTTTTTGTAAAACAGTTAAAATACCAGATTTTATTTTCATTAAATATTAGAACCACATCTATTTGGGTTACATCTGTGTCAATTTTATTATACTCTCCTGTTAAATCGCAAACAATATTTTCAAAATCAACACTGAAAAATTTAATTCCTTTAACCGTTTCTTCAAAAAGTACTGTTTCCCTTTTAACAAATCTGTTTTTTTTTGCTTCTAAAAAACAGAAAGCTTTTCTATCTTCATCCATAATTATGATTCCCTTATCATATTTACAAAATGATGTCGGCAAAAAATGTTCATTCGTTAAAACGTCAAGATTCTGGGAGAAAACGCATTTTTCCTTTGAAGAACGGAACTTAGAGATATAAATAGTTTTCATCTTTTTACTAAGAATATATATGTCTGCTTCAAAATCATTTATATCAAATATTTCTATGCTTATATCATCCTGATCAATAGATTCAATGCTACCAGGAAAAGGGATAACAACTTCTTTTACATCTTCTCTGTCATTAAATCCATTTTCAAAAATAGATATTTTAGATATATAAAATTTATTATCTGCTTTTTGAAGAGCGTACAGATTTTTCTTTGTACTTTTTAATTTCAGAATAGAATAATCTGACTCATACTGTTCTAGTTTGTCTAATCTCAGTTTATCTTTAGCTAACTTTATTAACGAATTATTATAACCTTTATAAGCCTTTGCGTGCGGAAAATATTGGGAATATATTACATTTGAGATATTTTTTTTTAGAAAAAACACTTTTTCATATGCTTCAACATATGTAATTTCATCTACATTTGGAGGGATAGCCAATTCTACACTTGGAACTATAAAATTCGCTTCATTATCTTTATATGGCAGGCGCAGGTCGTATCCTGCGAGTGCCCAATATCTACTGTTCCCGGAAAAGTCTATCATATTAGTTAAATAAAAGGTTAAATATTCACAATCAAAGGAAATGAATATTTTTGATTTTAACAATATTAATGACTTTCTAATCTTGAGAAAGTATAGGTAAATATTAGAGATGCATTAAGAAATCTTGACTGAAAGCTGTATTTTAAAATATGCTGCGAGGATAGGTACAAGTTTTATTTTATACTATCTAAATCCTGTAACCCTCTTTTCCGCAGTTATACTTATATGCGGCGGAAATATATATACCATTACTATATATTTTCGCCACACTGCATAACGATTCACGGAAAAGACAGTTTCGGAAAGCCATGCAAGGGTACATCGTTTTAGCTGTACACCTGCCTGTAACGGATGGTTTTGCAAAATCATCTTCACCAGACTTTCCACACCAACGATTTTTCGTCCTTTCCACTTAATTGAGAGTCTCTCTGGCAGGTGTTTGCATGTGGTATATGGCTAAAACGGGGGTGTCGCTGTTGGTTGTGGCAGGTATTTATATACTTGTCCGCAAAGCGCTTAAAGTCATCTCCTTGCCGGTTCGGATTATACTCCCCCTTATCTCCCTGCTTTGCCTTATCCTTATCTGCATGGCAATAATCATATTTATCCTTTAAAACCAAATCATTATGCAAATAATAAACATAAATAAATCAAAGACAGCAGCGTTTACAGGCTCAAATACAATCCGGTATGAATTATTTCCCCCTTGCTCTATCCTTAGTATCCCTTCATTTGGGTTATCTGATGTTTTCATATCGTTGCTGTCTGTTGTAAATTTATTTATAAATGATTTGGCTATGGAAACTGATATTTTCCGTCCAATCGCTTTTCCAGCGCCTGCATATCCTCATCCACCTTTTTGTTTATTATTTTAGCATAAATATGTGTCGTACTGATATTCTTATGTCCCAGCATCCGGCTGAGTGTCTCGATAGGAACACCGTTCGACAGGCAAACGGTAAATTGCTTGCTTCATTATTTTATTGCTTCCTGCCAGATTTAAGGAATAGGTTGAAAATATTCAATTATTCTTAACAAATAAGTGTTGGTAGTTAATTGATATACCTGTTACTTTTGTTACTTTTTATTTTAATCAATGAAGAGGGTCAGGAGATAGAATTAATATCTTTGATATGATATATATTATAAGCATATTGAGACCTATGGCCTGTAATCAATCTAAATAATAATTTGTAACTTTGAGAATCTTAATTAAACGCAAAATCTAAAAAAACAAATGAAAAAAGTAAGTGTGGGCTTATTGCTCTTCTTTGTATTTTCGATTACTGTTTTTTCCCAGCAGCAGTATCGGAGACCTGTAAAACCGACAAAGAATGTCATAGTAATGATACCGGATGGAACCTCTATCGGAGTTGTTTCGGCTGCACGCTGGTATCAGATTTATAATAAACTGGGCGGAGATAATCTGGCTGTTGACCCTTATCTGTGCGGTACGGTGAAAACATTTTCATCCAATGCACCTATTGGTGATTCTGCCCCTACTACCTCTTGTTATATGACGGGAATGCCACAGCAGACCGGTAATGTAGCTATTTATCCGGTTGCTGATCCTGATAACGATCTGGTTCCCGTAGATCCCGCGATGGCTTATCAGCCTTTGGCTACAGTATTGGAGGCCGCTAAATATCAGCAAAATAAAGCGACGGGATTAGTCGTTACGGTGGAATTTCCGCATGCTACCCCTGCTGATTGCTCGGCACATTATTATGCACGTGGCAAATATGAATATATAGCGTCCCAAATGGCATACCAGAATCTGGATGTAATGTTTGGTGGAGGAAACTCTATACTGACAGACGATATCAAACAGCATTTCAAAAATACAGGTACCACACTGATTCAGGATGATGTTAAAACTTTCAGATCATTTAATGGAAAAGAGAAAGTTTGGGCATTATTCAACGAAAGGGAATTGCCGTACGATCTGGACCGGGACCCTGAACAGATCCCGTCTTTACAGGAGATGACTCAAAAAGCGTTAGACAGGCTGTCACAAAATGAAAACGGCTTCTTCCTGATGGTAGAGGGTAGCAAGGTGGACTGGTCGGCACATGGAAATGATGCGGTGGGATGTATTACAGAGTATCTGGCCTTTGATAAGGCAGTAGCTACAGTAATGGATTTTGCGAAGAAAAACGGGGAAACAACAGTGATCGTACTTCCTGACCATGGAAACAGCGGATTCACTATCGGGCGCAGGGATCTGAAAAGTTATGATAAAGCAACCCTTGATGACTTGTTTAAAAATGTATCCAAGTTCAAAAAGACAGGTGAGGGACTGGAAAGAATCTTACTGAAATCCAAGCCGGAAGAGTTTAAAGCGATATTTAAAGAATACACGGATATCGACCTCAGCGAAGAAGAACTAAACCTGCTGTTGAGTTCAAAGAATTATAAAGAAGCAGATTATATGAAGGTAAGTAACAGTGTAAATATGGGTTCCAGCATCATTAATATTATGGATTCACATACTTATTTCGGTTTCACCACCGGAGGACACACCGGAGAAGAAGTCTTTCTCGCGGCTTATCACCCCAATGGAGATATACCGGTAGGA
This sequence comes from Dysgonomonas termitidis, assembly GCF_042654545.1. Taxonomy (GTDB): domain Bacteria; phylum Bacteroidota; class Bacteroidia; order Bacteroidales; family Dysgonomonadaceae; genus Dysgonomonas; species Dysgonomonas termitidis. The sequence continues at coordinate 95,349 of NZ_JBHSGN010000064.1, forward strand.
ATGAATACAAATGTGGAGATCAATCAATACCTGTGTGATGCGTTTGGATTTAAGACACCTTTGACTGAAATGACCAGGGAAATATTTGCAAAGCATACAGATGTGTTTAAGGGTATGGATTATACAATCGATAAGTCGGCCGGTTTTCCTGTGTTGAAAGTAAGGAAAGGGAATGTGACTTTATCTGTTCCCGCCTTCAAATCGGTAGTGTACTTAAATGATCAGCCTGTGACACTGTCTTCAGTTGTAGTCTATATAGATAAGAATGATACATTTTATCTGCCGAAGAGTCTGGCCGGTAAATTGTAAATTATAGTAATATAGCAAAAGGACTGAAAACCCAGTCCTTTTGTTTTTTATCTTCCTAAGCTTGCTATATTTATAGAATCTAAGACGGTTGCCATTTTACCTTTGTGGAGATAATACCAGACTGGATTTTTACTTACAGGTTTCACTGTAGCATCCGGTTTGTAGAATGTTCTTTCTATATCGTTATCACAGGTAAAATATTCACCGAGATCGATAGGCTCATTACCTTTGGATGTTACGATGAACATTCTCCCACCGATAACAAAATAGCCATACGGGTTTTCGTCAGTACGGAACATATTGCACCATGAATTATCTATTGCTGTTACGTCGAAGTAGAGTTGCCCGTTTTTCCTGGAAAATGCTATTTTTGTAGCGGGCCATAAGAATCCTTTGTTCTTCCTGAGAATCATACTATGTATATCGGACGCAGCAAATTCAATAGCTTCGTCTTTTACTTCTATATAGGTTAGGGTAACCTTGTCTTTCTCTATTTTTGTACGGGGTGGAGTAGCGAATGTTTGTAATGAACAAAATGTAATAAGGATGGACAGTAGTTTTATTCTAGTCATAAGTAATATAAGTATATAATTAGTTCCGGTGCAAAAATATAAAACTTTATTAGTTTTATCTATACTAAAATCAAAATGCTATAAATAGTTAATGTTTTTTTTCAAGTCAAACTATTATTTTACATTTGCGACAAGGAAATTAAATAATCATAACTTATTAAGAGTATGCGTAATATAATACAAAATATAAAAAAAATAACGCTATTCCTTTTCGGTGTCATTCTCATTATATGGGGCTATAAGGTAAATGCGGCGAATAATACCGCCAAAGCTGAAGAAGAGAATGACAAGGCTGCTAAGGAGGTAGAGGTTCTCCCTGTCACTGCAACTGAAAAAGAAGACGAGAAGCCCCAAACGGAACAGCCGGCAGAAGCGCAACCTAAAGAGGTGAAGAAGGAAACTCCTGTGAATACTCCGGCAAAACCGAAAGCTGTATCTACTGTACCCGCTGTAAAAAAAGAAGCGGAGAAGAAAGTAGAAGTAGAGCCGAAGAAAGTAGAAGAACCAAAACAAACAGTAATAGAAAAAGCGACTCCGGAAGAAGCTTCGGGAACCGAGTAATTAATAATGGAGTTATTATACAAGGCACAGACGCGTTTCCTGTTTCATGCTCATATAAAGATTAAAGTATCTGCTTTTTACGACGACGATATTTTCGATGAGTTATATGCTGTTCTGGAGGATGTTGACAAAAACTATAACTCCTATCAGCCGGATTCATATATAGACCGGATAAATAAACATGCAGGACACTTTGTTGAGGTTGACGATGAAACGGTTAAGATATTAGAACGGGTTATCAGCTTATCCGGTTACTTCGATGGTACATACGATATTACTATCATGCCACTGATTCGTCTATGGGGTTTCTATAAGGATAAACAGCAAGGCGTACCCTTTTCTGGGGAACTCATGAATGCAAAGAAGCTAATTGATTACCGCAAAATTGAAATAAAAAAAAACCGGGTCAGGATAGCAAAAGAACAGGAAATAATCACAGGTTCTTTTATCAAGGCTTACGCGGTAGATAAACTTGTGGAGAAGATGGCTGATATCGGTATCACGGATGCTATTATCAATGCAGGAGGAAGCACTATCCGGGCAATCAACAACGAATCGCATCCGGCGTGGCAGGCAGTAGTGAGAAACCCGGATAGCGGGCAACAGCTTTTCAATCTGGACATAAGTAACGAGTGTTACTCAACATCGACCCAAGAGAAGACTTTTGTAGAGATAGGAGGAAAAAAGTACGGACATATATTGAATCCTAAAACAGGGTTTCCATCTGCGACAAAGCAGGTTGGCATAATAAGCGATAATTGTATGACCGGAGATATCCTCTCTACTGCATTGTTTAATGAAACGGCAGAAGGTTTTCTGCAAAAAGCAGATATGCTGTCTACTGATTTTAAATTCGAAGGCTTCTTGATAGATGAGGATGACAAAATGACCTGTACAAAAGGTTTCGATGCCTTAACTCATCATTTATAATTCATAACTTATAATCAAAATTCTGCCTATGATGCATATTTTTTCGATGAAGAGCAAGACCAAGAAGCAGAAGATTCAGTCTCTCGAAGATGCTCCTGTTCTTTACATACCTTTACTCAGATCTTATGGCTGTATGTCCGAGCCTGTTGTAAATGTAGGGGATAAGGTAAGGAAATACCAATTGATAGCGCGGAGTATAAACCATATGCCGGCTAATATGCATTCCCCGGTTTCGGGAATAGTGACCGATATAAGGGAAGCTTTGCAAGCTGATGGTTTTATGGCGACTACAGTTGTGATAAGTAACGATTTTCAGGAAACAGAGGTCGAGCTGCCGAAAGGCGATACAGGTTCTTATACTTCCAAACAATTGATAGAACTGATAGAAGCAGCCGGAATAGCCGGAGAGGGTGGAGCTCAGTTTCCTGCATCTGTGAAATACAGACTGGATGGCCACAAGATAGATACATTTATCATTAACGGTACGGAATGCGAACCATATCTGACTGCCGATTATGCACTGATGGCGGAGCGTACAGAAGAACTATTCAAAGGGATCGGCATAGCGAACAGAATACTTCAGGCAGATGATGTTGTTATCACCATCGAAGAACAGAATAGGGAACTTCAGAAGGTATTCAGACCATTTCTTCAAAGAGCCGGATATAAGAACTACCGTGTCGTTGTTCTCCCGGACGAATATCCCCAAGGTGGCGAACTCCAGCTTATCAGGTCGGTAACGGGTATCGAGATGCCGCGTTCGCAACGTCCCCGCGATATAGGGGTTATCGTTAGTAATGTAGGAACTATTTGTGCCATATATGACGCAGTGGTAAACCGCCATCCGGTAATTAGCCGGACAATAACCATATCGGGAGAGGAATCACGCAACGAGGGTAATTTTGAAGTTAAGATAGGTACGCCTGTCGGTCATTTTATAAGACTGTTTGGCTTGTCTGTTACAAATAAGACAGTTGTATTGGGAGGCCCTATGATGGGACGGGGTATTACCGATTGGAATGTACCAGTATCGAAAGGTTCGTCCGGAGTACTGTTCTTCCGTAAAGAGAAAATCAAGCGCAGTAATTGCATATCCTGCGGCTATTGTGTAGATGTATGCCCGATGTATCTGATGCCGATGAAATTCGAAGAAAATTTCCGTAGGGGGAAATACTTCAATCTCGAAAAATACAGTATCAGCAGCTGTATAGAATGCGCTGCCTGCGAATATATTTGTCCGAGTAATGTTCCTCTGATAGAGAGTATAAAGGAGGGGAAAATCAAATTAAAACAACTGGCAGATGCAATACGATAAAATGATATATGCTCCTTTTGTAAGGAAAGATGTAAGTACCGGCAAAATAATGACCGATGTCATAATATCCTTACTTCCCTGTATAGCCGTATCATATCTGGCTTTTGGCTTTGTCCCTTTGATGGTGATACTTGTTGCTGTGGGTAGTGCTTTGGTAACCGAATTTATCTTTTCCGCGATCTTTTTCAAACAGACAGATTCTGTAGCCGATGGTTCAGCCATTATAACGGGCATTCTGTTATCGTTTACCATCGCGCCTTTTACGCCTCTGTATATCGTCGCGTTCGGCGGAGCCATGGCTGTACTGTTCGGAAAACTTCTTTGGGGCGGGATGGGGCGCAATATATTCAATCCGGCTTTGGTCGGACGCGAATTTATGGCAATATTCTTTCCCGTGGTAATGACTTCCCGTACTATATGGTATGACAAAACATCTGTAAATATACCTGAACTCAGTCTTTTCGGAGATAAATTCTTCGACCAGCTGGTATATAAAGCATCCGGGGCGATAGGAGAGTATTCTGTCCTGTTGTTAATCGCAGGAGGAATATTTCTTTTGGTGCGTCGCCGGATTTCGTGGCATATACCTACAGCCTTACTGGTAGCATTCACCGTTCTACTATTGATATTCTCAGCATTCACTCCATATAGCATACAGTTTTCGTTAGGAGGTTTGTTATTGGGGGCTATCTTTATGGCTACCGATATGCCCTCCAGTGCCTCTACTAAATGTGGGAAACTCTATTATGGCGCAATGATAGGCGTTGTAGCCATTATCTGTATTCTCAATGACGTAAAATACGAATACATGTCATACTCAATTCTTCTGCTCAATGCATTTGTACATCCTGTCAACTGGGTATTCCGCCCAAAGGTATGGGGTGAGAAGCTGGATGTATATACCCGTCTGTGGCAGGCATTATCCGTCACGGCTGCTATTCTGATTGCTACATTTGCTGTAATATACTTACATCATTTAGGAGCCATTATGTATTTGGTATTTATTTTTATCCTGTATTGTATCGTGCGGTTTATAGCCAAGGATATGGGGCGAAATACGATTAACAGTTAACAGCCGCAACTCCAAAAAGGGCAGGTTCCGTATTATGTACAGAATACTTAAAATATATATCTGCATTCTACGCTCAGACCAGATAAAGCAAATGTACTGCAAGAGATTTAAAAAATATTGACGTATCTTTGTTTCTTAACAAAACACTGAAAAATATAAACTCAAAATAATGGATAATAAGAAGCCCCTGATACTGATAACAAACGACGACGGGCATCAGGCAAAAGGCATAAATGAATTGATAGAAAGCGTAAAAGGATTAGGTGAAATAGTCGTAGTGGCTCCGGACGGCCCCCGTTCGGGAATGTCGAGCGCAATAACTTCGTTGCAACCATTGCGGGCACATTTAATAAAGGATGAGACGGATCTGAAAATATACAGTTGTACAGGAACCCCGGTCGATTGTGTAAAGTTGGGGATAACCGAACTGGCCAAACGTAAGCCCGATATTGTCCTTTCAGGGATTAATCATGGGTCGAATGCAGCTGTTGCAGTCCTATACTCCGGTACAATGGGTGCAGCTATGGAGGGAGCCGTATTCAAGATACCTTCTGTCGGTTTTTCACTACTCGATCACGATTACCAGGCAGACTTCTCTGCCTGCCATAAATATACACGCATGCTTGCAAGCCAGGTATTAAAAGATGGATTACCTTCGGGAACCTGTCTTAATGTAAATATACCAAAAGGCCATGATATAAAAGGTCTGAAAATATGCCGTCAGACGTCCGGAAAATGGACAAATGAATTTGTACTGTCGAAAGATGGTGCCAACAAACAGGTATATTGGCTCACCGGAGAATTTACCAATGATGAGCCACACGATGAAAATACGGACGAATGGGCATTAGCTCACAATTATGTTTCGGTTGTTCCCGTAAAAGTGGATATGACAAACCATGATTACCTGGAACCGATAAGGGCTTGGGAAAACTTGATTTAATTATAAGTTATGGGTTATGAGTTGCAGGCATAAATATCATGCATTACTGCTAACTGTTGACTGCTGACTGTTAACTGATATTTATGAAATATTTTCTTGTAGCGGGAGAAGCCTCCGGCGACCTGCACGGGTCGAATCTGATGGCGGCATTGAAAGAACAGGACACAAATGCAGAGTTCTGTTTTCTGGGGGGTGACCTTATGCAGGCACAGGGAGGCCGGCTGGTAAAGCATTACAGAGAAATGGCCTTTATGGGTTTTATTCCTGTATTGCTCAACCTGAGAACTATTCTGCGCAACATGAAAATGTGCAATGAGGAAATTATCAGGTTTCAGCCCGATGTACTTATACTTATAGATTATCCGGGCTTTAACCTTAAAGTAGCCAAATATATAAAGACACATACAGAGATACCTGTCTATTATTACATCTCGCCGAAAGTATGGGCATGGAAAGAATACAGGGTAAAATCGTTCAAAAAGTATGTGGATGAAATGTTGTCGATCCTTCCATTCGAAGTAAACTTCTATAAAAAGCATAACTACCGAATCCACTATGTAGGTAACCCTGTAGTGGACGCGGTGGCAAATTTCAGAGAAGAGAATAAGGATGATACCCGCGATAAATTCATATCAGAGAATAAGCTGGAGAATAAACCTCTTATTGCGCTGTTAGCCGGAAGCCGTCAGCAGGAGATAAAAGATAACCTGCCGGCGATGCTCGAATCTATAGAAAAATTTACCGGTTACCAGCCTGTCATAGCCGGAGCACCTGCTATAGAAGCCGGTTATTATAAAAAATACATAGGGGATAAGCCTTGTAAGATAATTTTCGGACAAACATATCGTTTACTTGAATATGCAGAAGCAGCTTTGGTTACCTCAGGTACAGCAACATTGGAAACGGCGCTGTTCCGCGTTCCGCAGGTTGTCTGTTACGAAACTCCGATACCTCATGTAGTATATTGGGTATTTAAGAACCTGCTCCATACAAAATATATTTCGCTGGTCAATCTGATTGCGGATAAGGCAGTAGTGCAGGAGTTATTCGCCAAATTCTTTTCCATCGGGGCCATAAGGAATGAAACAGACAGATTATTAAATGACAACTCCTACCGCAATAAGATGTTATCGGAATATGATGAAATAATAAACATACTGGGTAAACCGGGAGCATCCGGACACGCAGCGAAGATTATTATAGAGAAATTGAAAAAGGGGAAATAAATTCCCCTTCTTTTCTACTCCCTATCTATTTATATTCAAGGTAACGGCGTTAATGTCACGTTCCTGAACTCGACATCTTTACCTTCGCTCTGTAAACCGATATAACCTTCTTTGATTTTATTTGTACCCTTATTCTGGAAAACGCCGTTGATATATACCGAGATTACTCCGTCGTGACAATATACATCAGCACAATTCCATTCCCCTGCAACTTTTTCCGTTGATACCTTAGCCTTCGCGATCACAGGAAATTTAGGACGTCCGCTTTCAGGATTCTTATATTCAGCCAGATCAGAACCATTGAGCAATACAAAATCGCCTGCGCTTCCGGCCTTTAACTGACACTCTATACCGTTTGGAAAAGGTGTCTCCGGTCTTTCTATCAATAAGAAAATCCCGCTATTTGATTCTATCCCCTGCGGCCAACGCCATTCTGCATGCAAATGATAATGGCCGTACTTCTGTTTGGTATACATATATCCAAGCGGCTCACCTGCTATATGGATCAAGCCATCCTTTACATAAAACACTTTTTCTGCCGGCACGTTATTTTTATCCAGTACAAAATTCCAGTTAGATAAATCTGTTCCGTTAAACAGCTTTTCCACTTCCTGAGCTTTCGCCTGTCCGGAGAACGACGTTAGAAACAAAAGGGTTAGCGCTACTACATTAAAAATCTTGTTCATAGGTATTTATTTTAAGAAATCACTTATTTTATCGAAAGTTAAGCAGAATTGTTTATCCACCTCATCCGCAATTTTCGGAAGCGCGGGAAACGGGTCTTCATGGATATATTTATACGGGTAATCCAACATCTCTATTCTGATAGGAATATCCCTGTCCGAACCCTGTAATGTATTGATAACTTCATAAGCAGGTACAACCTCATCTTTAGCCAGTGTGACGGCATAGAACTGATCGCTCATATCCCTGAACCTGGCCTCCCGTTCTTTCGTCATAGAGCGGTAGTTGAGCATACTCCTGAAATTATTCCCTTCGGGATGGGTATGCATATAATGGCGAAGTACTTCGTCCCGCTTCATATGGCTTTCCAGATGCTCCACCACATAAGAGTATAGACTCACATTGGCTTCACTGTCGAGGATAAACTTTGACACGGGTGATAGCCTGTTAAACACCGCCCCTCCGCAGAATGTCGCATATTTTGAATGTGTAAAATGCCCGTCCTTATTGCTCATCATCAATATCTCGCCTAGGAATGTACCAATAGAGTAAGAGAAGAAATCAATTGAAGCATCCTTTTCTATTGCGGGGTGCAGCCCCTCTTTAAAAGCTTCGACAAAATCAATTACATCATAATAAGTCTGTAGGCCTGACCAAAGAAACCGTTGCGGCTTGTTATGAAGACGGGTACTGATAGCAACATTAGACAAACTGGAACAGATAACATCAGGATGCCGCTGCTTTCGCTGTTCACTCACATGATACATCTCCCGCGAGTTGCTCCAAGTCGCAGGCGCACGGTTCATATGGAAAGCTATAGGAAACATCACTATCGATTTGCCTGTTTTCTCCGCTATATATTTTGCCCAAGGCAGGTATTTATTCCAGTATTTTTCATTAAAGCCATGAAACATAAAAATAATCCCCTTGGCCTTCTGCTCCTTCTTTGGCATTATCATATGGTAGCGGAATTTTATATTTTCCATAATCTCCGCATCCTTCTTATTCAGCATTTGCTGAATGACGTCAGGTTCATAATCTTCAGGTATACTTGGAATATACTCATAGTCGTCATTATTACCAAGTCCTCCGGGAAGGATAAAACGATAATTAGACTCGAAAGTAAAATTACGCATAACAAGATGACTATCAATTTCAATCTCGCTATCAGTATAATTCTCTATTTTTTTGAGATGATTAAAAAGATCTATATATTTCATTTTAGTTATAGGTTAATTGATTTGCCAACTGTTGACGGATTACTGTTAACTGGTTAATAGTTGATGCCCTACTCTACAAAATAAACATTTCCTGAGTTCGCAATACTCACGCTTCAATTGAATCATTGCCTGCGAATCGGCAGCATTATTTAATGGCATTTTGAGTTTCTCGAAACGTTTCGTTATTAAATTTCTCTCCGGCTTTAATATCTCAAGAAAATGAAGTGCCCGCTCACGATGTATTTCACTATCGACAGTCCTCCCATAAATAAAAAGAATCGGAGCTACCGTATTTATAAGTATAATGTCGAGAGAAGCATCTCCCAGATATTTAGTCTTTCGTTCGGATGAAACTCCGAATGCATAATGCGTCTGCCAATATTCAGAAGTATTTACATGAAACATCAACCTGATGCGTCCCACATCATCGCAGGCTGTAATTTTAGAAAATAATCCATGAGAACTCTGTAATAAAGCAGCTAACTGTGCTATCCGAATCTGAGGGAAAGCAGTCGGCCGCGTTCTTAAACTTTTGAATACATATGATTCTAACGGGTTCAGTTCGTATTTATTTTTCAGGAAAGCATATTCTTTTTGTAGTAATGAATAATAATCGTCATTTACTTTAAGATTGTCCAGCATGCCTGACTGCCCAAACAACAAGGCTTCTATCTGAATCAGGTTATCTCCCTGCTTCCGTATATACTTAAGTGGCAGGCTCAAAGCCAATCGTTCAAAAGAATCGGAATTCAATCCAAATCCGAAATTTCGTGACAGGATTACATAGAACACATCCTCCCACGAATTATTGTATCGCTCAAGTAATCCCTGTATATGTTTCGATTTCCGTTCCAATCGCTCTATCAGCAAGGTATTCATCCACGAATTAAGATGGAAAGAGGACATCGACCCTAAATAATTACAACAAGGAATATCTGTATTGGAATGAATCAGAAAATCATAATTCTCTTTTATATGCTCAGGGCAAGCTATTTCACATTGTATAACAGGTTGCCCCAGTTCATTATATACTTCACAATTAGCTTTTTCCACAACATGCAGGATTACCGAGTTATAACTCTTGCTTACATCATGTTTATGTTTCACCCATTCATCCGATGATCTATGGATTTCCACATTACCCGCCCAGATCTTATCTCCTACCTTGATCTTCGAATTGAAGAAATCAGGGCCTTCATTTGTGTTAGGCAAACCAACGTCAATCACTTCTATAGGCTGGCCTGTAGTCGTTTTCAGATCTTTCTGAAAAAGCCTGAATTTCCAAATGTAATGTAGAATATCTTCCATAATATATTAGTTAAGCCCCCTAAATCCCCCTTAGGGGACTTTAGCAAAGCCATAAATCAATACTCAAATCAACCCCTCTCCTTGAGGAGAGGATAGCAGGGACTCAAAGCCCTGTTATTCCCATTTTTTTCATCAGGAAGCTCGCGTTCATATTCTGTGCTATCCCTTCCCTTATCTTGTATGTAAAAGATAGCTGCTCATCCTTTATATCGGCTTCAAATCTATAATTTTTTATTGCTTCAGGAAATTCTTTTTCCAGATTACCCAGCACGAGGTCATGCGTGGCAATTATGCCGTTACCTTCGAGCGAAACCAATTGCTTCATCAGAGCTATCGAACCTTTCTGCTTATCTTCCGAGTTGGTTCCTTTCAATATCTCATCCAAGATAATAAACAGCTGCTCACCCGATTGCAGACGATCGATAATCATCTTCAATCGTTTGAGTTCGGCAAAGAAGTAAGACTCGTTATCTGTAAGCGAATCGGAGGTCCGCAAATTTGTAACCAATTTATAAGGATAAAATGTCAGTGAAGTGGCACATACCGGCGCACCCGCGCATGCCAGAATTAAGTTTATACCGACTGTACGGAGATAAGTACTTTTTCCAGCCATATTTGCCCCTGTTACAACAAGGAAATAAGGATGCCGGCTTATCGTCACATCGTTCCGAACACAAACGCATCTGTTAAGCATCGGGTGCCCTAAATCTTTTCCTTCCAGCATAAAAGTATCTGCAACTTCCGGATATGTGTAACCAGGGTTATTATAGGCAAAGATTCCGAGAGAAACAAGACTGTCGAACTTAGCCAGAACTTTCAGCCAGGTAATGATATTATCCTTATGATGGATAATCCATTTCTCTATTTTTATGGAATAGATAATATTCCAGAAAAAGAAGGGATTGAGGAAAAGGAGTCCCAGAACATTCGACGACTGATCTAGATTATTACTATGCGATTTCAACTGATGTATAGCCAAAGAAGCAGATTCTCCGCTGTTTATCTTGTTCTGTATGTTAATCAGTAATGTAGACTCAAATTTTTCATTCTCTATTATTTTAAATAGTTTGGAATATGTGCCGAGCGTCTCTATTTTTTTTTCAAACAGGTTCTTCTTCGCATTAATATCCTTTAGGGGAGCAAGACTCAACAAGAAGAACATTGTCCAGACCAGACCTAATACAGCATATGGAAGCAGACCGGCAATACATAGAATAAGAACCGTAACGGATACAACAGGAGAGATATACATAAAATACCGCCAGAAGCTCTTGGATAAAAGCTTTGTCTGCATAAACTGCTGCGAAAAGAAATGGATATTCAAATCTTCTGCACCTGTCATTTGCCCTACTGCCCTGAAATGGTCAAGTAATTCGGTCTTCCCTCTCAACTCTTTCAACGCTTCTTGCTGAGCCACGATTTCGTCTTTCTTCTCGAAGGGGTAAAGCAATGTATCCGCCAGCCTGTCTTTCCCGAAAGATGTCACAGTCCGGTTTACCGATTGGAAGAATGAATGATTGCCAAACAAGTCCAGATCTACGCTGTAACTATGGTTTGCATCTGCTTTTTCGGGTGCGCCATCGAATGCAGAAAAGTCATAATCGATCCCTTTCAGTTCGTTCTCCGCATTTTGAATAAGCAATTCACAATATTTCTTTTGAATAAACAGCCTGTCATGATATTTCATAAAAAAAAGATAGAGCGCTACGGATATACCTATTGCAGCCAATACAACAGGAATCCCATCCCAGAAGATATAACACATGGTAATACAAGCCAATACAATAGCCAACCGCATTGTCCCTACCTGAAATATGACTTTCTTCAGTTTGGATAGTGTTATTTTCTCTTTATCGATACGATTTTTATACGAATTCCTTATTTCTTCCAATGTCATAGATGTTAATTAGATATTACGAATATATTAGTTTCAATCACGAAAACTGCTAAATTATCAATTTTTGGGATCAGATTAAAATAATTCATGCAATACATCCAGGGATTTTAATGCAGGAAAATCATAAAGATGCAAGCGGTAATACTCCAGTATTCTGTTTATAATATTTATCCTGTCTTGACGCGAAAAGACAAAATGGTGCATATTCTCGTATGAAATACGGGCCAGCAGGGATAAAGACTTACTTTCCGTCCGGTTCAGGAAATGCTTGTGTAAAGGTTGATGAAGGACAAATTCGCCATTTATCATATCAAATAAACTATTCTCCCTGTATTCCTCCAGATTGGGGTAAAATCCTAAAAAATGGCTGAGTTTAAGCATAAATACCAAATGGAAATTAGATATGCTCTTATCTGTCATTTCCAGAATCTGCACCGATTGCTCCAGAAAACTAAATAGTAACCGGCTATCATTTGTATCCTTCAATACACGTGTGAGAAATTCGGAGAGAAAAAAAATCATGGAAGTCTTGCTCAAATCCCCGGATATATCGTACAAATACATATCTGCACGGGCTTCACGTATCCGTTGAATATCGCGTGAGGCCTGATGCTCTGCTTCCATATCGAGGACAGCAAGCGGTGAAAAGAGAGATCTGGGTACTTTCGAACCTTTTCCCTTAGCCTTCGAAACCATATAAGTCACCCGCCCGAACGATTCGGTAAAAACCTGAGCAAGGATATACTTGTCGTTATAGTTGATGGTATTGAGTACTAATCCCCTTGTTTTATAGAGCACTTTGAAACGATTTTAAAGTCACAAATTTATTTATTAGCCTATTAAAATTTAATACAATAAGCAGTGAGGTTTAAATAATGTAATCATCAGATACTTTCTCCTACTTGATATTAACAAAAATACAAATACAAAATTGAAAACAACGGCTCTTAAAGAATAAATAACTAACTTCGTGCTATAATAGCGCAAAATGTAATTTTATAATTTTATGAGCAAAGATATCAAGAACATCTTATTCGACTTTGGTGGTGTAATAGTAAGCCTGCACAAACAAACCGCATTAGATCGTTTCACCGCATTGGGATTTCCCAATATCAACGAATATTTGGGTGAATTCCGCCAGAAAGGCATTTTTCTGGAATATGAAGAGGGGAAAATAAACCGGGAAGATTTTGTTACCGAATTTCGCAAATTGTCGAATAACCCGGATGTCACAGCAGAACAAATAGACCATGCGTGGTTAGGTTTTCTGGCTGGCATCCCTGATTATAAATATCAGTTATTGAAAGACCTCCGTAAAAAATATAAAGTTTATTTACTTAGCAATACCAATCCCTCTGTAATGGGATGGGCCATGACTCATGAATTTTCCCCCGAAGGATTACCCATTGATGCTTATTTCGATAAATGTTATTTATCATATGAAATAGGATGCGCCAAACCAGACCGGGAAATTTTCGATTTCATTATAGCCGATTCCAGAATGAATCCTGCCGAAACCCTATTCTTCGATGACGGAAAAGCAAATGTAGAAATCGGCGAAAAACTGGGATTCCGGACTTATCTGACAGATCAGGATGAAGATCTGCGAAAGGTTTTTACAGACAGAAGATTACTCTAAACAGTAACTATATATGTTGCTTATAGACAGAGAACATAAACTTCAGCACGCGCCGTTAGTAGCCACAATAGGCTTTTTCGACGGCGTACATACCGGCCACCGCTTTCTGATAGACCAGGTGAAAGAGGAAGCGGCCAGGAGGAAGCGGCCTTCTGCAGTCATAACCTTTCCCATACACCCGCGAAAGGTTTTGCAAAAAGATTATCAGCCCGCATTGCTATGCGGATTTGATGAAAAAACAGAACGTCTGGCTTCCACCGGAATCGATTATTGTGTATGTCTTGATTTTACAAAGGAGATTTCCCAACTCTCAGCCCGAGAGTTTATGGAAGATATACTGAAAGGCAAACTGTCGGTAAACACCCTGGTTATCGGGTACGATCACCGCTTCGGACATAACAGGGAAGACGGGTTTACCGACTATAAGCGCTACGGCGGTGAAATCGGCATCGATGTTGTTGAAGCCCGGGAGCTTCCCGGAGAAGACCATGTCAGTTCATCCCGTATTCGCAAATTACTTGCTGAAGGATATATCCGTAAGGCAGCCAAACTGCTCTCGTATAATTATACTATCTCGGGAAAAATAGTGGAAGGCTTTAAAGTAGGACGGACAATCGGCTTTCCTACTGCAAATATTCAGGTATGGGAGACATATAAGGTAATTCCTGCTTTTGGCGTATATGCCGTATATGTGCATGTGGACGGGCAAAAATACGACGGCATGCTTTATATAGGGAAACGCCCTACTCTGCACAATGGAGATAATATAAGTATAGAAGTAAATCTGTTCAACTTCGACGGAGATCTATATAATAAGGAGCTGACTGCCGAATTTATTGATTTTGTACGTCCTGACGAAAAATTTATCGACATTGATACGTTAAAGAAACAGATCGGGAATGATAAAGACACGGTGATGGGCGTTATCGAAAATTACAAAAGGCTCAATTCCTGATAATTTCAGTCCATATGATACAATAAATTATAAAAAAGCGAAGTGTAACAAAAAAATAATTGGTTAAAATGCTAAATAACTGATTTTTATTTTTACATTTGCTATTGCATAAGAGTTCTTAAGTGTAGTTTAAATTTTTCTTTTCAAGTCATTTCCCTTCTTTGGTAACCTTTCTTGTCTAGTTTCTTTTAGCTTTCCTATTTATTTACATCTTCTGCATAGAGTATTTATTATTTAATTTTTATTTTTTTACAATGAACATTTTTATCGCAGGGTTGAGCTACAGCATCAACGACAATGATTTGAAGGATCTATTCACTGAATATGGAGAAATCACTTCAGCAAAAGTTATTATGGACAAAGCTACCGGCCGCTCTAAAGGTTACGGTTTTGTTGAATTAGCTGATAATGCAGCTGGCCAAAAAGCTATTGAAGAACTGAATGGTGCTGAATATGACGGAAGAACTATCTCCGTATCTGAAGCTCGTCCTCGCACAGAAGGTGACCGTCCTCGCAGAAGTTATGACAATAACAGAGGTGGTGGCAACAATGGTGGATACAGAAGACGTGAATATTAATAGTCACTGACAAAATACATAAAGAGCCATGCAGAATAGCATGGCTCTTTTGTTTTCTAATAGGTCTTTCTCCAACATGACCATATCCGTGTTCTCAAATAAAGGTTCCGGATAATTATCAACAAAGAAGTTCTTTTTTAACACCTGAAATAATAAATTCGTTTCTCTGACACAAATAAACCTGCATCTGACGTGAAATAAATATAATTCCTATCCGGGTATCCTTCTACCAGCTTCATCGAAGATCTGTAGACAACAGCAAATCATCCTGAATTTGCTCTTCCTGTTTCGACAGCCTGATTTTTATCTGAAATTTTTAGTAAAATATATGGAAATCTTCCTTCATATTTATCTATACATACAAAGAAGCGATCAACCTACAACTAATTATTTTCAGTTATTGCCTATAATAGAAAAATTAAAAAAAGTAATAATAAACACCAGGCAGATGTGTCACTTTTGAAAAATTCCCATAATAAAGCAGCATATAGTTTCATATAATAAAAATAATAAAAATAAAATTCACAATCCTTGTTTTAAGAACGCACAATATGTCAAAAATATGCTTTACGGCATACTTTTAATAATTAATATCTGTAAACATTTTTATACATTTACTCTAATTTAATTAACCTAATATTATGAAAAAAATCACCCTTCTCGTTCTATTTATTCTTGTATTTCTGAACGGTTACAATTGCTATTCGCAATCAAAATACGGAAATGCAACTGTCGAAGAATTATCGATGACCTCATATCGTCAGGATACGACTGCCGCCGCCGTTATGTTATTGAAAAAAGGTGATACACGCTTCGTCTACAACAACCTATATGGCTTTCAGTTTGAATACACACTTCAGGTGAAGATAAAAATACTTAAAACCGAAGGCCTTGAGTGGTGTGACCAGGAAATCCCGTATTACCAGGCCAGCAATTCATCAAAAGAAGATATCAGGGGATTATCAGGAACAACTTACAATCTGGAAGGAGGTAAGGTAGTGAAGACAAAACTATCCAAAGATTTCATTTTTGAAGAAGATACCGACAATAAATGGAAAGTAAGGAAATTTACAATGCCTACTGCAAAAGTAGGATCTGTTATAGAATATAAATATACGATTGTATCCGATTTCTTTTACGATCTCCGCGATTTCAATTTCCAGTCGTCAATACCTATTATCTATACTTCATTCGAGGTCACACTGCCTGAATATTTCCGGTACAATTTGAATACCCAGGGATATATTGCATTAGCACCCAAAAAAGAGCCTGTAAATGAAACGTTCCATATCCAGTATAAAGATGACAACGGACGATCGCAAGCAACTCAGGTACGGTGTTCTGCCGATCGTTATACATTTGAGGCAACCAATGTTCCCGCCATTAAAAATGAATCGTATCTATGGACAATAAACGATTATATATCGAAAGTTTCTTTTGAACTTAAAAGCATACAAATGCCATACACCACAGTGAAAAACTATTCTTCATCGTGGAACAATATTGATAAAGAAATTATGGAATCCAGTCAGTTTGGAGGTAATCTGAAGAAAGCAGACTTATTCAAGGACGAAATAACCAAAGGGAATGTAAACTTTGACAAAGCAAAAGAAATACAGGATATGGTCAAATACAAAGTAAAATGGAATGACCAAAATGCTTTCTATCCAAAAAATCTGAAAGATGCCTTAAAGAACGGAATCGGCACAAGCGCTGATGTAAACTTCCTGTTAATAAACGCACTTCAGGCCGGAGGATTCGATGCGTTCCCCGTAATATTGAGTACCAGAAGCAATGGCCGTATGCCTATATCGCATCCGAGTATTTCCGCGTTCAATTATGTAATCACAGGTATCAAAATTGACACTACCATGTACTTTACCGATGCCGCAGCCAAATACGGGGACTGGAACTTGCTTCCCGAAAAATGCATGGTACCACAAGCACGTATTCTGAGGACAAGCTATTCCGACTGGGTGGACCTTACCGGAATTTCGTCCGGTTCAATATTAAAAACAATGAATCTGACTATTAACGATTCTAAACTGATTGGAAAATCGGCTGACACTCGTAAAGGTAATGCCGCATACAATACCAAGGTCAGCTACTATAACCATAAAGACCAGAATGATTATATAGAATCGGTTAGTAAAAGGCTTTCATGTGAGATAGACAGCTTCACCATATCAAATCTGGATAATACAAGCGAAGCATTAAAAATAAACTATGCACAATCATTGGATATTGATATGGCAGATGAATTCTTATATATTACCCCTCTGACTGATAAACCATATTCAGAAAATCCATTTAAGAAAGAAACACGTGAGTATCCCATCGAATTTGATTACCTACTCAATTTTGTGCAAATAATAGATTTCATTGTTCCTGAAGGATATACAGTGGAAGAGCTTCCTAAAGGTGAGAGAATGGTACTCAATGACAATGATATGAGCCTTATTTACCGGATTATTCAATCAGGTAGCCAGATCCGGCTTCATTATCAGTATCAGTTGAAGAAATTACAATTTTTACCTGCCGAATATGAAAATCTGCGTGATTTCTTTTCGAAGCTGATTGCTAAAAATTCAGAACAGATCGTACTCAAAAAAGCTGCTGCTGCGGAATAACTAAAACCGGAACAATTATGTACAGACACTTCATTCTAACTTTATATATAATATCATCTGCAATGATATATGCAGATGATAATTCGACCAGTCAGGCTTCCGACAGCCTCCGTGAAAATGCGGTTGCGATTGTCCAGAACTCCGATATGGTAATAATCCAGACGGATATGAATAATGCCACATGTAAGATAACGAAAACAATGACAATACTCAGCAAACAGGGAGAAGGCTTTGCGCATTTTTATGCTTACAATGATAAATTCAAGGAAATGAAAGACTTTTCCGCTGTCATAAAAAATGCATCAGGTAGCGTTATCCGGAAAATCGGAAAGAAAGATTTGACTATATCTTCCATGTCCGACCAGATGGCGACAGATGCCTATTCTATTGTCTACGAATATAAAGTTCCCACATATCCATATACGATAGAATATACATATGAAGAAAAATGGAAAAACGGTATAATCTCATACCCCGCTTTCACGCCCATTCAAAGCTATATGCAGTCGCTGGTCAATGCGAGCTACAGGATAGAACTACCTGCGGATATGAACCTGAGATATGACGCAAATTTCGATTGCAATGCTAAAGATGAAATCGTAGGCAATAAACACATATATTCATTTACCGCAAACAACCTGAAAGCAATCAATAATGAACCTTTGGCTCCTGCCCTGAGGGATATATATCCGAGAGTATTGATCGCTCCGGCTGATTTTTGCTATGATTCCTCTTGCGGGAATATGTCGGATTGGAAGAACTATGGTATGTGGGTGTCAGGTTTACTTAAAGGACGTGACACTTTGCCAAATAATATTGTTGACAAGCTTATATCCCTTGTAAAGAATGCCAAAACGGATAGAGAAAAGGTAGAAATACTATTCAGATATCTGCAAGAGAATTCCCGTTATGTTAGCATTCAATTAGGTATCGGAGGATTCCAGCCAATAGAAGCATCAAATACAATGAAAACCGGCTTCGGAGACTGCAAAGGTTTATCAAATGAAATGAAAGCCATGTTAAATGCCATTGGCATACCTTCAAACTATTGTGAGATATATTCCGGAAACAGGAAGTCCTTTACTAAAGGCTTTTCGAATATAAGTGAAACGAATCATGCTATTTTACTTGTACCTCTTCAGAATGACAGTTTATGGCTCGAATGTACTTCCCAAACAATACCTTTTGGCTATATCCACGATAATATAGCCAGTCATGACGCCCTCGTTGTAACTGAAAACGGAGGTAAAGTTTGTAGAGTTTCCCAATATCAGGACAAAGACAATAAACAGGAATCAATGATCACTATTAATGTCTCAGAAGATGGAACTGCAAAGGGAACCTTAGCCTTTGTTGAACATCTGCATGGATACTTGTACAATGTATCTGCAATGACATCAAAGGACAGAGATAAAGTAGTCGGATACATCAACCGAAACGTCAAATTTCCTAAAGTACAAATAGATAATATAAGGACAGAAGAGGATAAGTCATCATTACCGTCTTGCTCTTTATCCGCTGACTTCGTCGCTACAGACTTTGTTAATAAAACAGGTACCCGTTTATTTATTCCGGCCTGCCCTCTGGAAAAAGGGAGCTACAATATGCTTTCATCCAATACGCGGATTCAGGATATTGTAATTAATAATGGGTTCTCAGAATCAGACTCCATCCTCATCAATATCCCCGAGTCATATACGGCCGAATCTTTACCCAAGGATATAATCCTAAAAACTCCTTTCGGCGAATTTGAGACACAAGTAAAACAAGATGGAAATAAGATAATATATATCCAAAATATCGATATCTTTACAGGAAGATATGACAAATCGCAGTATAAAGAAATTAAGGCATTTTTTGCTGAAATAGCAACTGCAACTAAAAGGAAGTTAGTATTAAGGAAATCTTGATCAATAATTATAATAAACACAGAACATCTTAACAGGGCATCAAGACGAAGCTAAAAAGCTGGGAACTCAACGTCCTCAGCTTTTTATTTTCTTCTCTATTTCTGCTATTTCGTCCCGGAATACTTTATCTACTTCCATTTGCTCTTTGACAGTCTTACAAGCATGAAGCACTGTAGCATGGTTCTTCTTACCTATAAGAGAACCAATCTGAGCCAACGACATTTCAGTATAACTTTTCGACAGGTACATAGTCACCTGGCGGGCTTGCACTATCTGCCGTTTGCGGGAAGCTGTATGAATCAACTCGCTTTTTATATTGTAAAAGTCACAAACAACAGATTCTATTGCACCGATGGTTATCTTCTTTGCTTCTATTTTCTTTATTGCCTGTCCGATAACACGCCGGGCCAAAGATAAATCTATCTCTTTGTTATATACTAGCGAGTGTGCCATTATAGATACGATAATACCTTCGAGATCACGCGCATTATCTGTTACATTTTCTGCGATATAATCCACTACATCTTCTGGTATGGACAATCCGTCATGAAGAATCTTATTTTGAAGGATCTTTAACCTCAAGCCTTTATCGGGATGGTCTATTTTCGTGGTCAACCCCCACCTGAAACGTGTGAGCAAACGCTCCTCTACCCCCTGAAGCTCGGACGGAGCCTTGTCCGAAGTAAGGATAAGCTGCTTATTATTCTGATGCAAGTGATTGAATATGTGGAATAGTGTATTCTGCGTACGTTCTATTCCGGCCAATTCATGTATATCATCTATGATAAGTACGTCGATACCCTGATAGAAGTTGATAAAGTCATTGGTCGTATTATAACGCCCGGCATCGGCATACTGAATCTTAAATAAATGAGCCGACACATATAATACACGTTTCTCCGGAAACAGTTCTTTTATGCGTGTTCCTATAGCATGACAGAGATGGGTTTTACCCACACCGGATGCACCATGAAGAAACAACGGATTAAAAGCCGTCTTACCAGGATTTTTTGTTATGGTCTCACCTGCGGTCCGGGCCAGTTTATTACTTTCTCCTTCGAAAAAGTTATCAAATGTATATTTCAGATTCAACTGCGAATCAAAATCATCTGCGACAACTTTCTGAAAAGGGTTCGGTACTTTATTGGAGCTTTTAATATACCCCTTATCAACAGGTAGTGTCTTAGCGTCACCTCTATAATCTACAACTGTATTAGTTGTATTCTCCATCAATATGCGATACTGTAGTATTGTATCTTTACCGATTTCGCGATGCAGAGTGGTTTTCAGTAAATCGACAAACTTATCTTCCAGATACTCATAAAAGAATTGGCTTGGTACCTGTATTGTAAATACCTTATTTTCATAGGATAAGGGTACAATAGGTAAGAACCATGTTTTGAAAGCCGCTTCAGGTATATTATCCTGAATGACCGTTAAACAATTAGCCCATAAATTTTGAGTTGAAGAAGAATCCATTTACTAGTTTAGTTATTTTTGTCTATATTACTCTCTCAGTTTCGTAATGTAAATTTCATCATTTATTTCATAAAAAAAAAGTACCCCCAAATTTGGATTTCTAGTTTTGGAAACATCTATTTTAATTTCAACGACTTATGATGTTATTACAAAATCACCCCCTCAGCCACAAACAACCAACTAGTTATCAATAAGTTATGTTTTTAATAGCATTTTAATTACGTTTTAACAATTTCGTAATACTGCCCGAAAAGTATAAGGGTGACACTATTAAGCAAAAAAATTATTTTTACTTATTTAGATCGATTCTAAATAAAATGATTTAAAAGACCTTCACATTGATATAACGGGATGGATTTTGCCTTACGTCTTTAAGTAACAACGAAGCATTACTAATTGTTCCGTTAATACTATCATATAATTGACGATCATTCAATAATAAGCCCAAAGAATTATCTTTAGATGTCATTTTCGTAGAAAGATATTCTATATTTTTCATCGTAGAATCTACAGATCTGAATGTTGATACCAAATCCATTTGATTTATCTTGCCAGACACACTGCTTAAGTCATTAGACATCTTACCCAGATTCCCGGTTATGGCAGGAACATCCTTATTCAAGGCAGTCATCATAGAATTCAGTTGTTTGGTAGATTTGGCCAGATCGCCTGTAATCTGATTGATATCTGTCAGTGACTGGTTCAAGGCAGGATTATTGACCAGTGTCTGAAGGCCGACAAGTATCGAATCAATCTTCGGTATAAGTTGTTCCACCTGAGGCAACATTGTGCCAGCCGCATCTATCATGCCTTTCACCCGGATACCTTTTATAGTATCGGTGGAAGAGAGGTTCTCTTTTGTATAAGGGTTAGTCTCGAGCATGATTGTTGCCGTACCCAGAACAGAGACAT
This sequence comes from Dysgonomonas termitidis, assembly GCF_042654545.1. Classification (GTDB taxonomy): domain Bacteria; phylum Bacteroidota; class Bacteroidia; order Bacteroidales; family Dysgonomonadaceae; genus Dysgonomonas; species Dysgonomonas termitidis. The sequence continues at coordinate 117,489 of NZ_JBHSGN010000064.1, forward strand.
CCAGTGACATCTTGCTACCTTTGGGTATCTGCATGCCTTTGTCCATGTTCAGATATACAATTACACGCTTTTGATTTTTAGGGTCAAGTTCCATCGAAGACACCAGACCCACCTGAAAACCATTCAGTGTAACGGGTGTTGACTGAGTCAGCCCGGACACATCGTCAAATACGACAATATATGAATTTGATGGTTTAAAAAGATTTACCCCTTTCAGAAAACTGATACCGTAATACAAAAGGAAAATTGCGATTACAAAGGCTATACCTATTCTTACTTCTTTCGACATTTTACTCATAACTATTAAATATATGTAATTCTAAGGTCGCAGACCTGTTTATTCTCTTGTTAAGTTTAAATACAACAAATAGTTATATTGGAATAATACGCTATTAAAACCATCTACCATCCATATACCGCTTTGCCGTTACTTATTTAACACGTTCTCCGTTCTTAAATTTCACCACGAACGCATCTTTAAATTTAGCCCTGACTTGGTGCTGTATTCTAATTATCTCATTATAATCTGCCGTTGAGCCATAAGTATATTTATAGCTGCTGCCGTCTCTATAAAATGAAACCGGTGAAAGACCTTTAAATTCTTTCGAGTTATCTGAGAGCTTCTTTGGTGACACCAAAAACTGCACCCTGTACTCTGTCTGATTGTTAATATTCTTTGTAGCAGCTTTCTCTGTTTTTGCAGAAGTTTCAGGCTCCTTTTTCGGGATTTCCCCGATCTTCTTTGGAGATTGCTCTCTTTTCTTTGGTACTTCTACCATATTTTTTACTCTGGCCGGTTCTTTCGCAACCGGAGTATCGACTTTCTCTACGGCATAAGTATCTTGAATGACTGCTTTGTCTTTTATGATAGCTTCGTCAACTGCAATATCATCGATTTCCTCATTTTTATCCGGAGCTGCAACATACCGGCCTTGCTTTTTATCAAATTCCCTTTTATATTTTTTAAACCCCGAGTATATAGCGGTCGCCATCGCCCTCTGACCCAATCGGGAAGATAAATATTTGGCTTCTGCCTGATTATTGATAAACCCGAGTTCGATAAGCACACTTGGCATACTGGTTTTTCTTAGCACAAGAAATCCGGCCTGCCGCACACCTCTATCGGTGCGTTTTGCGATACCTCTGAAATCTTTTTGTACATAATCTGCAAATTGCAGGCTTTGCTCCATATATTTATTCGATATAAACTCAAATATAATGTACGACTCCGTCGAATTTGGATCGAAGCCTTCATATTTTGATGTATAGTTATCCTCCAACAGGATAACGGAGTTTTCCCGCTTTGCTACCTCCAGGTTTTCAGCACTACGCGCCAATCCTAATATGTAAGTATCAGCACCGGAAGCGCTGGTCATCTTTGCCGCCGTTGAATTTGTATGGATGGATATAAACAAATTGGCTTTAGCCTTATTAGCTATCTGTGTCCGCTTATCCAAGTCTACAAAAACATCCGTCTTACGGGTATAAACAACTTTAACATCATTAAAGTTTGCTTCTATCAGCTCACCCAAAGTCTTAGCCACTCCCAGATTTATATCTTTCTCCTTATATATACCCCTCACTGCTCCGCCGTCCTTGCCTCCATGTCCGGCATCGATAACAACGACAAACTTAGACTCAGCTGCAATTGTGATTCCCAAGAACGTGAATATATAAACAAAAAGAATAAAGAACCGTTTCATACCTGCAATCCGAACTGTAAGAATTTACATTAAGCTTTATTATAAACAACCTCATTCTTCAATTCTTTACCGTTGAAGAAGTCAAGTATATTATTCATAGTCGTATGTGCGATATTAGACATGGCCTCCTGTGTAAAGAAAGCCTGATGAGAGGTTACGATCACATTATTGAAGGACAGTAACCGCGCCAGCACATCATCAGTCATCACACTATCCGAATGGTCTTCATAGAAATAGGCACCCTCTTCTTCATACACGTCCAGGCCTGCATAACCTACTTTGCCGCTAAGTAACCCTTCTATCAGATGTCTTGTATGAATCAGCTTTCCGCGTCCGGTATTGATAATCATCACACCTTCTTTCATTTTGGCTATGGATTCGTCACAGATCAGATATTCAGTTTCTTTTGTTAACGGACAATGCAATGTAATAATATCCGCGTTGGCATACAACTCATCCAGAGGCGCATACTTAACCCCTGTAGCCTCAGCCCATTTTGTATCCGGATACAGGTCATAGGCCACTACGTTCATACCCAATCCCTGAAAGAGGCCTGTAGCGACTTTCCCTATCTTTCCTGTGCCTATCACACCGATGGTCTTGCCATACATGTCAAATCCCTGAAACCCTATCAAAGAAAAATTACCGTCACGCGTACGCAAAAAGGCCCGATGTACTTTCCTGTTGAGACAAAGCATCAGAGCCAGTGTATGTTCGGCAATAGCATGTGGTGAGTAATCAGGGACACGTACCACCGTTATACCTTTTTTAGCCGCGGCAGCTATATCCACATTATTAAATCCGGCACAACGCAATGCGATCAGTTTTACACCGTAGGAATGAAGTTTTGTTACCACCTCTTCATCTACCTTTGCATTAACAAAGATACAAACAGCATCTGTTCCACTGGCCAAAAGAACATTGTTCTTATCGAGATGTTCTTTATGGTAAACCAGTTCAAAACCATATGCTTCGTTGGCCTTGTTGAAAGTAATCATATCATAAGGCTTTGCATCAAAAACCGCTATTTTATATGCCATAGCTTTATCTACTATATATATTATTAATCCTTTATACCTGATTGCAAAAGTAATTAAAATAACCTTTATCCTCAAAAACTACATTGATTAGTTCTTTTTCCGCCCGTTTTTTTCATTTTATTTACATACTGCTCATTATTTTTACAGTTAACAGCAAGCAGTCAACAATATTTCACGCGGAGACGCTAAGGCGTAAAAGGTAACAAAAGTAACAGTCTTTTTAGCCTTTGTGCCCTTTGTGATTTCCTTCGTGTACTTGGTGGTTAAAACTCTTTACCACAAGGGACACAAAGATTTACACAAAGAACACTATATAAAAAGTAACAAAGGTAACAGATATATCAGTAAACAGTAAACAGTTAGCAGTTAACAACTTGTATCTCGTGTCTTGTCTACTTGTAACTATTCCCAAAAAGGTAACAAAAGTAACAGATATATCAGTAAACAGTAAACAGTGAACAACTTGTATTTTGTATCTCGTATCTTGTCTACTCGTAACTCGTAACTGCCCAAAGGGCGCAGAAATAACATTCGCCGAAGCGAAGGCGAGGCAAACTCGTAACTATATCCAAAAAGTTACAAAAGTTACACTTTTCCCACTATTTTTTATCTGTTACTTTTTACCCTCATTGTAAGTCCCCCGAGGGGAAACAACGTTCGGCGGAGCCAATTGAGGGGGCCTGTCAATACTTCAAAGAACTATAAGCTAACGGCTAAAAGCTAATATATAGATAAACTTATTTTTTTTTCTCCTGAATCTCAAAAAAATTTTGCCCTGACTGTGACCTTTCGGTGATAACAGCTACTTATACAAAACAACTCCGAGAGATCAGAGTAACACACACTACTTTTTCTAAACAAAAAAACGGAGACAATGTTTGCCTCCGTTTTTTATTATATAAAAAATCGTTTTCCTTACTTAGCGTAGCTCACAGCACGGGTTTCACGGATAACGGTAATTTTCACCTGTCCCGGATAAGTCATTTCGTCCTGTATTTTCTTGGCAATATCGGCTGATAGTTTTTCTGTTTCCACATCGTCTATCTTGTCTGCTCCTACTATCACACGTAGTTCGCGACCTGCCTGAATCGCATAGGTCTTTAATACGCCCGGATATGAAAGGGCCAGTTGCTCGAGGTCATTCAGACGCTTGATATACGCTTCTACAATTTCACGGCGTGCTCCCGGGCGCGCTCCCGATATAGCATCACAAACCTGTACAATCGGAGCCAGAAGACTGGTCATTTCCACCTCATCGTGGTGAGCCCCGATAGCATTGCAAATATCCGGTTTTTCCTTATATTTCTCAGCCAGCTTCATCCCCAATAAAGCGTGAGGCAATTCCGGCTCGTCATCAGGCACTTTACCTATATCGTGCAATAGCCCTGCCCTCTTCGCTTTCTTCACATTCAAGCCCAGTTCTGCAGCCATAACCGCACACAGGTTGGCTGTTTCGCGGGCATGCTGCAACAAGTTCTGTCCGTATGACGAACGGTATTTCATTTTACCTACCAAGCGTATCAACTCAGGATGCAAACCATGAATGCCCAGGTCGATAGTAGTACGTTTACCTGTTTCTATAATTTCTTCTTCTATCTGCTTCTTCACTTTAGCTACCACTTCCTCGATACGGGCAGGATGGATACGGCCGTCCGCTACCAACTGGTGTAATGCCAGACGGGCTATTTCGCGCCTTACAGGATCAAAACCTGAAAGCACTATCGCTTCCGGTGTATCGTCTACTACGATTTCAATACCTGTCGCGGCTTCCAATGCACGTATATTACGTCCTTCACGGCCAATTATACGTCCCTTGATTTCGTCAGACTCTATATGGAAAACCGTAATTGCATTTTCTATAGCTGTTTCCGTAGCAACGCGCTGTATAGATTGTATTACGATCTTCTTTGCTTCCTTATTGGCTGTCATCTTAGCCTCTTCCATTATCTCATTGATATATGACTGGGCATGCGTTTGCGCCTCATCTTTCAAAGCCTCTACGAGTTTGTCCTTCACTTCTTCGGCCGACAACCCTGAAAGGGCTTCGAGCCTTTCTACTTCCTGTTTATGAAGTTTATCCAGATCCAGTTTTTTCTTTTCTACTATCTCCAGTTGACTTTCCAGATTAGCTTTAACCGTATCGGCTTCACTTTTTTTACGTTGGAGTTCTTCCTGTTTTTGATTCAGGCTCAACTCGCGTTGCTTGATCTTACTCTCTGCCGCCTGTATTTTAGAGTTCCGGGCATTAGCTTGTTTTTCAAACTCAGATTTCATCTGTAATGCCTGCTCTTTTACTTCCAGCAATTTATTTTTCTTGATTACTTCAGCTTCCAGTTCCGCCTCTTTGACCTGACGTTTGAACTTCGAATTCCCGATAGAATTCAAAGCTACCCACGCCACGACTGCTCCGGCAAGGAAAGCTATTACATAAAATAATATATCCATAATTTCATTTTCATTATTAAAAAACCATATCTATATAAACTAAAAAACACTAACTTAAGTATGAATATTACTCTCATACTTAAAATTAGTGCTCTAGATTTTTCTCAGTACTATAATTTTATTTTACGTTACCTTTCAGATAATCTTCCAATTCCTGTGTCAGTTCTTTCATCCTGGATTCAAATCCACATGCCCGCAATTGATGTTCAACTTTCTCTGCTACAGCCTGTATAGCCGTCATTGCCATATAATCGCTATTCTGCAATGAATGGGATGAATCTCCTGTAAAATAATTTTTATATTGTCCTATTTTATAATCTATTTCCTCCGCAGCTTTCCTGAATATTTCTTCCTCCTGCCGTTTTATCCGGAGAGGATATCTCATATCCGCTACGCGTAGATTAATTATTAAATGCTCGTCCATAACTTCGTCTTTATCTGTTAATTTTTCAGCATGGCGATACACTTATCTACATCTCGCACTAATTTTGACAATCGTTTCTTTGCCTGCAATGTATCTTTGTTCTCCGATGAGAAAGATTTTACAAATTTCAGATTGTCATATTTTCTTTTCAGCTCTTCTGCTTCCGATGTCAAACCTTCAATTGTCACACTTCTCTGTGCCAGTTCCTGCTTCAACAAGGCATTCTCTTCCTTTAGCCTATCGCAGAGATACATTAATTGCCGCATTCTAATTTCGAATTCAGCCAGAAGTTTTTCATCATTTTCAGTCATAAAGCAGCCAAAATGCTAGACAAAAATAAAAAATACCAACGAATTAACAAAATTATTACTCTTCTAAATTTACTAAAAAGAAACCAAATCTATACAAATAAAAAAAAGGCCCGCTTATACGAGAGATAAGCGGGCCTTTTATCTGAAATTTTTGTTCTTGCTTTTTACAACAAAACGACCTGCAAGTCGTCCTTTAGCTCATTGAAAGCAATCTTGCCTTCTCTTGCCAGCCAGCCTAAAGCCGCATACATATCTTTTTCTGTCAATTTGCATGCTTTCTTGATGTCTTTGAGAGGTTTACTTCCTTCTGCATCTAGGTAAGTCCAAATAATACCTGCGTTTGATCCAATTTTTTCTTTCATAATGGGTGCTCGTTAAAAAATTAAACTCGTTATTATTTCAATGACAAAAGTACATAAAATGAACCATCTATACAATTTTACATCGTAAATTTTAACAAAAATGCAGGATTATGACACTCAGGTTAAGTTTTCAAACTGTTTGATTTTTAATTAAATTCTTGTAGATTTGTGTAAAAATGATTTCCCTTGCAATTCTTTGGCCTACATAAGAAAAAACAATCGGATAGCGACGAGACCCTCTTGTCAAAATTTAAAGAAACGCGTAAAGCTGAATATTTCCAACAGCTTTACGAACGTTATATTCCCCTCATTTACGGTCTTTGCCTCAAATATCTGCAAAGTCCCGAGCAATCTCAGGATGCGGTAATAGATATATACGAAAACCTGTCGCAAAAGATTCAGGATTACGAAATCAAGGTATTCAAAAACTGGCTTTATAGTGTAGTAAAGAATCATTGCTTCCATATATTGAAAGAAAACAAGAAGGAAATTATTGTTAATTTCGATTCCCGGCTTATGGAATCGGACAGTTCTTTTACTCTATTTGATGACAGCAGGGATGAAGAAAAGGAAAGCGCTCTGAATGAGTGCCTGGAAAAACTGCCGGAACCTCAACGGATAGCAGTAGAAAAGTTTTTTTACGAAGACAAATCGTATGCGGACATCGTGGATGAAACAGGCTTTCATCTCAAAAGTGTAAAAAGTTATATACAAAACGGTAAACGGAATTTAAAAATTTGTATCGAAAAAAATCTGAAAGAATGAAATTCTTAGATTACATAAAAGGACAAAGAAAAGGTAAAGATGCCCATCGGATAGAAAAAGATTCGATGAAAGATCCGTTTTTGTACGAGGCTATAGACGGATTCGACAGCATCGACGACAACCATATCGAACGTATCAATAATATACAAAACCGGCTAAAGGCCGGATCGAAAACAGAAAACAGGGCAAACGGCAGGCATATGTGGCAATCGGCTGCCGCCGCTATTATTATCATAATCGGCATCGGCGGATATTTTCTGACCGACTATCATAAATCGGGACTATATGCCCAACAGGCAAATGAAAATTCTATCATCGAGATCTATGTACCTGAAGCATATTATGCTGAAAATATAGTAGTGATCGCACAAAAGAATTCTGAACTGGCAAAGGCTTATAAGCCGGATATCTCCCGTTTCAAAATAGAAAGTGAAGAAAGTGCTTCGATGAGTAAAGCCGAGCAGGAAATCTTGTCGGAAGATGCCAAACGCATGAGCGAAGTACCTATAGAAATATATGTACCCGATGATTTCGAGAGCAAAACATCCGGTCCGGAAGAAACAAATAGCGGCAAACCTGAACCTATAGGCGGCTACGAAAAATATAACGAATATCTGAAAAAATCGCTTCGCCGACCGACCGATGACATTTGCAAGGACCGTAAAGGAAAAGTCGCTGTGGAATTCTCCGTTAATTCCCTGGGGCGGCCATTCTTGTTTGATATAAAGTACAGTTTGTGCGGCACGTCCGATAATGAAGCTATACGACTGATCCAGTCAGGTCCGCGCTGGACTACAGGAAGCAAAGAAAGGGTTACTGTAAAGGTCGAATTCTAAACATCAACTTTTGAAGATTTATTCTTCACTTTTTAATAAGTCGGGACGCAACCTTTCGGTGCGCTCTATTGCCTGATGCAACTTCCACTCATCTATCTTGGCCTGATGACCTGACAATAATATATCAGGGACTTTCCAGCCTTTATATTCTGCCGGACGGGTATAGACAGGCGGAGCCAGCAGATTGTCCTGGAAAGAATCCGACAAAGCCGACTGTTCATCTCCTATTGCCCCCGGGATAAGCCGCACTATGGCATCTGCCATTACAGCAGCAGCAAGTTCTCCCCCGGTAAGCACATAATCCCCTATCGATATTTCACGGGTTATCAGATGCTCACGAACACGATAATCTATACCTTTATAGTGCCCGCATAGAATGATGATATTTTCATATGCCGACATCTGATTTGCGATCTTCTGATTGAAAACTTCGCCATCCGGAGATGTATATATTATTTCATCATAATTACGTTGTTGTTTCAATGCAGTTATCGCATTATCAATCGGCTCTATCTGCATTACCATACCTGCTTCGCCACCAAAGGGATAATCATCCACATTCCGGTGTTTATTGGTAGCATAATCCCGAAGATTATGAACGACTATTTTTACAAGACTCTTATCCTGTGCCCGTTTCAGTATAGAGCAGTCAACAAGCCCCATGAACATCTGAGGCAAAACACTTATGATATCTATCCGCATAAATAATGTGATAATGAGAAAATATGCCGGTGTGCCAAGGCGCGAAGCGACAAAAAGTTCTTATTTTTTAAAATTATTTTTGGGGGGCTAATTGGCACATTAGCACATTGTCTAATTATTTTTATGGAACATGCTGCCATTGGCCTGTGCTGTCGGCATCACCAGTATATCCTGTATATCTACATGGGGTGGCTGGGATACTGCATAAAAAACAGCATCGGCAATATTTTCGGCTGTCAGGGCATCATACCCGTCATATACCAAATCGGCTCTATCCTGGTTTCCTTTGAAGCGGACAAGCGAGAATTCTGTATTCACTGCACCCGGACAAACCTGAGTAACCCGTATATTATATGGCAGCATATCCATACGCATACCCTGGCTCAATGCATCTACAGCATGCTTGGTAGCACAATATACCGCTCCGTTAGGATAAACACCTTTTCCTGCAATGGAACCAAGATTAACGATATGCCCCGATTTTCGCGCCACCATACCCGGGGACACTACACGGGTCACATATAACAGCCCCTTGATGTTGGTATCTATCATCCGCTCCCAATCATCAATTACTCCCTGCTGGATAGGGTCTAATCCTACGGCAAGCCCGGCATTATTAACAAGGATATCGATTGCCTTCCATTCTTCGGGCAGATCAGTAATCGCTTTCTCCACTTCTTTGTATACCCGCACATCGAAGCAAAGCGAATATACCTTCGACTCGTATTTTATTTCAATCTCCCGTTCCAGTTCCTCCAGCCTATCTTTGCGGCGTCCGGTTATGATTACATCATAGCCTTCCTTTGCCAACCTCAAAGCTATTGCTCTACCTAGTCCGGAAGTAGCTCCGGTGATTAAAGCTATTTTTCTCATAAGCTTTTATTCTGTGTTTATTTTATCCAAACGTTCAATATTTCACCCAAATATGTTTTATCCGATGCGGCTTTTGGATCGGAAGACGGCATTACTCCTGCTTTTTTGCATTCGATAATCATCCATGCTTCTGTGAATACAGGTGCGCCTGAAGGTGCAATAACCGGCGTAAGCCCGGAAGCCTTTATTTTGTCATTAATATTTCCTTTTGTATTTTCAAATTCTTTCAATGCATCACCATATACCTCGGTATAAAAAGATATTGTATAAGTTCCGGCATTATCTATTGCTCCTGTTGTATATTGCGCAGTATTGACATTACTCAACGCCACCGGTCTTTCCATCAAGGAAGTAATGCCTCCCCACGATGCTGGAACAACAGAAGGACTACTCACCGTCCCTGAAAGGATTAAAGCTTTGCTGCCTTGCAGGCTCGCAGGTATCTTCCCTGTATCCACCTTTTTGAATCCTGGGATGGAAGCTTCAGCAAGTGCATTAGTCGCTGTAGCCAATGCCGGAGAGATATTCTCCTGTCTGTCCGGAACACCTACCGATGCAGGAACTGCTGAAGAAACAACCCCTGTTGTAACGGTACCATTCAAATATTTGTCGATAGAATTGAATATACTATTGATGCTGTCAACCGTTTGTCTGCGAAATTTATCATAATACCTGTTGAGCTTATCTCCCTTCTTATTCAGCGCAATGTTATCCGTTATCATTTCTTCGGCAGATAGAGGCGTTTTACTATCCGAATATTCATACTTGATATAACGCGCAGTGGCATTACATTTACCTCCGTTTATATTCAGGATCAGCTGATAGACCATTTTAGCCTGATCCAATACAAACGCGCTTTTCTTGAACACAAGGAATTTCTCACCCAGACATGCTATATCTTTCTCTTCTTTATTAGATAACAGAACCCTATTATCTAAATTTTCATTAAGATTAGAACCATAATTGTCATTCGCCCATTTATCCATGATATTGAATAAATCGTCATCAGATATAGGATTCTTTACCGGTATGGATTTGGAAAAAATGACTTTACCGTCAACCTCAGGTACCGCACCTGCCAAATATTTTGCATCCTCCTGAGCGTAAGACAGGACCGGGATAATTGCACATAACGAGATTAAAAGGAATTTATTCATATTCGCCGGGTTAAATTTGTTTATTGTATAAAATTAGCATAAAATCAGAAACCGACAAACAAAGTTCCGGCCTTTTATTATTTATTAAAACCGGATTCCATTCAAAAAAGCGGGATCGACAAAATGCTGATCCCGCTTATATAGTGAACTTTGCTTATATATCAGAAATTATAGGCAACCCCTACCCCGATCATTTCTTTGAACTGAACTTTCGGGCCGCCGGTAGTACCGTCTTCATTTATGATTTTTACATCATCGTCGTACTTCAATGTCGTATTCACACTTGCCGACAATACTTTATTTATTTTCATGCTAATCAATAAATCCCAATTCACATCCACATTACCAAAAGACTTGTCATACGCAGTAAAGAAATCCAGTGTCGATATAGCTTTTACATTTTCCATCAATGTCTTCTCTGCACGGGCTTTGAAGTAAGCACCTAATTCTGCTTTGAATTTATCTCCGGGATCTACCCCGAATGCTCCTATACTGGAAAGATAATCATCTTCTACAAACGTCAGTTTTCCCGCAAGCGGTGATAAATAGAGTGAATAGCTTGTGTTGGGCCTATATTCGAAACCTATTGATATATTGGAATAAGCGGGAGCGAAAAACTTCGATATATAGTTCGTCTTGTCCGGATAATTATATCCTTTATAAAACTGGGACTTAAAATCGCCCATTATAGTATAATACCATTTATTATTGGTAGAATACCCCAACTGAGTGGTAAAATCTATTTTATCGCTTGTTTTCTGTGTGCCCAGCGATTTGGTATTTGTCAGTCCATATTCCAAAGCGAGCGCATTTGAAAAAAGCCAGTTTCCGCTTTTGCGGACAAGAGACCCATTCAGGTAGGCTGTCCCCGCCATCGCATTTTCACCTCCGGCCGACCAATTGCTTACTGCGGTTTGTGAAGCATTAAGTCCTGTTACTCCTTTCAGATACCATTTCCCATCTTCGAGTTTATTCTTGTCATCCTGCGCATAAACGCTCATTGCCAATATAAGAAAGGCAGCTGTAAAAAATAATTGTTTCATTCTCAATAAAAATTCAAGTTTTGTGTTTTAATTCTCATCTTAACTTTAAGACATCTCCTTCTTCAGGAACGTATTCGAAATCCTTTTTGTTCATTTTGTAAAGATTCTTGACTTTTATGCCATATAATTGCGAGATACTGTGCATCGACTCCCCAACCTGTACCACATGGTCGTAATAAGGTTTATCTGCTTTCGATTTTTTCTTCTCAAAATAGACTAAATCTCCCTGTTTAAGAGGAAAACCTTCCGGCACTTCATTATATTTGTACAGATCTTTGGACTTAAATCCAAATTCGGCGGCTATGGCTTCGTATGTATCTCCATCTTCAGCCCTCACATAGATCAGATTGTGAGTTTTGTATGGAGTATGCTTATATTCTCTTATTACTATTTGCTCTTCCTTGTCCTTGTCTTTTTCTTTTCCTCCGCCTTTTTTGTCATGCTGGTAAAGTTCATAGTCTTCGATAATCTTTATCAACTTGTTTGCATATGCTTTGTCCGTGGCATATCCGCATTGTTGCAACCCTTTAGCCCAACCCCGGTAATCAGTTATCTTCAGAGAAAAAAGCGATTTATAGCGCGGCTTCTCTGCTAAAAAACGGGAATGGTCTTCATACGATTCTTCCGCTTTTTTATACTTCCTGAAACAATCATTCGGTGTATCATCTGCCTTGTATACCCGACCGCCTGTCCAATCATTGTGGCATTTTATACCAAAATGGTTATTCGAACTCTGAGTCAAAGAACTTTTACCCGCACCCGATTCCAGTAAGCCCTGAGCAAGCGTAATACTTGCCGGGATTTTATATTTTTTCATATGATCTATCGCAATACCTTTGTAGGTATCAATATAGTCGTCGTAAATTTTATATCGTTTAGCCTGGGAAAAAGCAGAAACAGAAGGGAATAAGATAAGCAGAGATAATATAATAAATTGGGATAAAGTCTTCAGACAATAAGCTTTTTTCATATATTTATGATGTTTAATTAAGGTCTCAGACCTTTTTATTACATTTGTAAGTAAAACAACGATAGAAAGTTACACTCTGTAAACGGATCGTTAAATGCTTACTTCTACTAATTAACAACATTCACGATGGAAAGTTTAAGTTTAACTACAAAGATACTCGTTTATAGCTTTGATGAAAGTACGGAAAATATAAAAAAGCTTATAAATGAAGCTAAATTAGCTACAAAAAAGGCATATGCTCCTTATTCGGGCTTTCATGTCGGTGCTGCAATCCTCTTATCCGACGGTGAAATCATAACAGGGAACAATCAGGAAAACGCCGCATATCCATCAGGTCTGTGTGCCGAACGGGTGGCAATATTTGCCTCAAATTCCCAAAAACCGGATACGCCTGTAGAAGCTATTGCCATAGCAGCATTTCATGATGGAGATTTCACCGATTTACCCTGCTGCCCTTGCGGTGGCTGCAGGCAGGTTATGGTAGAAGTGGAGAACCGGTTTGAAAAATCCATCAGGGTAATTATGTACGGGAAGGATAAAATTTATGAAGTAGAATCGGCTAAAGACCTGTTGCCGCTTAGCTTTGGAAAGGAATCGTTGTCAGAATAGATTGTTATTGAATTAACAATGGCGTAAGCAACTCATAATTCGGTTACTTGTATCTCGTTTATTTGTTTCCTCGCAACTAAACATTATTTACCAGCCTGTTTTGAATGTTTTCAGTTCTTTCGTCAGTTCTTTTGCTTTCCCACCGGATACCTTATCCAATAATAGCCAGAAACGCTCTCCGTGATTCATTTCTTTGGTATGGCAAAGCTCGTGGAGGATAACAAAATCAACGAGGTATTCCGGCAGCAACATACAATGATAAGACAGGTTTATATCTTTCTTCGAAGAACAGCTTCCCCAACGGGTACGACTCTGATTGATTTTCACATTCGAGAATGTAAAACCATGCCGATGCGCTAATGCTTCTACCTTTTGAGGGAAAAGACGTTTAGCCTCATAGCGTAATGCTTTTTCTATTAAGCCTCTTATTGTGGTTTGCACTGCAGGAGTATCGTATTCCGTATCCGGCGGACAAGAGATGGACAGAATCCCGTCCCTCAATTTCAGATAGTAATTGCTTGTCGGGGCACTCTCAAATATCTTCAGAGCGAAACTAAATGTTTTGAATTCTGTCTGCGGAGTGAACAGATATTGCTTTTTTTTATTTTCCAAAAGCTTGAACAGGCGCGGTTTCATTTCCTCTATTGTTTTCTCTATGTAGGATATGCTCACGCCCGGAGGGTATGTCAATTGCAGGTAATCATCTTTGCGACGGACAATAATCCTCCGGGCCTGTGCATTTTTCACAAGCTTTATATCGCCCAGATCTTTATCTTTAATCACCATACTTCGTACAAAAAAAGCTTAACTGTCCGGTTAAGCTTTTCTTTTTTATATTTCAATAACTTATTTTGCTTTATGATTCTCTTTTATGAAGCTCTCCAAGGCAGCAGTCATCGACGGCACACCCGGAAGCGGAGCTTCACAGTCTAGCCTCAGGCCTGCATCACGGACAGCTTTTGCCGTAGATGCTCCAAAACAGCCTATGGCTATTTCCTCCTGTTTGAAATGAGGTGCATTTTTGAACAGGGATACGATTCCCGACGGACTAAAAAACACGAGCATATCATATGACAGGATTTCCTGTTCGGTAATATCATTACTTACTGTCCTGTACATGACAGCTTTGGTATATCCTACCTTTTTTTCATCCAGAACTGCTGTCAGGTCCTCGGTATGTACATCAGACACAGGTACGATAAATTTCTCTTTATTATGCTTGGTCAAGGCTGTTGACAAGCCATCCATTTTACCTGTGGCACTGAAAAATATTTTACGTTTTCTATAAACAATATATTTTTGCAGATACAAAGCGACCGCTTCCGAAATACAAAAATACTTCATCGTCTCAGGCATTACAATCCTAAACTCTTCGCACAAGGCAAAGAAATGGTCAATAGCGGTTTTTGCAGTGAATACAACAGCCGTGTAATCCTGTATATTTATCCGTTGTTGTCTGAATTCTTTAGCGTCTAATCCCTCTACTCGTATGAACGGTCGAAAGTCCAACTGTATATGATATTTTTCAGCAATATCATAGTATGGAGATTTCTCGGTTACAGGTGCAGGCTGCGAGATCAAGACTTTCTTTACTTTTAAAGCCATAGTGTGTTAAATACGTCAATTCTATATAAATAAACCAAGCCGATCATTAGAAATATATATGGTAATATTTCAAAGGTGCAAAGGTACGCAATCAGATACAAAAAGTTAAATTTTTCCCTAATAAAAAAGATTATTATTTGGTAAAAAAGTATTAATTGAACGATTAGAAATAAAATCAACATGAAAATAATAATCTGCAAATGATAATAGTTCGAGTAGATAAGCAGTAATGTAGGTATAAAATAAAGCATACCCAGAATTTCTATGCCGATAATATAGGTACGTCTCCACACTCCCATCCGTTTCTGTTCATCGAAGATGTATCCCAGTATAAGGTACATGACATCCTTTATTCCTAAAAATAGACCGATGAGTACTATATATGATAAAATGGAAATGAATGGCCGTTGAACAGCCTCCGACCGTGAATCGAACTCAATAAAAATATTGTAGGTACAAATAGAAATAAGAACTATTGTCTGGAAAATAAGAAAGTAACTATATAAATATTCCCTTACCGTTGTCTGGCGATATATCTTTTGCCCTTTTTCGGAGGAGAATAGCAATGATATATTTTCCTTGAGAAAAGCAATTCCTCCATTGTATATATGCGCAAAGAAAATAAAACAGATCAATAACAGCCCGAATACTCCGTCTGCCTGTTCTATATGGAATGGTATATGCACACCATCATGCCCGGTTCTTTCTTTCCTTACGTTTTTTTCTGTATACAGACTATAATCGGTACTGCCGTCTGCCACATCGAATACTTCTCCCTGAACTGACCGGAGTCCAAAGAAATCCTGACGGGCTGAATCGTTTGAAGCGACGCTATCCCCTGCGACATCGGTACGAGGTATGGAATCTTTTACCAAAATAATCCGTTAGTTATTACCAGAAAGGTACAGATCCTGCATTCTCCGGACCTGCACCCCCTGCTTATTCTTATTACAAGCCAAATTCCTTCTTCACGGCATCTACATAATCCAGTTTCTCCCAAGTAAACAGTTCCACTTCACGGGATACTCCTTCAGGATTGTAACGTGATCTGAATAACTTAGTCACCACCTGCGGTTCACGTCCCATATGGCCATAAGCTGCAGTTTCGGCGTATATAGGATTGCGCAGTTTCAATCTCTGCTCAATCGCTTTAGGGCGCATATCAAAGAGTTTTTCAACTTTCCTGGCTATTTCCCCATCCGTAATATTTAAATTGCTCTTACCGTATGTATTTACATAAATATTCATCGGTTTGGCCACACCTATGGCATATGATACCTGAACCAATATTTCGGAAGATACACCTGCCGCCACCAGATTCTTTGCGATATGACGTGCTGCATAGGCTGCCGAGCGGTCTACTTTAGACGGGTCTTTGCCCGAAAAGGCACCTCCTCCATGAGCACCTTTACCTCCATAGGTATCGACAATAATTTTACGGCCAGTAAGCCCGGTATCTCCATGAGGCCCTCCGATAACAAAACGTCCGGTAGGATTTACGTGATAGGTAATATTGTCATTGAATAATTTAGAAATATCCTCTCTGAACTTATATTTTTCTTTTACACGAGGTATCAGGATATTGATAACATCACTCTTGATTCTGGCCTGCATAGCCGCATCGTCTCCAAACTCGTCGTGCTGGGTAGAGATAACAATGGTATCTATGCGCAATGGTGTTCCGTTATCATCATATTCTATCGTTACCTGAGATTTTGCATCGGGACGAAGATAAGGCATTAACTGCAGTTCGTTCTTACGGATTGCCGCCAATTCCAATAAAAGAGCATGAGACAAGTCAAGCGCGAGAGGCATATAGTTATCCGTTTCAGATGTAGCGTAACCAAACATCATACCTTGGTCTCCTGCCCCCTGATCCATCGGGTCGGATTTACCATCCACTCCTCTGTTGATATCGTCGGATTGTTCGTGTATGGCAGACAAAACGCCACAAGATTGCGCCTCAAACTGATATTCACTTTTTGTATAACCGATACGTTCGATCACTTTGCGGGCAGTTTCCGGTATATCAATATATGCTTTTGATTTAACTTCTCCGGCCAATACGACTTGTCCGGTGGTAACCAGTGTTTCACAAGCTACTTTGGAGTTTTCATCGTATGCAAGAAACTCATCTAACAGGGAGTCTGAAATCTGGTCTGCAACTTTATCCGGATGTCCTTCCGAAACAGATTCGGATGTAAATAAATAACTCATTTGTATATAAAAATTTTACTGTTAAGAAAACAGGAAGGATATGTATAATGCAGTGCAGAAAATGGTTTAGCATTTTTTCATGTGGTTGCAATCAATACAAATCTATCCACTTAATTGGCTGCAAAGATACGGTTTTTTCTCTATTTAATCATTTTTTTCACAAAAAATAACCCGGACTTAATCAAGCCCGGGTTACCTCAACTATATTCGGATGAATTATTTACCGTTTGCAAATTCGAATAAAGCCTTACCGTTTGCATTTTCAGGATCCAGTTCCAGGACCTTCTCTGCATATAATTTTACATTAGCTTTATCTTCTGCTTTTTTAGTTTTATCAAACTGCAGATAGTAGTAGTAGCTTAGATAGCTGTATGCTTCTATCAATATTCTGGTGTTCTCTCCATCGTTTTTAGCCAGAATAACTTCAATTGTTTTCTCATAGTGAGGTTTAGCCAGGCCTAGTTCGCTATCAGGGTCTAACTCAAAGTTTGTACGTGCTCTCTGATAAAAACCTAGATAACTGTCAGGCATTCTTTCACTAACGGTGGCAAACGCCCCATCAGCCAGTTTATAGAATTCTACCGATTTAGCTTTAGCTTGGTCGGCAGTCATATTGATTGTATCATTTTTAGCCGCCCTACCTGCATTGGTATAATATAAACCTAGCTGATAGTAATCCTGAGCGTCGATCTTCTCTCCACCAAGTTCAGTATATTTCTTATAGAATTCGGCTGCTTCCGGATACATTTTCTCGTTTGCACAGATAGTTGCTATCTCTTTATATATATCCACATTAGAAGGATCGAGTTCTATTAGTTTCTTATATTGCTCGATTGCTTTAGCTTTATTCCCGGTTTCGCTCAAAGAACTTGCATAAGCCAGATAATCCTGCTTCAGATATTTGATCGTATCATTCGCTTTAGGCAGGCTAAAGAATTTGTCACCGGCCGATACGGCTGCTGCATAATCTTTCAAATCGCTGCTGGTATACATTGACAAACGATTCAATACAAAGTTGTTTGGTTCTTTGCTCAACCCTTCGCTAATAAGTGTTTTAGCCTCATTATACTGTTGAGTGAAATACTCGGCTGCTGCATAACGGGTAATATCCTCGATTGTATAATCGCCACCTTTGAAGTATTCCTTATAGGCTGCAATAGCATCCGGATAGAATCCATCGCGATACGACACGTCTGCCAGGGCTTTGTAAGCTATACTGTAATTCGGATTTATTTCAATCACTTTCTTCAACATATCCGTAGCTGTTTTACGGTTGATAAACTCGTAAACTCTGGCTCCTTTCATATACGCAAGAACACAGTTAGCATCGAAGTTGATAGCCTGGTCGTATTGCATAGCCGCATCGCCCGGCTTATTTTCTTTAGCTAACATGTCACCTTCAAATATGTATATATATGGAGATTTTTTATCTGCCTTACGGGCATCCTGCAATTTCTCCAGAGCTTTTTCTTTCATGCCGTTATCAAGATATGCCTGAGCAATAGCAAGAATGACTGCTACGTCTTTCTTATTTTTCTTCTGAATTTCTTTCAGTTGGTCTTCAGCTGCTTTAGGATCTGATTTTAATTGCAGTTTAGCTAAGCCAATAGCACCGAGGGCAGCCTCAGGATTGGCAGCCAGCGCTTTTTCATAAAATGATTTGGCTTCGGCTGTTTTACCTTCCTGAAATGCAATTTCACCAAGATAGTAATTTGCTTCTGCCGGAGATTGGCTCAACGTTTTTTGAAAATATTCTTTCGCTAGCTTCAATTCTCCGAGGCTCAAGTAATCCGCCCCCGGGCTATTTTGCGCTAGGGCCGAAATGCTGATCATAAGGCTCAGAAAAGAGCCTAAAAAATACTTCATTTTCATCTTTCTAAGTAATATTTTTGTGATTAATGATTCTATTTTATATAGTTGCTACAGTATTTATAAAGAAGGCCTTACACTTACTACCCGTGTTAAGCCATATGCAGGGTAAAGACCGGCCTTATACACAATA
Source organism: Dysgonomonas termitidis (assembly GCF_042654545.1). Lineage (GTDB taxonomy): Bacteria > Bacteroidota > Bacteroidia > Bacteroidales > Dysgonomonadaceae > Dysgonomonas > Dysgonomonas termitidis. The sequence continues at coordinate 136,553 of NZ_JBHSGN010000064.1, forward strand.
CGTTGCCCTCTTTCACCCGCTGCAAAGTTAACAAAACCTGATGGCAATCCACCTCTCACATCTGAAATTATTATATACAGACTCCGGCTTAAAGGGTATTTTTCCAACCCTATATAAGCCGCAAAAGGCTGATAACTGTTTCTATCAGTGGCTTCTTCAGCTCTACTGACAGCCATCACATTGATTTTATTAATAAAACTTAAATTGGTTGTATCGGACGGATTACTGATCCAGTTCACCCCTATGATGCCTAAAGCATTCGGTGTGGACGCGACATAATCTATCACTTGCTGATTCGGTGTACGTTCCGACAAATCAATAGTCTTGGTACTATCCGAAGCTCTTGCTTTCAGGTTATTACCCAGTCTACCACCACAGACAGAGTCTCTGAGGTATCTGACAGTACTTGAATTGGGGCTATCGAATGTTACGGCGATCTCGCCTAGCGATGACTTGGGATTAAGTTCTTTCCATGTACGAACCTCCCCTGTCATTATCCGTTTTATATCTGCTACTGTTATCAGTGTATCTGTATTCGCTTTATTCACGATCAAAGCAATGGCATCCGTACCATACTTCTGCGAACGTACAACCCGGTTTCTTTCTTTTATAATCAGCCTTTCATTTGCTGTCAGTTCGCGAGCTGCTATAATAACACGCACACTGTCTTTCATGAATAAGTCGAAAGCTTGATTTTCACCGGTATAGATAGGGATAATAGTAGCATCTCTGTTCAATGCTTCGAACACATCGACTTGTTCCTGGACGATAGGTGCGAAACATTCATCAGCAACTATTGCTGCCAAGCCACTGGTCGGGGTATCGGTACGCGTAACTTTGGGCCCGCTACACGAATACAGTACCAGCGATAAGATGAATAAAATAAAGCTCAACCTTTTCATAAATATTTTTTTAAACTGTCAAAATTTATTCTTTCCAAGCTCTGTAAGCCCTGAATAAACCATATACAATAAGTAAAACTCCCCCTATGATACGAGGTACTCCAACCGGAATAATATTTTCTAATACTGTTGTAAACGACAATGCACAACCTATTCCAAAATAGAATAGAGACATAAAAAATCCATATATTTTTTTTACCGGAGTCTTGTTTTCTTCTTTCATATCTTCTATTATTGGGAAAGAAGAGAAGATGATTTTTAATTTCAAACTTCTCTTCTTTACTCAGTTTTATGTTTGTTATTTAAACATGCATTATTGTTTCAGGCGGAATACAATCGGAAGGGTAAAGTAAACCGGTACGTTCAAACCGTTTTGCTTACCCGGAATCCATTTAGGCATCGCTTTTACAACCCTTACTGCTTCTTTATCACAAGACGGGTCGATACCACGGATTACCGTTACATCTGAGATTGCTCCTGTTTTGGTAACAACGAAACGTATAGTAACACGACCTTGTATCCCTGACTCCTGAGCTACAACCGGATATTTCAGATTATCATTGATAAACCGGTGCATTTCTGTTTCACCTCCGGGGAAGCTCGGCATCTGCTCTACTGTAACGAATGGTTTCTCTTCCACAGGTTTTTCTTCCACAATTTGTTTGTGCTCTCTCAACTCTGCGATATCGATACCATGTTTGTCGTCAGTACCTTTTACGTCAGCTACCGAAATCTGGATTTTAGTTTCCTGAATTTCTTCCTGGCCTACCATTTTTTCTTCAGCTACTTCTTCATCCCTTGCAATTGTTGGCGGAACGAATTTCACTGTCGTTTTTAACGGTGGCGGCGGTGGAGCCGTTTCTTGTTTAATAATGTTCTCTTCCGGAATTTCCTGTTCTACCGGAATATTAGACATTTCATAAGCTTCATCCATTGGTCCGCTCTGGTTCTGCGTAAGTTTTTTGATTTCACTTACCAATCCTGGTAAAGCTGAAACAAAAGCCGCGAATACACAAACGACAAGGAATGCTACGATATGTCTCTTCGAGGATGATTGACGTAGTCTGTAGGCACCATACTGTTTATTTTTCCCTTCAAAAACTACATCACACCATTCTGCGGAATTTAATCTGATATCTTTTGACATAATTTACTCCTTTTTATAATGTGATTACTTTTTTGGTGGTGCTGCCTGTGCCCCATAAGCTCCCTTAGTCTTGAGATTCTCCAGAAGGAATTGGTCTCCTTCGGTCATATCCACGATAGCATATTTGTCAATACTGCAAATCTGCATTTCATCCAGAGCGTCTACAAGATTTGCATAATTGGCGTCGGCGGTAGGCTTGATAACAACAACCTGTCCATCCTTATCGCCTTTTATCTCTTTTGATCTTGTTTGAAACTCTTCATCAGACATTTTCTTGTTAGTCACATACTTCTCTTGTTTCAGTTCCTTCATTTTTGCCACAATGCTTTTGTTTCTGTCCAAAAGCAGCGCACGAAGTCCTTCCGGTGAAAAATCTGTTTCTTTCAAGGTTGTATAGTCTTCATAATTCGGTATACCTGTATAATAATATACCTTATCATTTTCTCCCAGTATAAGGGTGATCGCTTTTGATTCTTTCACCTTTACTTCTTCATCTTCGTTCAGTTTCTCATTGGTAGGCATCGCGATATCCATTACCTGCGGCTTACTCAATGTGGTACAGAACATAAAGAATGTGATCAAAAGCATATTCATATCTACCATGGGGGTAAAGTCCACCCTCAGTGTCTGTTTTTTCGGTTTACCTTTTTTTTCTTCTCCCCCACCGGTCTCTATTGAAGCCATAATCTTTTCTTTTTAAAATTCTAAATTTGATTATTACAAGCCTTCCGGCATTTTCTTGAGAGTTGTAACGAGGCTATACCTGTTTTCTTTCATCTCCACCAGAATTTTCATCACTTTATCCACATCGGGATATGGTGTTGTCTGGTCTGATTTAATAGCAATCTGCATATTGTCACCACCTATTTCACGCGCATGTTTCACCCAACGTGTCAACTGATTGTTGGTACTGTCGGTTGGAACACCCATTTTTTTGATTTCTTCATCCTGCGCACTCAATGGCAAATCTAAGAAAGCGGACATTCTACTCATAGGCACCCCGATATGGGATTGCTCTACGAAAGACCTTACCTGCTTGTCATTAAACGTAATACCATAGTCCTGCCCCATCAACTGTAATACCGATTTTTTGGCATTATCATCGTCCAAATTCAGAAATACCCGTCCTTGTGTGTCTATCAATATAGTTAATACATTATATTCAGAGATCTTACGTTCGGATACTGACGCCGGTGTCAAAACCTGTACCGGCTCTTTTGGCAAGAATGTTGCTGTAAGCATGAAGAATGTGAGCAAGAGTACAGTAACATCACTCATCGCGGTCATGTCGATGAACGTGCTCTGTTTTTTTACCTTAATCTTTCCCATCTTCTTGTTTTTACTTATTAGAGTAGAATTTCACAGAAATTCCACAAATTATTCCGAAAATTTTTAATTATTTAGCTAAACCTCCGTGTAGGTTAGTGTAAGTCTGGCCAATAGCAAAACCTACTTCGTCTACAGCGTTAGTCATATCTTCAACTTTTCCGGAGAAGTAAGAATAAGAAATGATAGCACAAGCACCTGTACCGATACCCATTGCAGTATTCATAAGCGCTTCAGAGATACCGATTGCCAATGCAGTTGAATCCGGAGCTCCTTCTTGTCCCATCGCACCAAACGACTTGATCATACCAAGTACCGTACCGAATAGCCCCATCAATGTACCTAATGTAGAGATGGTAGCGATTACCGATAGGTTTTGTTGCAAATATGGAAGTTCCAATGTTGTAGCTTCTTCAATTTCTTTTTGAATGATCGCAGCTTTTTCGTCATTGTGCAGGTCTGTCAATTTCTCAACATCTGCATATCTGATTAAACCTGCTTTAAGAATATTAGCAACCGAACCTTTCTGCTCGTCGCAAAGCTTAGATGCTCCGGCGATATCACCGGCTTCCAGTTTAGCTTTTGCGTTCATCACAAATTTAGCTGTACTTCCTTTACCGCTAGCTCTGTTCAATGCGAAAAATCTTTCAACAGAAAGGGTAAATACTGTAAGCAGCAACGTGATTACGATAGGAATTACGAAACCCCCTTGAAACAGAGTCCCGAGTATGTTTCCGTTGATCGGATGTCCTTTTTCGTCGAAGTTACTGTCTGCACCGGCTACCAGATAGAAGAATAGGTGAGCTACGATAGCACATCCAATAACTACTACAAAAGCTGAAACACCTTTTGATCTAGGCTTTTTGTTCGATTGTTGTTTTTTAGTTTCCATAATGATAATAAATAATTTAAGTTTAGTGAATCAATTTTTTGTTTTATGATTGTTATACATTCAATATTTCAAACTCAAAAAAAGCTATTCAGGGCGTCAATTTTAGGTTACAAATATACTATTCCGTTTTATCTTTCAATGTATTTTGTTCCAAAATTGCACTCCGACTAACGCTTTCAGTTAAATATAACGTAAAAAATAGGTTTTTATTCTTTGAAAAAAACAACTTTATAAAAATTATTACTAATTAATTCAAAGGTCTATATATCTGTATATGTGGAGTTTCTACATCTAGATGTGTCCACTAGGTATTAAATCTGCAAAATATTCCATTATTACAGCTAACAAAAATAGAATTAAAAATGATTCTACACAATTAAAAAATATAAAAAAAGTCTTATTAAATCTATTTATCTATGCACAATTCATCATTAAGGGCTATTACAGCATCATTGTAAAATTCCCTTTTGATTACAAACTGCATATTTACCTGACGCAGCGACTGCCCGAAACTTTCCACGTTAATACCTCTGTCAAACAATGCTTTTGCCGCCCTGTACAGGAATCCCGGCAATGCTATATTAGTACCCATAGCACAAACCAAAGCAACCCGTTCTACAACTACCTGATAGAAATTCTGCTCCAGTTCGGCGATCAGCTCCCGCGATTTATAATTATCCCAGACAATGTTAGTTATGGAGTTGGCGTTAGTCGATTTTAGTATATAACTTACTCCATACTTAGCAAATATCTGCATTATTTTAAGGTCGAATCCTACCTCCCCTACCATCATAGGGTCATGTACTTCGATAGCCAGCACCTTGTTTGTACCTGAAACAATCTCTATTTTAGGCACTTCTGACACATAATTCCTTGTTATCAGAGTACCGGGATGCTCCGGCTCGAACGTATTCTTTATACGGATATCTATATTGGCCAGTTCCAGGGGTTTAGCCGCCTTGGGGTGAATCGCCTCCATACCGATATCAGCCAGCTGGTCTGCTATAATGTAATTCGTACGCCCTACCGGAACAGTTTTCTCGACCCCGACAATGTTGGGGTCGGCGCTCGAAAGATGGTATTCCTTATGTATAATGGCCTCATTGGCATGTACCTCTACAGCTACTTTACTGAAAGTAACTTCGGTATAGCCACGGTCGAAAGCACGCATAATCCCTTCAGTACCTTTGGTATACCCGGTAGTTATACATAAATCTTTACTAAAATCAATTCCTTTGAATGCTCTGTGAATTCGTTCATCGATAGTCAGCGGCAGGGAGTCGTTAAACCCGCACAAATCTATAAACCGCGCCGATATACCATTATTATTGAGAATATTAACCGAATTCCATGCTGAATGCGCTTCACCCAGCGAAGCCAGAATCTCCCGTGCAGCCAGACAAATATCATCGGCATTTACATAACCCGATGCCATCACTTTACTCAGGCTATGCAACATGGTCTTAGCCTGCTTGATACGATAAGTGATAAACTCGCGGGCTTCGAGCTGGTCCAGACCTATTTCTTCAAAACCTTTATTTATCAGCAACAGACGCTGACACAGGCTATCGAGTCCTATACTATAATCGCTGTTCTCGAGAAATTGCACATAAACTCCCGGCTCACCCGTTTTTTTGTGTTCCAACAGCCAGTTAGTCACATTATTATACGCCGACACCACAAATATACGGTTATACATTTCATCGGGTGTTCTTTTCCCCACAATCACGTTTTCCAGCACATCTTTAAACTGGGACATGGAGGTTCCGCCAATTTTCTCTACTGTAAGCATTTTATTATTTAAGACTTCAACTTTTTTTAAACTGCGCAAAAATAATAAAATTATCCTATTTTCTACTCATTTATAGAATATTGTCATCCCTTTGTAACAAAAATTTAATCTTTAGTGAAAAAGTTACACTCCACCTAAATAATAAATCTGATATATTTGTAGTTATTTAAACTAAGTTAATTAACGAATATCCTGATGAAACCCCTTTACTTACTCATATTCTTAGCCTTATCCTCGACCCACATATCTCTATCCGCGCAGAATTTCAAAGGCAAAATTACCGGCAAGTCGGGGGAACCCCTCTATGGGAGCTCCATATATATAAATGAAGCAAATCAGGGCCTGGTTTGTAATGATGATGGGTTTTACCAGACAAATCTTGCAGCAGGCAACTACAGTGTAGAATATAAGTGTCTCGGCTTTAAAAGAGTGGAACGGAAAATACAAATAAAGGGCAACGAAACATTAACCCTGGATATCACGCTGGAAGAAAACCCATATACACTGAAAGAGGTCACTGTCTCCAACAATGAAGACCCGGCCTACCCCATCATGCGGAAAGCCATAGAAAAGGCCCCACTCTACGCAGGAGCAATAAAAGAATACACAGCCGATGTATATATAAAAGGAAACGGGGAGATACTAAAAGTCGGCTCCCTGGTGGACAGGCTGTCGAAAAATGCAGAAGGAATTAAATTATCGGAATTACAGAACCAGGTATTTGTGCAGGAATCCTTTAATGAAGTGCAATTCACCTCCCCGGATAAGTACAGGCAAACTGTAAAAGCCTTTTCGAGCAGTATCCCCGATAATCTTGATGCGAAAGATGCGATGGGTGTAATACAATCGTCCCTGTATATGCCTAAGGCCGGTATGTTCATATCCCCGCTAAATCCTAAAGCCTTTACTTACTACAGGTTCAGGTATGAAAGTTTCTTCGAAGACGGTAATATAACAGTGAACAAGATTAAAGTGGACCCGAAAATGAAAGACCCTATACTATACAGCGGATATATTTATATTGCCGACAATACATGGCATATTTATTCCGCCGAACTGACCAGTAATGTATATGGCGTAAAGGAAGAGCATACCATCACTTATCAGGAATTGAAGGAAAATGCTTTCCTACCCGTTTCCTATCTCATAAATTCGAATATAGACATACTGGGTAATAAGTTCACATTCAATTACTACGCTTCACTTAAATACAAGGATATAGAGATTAATAAAGAGATAGTAAAGGAACTTGCTGAAAAGAAAAAAACTAAGAAAAGAGATTTCGAAATAAAAAAAGATTCTCTTTACAAGACGGAATCAGACAGCCTTGCCACCAAACGTGATTCGGCATATTGGGCAAGCATACGCGCGATACCGCTGGAAGAGAGGGAAATAGTAAGCTATATAAAAAAAGATTCCGTACAGCAGCATATAGATTCGGTACGCAAAGATCATCATAATTCCAAATTCTCCTTTCAGGATATTTTCACGGGAGGAAAAATTGGCGGGGATTCTACCCGTTTTACATTCAAATTTGATGGTTTATTGCTCGGGGTGCCGGAATACAATTTTGTTGACGGATTATGGCTGGGGCAAAAATTCGATCTGACCACCAAAATCGGAAAAAATAACAGACTAAGTATATCGCCTTATATATATTACACAACTTCCCGAAAAAGAATAGCCGGAGGAGGTGATATCAGTCTGCTCTACTCCCGTATGAAGATGGGCGAACTTATAATTTCGGGCGGTTCTGCCAGTCAAGACTTCAATCCTACGGGCATACACAGGTTCAATAATGCGACCAACTCTCTTATCAGAGGGAGAAACTACAACCATTTTTATCAGAACGATTACATATCTGTGTCCAATAATATCGAGCTGACTCACGGACTGACGCTTATCACAGGGATTGAAACTGCAAAACGCTCGGGCTTGTCAAATCATACGGATTATACATGGGGTAAGAAAAGCAGGATAACTCCCAATATGTTTTCGGGTGACCGCTTCGACAGAACGGCCTATAATATAGGAGTAGATTATATACCATATGTATATTACACACTGAGCGACGGCGTGAAAAAATATCAAAGAATCGCCTCTCCCGTATTCTTCATCAGGTATAGCGAAGCTTTCGCTTCGTGGCAGACAAATAATTCGAAATACAGGAAACTAAGGCTGGGAATATATCAGCAACTCAGGTTAAGCGAATTCTCCCGTTTCGGTTATCACATCGAAGGAGGAGCATTCTTGGGCAATAAGGATAAAATGCATTTTGCCGACTTCCAGCAGTTCAATACATCGGACATAACCATCAGCCTGAGATCGCCGTTCACTTCGTTTATGTTACTCGATAACTATACAGCGTCGACCAACAAGCACTGGCTAAAAGGCGAATTCAACTACGACAGCAACTATTTGCTCCTGAAACGCCTGCCTTTTCTGCAAGGCAAAATGTTCACAGAAAGCCTTCACCTGAAAAATTTATATACCCCGGATATGAAGCTATATTCGGAAATAGGCTATTCCATCAATATAACGCGCCTTTTAAATTTCGGGACATTCGCTTCTTTCAGAAAAGCCGAGTATCAGGACTTCGGAATCCGTATCATGTTCGATTTGGAAAAGTCAAAGAAACTATTCAAGTAAGGATCGGGAGGTATAGGGGAATTAAAAATTCCGGATTTGGGATCACCTGTACTTTATTTCTTGTAAATTTGCACTTCAAAAATTCAGCAACAAATAATGGCTTCATTCAAATCGTGGATATCGGCACTTCGCCCCCGCACCCTGTTTCTGGCTGTTGCAACCGCCTTGTGCGGCAGCGGAATAGCATACAGCACCGGAAATTTCAGTATTTCCGTCTGCATACTTACTATGCTGATAGCAACCATCCTTCAGTTATTATCCAACATGGCAAACGATTTAGGGGATTACCAGCATGGTACCGATATCACCGGCGAACGTGTAGGCCCTCAGCGCACAGTGCAAAGCGGAGCTATCACTCCCGGACAGATGAAAAACGCCATTATTACAGCAATCGGCGTAGCTGCAATTGTCGGCATACTCCTTATATATATAGCACTCCAATTTATGGACTGGAGATATATCACTCTATTCTTGATTCTGGGTGCCGCCAGCATTGTAGCAGCGATAAAATATACAGCAGGTAAAAATCCGTATGGGTATAAAGGGCTGGGCGATATATTCTCTTTTACTTTTTTTGGATTGGTATCGGTAGCGGGTACTTATTTTCTGCATACACACATAGTCGATCTCATGCCGTGGCTTCCTGCAACCGGACTGGGGCTATTGACTATAGCTGTACTCAACCTGAACAATATGCGGGATATGGAGAATGACAAGAATTCGGGTAAAATAACGATTCCGGTACGTATAGGTTTCAGAAATGCGAAGTACTATCATGCTTTCCTTACATTCGGCGCGCTAGCCTGTTTTACTATATATTCAATTCTGCATACGACCCACTGGTACCAGTATCTGTACCTGTTGTGTTTCCTTATTTTTATCAAACTACTGATAGATATATTTCGTATAGAGGAAAACCGCCTGCTCGACCCCTACCTGAAATATACATCTATGGGCACATTCGTTCTGTCCGTTTGTTTCATTATATGTATCAATCTGCAATGAAAAAAATAGGTCTTTTATCCGATACCCATAGCTGGTGGGACGACAAGTATGAAAAGTATTTTGCCGAATGCGATGAGATATGGCATGCCGGCGATATCGGTTCTATAAGTCTGGCCCTGCGCTTCGAAGCCTTTAAACCATTCAGGGCAGTGTATGGAAATATCGACGACAGCAAGATACGGGCGGCATATCCCGAATTCCTGCGTTTTACACTCGAAGGAGTGGACGTACTGATGACACACATAGGCGGTTATCCGGGCAAATACGACCCGCGAGCCCGTTCCGTTCTGTTCGCCAATCCGCCAAAGCTGTTTATTTGCGGACATTCGCATATATTGAAGGTGATGTTCGACAAAAAACTGAACTGCCTGCATATAAACCCCGGGGCGGCCGGAAAATACGGATTTCATAAAGTAAGGACACTGATACGCTTTGTATTGAATGAAGGTAATATTTCCGATCTGGAAGTTATAGAGTTGAAGGATTAAAATAGTACTCCCTCTCAACCAGATAATTGAGAATGCCTTTGGTCAAATTGAAAAATCCCGGCCAATGGCATTTTTTATTTATTACTTTATCTATATATAACAAAAGCCATCTGACTTTGATAGATAGCGTATAGTTCTTTGAAATATTGAAATGGCCCCCTAAATTGGCTCCGCCGAACGTTGTTTCCCCAAGGCGGACTTACAATGAGGGTAAAAAGTAATAAGTAAAAAAGTGTTACCTTTGTTACCTTAAAAGGTAAAATAAAAAACTCCAAAAAATTAAAATTACAATAATACAATTTAATAATCTTATATATAAATAGTTATAACATATATATTATGCTTATAAAACGCTGTATTTCCAAATCGAATTATTGACTTTTTTGTTACTTTTGTCACCAAGTTGTTACTCGTAATTGAAATATCTTGTTACTTTTTCCATTTTATGTAAAATATACTGTTACTTTGAAGTATTCTATTTCTATATATCAAATAATTAAATAGGTATATATCAAAAGGTAAAATAGGGTTTATACCTATTTGTTTATCATGATTTTCTTTTTGTATTTAAATAGATATTTGATGCAGGCGACAGCATCAGGTGAAGGGGTATGAATATATATGTTATTTGCTAGCTAGCGTTCCCAATAGCTTTAGAGAGTCCGAAATATTGAGTTAGTTATAAGAGTTTTCCACAAATTCATGTATCAAGCCTCTTGTGTTCTAAAAATTGAAATTTGGAATTGTAGTTTTATATGTTTTATTTTCTCAAATGGTAGTGGGATAAATATATTCCTTTATTCCGTAGTCTTTTCTTGAGTAGTGTCCAAAAGATAACCGGGCTATATACTAAGCCAAAGAGTTGTTATTGAATTTTGATATATATGTAGCAGAATGGCAATAATCAAACCGTTGTTAAAACGTATCCTGACATATCCCATAAATAATCCCATTACAATTTGAGGGAATGCCGCCAAAGGCGACAATATGGCTTGCGCTGTTGTCATTTCTTTAAAATTGAAGATGTGCAGTAATCCGAAACTTATACATAGCGTATAAAATACTATATTAAAGTGATTTGTCCAGAATTGTTCGAGAGTATTACTCAATTTTATCTTTTTGTTGTAAAGGAGGAAGGTTGAGATACTAATGAATACAACTAATAATATTATTGCAAATATTAAATCATGTTTATTTAGAAATAAGATAGCAATTGATATGGAAATAATGATATATTTCTTATCGAATATGAGAGGCAGGCGAAACATTATTTCTTCATAGAAAGGAGCAACAAGCATTATTAAGAGTAATGGATATTCATCTAATACAGGTCTGGGAGGTACTAGTTCGAATACTTTGAATGGAGCTAAAAAAAAGCTAAGCATTAATAATACTATAAATAATATTACGTAACATTTCAGCGATAATAATAAGGTCTGGATGAATTTATTATTAGTGCTTGAAAAATTTTGCTTTTGTAGTTTTTCTTCTGAGGAAGACTTAAAAAACAATATTATATCCTGAATTATTGACCAGATTGACATATACAGTTATTCATTATTGATAAAAAAATAGAAACAGGAAGATTATTAATCTCTCCTGTTTCTGTTTTCAGTGAGCTTACCAGAAAGGCGATAATATAGAAGTTAAGAGTATAAAATTATCCACAGCTTTACGGAACTCTTTCCCCATTTCATATGATTGTTGAGAACCACCATTAATGCTCCTTAACTCATCATCCTGTAATGCAATTAAAGCATCATCGAGTTTTAATTTATTCATAATAGAAATATTAAAAATTTAATCCTATTTTTAGCTAAAAAAACCATCCCAAAAATCAATTGTATCTGCTACATGTGCACCTACATAGTGAGCAATAGTTTTTGCATGAGCAGACAGAGAACCTCCTTCTATGTTAACCAATTCCTCTTTGGTTAACTCCATAAATTCAAATGAATCTAAATTTTTCATAATATTCTGACGCTTTTTTAAGTTCTAAATTTATCTCTTGTTTTGGTTATATCCATTCATGAATGCTCCGATAAGTTCCAACTTAAATGTGATATCCGCACAAGCAAAGTCGCTGAGCCAACTTCCTGCATCAACTTCCTGCATTTGAGCATCATTCATTTCTTCTACACCAAGTGTAGCTAAATCTAAATTTTTCATAATAAAATGCTTTTTAAATTAATAAATAATCACAAAAAAGCAAACCGGTTTAACTTAATTTCTTTACAAAAGTATGTTTCTTCCGTCTAAAAAATTAAACGGAAGAAAAAAAGAATACCCACCTCCGTTAATTCTTGTTAATTCATCCGTTTCTATTAATTCAATTGTACACTTTAGTTCCAAATTAAACTCTCTAGTATATAGAAATGACTTTTGGGCACGAGAATATATAATTGGAGCACCAAAAGTTTTTAATTCATTGAGTAAATTATATAATGTCGCTCTACTTATGGACAAATGCGTTGCCAATGTTTTTGGATTTCCTGTTTTACCTGTCTTTATCAAAGAATGTAACTGGTTTATCCGTTCTATTGTACTGAAAATACTCATATCATTAATAATTTATGTTTACATAATTGGTATCTGTTTCTGCCACATTTCATAATATCTTGTGCCCTCCTTGTAGAGTTGTATATGTGTCCCTTCTTCTATCAGCTTCCCTTTTTCGAGTATCACAATCTTATCTGCTGACATCACCGTACTCAAACGGTGGGCGATAATAATAACCGTTTTTCCTTGCCTGTTATAATCCAGTATCGCCTGCTGTACATAATGTTCCGAAACCGAATCAAGCGATGAAGTCGCTTCATCCAGTACCAGTATTTCAGGATTTCGATACAATGCCCGTGCAATGGCAATCCGTTGCCGTTCCCCGCCTGACAAGCCGACACCATGCTCGCCGATACGGGTTGCAAAGCCTTTAGAAAGGTTTTCTATGAATTGGATAATGCCCAAATTCTTACAGATGTTTATTATACGTTCCATATCAGGATTGAACTCTCCCAGAGCAATATTCTCTATAATCGTTCCCGAAAACAAGTCCAGTTGCTGTGGCACGGTGGCTACATGCTCCCGCAAACTGTCGATACTGAAATAGTCGATATTATGTTCTCCGATATATATTTTCCCACTGTTCAGGGTATAGAGTTTTTGCAACAGTACGGCAAGCGTTGTTTTTCCCGAACCGCTTTCACCTATTATCGCCGTTATCTTTCCTTTGGGTATTTCCAGTGTAAAGTCTTTAAACACCTCAGCGCGTGTGCCGTAGCTGAAACTTACGTTGTTGAATAATATATCTCTATTCATTTTAGGCGTAAACTCTATCTTTTCTTTTTCATTATCGCTTTCACTCTCCAAATCCATAATCTCAAAAAGGCGGTCTGCCGCTATCAGGGCATTCTGTATTGTCTTGTTCACACCGATAAGTGATGCCACAGGAGAGGTAAAATAACCGATTATCGCATAGAACGAAAACAGTGTTCCGGCAGTCAGTTCATTATCCAACACCAGATAGGAACCGAACCACAGCAGTATCACAGTGAATAGGAAATTGATAAAGCCGGAGCTTTCATTAGAGAATATAGAGTTAACGCCTGAACGGTAGATTGTATTGAGCAGCTTGATAAACCGTGTTTCCGTTTTTATATTCGCAAACTCCTCTATACCGAACTGCTTAATAGTCTTTACCGAGTTTAAAGATTCCACAAGCTGGCTCTCCAATTCGGCTGCATCTTCCATTACTTTACGCTCCTGCTTTTTGTTTAGTTTATTTACAGCGATATAGATAACGGCATACAGGGGTATTGTGATAAGCATCACCAAAGCCAGCTTCCAACTGTATATAAACATCAGCATAAAGGAGAACAGCACGATAAAGGCATTAACGACTAAGGAGATAGCCACATCGTTAATGAACGCCCTGATTTTAACAGCGTCATTGACACGGGATATAATTTCCCCGACACGCATTGTATCGAAGAAACGTTGGGGCAACTTTAGTAAGTGTTTGTAATAGCCTAATATCAGCCTTGCGTCTATCTGCTGTCCAGTGTTCAATATAAACAGGCTTTGGAATACAGCTAAAAAAAACCTTAACGCCAGTATAATCAGCATCCCTGTACTCATCAGGTTTAACAGGTTGGTATTTCCTCCCACAAGTACATAGTCTGTAATCTTCCCGATATAAAAAGAGGTGGATAATCCCAGTATAGTGTAAAGTATAGCCCCTGTCAGGCATTGCAAAAGTATCCCTTTGTGCGGTTTCAGCAGGAAGAAGAAGCGGGCAATATTGGAAACCTTTTCGTTCCTTACCTCAAAAGTATCGCCGGGTATGAGCAGGATAAGTACGCCCGTCCATATCTTTGCAAAATCTTCAATGCATGCCTTGTGCATTTCCCCGTCTGCCGGGTCTATATACTTTATCTGTTTCTCCGTTACCTGATAAATAACAATATAATGCTGTAATACATCTTTTACAATAACATGGGCTATTGCAGGAAGCGGTATTTTAGATAAATTATCCGTTTTCCCTTTAACACCTTTTGCCTCGAATCCGAGTTGTTTTGCAGCCTCGACCATACCCAGCACATTCGTACCCCTTTGGTCTGTGCCCGCTACCTGACGTATCCTTGAAACAGGCAGCTTTAAATTGTAATGTTCCGATACGGACGCTAAGCAGGCCGCCCCGCAATCCGTTATATCACGCTGCTTGATTTTTATATTTTTGCCAATCTTAATTTTGTTCATCTGTTTTTATTTTAGGATTCATCCAGTTGTCTATTTCGTCAAAGAGTAATTGCCACAGGCTCCGGCGGGTCTGATAAAACCTGCCTGTAACACTCATTCCTTTTTTCATATAGCCTTTGTAGCCGTTTGCCAGTTCAAGGTAGTTGCGGTTCATCGTACACCTGACACGAAAATAAGGCTGGTTATTCATTTCCACGATATCGGGTAATACTTCGGTAACTTCTCCAGATAGTAATCCCCATTGCTGGTAATTGTAGGCGTCGGCTTGAACCTGTACCTTTTGCCCTTTCTCTATATAGCCGATGTCGATAGGAGAAATATAGCATTCTATCAACAGGGTATCGGATGCGGTAATCTGGGCAATGGATTGCCCTGTCTGTGTAAAATTACCCGCCTGTATGCCGTTATACTGCACAATATTGCCAATGACAGGTGCGGTTATGATATATTGGGTTTTCCGTTTTTGCAGTTGCAGCAATTCGGAATTCAGGTCTTTGTTCTCATATTCGAGGCGTGTCCTTTCCGCCTGCCAGTTGCTTATTTGCTGTTGTTTTACCAATGCTTTTTGCGAGCCTGCTGTTTTGTAACGGCTTTCTGTCTGTTGGTAATCGTATTTAGCCTCGACACCCTTTTCGTATAACTCTTTAGAGACAGCATATTCGTTTTGCGCTTGTGAAAGCGTTATATCCTGTTCCGCTAATTTCGCTCTATACTGTGCCAGTTCAGTTTGGTATTTGGGGGTCGCAGCAGAATAGGAGCCATTAACCAGCCTGTCAATATCACGGATAAACAAGCCGTTTTCTATTTGTTTTTCGATCAGCCGGTTAATCTGCTCGTCCAGTTCGTCTGTACGGAGCCATATAAGGGTGTCACCTTGCTCAACTCTTTTATTTTCATAAATGGCTATTTGGGCAACCTCAGCATAAACTGCCGACTGTATACTATTATTTTCGTTTACAGACCGGACTGTCCCTTTACTTTGTACGGATACGTCGATATAAATAAAGGGTAGGCTGACTAATGTGGTTATTAGACCAATGATAATTATAAGATAAATAATCTTCGATTTGGAATGGCGTTTCGTCCAGTGTGTTTGCACGGTATTTTCCACAATCCCGGCAGGGAACAATTGCTTCATACAGCAAATATAATTCCTTCGGTTCCGGAAAGAAATTTAATTAAATAAAGAAAGCGTGGAACCATTGCCATATCTTATATAACGGGGCTCTGGTAAGCCTTAGAACTAAAATAAGCAACAGTCCACACGCCTATAAGGGCACGGGAACAATTTAACTTATTCTCGTTCTATCAAAATTTACCAGATTTCGTTATAGAGAGATAAGCCAAACACTTTCCATGTTTGTTTTTTACCAATATGTCTGCCGGATGTAACCAACCGACACGGCAAATATAATAATTATTCCCAACACGTCTAGTGTTTTTATCCCCAAAATGGGCTGTTGCATATTGCAAATGTAAAATTTTAATTTAAAAATCTGCAAAATATAGCCCGTTTAAATAAAACATGTAATATATGACAGTTTTCTTTTTTTATCTTCCGGCTATTGTCTGTATAATGATGTCACGGAAAGGAAAAGAATAGTAGTTGATAATATCGGAAAAGAAAAGTACCTTTACATACAGTAACCTACCTGACTGATATTGTTTTTTGCATTTTTGTTGCTGGTTTGTTACTCGCTATTTTTAAAAAGTAGGTTTATATGTTTACTGTCAGCCTATTACGAAAGCGATTTACCTTTGTTACCTTTTTTAATAGTTACAAGTTACTCCGCCCTGCGGGCAGTTACGAGTTACGAGTAGACAAGATACGAGATACAAAATACAAGTTGTTCACTGTTTACTGTTCACTGTTTACTGATATATCTGTTACTTTTGTTACCTTTTTGGGAATAGTTACAAGTCGACAAGACACGAGATACGAGTTGTTAACTGCTAACTGTTGACTGATTACTGATATATCTGTTACCTTTGTTACTTTTTAACAAAATTGAATTTCTTCTATGGACTAAGAAAGTTAATCTATAAGGATTTCGATTAATTCCTGTAACTTTGGCAAGCCTTTTGTTATAAATAAAATGCACATTTGAAGAAATACAAATCGCCTATTGTCGATTTGCATGATATTCTTTTGTAATTGATTCTGAATAAAATAGATACTAAGATATGAAAGAGGAATTTACCGAAAAGGAGTTTGATAACGGACAGCCTGCAGAGGCTGATAATATGACAAATAATCAGCCTGAAGAAACGGCAGAAGCAGAAACAGGTGACAATCTGACTGACTGGGAGGCCAAATATAATGAATTGAACGATTCATATTTGCGCCTGAATGCAGAATTCGATAATTACCGCAAACGCACCCTGAAAGAAAAAGCAGAATTACTGAAATCAGGTAGCGAACGTGTACTAATCGACATAATATCCGTTGTGGACGATTTCGAACGCGCTTTGGAAAACATATCCAAAACAGAAGATGTGGAAGCAGTGAAAGAAGGAGTAGATCTGATTTACAGCAAATTCATCAACTTCCTTACAAAACATGGCGTGAAGGAAATAGAAGCAATCGGACATACTTTCGATACCGACAAACATGAAGCGATCACCACCGTTCCCGCACAGTCGGAAGAAGATAAGGACAAGATCGTAGACAGTGTCCAGAGAGGATATATGTTGGATGATAAAGTTATCCGTTACCCCAAAGTAATCGTTGCAAAATAAAAAAGAAGAGATTCCAATGGCAACTACAACAAAAAGAGACTATTACGAAGTACTGGAAGTTACCAAGACCGCAACTTTCGAAGAGATAAAAAAAGCTTACCGTAAAAAAGCGATTCAGTTTCATCCCGATAAAAATCCGGGAAACAGCGAAGCTGAAGAAAAGTTTAAGGAAGCGGCAGAAGCGTATGAAATACTGAGCGATGAGCAAAAACGCGCTAAATATGACAGATACGGGCACGAAGCTCCGGGCGGATTCGGCGGACATTCGGGCGGATTCTCCATGGACGACATATTCTCACAGTTCGGTGATATCTTCGGCGGTCATTTTGGCGGGGGATTTGGTGGTTTCGGCGGACAACGCGGACCAAGGCAAAACCGCGGTTCGGACTTACGCGTAAAGGTAAAGCTGACATTAAAAGATATAGCCCAGGGGGTTGAGAAAAAAATTAAGGTAAACAAATTCGTTTCCTGCTCACATTGCAGAGGTACAGGTGCGGATGGCGGTACAGCATACGAAACCTGTTCTACCTGTAAAGGTTCGGGAGTGGTAACCCGCGTAATGAACACCATTCTGGGGCAGATGCAAACGCAAACAACCTGCCCGACCTGTAACGGAGAAGGCAAAAGCATTACCAAAAAGTGCAGCCATTGCGCCGGAGAAGGCATCGTTCGCGAAGAAGAAGTAATCTCCATCAATATACCTGCCGGAGTTGCCGAAGGAATGCAACTTTCGATGAGCGGCAAAGGAAACGCGGCCCGTCATGGCGGTGTAAACGGCGACCTGCTGATCCTTGTAGAAGAAGAACAACATCCGGAACTGTTCAGAGATGATAACGATGTTGTTTACAACCTATTGCTATCCGTGTCTACCGCCGCATTAGGAGGTAATGTAGTGGTACCGACAATAGACGGAAAGGTAAAAGTGACGATAGAGCCGGGAACACAGCCGGGTAAAGTGCTTCGCCTGAAAAATAAAGGATTACCGAGCATCAACAGGTATGGCACAGGAGATCTGCTTATAAATATAAGCGTATATATCCCTGAAAATCTTAGTGATAGTGAGAAATCGACATTAAGCGGACTCGAAAACTCTCCAAATTTTCAGCCTAGCAAATCAGTAAAAGAGAAGATATTCAATCATTTCAGAAAGATGTTTGATTGATAAAAAATCTAAAAGCAGTCTCTTATCGACTGCTTTTAGAGGATAAGACACAGATAGTATTTAATGGTCATTTCGAACCATAATCAGTTTTGGCTGTTATGCTAATTAAAGAAATAAGAAGGTCTGTGACCTTAATATCCTGTAAAATTATAACTTTGAGGATCTAAATACGGGAGATCATGAAAATAAAGGAAATCTTACATACCATAGAACAACTCGCCCCGATACCATTGCAGGAAAGCTTTGATAACAGCGGTATCCAGATCGGAGATATAAATCAGGAAGCCAAAGGTGCTGTGGTCTGCATTGACGTGACCGAAGCTGTAATGGACGAAGCCATCGCGTTAGGCTGTAATCTTATTATTTCACACCATCCCCTCGCCTTCCGCAGTTTCAAATCACTGACGGGAAAAAACTATGTAGAGCGCTGCATGATAAAAGCCTGCAAGCACGATATTGTAGTTTATGCTGCACATACGAATCTGGACAACGCGGCACAGGGAATCAATCATTATCTGGCAGAAATGCTTAACCTGCAACACGTACGGATTCTCGATCCTCAGAAGGGCAAGTTGCTCAAACTGGTGACTTTCGTACCTCATTCGCATGCCGAGCTGGTACGCAATACTTTATTCAATGCGGGAGCCGGAAATATAGGAAATTACGATTCATGCAGTTATAATGTATCCGGAGAAGGGACTTTCAAGGCCGGAGAAAATACAAATCCTTTCACGGGAGAGATAGGAGAACTGCATACCGAACCGGAAGTAAGAATTGAAATAATCCTACCCATATATAAGCAATCGGAGGTAAAACGCGCACTGATAGCTGTGCACCCCTATGAAGAGCCTGCATATGATTTCTATTTACTGGAGAATACATGGTCGCAGGCCGGAAGCGGAATAGTAGGCACATTGCCCGAAGAGACAGAAGAGGAAGACTTCCTTTATCTGCTGAAAGATACATTCCACCTGAAAACAATACAGCATTCCGCCTTAAGGGGGAAGCCTGTAAGAGATATAGCCATTTGCAGCGGAAGCGGATCGTTCCTGATACCGAAAGCGATATCATATAGTGCCGATGTATTTATTACAGGTGAGGTTAAGTATAACGATTATTATGATGTGGAAGATAAGATTCTGCTGGCGACAGTAGGACACTACGAATCCGAAATTTTCACAAAGAATATATTTTTCGATATTATCTCAAAAAAATATCCTACCTTTGCGGTATATATGTCAGGATTTGATGTAAATCCTGTGAACTATTTGTAGATAAGCGGTGACATACTCCCGCTATTTACGGATGATGTAGTAAGAGAATAGCCGGATGCTGTTTGATTACTGCATTTTTTTATTACAATAGTCTAGTCTTATAACTTAAATATTGATATAAACTCATGGCCAAAAAGCAAGAAAAAGAGATTACAGTAGAGGAAAAGCTAAAGACGCTTTATGCCCTGCAACAGAAATTATCTGAAATAGATAATATAAAGATTCTCCGCGGAGAACTTCCGTTGGAAGTAGCAGACCTGGAAGATGAAATTATCGGTTTGGAGACCCGTATCAAAAAATACGAGACTGAACTGAAAGAAGCCGAGACTGCAATTTCTTTCCAAAAACAAAAAGCGAAAGACAGCACACTGAAAATTGAAAAATACAAAGAACAATTGGACAATGTGCGTAACAACCGTGAATTTGACCATCTGAGCAAAGAGATCGAATTCGAAACACTGGAAATCGAATTATCAGAGAAACGAATCCGTGAATTTACACAAGACTCCAAAAATCTGACAGAACAGGTAGAGAAGAGCAAAACTTTCTTGCAGGAGCGTTCTGCCGATCTGGGACAAAAGAAAGAAGAACTGGACAATATAGTATCCGAAACCAAACAACAGGAAGAACAGCTTCGCGAAGAGGTTAAGGAAATAGAAACTGAGGTTGAGCCTCGTCTATTGCAGGCATTCAAGCGTATTCGCAAAAGCGCGCGCAACGGTCTGGCTGTAGTATGTATCGAACGTGGTGCCTGCGGAGGATGCTTCAATAAAATACCACCTCAGAAACAAATGGATATTAAGATAGGCAAGAAAATTATCGTATGCGAATATTGCGGACGCATTATGATTGATCCTGAACTAATTGGAGTCGAAGAATAATACGGGTTATAAAAAATAACTGATATATGCAAAAAATCGGAAAAGTTAAATGCAACTTTTTCGATTTTTTTTATCTATATATTGTGAACTTTGTATTTTAGACAGTGTTATACATTTTACAGTTCGAATTTTAAAACGGAAAACTTTTTTCAAAAAACAAAATATTATATACATAATAATCAGATTATTAAAATAAATTATGGGAAACTTTTATTTTTTTTAAAAAAATATTGTTGCAAAATTTGTTTCATCTTTCTGAATTGAGTAATATTGTACTGTGAAAAATATCGCAGACTTTCGTCAAAAACAAGGACTGAAAAAAATCTAAAAATATAAGACAAATGGCACAAAAGGTTTATACTTTTGATGAGGCATATAACGCCGCATTAAGTTATTTTGATGGTGATGAACTCGCTGCAAAAGTATGGGTAAATAAATATGCATTGAAAGATGCAATGGGCAATATCTATGAGCAATCGCCCGAGGACATGCACTGGCGCTTGGCAAATGAGATTGGACGCATCGAGGCAAAATACGAAAAGGGCTTAACGAATAAAGAATTGTATGATCTCTTCGATCATTTCAAATACATCGTACCCCAGGGAAGCCCTATGACCGGTATCGGAAATGATTTTCAGATAGCGTCCTTATCAAACTGCTTTGTGATAGGCCTGAACGGCCCTTCTGACTCTTACGGAGCTATCATCCGTATCGATGAAGAACAGGTGCAACTGATGAAACGCCGTGGAGGTGTAGGCCACGACTTGTCGCATATCCGTCCGAAAGGCTCACCTGTAAAGAACTCGGCTTTGACTTCTACCGGACTGGTGCCATTTATGGAAAGGTATTCAAACTCCACTCGCGAAGTTGCTCAGGATGGACGCCGTGGTGCCCTTATGTTGAGCGTATCAATCAAGCACCCCGATTCGGAATCGTTCATCGATGCAAAAATGACAGAGGGCAAAGTTACAGGTGCAAATGTTTCTGTAAGAATAGACGATGCTTTTATGCAGGCCGTTGTAAACGGATCGAAATATACGCAGCAATACCCTATCGATTCATCAAATCCTACCACTGTAAAAGATATTCAGGCTACGGAACTTTGGAGAAAAATAGTCCATAATGCATGGAAATCCGCCGAACCGGGAGTTCTTTTCTGGGATACTATTATTAAGGAGTCTGTCCCTGATTGTTATGCAGATCTCGGATTTAAGACTATTTCAACTAACCCTTGCGGAGAGATACCTCTTTGTCCGTACGACAGTTGCCGCCTGCTAGCGATCAATCTATATTCATATGTAGTAAATCCGTTCAAAGACGATGCCCATTTCGACTTCGAACTATTCTCTAAACACGTTGGGCTGGCTCAACGTATTATGGATGATATCATTGATCTGGAAACAGAAAAGATTGACAAAATATTACAAAAAATAGATGACGATCCGGAAACAGACGAGGTAAGATGGCCTGAAAGACACCTTTGGGAAAAGATCCGTACAAAAACCCTTCAGGGACGTCGTACCGGAGTAGGTATCACCGCCGAAGGCGATATGATAGCCGCTATGGGACTTCGCTATGGTACGGAAGAAGCGACTGCTTTTGCCGAAGATGTACACCGGGCTCTGGCTATTGCGGCTTATCGTTCATCCGTAGAACTGGCTAAAGAACGTGGGGCCTTTGAAATTTTTGATTTTAAGCGTGAAAAGGAAAATCCGTTTATCAACCGTTTGGCAGAAGCCGATCCTCAGCTAATCAAAGACATGGAGAAATACGGACGCCGTAATATAGCCTGTCTTACAGTTGCCCCAACCGGGACAACCAGCTTGATGACACAGTCCACATCGGGTATTGAGCCGGTATTTATGCCGGTATATAAACGCCGCCGCAAAGTAAATCCTAATGATAAGGAAGTACGAGTTGACTTCGTTGATGAAAATGGAGACTCATGGGAAGAATACATTGTGTTCCATCACAAATTCGTAACATGGATGGAAAGCAAAGGCTATCCTACCACGAAAAAATATACGAATGAGGAGGTAGAGACTATGGTGGCCGAATCTCCATATTATAAAGCAACCTCAAACGATGTTGACTGGCTGCAAAAGGTGAAAATGCAAGGCCGTATCCAAAGATGGGTAGATCATTCTATCAGCGTAACAATCAATTTGCCATCCGATGTATCGGAAGACCTTGTAAACGATTTGTATATCGAAGCCTGGAGAAGCGGATGTAAGGGCTGTACCGTTTACCGTGACGGCTCGCGCGCCGGAGTATTGGTTGCTGCTGACGATAAAAAACAAGCAGAAGAGAATTGTGATGACTGCTACGAACGTCCGGAAATCCTTCAGGAGCGCCCTCGTGAACTAGCCGCTGATGTTATCAAATTCCAGAACAATAAGGAAAAATGGATTGCGTTCATCGGGTTACACAACGGACGCCCATACGAGATATTCACCGGATTGTCGGATGATGATGAAGGTCTGATGCTGCCTAAGAATATTAACCACGGAACCATTATCAAGACTTTAAATGATGAAGGAAGCCGCTCTTATGACTTCCAGTTCAAGAATAAGAGGGGATACAAAACCACAATCGAAGGATTGAACGGCAAATTCAACCCTGAATTCTGGAACTATGCCAAACTTATTTCCGGTGTACTTCGCTATGGCATGCCTATCGATCAGGTTGTGAAACTGGTACAAGGCCTGGAACTGAACAGCGAAACGATCAATACCTGGAAAAACGGTGTAGAACGCGCCCTCAAGAAATACCTGCCTAGCGAAACCGAAGCTAAAGGTCAGAAATGCCCTGTGTGCGGACTGGAAACCTTAGTATATCAGGAAGGCTGTATGAAATGTACAAACTGTGGTGCATCCAAATGCGGATAAGCAACTCATATGAGATATAGCAAAGTACCCCGTTCCCTGAAAGAGCGGGGCATTTTTATATGGCTATTCTCTAGTATTCTTTGAAGGCTTTATTCGAATCTTAATGATTTAGCCGGATAGATCTTGGCTATCAGATAGGATGGTCCTATCATGGCTACGATGGAAAGGATCAATGTACCGGCATTAATCAATAAGATGTATAAGACATTGATATCCACCGGCATTTCCGACACATAGTACGTCTCAGGGTCCAGCTTTACCAGACCGAAATTCTTCTGAATCACCAATATCGCAATAGCAATAACATTACCCCAGAACATACCTTTCAGAATGAGGAATGAGGATACATACAGAAAGGTCTTGCGAATGCTTAGATTACGCGCGCCGAGGGTTTTCAGCATACCTATCATATTAGTCCGCTCAAGGATTATGATAAGTAATCCTGATATCATGGTGAAAACCGATATGGCAAACATAAGTATAATGATAACCACAACATTCATATCCAGAAGTTCGAGCCAGTTGAATATCATAGGATTCAACTCCTTGATAGAACGGGCAAGGAAAGTATTCTCCTTATGGTCACGATAGGTCATCATATCCACAAATACACGCTGTTGTATTTCATCCAGCCTGTCGTAATCATTTACAAGCAGCTCGATCCCACTGACCTCATCATCGTCCCAGTCGTTCAGCTTTTTGATGAGATTGATATCCGTTACTACGAACAGTTTATCATAGTCTTCAAAGTTTGTGCTATATATACCTGTTATGTAAAACTTACGGAAACGGATATTCTCCCCTACGAAGTAGCAAAGGAAGCTGTCTCCGGTCTTCAGATTTAATTTACCCGCTATATTCCCGGACAAAATTGCCTGATTGGCGTGAGTTGTATCATCCGGATTGATTACCGTACCGGCAATCATATTTTGTTTAAAGAAATCCCAATCATAATCTGTACCGACTCCTTTCAAAACCACACCCTGAAAGGCACTATCAGTCTTTATTATACCGGGCTTTGTGGCAAAGACCTCCACATGTTTAATCCCTTCTGTCTTTTCGAGCTGGCTTATCAGTTCAGGAGTAACGCATACGGGCTGCGTTTCGTAAGTACTGTTGTTTGCCAGGTTGGTGATTTGTATATGGGAACCAAAACCTACAACTTTGTTGCGCACCTCCTTTTTGAAGCCCACAACGATAGACAGAGCCAGTATCATAGCCGCCAAACCTATTGCCACTCCGGCAACAGCGATTTTAATGGCAGGAGAAGAAGCCCGCTTCTCCCCTTTCTCTCCATTAAAATGGATACGTTTCGCTATAAATAGTTCTAAATTCAAAATCAGTTATCAGCCAACAGTTATCAGTTATCAGTAAGAACCACTTATAACTTATAACTTATAACTCTTAATTCATAATTAAAACAAGAAACCCTGCTCACTTTCCCTTTTCCGTCCCAAATGCTTATAGGCAAGTTCGGTGACTTCACGCCCGCGGGGTGTACGTTTCATAAAACCTTCCTTGATAAGGAACGGTTCATAGACCTCTTCTATTGTACCTCCGTCTTCACCTAAAGCCGTTGCAATAGTAGAGATACCGACAGGCCCTCCCTTAAATTTATCGATAAGGATCAGGAGGATCTTGTTATCTATCTCATCCAATCCATATTTGTCTATATTAAGAGCTTCCAGCGAATAGGCCGCAATGGCCTTATCTATCTTGCCGGAACCTTTTACCTGCGCAAAATCGCGTACCCGGCGCAGCAATGCGTTCGCGATACGGGGAGTACCCCTGCTACGGGAAGCTATCTCTACGGCAGCTTCTTTAGAGGTAGGAACATCGAGTATATTAGCCGAACGCAGAATAATATTCGTCAGAGTCTCTATATCGTAATACTCCAGATGCATATTGATACCGAAACGGGCGCGCAACGGACTTGTAAGCAAACCGCTCCGGGTAGTGGCGCCAATAAGAGTAAACGGATTCAGATCTATCTGTATAGAGCGCGCGCTAGGACCTTTATCTATCATAATATCGATACGGTAATCTTCCATCGCGCTATAGAGATATTCTTCCACAACAGGTGATAAACGGTGTATCTCGTCTATAAAAAGCACATCGTTTGGCTCAAGAGAAGTCAGAAGTCCGGCTAAATCTCCGGGTTTATCCAATACAGGACCCGAAGTTATCTTAAACCCCACTCCCAGTTCATTTGCTATGATATTCGACAATGTGGTTTTACCTAATCCCGGCGGACCATGCAAGAGGGTATGATCCAGTGATTCTCCCCGCATTTTGGCTGCTGTGACAAAAACCTGCAAATTCTCCACTACCTTGCTTTGTCCACTGAAACTATTAAAGGTAAGTGGGCGCAGGGCATTTTCAAACTCCTTTTCGCTGTCGTTTATATTTCCTCGGTGTATGTCGAATGTTTCTTCCATATGTTCGGATGCAAATTTACATCAATATATTTAATTTACACACACTTTTCAGTTAACAGTTAACAGCTTTTACAGTTAACAGTCAGCAGTCATCAGTTAACAATCCATAGCTTATAAAAACTTCGCGCCTTTGCGTCTTTGCGTGAAATAAAATAGAGTATCTTATAACTCCTAACTGTTAAAAGGTAACAAAGGTAACAGATATATTAGTTAGCAGTCAACAGTATTCTCTCGCAGAGACGCTAAGGCGCAAAAGGTAACAAAAGTAACAGATATGTCAGTCAACAGTCAACTAACTTGTAACTAGTAACTGCCCGTAGGGCGCAGAAATAACATTCGCCGAAGCGAAGGCGAGGCAAACTTGTAACTACTTTAATCAATCTTTCAAAGAACTATCAGCTAACAGCTAAAGGCTATCGGCTCTTATTTTATAGATAAACTTTTACAAAAAAAACAAAAGAGATAAATATTATTATGGGATATAACCATAATATATTTCCTTTGCATTTCCAATTCATTATAGATGAACAATTATGTTAGATAAATTACGGTATTGGGACGAAGAACTTTTTCTATTCCTCAATGGGAAACATGCTGACTGGCTCGATCCTATCATGCTTTTTCTCAGTTCCTACACAAACTGGATTCTGGCCTGTCTGGCCATGTCCGCCCTGATCTACTTCAAAGCGGAAGTATGGAAGAAAACAGGAGTATTCTTTTTTCTCCTATCCACCGGAGCCAGCGCCCTGCTTACAAATATAATAAAACTGATTATAGAACGGCCCCGCCCTATTCATAACGAATTATGGGAAGGCACGATTCACGCAATAGAAAAATATAGCAATAGTTTTAGTTTCTTCTCGTCCCATTCAGCTACTACTTTTACGATGGCTGTATTTTTCCTTCTCTTCTTCCGAAAGAAAAGATTCTACGGTTATATTGCCGTCTTATGGGCAGCAGTGGTTGCATATAGCCGGATTTACGTGGCCAAACATTACCCGTTCGACGTAATGATAGGAATTATCTTCGGAATAATGACAGGAATAGCGGGTTACATACTTTTCCAAAGGTTCAAAAAGAAAAAGGAACTATTAAAGCCCTAACCACTTCCCTGCTTTCTTCCTCTCCAGTAGCGAATATACTTTCAGGCAAAAAGGAAACGCTCTGCCTATAGGATATAATAAACGGAATAAAGTAGATGGATAAACATTCTTCTTACCTTTCTCAATACCTTTTATATACTTCCTTGCAACAGTCTTCGCATCTTGCGCAGGAAAAGGAAGTGGTGTATCTTTTTCACCTGTAGCCTTATCAAAAAAGGCTGTGCGGGTAGCTACAGGATAAACCGCAGTCAATTGGAGGTTATCCGCTTTCTCATACCTGTAGGTCTGTACAAAATGATGCAGCGCGGCCTTTGTAGAACAATAAAGTGAATAGGCCGGCAAGGAAACCAATCCTGCCCCTGAAATAGTACAGGCAAAAGCTACCGGTCTGTCCTTATTGAGAGCAACAAGTCTTTCCAATGAATAAACCGGAGAAAATACATTCAGATCGTAGATTTTTCGGATATGCTGCCAATCGGTGGTTTCCAGCCTTTCGAGATATGCAAACCCTGCATTGGCTATAAAAATATCAATATGTCCGAATACCTGCTGTGCATAACTAAAGACCTTATCAATACCCTCTGAAGAGCTGACATCGGCAGAGAATGGGTACACCACGCCCTCTACCCCCGGTATATCATCTATATGACGGGCTACAGCAAGAATCTTCACTCCGTTATATGAAGCAAGTATACCGAGCATCTCTCGGCCTATACCGGAGGAAGCTCCAGTGAGTATGATATGTTTGCCTCTGAGGTTCATAAGGTCAGGTCCTTATTTTGTCAAAGCCTTCACCGTAAACACCACGTACCGTACTTTGGGATATAAATGCTTTCTCATCTATACTTTTTATCAGGCGGAACATTTCTACAGCCTCTGTTCTTCTGGCCAGTACAATGATCACTTTGGTCGGTTTCTTCGAATACCAGCCTGTGCCATCCAAAACCGTGCATCCCCTATGTAATTCCTGATTTATCGCGGTAGCTATTATTTCGTATTTTTCAGAAAAGACAAGCACCTGTACCGACTGCCGGAACCCATTGATAACCATATCGATGCAATACGTCATTACACCCATTACGATCAGGGCATATACGATCTTCTGGTAATCGTAAAATAGAAAGTATGAAGAAGAGATGATAATAAAGTCGCAAAGGAGCATCCCCCTGCCAAAAGCAATATTCTTATATTTATTTATCAGTGCCACTACAATGTCCGTCCCCCCGGTGCTACCGTTGGCACTGAAAACAAGGCCTATACCCGTTCCGCACATCATTCCTCCTATTACGCCCGACAGAAGCGGCTCATTTTTCACAATAGGTTCGGTTATATATGTCTGGCAAAGGGTAAGCAGGAATGTAAGCACAATAACTCCATAAATAGTCTTTATCATAAACTTGAAACCCAGAAGTTTCAAGGCTACCAGGAGCAATGCACAGTTTGTGAAGAAATATGTATATTGAAGCGGTATTCCCGATGCATACTCCACAAGAAGGGCTATACCTGTAAGCCCCCCTGTGACAATCCCGACCGGTTTTATAAATCCGATAAGCCCAACTGCATAAAGCGCAAGGCCAAAGAATATAGATACATAATCTTTCCAGTAAAACTCTTTCAAATATCTTTTCGGCATAGCTTCTAAGGTCACGGACCTATTTATTATTTTATTAAGTTTAAATACAACAAGTAATTAGACTAAAAAAACATATCATAAAATGCTTTCTTCTACTTATATTTCTGAAAGCATTCATTTCTCTTTACAACACAACGTTAATCATTTTCTTAGGTACAAAAATGATTTTCTTAGGAGTTTTACCCTCAAGCCATTTTTTTGCAAGTTCATGCTTCAATACGGTTTCTTCTACATCAGCCTGAACCGCGTCGGCCGGGAATTCTATATCGAAACGTACTTTACCATTGAACGCCACCCCATAACGGAACGAATCTTCTGCCAGATATTCTTCTTTAAATGCCGGCCATTCGGCATCGAAGATAGTAGTTGTGTTACCTAGAGCACGCCAAAGTTCCTCCGCAACAAACGGCGCAAATGGCGCAAGAACGACAAGAAACTCTTGTAAAACCGCTCTCTTGCTACATTTCGCGGCAGTCAGTTCATTTACACAGATCATAAAGGCGGCAACAGATGTATTGAATGAGAATGTCTCTATATCGCCCGAAACTTTCTTTATCAGCTTATGCAATGATTTTAATTCTTCCTTTGTCGGTTCTCCGTCCGTTACCACAAAATCATCTCCTTTGTAAAACAGATTCCATGTTTTGCGCAAGAAACGGTGCACCCCGTCAATACCGTTTGTATCCCAAGGTTTGGATTGCTCTAACGGTCCTAAAAACATCTCATACATGCGAAGGGTATCTGCACCATATTTTTCAGCAATATCATCCGGATTAACGACATTATGATATGATTTGGACATCTTCTCTACAGCCCAGCCACAAATATATTTGCCATCCTCGAGAATGAACTCCGCTGTTTCATATTCCGGCCTCCATTTTTTGAATGCTTCCAAATCTAAGATATCATTACTAACGATGTTGACATCTACATGAAGTTCCTGTACTTCATACTGATCTTTCAGATTATAGGACACAAATTTATTTGTCCCGTTTATACGATAAACATAGTTGCTACGTCCCTGTATCATTCCCTGATTGATAAGTTTTTTGAACGGCTCTTCTTCACACGAAACTTCTATATCATATAGGAACTTATCCCAGAAACGGCTGTATATAAGGTGGCCTGTAGCATGCTCGGTTCCCCCGATATACAAGTCGACATTGCGCCAGTATTCATCTTTTTCTTTCGATACCAATTCCTTCGCATTATATGGGTCCATATATTGCAGATAATAGGCGGACGAACCGGCAAAGCCCGGCATGGTATTCAACTCAAGCGGGAATATAGTCTTGTTATCTATTTTCGATGTCTCTACCACCACATTGTTTACTGTATCCCAAGCCCATTTTGTGGCGCGTCCTAACGGTGGTTCACCCGTTTCGGTCGGCAGATACTTATCCACTTCCGGCAATTCCAAAGGCAACTTATCTATTGGAAGCATGTATGGCAAGCCGTTTTTATAATAAACAGGGAATGGTTCCCCCCAATAACGCTGACGTGAGAAAATAGCATCGCGTAAACGATAATTTACTTTTATACGTCCCAGCTTATGTTCTTTGATATATTCACGGGCTTTTTCGATAGCTTCTTTTACAGTCAGGCCATCCAGGAAACCGGAATTCATCATGATACCCTCTTTGGCATCGAAACTTTCTTCCGATACATCACAACCTTCTATCAACGGAATGATAGGTAATCCAAAATGCTTCGCAAAAGCATGGTCACGGCTATCGTGTCCGGGTACTGCCATAATAGCGCCCGTTCCGTATCCGGCAAGTACATAATCCGATATCCAGATAGGAATTTCTTTGCCGTTCAGCGGATTTATAGCATATGATCCAGTAAATACGCCGGATACCTTTTTATCCATCAGGCGGTCACGTTCTGTACGGCGTTTTGTAGCCTGAATATAAGCGTCAACTTCTGCTTTTTGTTCCGGCTTGGTGACCTGAGATACATAATCGCTCTCAGGAGCAAGCACCATAAAGGTAACCCCGAAAATCGTATCGGCACGGGTGGTGAAGATAGCCACCTCCCCTAAATCCCCTCCAAAAGAGGGGACTTGGGCGTCGCAATACGATTTTATCTTCTGCAAAACTTCTTCGATATTACCAATAACTTCTTCATTAGAGAAGCGAAGAACTTCATATCCAAGACTTTTCAAAATATCGGTTCTTTGCTGGTCAGCCTGCATTTGTTCATCACTTTCATGATATTTCCCATCTACTTCTACGATTACAGACTTTTCGAAACAAACAAAATCTACAATAAAGCGGTCTATGAGATGCTGTCTTCTAAATTTATATCCGATGTTTTTATTCCGCAACATCTGCCATAAGGCATTTTCAGCCACTGTAGACTCCTTACGGTTTTTACGCGCGTTATCTATATTTGTATTCCAATCCAATTTATTTGTAGTGTAATTGGGTGGTGTAGCGCTCCCCCCTCTTTTGGAGGGGGCCAGGGGGAGGTGGATCTCTGCTCCTTCGCTCCGTCCAATCCAGTTGCGCTGGGTTTCCTTGATGGATTCACTCCAGTCTATCTTGTCCAAACCATCAAGCAGGCGTTGAGCATAAGCCGATACACGCAAGCTCCACTGGCGCATCAAACGTTGCTCTACAGGATATCCGCCACGCTCCGACAATCCGTTGATAACCTCATCGTTAGCCAATACAGTACCTAAAGCCTGACACCAGTTTACTTTGGTTTCGCTGCGATATGCTATGCGGTAGTTAAGTAATATTTCTTGTTTTTTCTCGTCGGAATATGCTTTCCATTCATCCGCGGTAAATTGCAATTCTTCACTGCAAGCTATGTTCAGGCCATTCGTGCCCACTTGTTCAAAGGCAGCGATCAGTTCAGCGATCGGACGGGCCTGATCTTCATCATAGCAATAATAGCTGTTGAACATCTGGATAAATGCCCATTGCGTCCACTTATAATACCTGGGATCGCATGTCTGAATTTCACGGCTCCAGTCGAAGGAGAAGCCTATCTTATCCAGTTGTTCCCGATAGCGGTTTATATTCTGCGCTGTAGTAACAGCCGGATGCTGACCTGTCTGGATGGCATATTGCTCGGCAGGAAGCCCATAGGCATCATAGCCCATCGGATGAAGGACATTGAAGCCTTTCAAACGTTTGTATCGGGAGAAAATATCAGAGGCGATATAGCCCAGTGGATGGCCGACATGCAAGCCTGCTCCTGACGGATAAGGAAACATATCGAGTACATAATATTTTGGTTTGTTCTTATCTTCCGTTACTTTGTAAGTTTTGTGGTCGATCCAATACTGGTGCCAACGTTTTTCAATCTCTTTAAAATTGTATTCCATAACCGGGTTTTTATTGCGATTTTTATTGGCGCAAAGATAGTTATTTCTTTACATTAATACGAATTAAGGACTGCGCTTTCTTGCACATGCCAATCCATTTACTATCCGGAATTATAGATACATCCTATAAAATACGGACAGTTATTATTTTCGGAATTCTTTATCTATATATCAAAGGTTCTTTGACATCTAATTACAGAATCTAAAATGATTTGGGAAAAGATAACAGATAAAAAAGAGTAAAAAGTGTCAGGTTTGTCAACTTTTCACTTATAAGCAATTTGCAGATAGATTTAGGATCTTCTATAAAAAAGAAAAGGTTGTCATCCCGACAACCAATCTTCATTGTTAACCTTAAATCTAATACCATGAAAAACACAGTACAAAGATAATCGATTTTTATGTTATAAAACATGTTTTGGTGTTTTTCTTTCAAAAATTAGCAATATTTAACTATATATTACTATCCGGAAGTTCTTTTTGCGCCTTAACTCCCAATTCTTTAAGCATTTCTGCCTGGCGCATCAGATTTCCATTACCTTCTTTTAACTGGGAAAAAGCTTTATCATACGATTTTTGGGAACGCTCTATATTCTTACCTACATCCTGAAGGGTATCCACAAAGCCTGCAAATTTATCATAGAGAGCAGCGCCCCGCTTGGCAATTTCAATGGCATTACGGCTCTGATACTCCCGTTTCCACAAGTCGGAAACAACCTTCAATGACGCAATCAGATTAGTCGGGCTAATCAGCAGGATACGCTTGCGGTAGGCATAATCCCAAAGAGTAGAATCGAGCTGCATTGCCAGAATATATGCAGGTTCGTTAGGAATAAACATCATTACAAAATCGAGTGACTCTACATAGTCCTGATAAGATTTCTGGCTCAGTTCGTCTATATGTTGCTTAATGGATATCACATGCTCTTTTTCCGCTATCAGCTTAATATCGTCGGACCCTGCCTCCACATACTTGACATAAGCGCTCAGGGACACCTTTGAATCTATAATTATCTTCCGTCCTCCCGGATACATCACAACAACATCAGGTTGCATATACTTGTCCTGTGCATTTCGGACGCGGCTGCCATTCTCATCCACAATGAATTCCTGGGTAAAATACTCTTCTCCTTTTTTCAGTCCGGACTTTTCAAGAATAGATTCGAGAATCATCTCACCCCAGTTTCCCTGTATTTTGTTATTGCCCTTCAAGGCCTTAGTCAGATTATTGGCATCTTCGCTTATCTGATTGTTAAGGGCGACAAGTTCCCGGATACGCTCTTCCAGAGAAAAACGCTGCTTGGATTCTTTATCATAGGTTTCCTCTACTTTCACCCTAAACTCTACAAGCTTTTCATTCAGAGGCTTCAGGATAGCTTCCATATTCGACCTGTTCATATCCGTAAAGCGAAGCGTTTTCTCTTCCAGTATCTGATTGGCCAGTATCTGGAAATCCTTATTTAGTTGAGCACGGGTATTGAGCAGCTCTTCCTGTTGAAGCCGCAGCTGTTCATCCTTCGATTGTAACAAAGCCCTTGTTTCGGCTATTTCGCGGATTTTCTCCATTTGCTCTTTTTGTATGGCATCTTTATCTGCCGACAAACGGTTGATCTCATTCTTCAATTCCTGTTCACGCTGCTTATTTCCTTTCTGCATAAAAAGGATAAGCACAATCGCCAGTACTAGTATAATAGAGGCATAAACTAATTCCATACTGATTTGTTTTAAAGAGAGCGAAAGTTATTCAAAATATAGCCTTTAACAAAATTTGCCTCAAAAAACTTGTGAACATTTGCTTTCGAAGATATTTTTGTTGGACAAAACCAAGATGAGAATGATATATAGTAAACGTTTTCCACCAAAAGACTTCGGCGCAATTAATCTGCTCGGGCTAATTATTGTACGCGAGGACTATGGTTCACTGAGTGAGGCAGAAAAGAATCATGAACGGATTCACACCCGGCAAATGCTGGAGATGCTGATCTTTTTATTTTATCTATGCTATATACTTGAATGGCTCATCAGATTGATACAATATAAAAACAGGTTAAGAGCATATGAAAATATTTCATTCGAACGGGAAGCTTATTCCCAGATGTATGATCTATCGTATTTGAAAAGAAGAAAGCTATTTGCTTTCCGTAGTTATTATAAAAAGAAAGAATAGATATGAAACGGTTGATATACTTATTATGCATAGCCCTGATGGGGATATCATGCGTCCGGAGCCAAAACAAAATAAATAATGAAAATATGAATTACAATAAACTAACAGCCGAGGAAGAACGTGTAATTCTCCACAAAGGGACTGAAGCGCCATATACAGGTGAATACATAAATAATAAACGGAAAGGCGTATATGTCTGCAAAAGATGTAATACCCCATTATATAATTCATCAGATAAGTTCGATTCGCATTGCGGATGGCCTTCTTTCGATGATGAAATAAAAGGGGCGGTAAAACGTGTTCCTGATGCTGACGGGATGCGTACCGAGATTATATGCAACAATTGCGGGGCACATCTCGGGCATGTGTTCCTCAATGAGGGGTTCACAGCCAAAGAAACAAGACATTGCGTTAATTCTATTTCTCTAAAATTTATTCCGGAAGAAAATAAAATGATTAAGAAGGCTTATTTCGCCTCAGGTTGTTTTTGGGGCACAGAGTATTATTTTATGAAGGCCAAAGGTGTAGCACATACATCTGTGGGCTTTATGGGGGGGCATGTAGACCACCCGAGTTATGAGCAGGTTTGCCAGAAGAATACAGGACATCTGGAGACGACCGAAGTGGAATATGACACGTCTAAAACCACTTATGAAGACTTAGTGAAGTTATTCTTCGAAACGCATGACTTTACCCAAACAAATGGCCAGGGTCCCGACATAGGCCCGCAATATCTCTCTTGCATATTCTATACGGACGAGAATGAAAAAGAAATAGCGGAGAAGTATATAGAAATACTGGAGGGTAAAGGATATAAGGTTGCCACTATGCTAAAACCGCTGTCTACATTCTGGAAAGCAGAGGATTATCATCAGCAATATTATGAGCATAAGGGGACAAAACCTTATTGCCATGTATATAAAAAGATATTCTGAAAGTAAATACCCTGTATTTTAATATTTTAAGAAATACTTTGATATTTTTCCATACAGTAAATATGGATATTAATAGCTTTAGCATTATTTTTGTCGCTTAACTGAAAAGAATAGAACTATAATATTAAACTAAACCAAATTGTTATGTTAAAGACAATCTTATCCGTTTCCGGTAAACCGGGGTTGTATAAACTTATTTCGAGTGCAAAGAATATGGTCATTGTCGAGTCATTGGTAGATGGCAAGAAAATGCCGATTCATGCACGGGACAAAGTTGTATCCCTTGGAGATATATCTATCTATACCGAAACTGATGACGCCCCGTTAAAAGGCATTCTGGCATCCATCAAACAAAAGGAAAACGGAGAGAAAGCTTCTATCAACACCAGTGCAAAACCGGAGGAATTGAAGAAATACTTTCTTGAGATACTTCCTGACTTTGACAGGGACCGTGTGTATCCAACCGATATCAAGAAGATAATAGGATGGTATAATATCCTTATTAATGCAAATATCGACTTCGAGAAAGAGGAGGAAGTAGTAGAGGAGAAAGCAGATACTGAAACCGAGACTGTAAAATAAAAAGATAAGATTTATCTTTAATTATAGAAATAATAAGACCCGGCTAATATTATAGTCCGGGTCTCATTATTTTCTGCAGATAGAGAAATAACGAGACTGTCTGTATATATAACTTAACGTACAGTCTCCTATTTATAGGAGGCATCGTTTCGCCTTTAATTATTCTATATCAGAAAATACATAACAAAAAAAGAGAGTAGGAATCCTACTCTCTTTTTCTATATTTCTGACTCAGATTATTGAGCTACGAAAATTGCAACACGGTTCCATGCATTTTCAGCATATGGTTGTACTGTGTCACCTTTCCATTCTACAGTTACACGGTTGCTATCGATGTTGTATTTCTTGATCAACTCGTTTGCTACATTCTTAGCACGTTTTTCAGAAAGTTTTTCATTGATAGAAGGAGTACCTGTTTTCTTGTCTGCATAACCTACAACTTTAACTTTAGCGCTAGGATTATCTTGAAGATATTTAGCTGTGTTAAAGATGCTAACTTCTTGGTTCTTGTCGATATTAGCGCTACCCAAACGGAAGAACACTACGTTAGACACGAATGAACCTTTAGTTGCTTCCGGACATTTAGGGCAATCCTTAACAACTTCTTTGATAACTTCTTTCGCAGGTTGGTTACGAAGTCTGTCGTTTTCCTGACGAAGTTTGTTGATCTGACCATTCAAGTCATCGATAAGACCTTGATCCATCAATAAAGCTTCAGAGAAATCAGTTTTCTTACCTACTTTGAATACCAAGCTGGCAGAAGCAGCCACCAAACCATCATAAGAGTTTGCCCCCCCGTGGTTGAAAGCTTCTTTAAGCAACATAGCAGACAAATCGATATCCAAAGCTACTCTGTTCGAGAATTTGAATTTGTTGATGATACCACCATTGATAGTGAAGTTTCTTTGTTTTCCACCTGGATGTGTTTTGTCATCCAATTTGTAGTCCCAACCGATTGCTCCACCGATACCTACATAAGGTATAAGGCTATAAACACGTTTCTCGTTGTACCTACCTAAATAGTTAGTAACATCCCACATAACATCAGCTTCTACACCGAAATATTTGTTATGGATCATGTCAGTAGCATTGTTTTGGAAATTGTGCAAAGAACCTCCCTGGAATTTCAAACGGCCTCCAATATAAGGGTTGTACCATTTACCAACCTGAATAGTTGGAGCAACTGTAAGACGATTCAGAAAATCTGCATCTTTGTTGTTATCGCCTTGTACAAAATTAGCTCCAGCACCAAGTCCGATAAACCAATTGTCCCAAAAACCGTTACGCGCAAAAGTCGCTTTACGGCCAGCTTTTGTGCTAAATCCACTCTCTTGAGCAGAAATAGTAATAGCCGCAAAAACTAAAACTAAAAGTAAACTTACTTTTTTCATAATCAATCTTTTAAATTATAATTAAACACTATTATTTTAATCTACTATATATTTATTATACCATGAATACATCCGGTTTAAACCTTCCTCTATTTCAATTTTATGTCTCCACCCTAATGAATTCAATTTAGATACATCAGACAACTTCCTCATAGTTCCGTCAGGCTTTTCTATATTAAACCATAGTTCCCCTGAAAAATCAACGATCCTCTTTATAGTATTTGCCACATCTTTTATTGATATCTCAGTGCCTGTGCCTATATTAATATGCGTATTTCGTATTTCTTTACCTTCTATAACACTAATTAAGTCTAAAAAGTTTACAGATTCCATTACAAAAACTGTTGCGTCAGCCATTTCATCGCTCCATAGAAACTCCCGCATTGGTTTTCCTGAACCCCATAATTCGACCTGCACACTATTTCCAACTTTTTTAATACCATATTTATTCATCATATCAAGAATCTCTTTTTCTGAAGACCGGCCTGTTATATCTTCTATAGGACGTATATCAAAGTCCTTCCTTATGGCATGCCAATCATTCGTTTCAAGACACTTCCCTAAATGAATTTTACGAATCATCGCAGGTAAAACATGCGATGTTTCCAAATTAAAGTTATCATTCGGTCCGTACAGATTAGTAGGCATTACAGCTATAAAATTGGTATTATACTGAATATTATAGCTTTCACACATTTTCAATCCAGCAATTTTCGCTATAGCATATGGTTCATTTGTATATTCCAAGGGGCCTGTCAGCAACGCATTTTCAGCCATAGGCTGAGGTGCTTCCTTCGGATAAATACATGAACTACCCAAAAATACTAATTTTTTTACATTATTCACATATGATTGATGAATAACATTGTTCTGAATCATCAGATTTTCATATATGAACTGCCCACGATATGTATTATTAGCCACAATACCACCAACTTTAGCCGCTGCTAAAAAGACGTATTCAGGCTTTTCCTTTGCAAAAAAATCGGCAACTGCTTCTTGACTGGTTAGATCAAGTTCGGCATGGGTTTTTAAGATAAAATTACAGTATCCCTTCTCTTTCAGATTCCGGAGGATAGCTGAACCGACTAACCCTCTATGCCCGGCTATATATATTTTAGCGTCTTTTTCTATCATTTATTATACAACCTTTCTCCTTACTCAAAGTAATTCAAAATCCGATAGCCTCCATTTTTCAAGAACTCTTCTTTCTTCATCAATTCAATATCATGTCTTACCATATCCTCACAGAGAGCTCTGAGATCATAAGTAGGTTCCCATCCCAACTTGGTTCTGGCTTTGGTATTATCTCCAATCAGTATTTCAACTTCTGTGGGACGGAAATATGCCGGATCTACTCCGACC
The DNA here is from genome assembly GCF_042654545.1 of Dysgonomonas termitidis. GTDB lineage: Bacteria > Bacteroidota > Bacteroidia > Bacteroidales > Dysgonomonadaceae > Dysgonomonas > Dysgonomonas termitidis. Next base: position 175,404 of record NZ_JBHSGN010000064.1, read on the forward strand.
ACGATATCTCCTATTCTTTTCTTAAAAGAAGACAGATATTCTTCTCCAACTGTTTTTGAGAAAGCATCGTCATTTACATTAACAATATAGCCTTCTTCATTTTCATTTTCTCCTTTAAAGTCTACTTCAACTCCTAATTCCGAAAACGACATTTTTATAAAGTCACGGATTGTGGTTGTTACTCCGGTAGAAATTACATAATCATCAGGAGTATCCTGCTGAAGAATAAGATACATCGCTTTTATATAATCTTTGGCGTGGCCCCAGTCTCTCTTACTGGACAGATTCCCCATATATACTCTCTTCTGAAGGCCGAGAGCTATACGAGATACAGCACGGGTAACCTTTCTCGTCACAAAAGTCTCCCCTCTCAGTGGTGATTCATGATTAAACAGAATACCATTGCTTGCATGCATTCCATATGCCTCTCTGTAGTTTACTGTAATCCAGTATCCATACAGTTTGGCTACAGCATAAGGGCTTCTGGGATAGAATGGCGTAGTCTCTTTTTGCGGTATTTCCTGCACCAATCCATATAATTCAGATGTTGACGCCTGATATATCCTGGTTTTACCGGTCAAATTTAACAATCGGACAGCCTCTAATACTCGAAGAGTACCGATACCGTCAGCATTTGCTGTATACTCGGGGGTATCAAAACTAACCTTTACATGACTCATTGCCGCAAGGTTATAGATTTCATCTGGTTGGACATCTCCTATAATACGGGTCAGATTCATACTATCTGTCATATCTCCGTAATGAAGTATCATATTTCGATTTTCATCATGAGGGTCCTGATACAAATGATCTATACGCTCCGTATTAAACAAGGACGATCTTCTTTTAATACCATGAACCGTATAGCCCTTTTTTATCAAATATTCAGATAGATATGCTCCATCTTGTCCTGTAACGCCTGTGATGAGTGCAACTTTTTTGCTCATAAAATTCACTTAATAAACACCTTATTAAGATTTATTTTCAATAATTATTCTTTAACTCTACAAATCAAGTCTGTTTTTCCAAACAGAACATACAAGTCACAAAGATATAGTTTTTTTAACTAATTCAAATAAAAATATCTTTATTTTGGCAAAAACACTTCATTTTTCTTCTTTTACATTGGTACTGAAATCAATATCAGTGACTAAAGCATAACGTTTTATGACCAAGCCTTTCTCATCCAGGAGAAAGAACGCAGGAGTGCCCATTATTCCATATTTGACAAAGTTGCCACCGGCAAATCCTTTGTAATCACACAACTTGTCAGAATCGGACCACGGAAAACGCTTTACATCTCCGGCAAATGTATCTTTACTGGTATCAGAAGATATCGAAACTATCCGTACGTTTTGTTCTTTTAGTTTCGGATAATCACTGATCAACCGGTCTATCTGAACATGGCAGTTTTCACAATCCGGCTGGTAGAATACCAAGAGAGTCCGTCTATAACCAGACTCCCCCAACAAAGGTGTTAGCCCATCCAGATCCGGTGCTAATGTTCCCTTGCGCACTTTTGCCAAAGCGAAAGCATCGAATAGCCTTCCTTGCGGAATAGCTATTCTGCCTGATTCTTCTATATACGGCACAATAATACCGAATGCGTCATCCCACCCGTATTGCTCGGTAATAACAATCAAATTGTTTGCGAAATGCTCAAAGATCTCTTGTGAGTTTATCCGCTTCATTAAACGAAACATATCCTCTGCCATCAATTGTTGGTCAGCGGTTAGTTTCACCAATCCGTCTACAACATTATACCATATACCACTGGTATAAAGCTTATCCATATCAAGTTGATTTAACGCAAACAAACGGGCATTAGCTTTTTCCATAAGGCTTCCGCCCTGAGAGGTCAGTTTATTTAATTGCTGCATATAACGCACCAGTTCGATAAAAGATGAAGCATAGAGTGTTGTATCCTTGGGCGGTCGGGCTCCTTCTTGTATAACAGAATATAAATATTCATTTTCACGGGAATCTTTGAATATGTATTTCTGATCTGCGGCTTGTGTCACGCTAAAATCTTCGTGATTAACAATCATATTAAAGGCTCTTGCATCCTTTATTTGCAACGATCCCATACCCGCATAATCTTTTTCTCTTTCCGGTATGTTAATTATCACATCTCCTGTAAAGGGAAGTATGCCTTTTTGAATAGTATCTTGCTGTATCCCCTTACTCAGAACAAATACATACTCCTTATTGGCCTGTTGCGGCAATAATATACTTATTTTCTGAGCATTGGCTATTAGCGGAATAAAATATATCAGATAATGGAAAAACCGTCTTTTACTCATTGCTTTCTTATAATATTTAATCGGAGGAACGGGTCATAATAAAGGTGAAAACAACCGCATAACGGATTCTTTAAATTTCTCAAATCTCGATCTTTTTTCCCACTCTTCGGCAGATAATAACGAGGATTTTTCCATGTCGCGGAAGAATATTTCTTTTGCAGCATTGCATGTGCCTTCATTGTAAATAAATGCATCTATTTCAAAATTATGTTCGAAACTCCGCACATCCATATTTGCCGAACCTGTTATTGTCAGGGAGCTGTCGATTACCATTAACTTCGAATGCAAAAATCCGGCTTCATAGAAAAACACACTTACTTTTGCGTCCAGCACATCTTTTAAATATGACATCGATGCAATATGTACAAATGTAGTATCCGAATGGCGGGGAAGCATCAACCTTACATCCACCCCCCGCATCGAAGCCATCTGGATAGCCAGTAATAATGCGTCGGTAGGTACAAAGTATGGTGTTTGAATATATACACATTCCTTGGCGGTGGATATTGCCTGCAAAATACCGAGATGTATATCTTTAAACGGGCCCACGGGACCGCTGGTAACCAATTGTATGAGATTATCCCCTTTGTTTTCCAATGCTGGATAATAGGCATCGGAAGCCAGAAATTCTTTGCGTGAAGAATACCAGTCTATCAGAAAAGATGTTTGCAATCCGGCTACGGCTTTTCCTTCAATTTTTATATGGCTGTCGCGCCAGGTACCGAAGCTTACTCCGTAAATATACCTGTCTGCAATATTCATCCCTCCTACAAATCCCACTTTACCGTCTATGACTACGATTTTCCTGTGATTACGGTAGTTTACCCGGCTGGTCAGGAATTTAAACGCTACTTTCAGGAAAGGCTGTACTTCAATGCCCTGCCCCTGCATTTCCTTAAAGAAGCGGCGCTTGGCCTTCCACGACCCTACATCGTCATATATAAGACGTACCTCCACCCCTTCTGCCGCTTTACGCACAAGAATATCCCGCGTTTTACGCCCTATTTCATCTTCAAGAAAAATATAGTATTGGATATGGATATGCTTTTTAGCTTTTTCCAATTCCTCGAATAGAGCATAAAATTTTGCTATTCCATCCGAATAAAAAGTGACATTGCTACCACCATATAAAGGTGCGCCTTTGAGCCTGTTCAAGAGATTTACCAATCCTCTATGCTCGGCAGGCGGATTCAATGTCTCGAGCAACTCTTTGCGACCGATAGAACGGCGATTAAGTTTCTTATACATCTTATGGGAGATCAGACGCTGTTTCCGGCTATCCTCCCCGAAAAAATAATAGATAACGAGCCCAACCAACGGTAACAACAACAGAATAAGCACCCATGAAATAGTTTTCAAAGGATTCCTGTTTTCCGAGATGACAACGACCATCGTTCCCAATGCTGTAACAACATACAGGATTTGAAAAATAAGGATCAGATTATCTGCAGCTTCCATTGATTCCATTGGCATACAAATAGCATATAACACCAAAGTTATAATAAAATATGAGTTTTAGGCATTAACTTTTTAAATTTAATCGTTATTGTCGAAGCGCAGATTCTATAACATGCAAGGTTATTTCCTGTATTTCCCGTCAGCATCCTCTTCCATCATATTCAGATATGACTTGTATCGGCTCTCGCTTATGTAATGTTTTTCTACAGCAGCCCTCACCGCACAATCGGGCTCATTGATATGGATACAATTGTGAAAACGGCAGTCTTTCGAAAACCTGAAGATATCGGGGAAGAAATGAAAAATCTCCTCCTTTTCCATATCCACCGTGCCAAAGCCTTTGATACCGGGAGTATCTATGATAAAACCTCCCTGAGATAATTCTATCATTTCGGAAAAAGTGGTCGTATGCATTCCTTTTCCATGATAACCTGATATTGCTCCCGTCTTTAGTCCCGTATCAGGAATGAGGGTATTGATGAGGGTAGATTTTCCAACGCCCGAGTGCCCTGAAAACAATGTTATTTTCCCTTTTATCTTTTCTTGTAAAGTTTCTATTCCTTCTTTTTCTAAAGCCGAGATCCTGAGGCACGGATAACCTATGTGGTTGTATAGGCTGATCAGAGCTTCCATATATGCGGTCTCGTCTTCGGTATAAATATCCGTTTTATTGAATATAAGATTCACGGGAACACAGTATGCCTCTGCCGATGCCAGAAAACGGTCGATAAAAACAGTAGATGTCACCGGATGATTAATGGTAACGATGAGAAAGCACAGGTCGATATTCGCCGCCAAAATATGCGACTGCTTCGACAAATTGGAAGAACGGCGGATAATATAATTCTTCCGGTCTTCTATTTCGGTTATCAGGGCTGTACCTTCATTGTTTTCAACAATGCCGACCCTGTCTCCTACAGCTATGGGATTGGTACTGCGTATACCTTTAAGACGAAAATTCCCTTTTATCTTACATTCGATATTCTTCCCGTCATCAGTGCGGACCAAATACCAGCTACCCGTATTCTTTATTACAAGACCATTCATATACTTAATGTGCCAATGAATTAATATGCCAATGTGCCAATGATGAATAATTGCAGAACTTCATCGGCACATTGGCATATTAGATAATAAGATAATCAGTTTTATACTGTCAATATTTCTTTTTCTTTCAGGGCAAATACATCATCTATTTTTTTAATGTATCTATCGTGAAGTTTTTGCATGTCATTTTCCGCGTCCTTTGCCATATCTTCTGCAACTCCGTCTTTTACCGACTTTTTGATTGAATCGATAGCATCTCGGCGCGCATTGCGGATACTCACTTTTGCTTCCTCAGCCTCTTGTTTGGCTTGCTTTACCAGTTGTTTACGGCGTTCTTCGGTCAAAGGAGGAATGGACAGGCGGATGATCTCCCCGTTGTTATCAGGAGTAATGCCCACATCGGAGTTAAGAATAGCTTTTTCAACCTCTTTCAGCATTTGTTTTTCCCATGGCTGAATAACGATAGTCCGCGCATCCGGTGTATTAATTGCCGCTACGCCGCTAAGTGGAGTAAGCGAGCCATAATATTCAAGTTTTATCCCGTCGAGGATATGAGGATTAGCCTTTCCCGCGCGTATACGGGATAGAGTTTCATCAAGAAACTCTACAGAAGCCTGCATTTTATCTTCTGCTTTTTTTCCGATTTGTTTTAGGTCTGTCATAATTTATTTCAGGATTTTAATATTTCAGGATTAAAGACTTTTGTAACTCGTAACTGTCCGGCAGGGCGAAAGAATAACATTCGCCGAAGCGAAGGCGAGGCAAACTTGCTACTAACTACGCATGCACATAAGTGCCTATATTCTCGCCGTTCATCAACCGCTCCAGATTTCCCGGAGTATCCATATCGAAGACGACGATAGGCAGGTTATTCTCTTTACACATCACGGTAGCTGTCATATCCATTACTTTCAGCCCTCGGGAATAAACTTCGTCATATGAGATACTTTCGAATTTAACGGCTGACGGGTCTTTCTCCGGATCTGCCGTATATACGCCATCTACGCGTGTGCCCTTGAGCATAACATCGGCTTCAATTTCTATTCCACGCAACGATGAACCCGTATCCGTAGTAAAGAACGGATTTCCCGTGCCACATGATAAAATAACGACTTCGCCGTTTTCCATAGACTCTATTGCTTTCCACTTGCTGTAAATTTCGCCGATAGGCTCCATACGGATAGCAGTCAATACTCTGGCTTTTTGGCCGATAGCAACCAAAGCCGAACTTAATGCCAGGCTATTAATTACTGTTGCAAGCATGCCCATCTGGTCGCCTTTCACCCTGTCGTAACCTTTCGAAGCTCCACTCAGTCCGCGGAATATATTCCCTCCTCCTATGACAATGCTGATCTGGACACCCATATCAGCGACAGACTTTATCTGCTCGGCATAAGAGTTCAGCCGGTTAACATCTATACCGTATTGCTGGCCTCCCATCAGGGATTCACCGCTTAACTTCAGGAGGATTCTTCCGTATTTTGCCATATTTCATTTTTTGTATATGCAAATCTAGCATAATTTACTAAATTATGAAAAACAAAATCTGCTATTCAGATTTTATTCTTTCAAAACATCAGGACAAACACACAGGATTTTATCTTTTTTGAAGAGGTTTATCAATAAAATAAGAGCCGATAGCCTTTAGCTGTTAGCTGATAGTTCTTTGATAGATTGATTAAAGTAGTTACAAGTTACTCCGCCCTAGGGCAGTTACGAGTTACAAGTTAGTTCACTGTTTACTGCTAACTGTTTACTGTTAACTGATATATCTGTTACCTTTGTTACCTTTTAACAGTTAGGGGTTACAAGATACTCTATTTTGTTTCACGCAAAGGCACGAAGTTTTTACAAGCTATGGATTGTTAACTGATGACTGTTTACTGTTAACTGAAAAGCCATTTGCCTTGTTCAAAATATGCTGATTTGATAATATTTAGCTATTTTTGTTTTCAAGAATACCTGGAATACGAATAAAAAAATATGAATTATGGTTATAAAAGGTTTGATTCTTCTGGTTGTTACTCTTTTGTCAGGTTTGTTTATGATAGTGGCCGTATTCTGGGCCATTGTAAAATGGAGTAATAAAAAAAGCCGTGATACGGGTTGCCTGTTGGCTATTCTATTCTTTATACTTGCTGCTTTCTGCGGAGTCTACCTTGTATATAAAGGGGTTAATACCGTCATTGAGAAAGTGCCTGAAATAAAAGAACAGGCCGTAGAAACTATTGCCGGTGCATATACAATGTATTACGGTGATTCTCCTTATATGAACAGCCTGAAAGCGATGCAGCCTGCGGATTCTATCATCCCCGAAACATATTTTACCTATGCCGGATTCAGGGATAGCTATCGTATTCCGCTGATATATCCTTATTCTATAAATGCCATAGATGATATGGAATACGGGACTCTGGATGATGAAGGCGGTATAAAAAATATAGTCAAAGAAACAAACAAGGCTAAAAATGTACTTTCCAACATCACGTTTTTTGCTTTTGATAAGAATATGCTGCTGGCAAAAACGGTATCGTATTCCAAGACTGAAATAAAATATGTCATATTCCATTTTGCGACAAAACAGGCTGAAGTATTCGATAATGAAGTGGATATGAAGAGGAAAGCGGAAGAGGCCGGTTTTGACATGACAAAATCCATGGAAAGGATGAGCACATATTATTATGACTTGTTTTAAGAATGAGTACATTTGCACCTACTTAAAGAAACCGATATGAAGAAACTTTGGTTTATACCTATAATCCTATTAACAATAACTATGTGCAGTAACAAACCGAAAGAACCCGTTGTGCTATTACAGACCAGCTATGGCAATATAAAAATCAAGCTGTATAATGAGACTCCAGTACATCGTGATAATTTTCTTAAACTGGCTGAGGAAGGGTTCTATAAAGACCTGACATTTCACCGGGTAATAAAGGATTTTATGATTCAAGGGGGTGACCCTAAAACCCGGAATATAGCCGACGGAGATACTATACCCGAAGATAAAACGATGGGAGATACTATCCCTTCCGAAATAAGATTTCCTCTACATTACCATAAACGGGGAGCCATAGGCGCAGCCCGCTGGGGTGATGCCGAAAACCCGACAAAAGCTTCCGATGCTTCACAGTTTTATATCGTCACCGGGGAACTTGCTTTCGACAATAAACTGAACGAACTGGAAAAAGTACGGTTCGAACGGTTGAAACAAAGCATTTACAATGGCATCCAGTCGGCCAACATGGATACAATCAAGGCTCTGTATAAGGAAGGGAACCGTTCTGCTATAACAGAATTAAGAAGTAAGATGCTTTCTGAAGCAGAAGAACAGGCAAGTGCAAGGAAACCGGAAACAATATATACCGACGAGCAGCGCGAATATTATAAAACCAGGGGAGGAGCGCCGCATCTGGATAATGAATATACCGTCTTTGGTGAAGTGATCGAAGGTCTGGATGTAGTGGACAAAATACAGAATGTGAAAACAAATGAGAAGGATAAACCACTGAAAGGTATCCTTATGAATGTCATAGTATTAGAAAAATAAAGCTGTTGGCCTTGTTGGCTTAACAACTCAATATATAGCTAAACATTGGAGATTACCTGAATATGAAAGAAAGCAAAGAGTTTATTTTTCAAAGAGATATAATCACCGAAACCGTAGGTGAAGGTGTTACCAGACAAATACTGGGATATAATGACGAACTGATGCTGGTCAAAGTATCTTTTGAAAAAGGAAGCATCGGCGATATGCATAGCCATCCGCATGTACAATCATCATATATAGAAAGCGGCAGATTTGAAGTCACCATAGATGGAAAAAAAGAGGAACTGGTGAAGGGTGACGGCTTTTATGTGCCTTCGGGAGCAGTACACGGACTTATCTGTCAGGAAAAAGGTGCGGTCATAGATGCATTTTCTCCCGTGAGAAAAGATTTTATATAAGATAATCTACAAATTACGATAATGAACAATAAAACTGATGACAAAGCCTGGAAAGTATTAAATAGTGAATATCTTTTTCAGGAACCTTGGCTTACAGTCCGGCGCGAGCATATACAACTGCCGAACGGAAATGAAATCCCCGATTACTACCTGCTCGACTACCCTGATTGGGTAAATATTATAGCCATCACAAAGGACAAGGAATTTATTCTTGTACGCCAATACAGGCACGGACTCGGATACACGTCTATGGAATTATGCGCGGGAGTAGCTGAAAAGTATGACCCTTCCTTTGAGGTTTCTGCGCAACGGGAGTTGCTTGAAGAAACAGGATATGGTAAGGGTAACTGGATGAAATATATGGAAATATCCGTCAATCCGGGAACGCATACCAATATGACTCATTGTTTTCTTGCTACCGATGTAGAAAAGGTTTCGGAGCAGAATCTGGAAGCTACCGAGGATATATCTGTACATTTGCTATCTGCAGATGAACTTGTATCGTTATTAAAAAAGGATGGTATCAAGCAGTCTGTTCAAGCTGCGCCGCTATGGAGATATATTGCTGAGAATCATTTAATTTGAAGTAGTACACTTTTAGACAGGTAGAACAAAAAGGAACTTCTATAAAAAAGAAAAGGTTGTCATCACGACAACCAATCTTCATTGTTAACCTTAAATCTAATACCATGAAAAACACAGTACAAAGATAATTGATTTTTATGTTATAAAACATGTTTTGGCGTTTTTCTTTCGTTTATTAACTTTATTTAACCCGTATTGATATGGCCTTTCATTAAACTGTTCGGTTTTAAGCCTTCAAATCACTATTTTATCAACTTTACCCTCTGATTTATTATTTTTTTCTAAAAGGATTATCTATATAGAAAGGATATAGGAATGACTGAATCAGGATTTTACTTTTTAGTTAGTAAAGTTCTATTTCCGCAATTCCCTTTTATTCTTATTATTTTTTCAATAAAGTTTATTTTGCAATCTTGACATAACAAAAAAGTATATATATTTGCAATGTTTATATTGCAAAATAGACTAAATAGATAATCGGAGAGAAAATGAGAAGTAATAAATTTGCTGAAATAAATGTAAGTTACACCGCTAAAGAAGCCATTGACGAGGCCAAGCGATGCCTTAACTGTAAAAACCCGCTATGTATACAAGGTTGCCCTATAGAGCATAATATCCCGGGTTTTGTAAATCAGCTGTCAATGGGAAATATTGGTGCGGCAATGCAAATAATAAATGAGAAGAGCAACCTTCCGGCTATATGTGGAAGAGTATGTCCTCATGAGAAACAATGCGAAGGTCATTGTATCCTTAATAAAAAAGACAATCCGGTAAGGGTAGGCAAATTGGAACGCTTTATCGCGGACTTCGACAGTGATATGAACCTCATAAAAGAGCGCTTGAAACCCAAGACAAGAGGAAAAGTGGCAGTGATAGGTTCCGGACCGGCAGGACTGACTGTTGCCGGAGACCTGGCCAGGGAAGGGTTTAATGTCGTTGTATTTGAAGGGCAAAAGGAACCCGGGGGAGTATTAATGTATGGCATACCGGAGTATCGCTTGCCTAAGGATATTGTCCGTAGAGAGATCAAGAAAATAGAAGCTTTGGGTGTTACTTTCATAAATGACTTTCTTGTTGGAGAAAAAATGACCGTCGATGAAATGCTGTCACATGAATTTGATGCTGTTTTTATAGGCTCAGGAACCTCCGTCCCCAATAGGCTGGATATTCCCGGAATTAATCTGTATAAGGTATTGCAGTCTTCTTATTTTCTCAGGATGGTCAATCTGTATAATAATGGTGATATAAGCAGAAATGCAGTCCCTTTGGTAGAAGGTGAGAACGTAGCGATTATCGGTGCCGGAAATGTAGCTATGGATGCTGCACGCACAGCTTTGAGAATGGGAGCTAATTCTGTAAATGTGATATATAGAGGTACAGAAGATGAGTTACCTGCATTGAGAACCGAGTATAATGAAGCAGTAGAGGAAGGCACTAATTTTCTATGGAAGAGCCGGACAGTAGAATGTATCGGAGAAAATAACACACTCAAAGCTATTCGTGTCGAAACCCCCGACGGAGATAAGATAATGCCTATGGAACGTGTTTTCATTGCTATAGGCTCAAAGCCAGCCAACCGTATAGTCTCTACATCTCTGGGTATTGAGGTGAATGATAGCGGCTATGTAATAACTAAAGAACATCCATACGGTATGACCACCCGTAAAGGTGTTTTTGCCGGAGGGGATGTAGTGCATACGCCGCAGACTGTTGTTTTGGCGATGCGTGAAGCTAAGCAAGTAGCGCTGGGAATAGCCCGGTACATTGATGCTGTTAAGCTGTTGGAGGGGTGATTTCTAATATCTGGTATTCGCGTCTACAGCAACTTCAATTGCGACTGCTCCAACAACAAGTGTTGTACCCAACAGTATCTCCCAGAAAGTATTGTTGGCGGGTTTTTCTATATAAAAGAAATCTCCTCTCTCAGCCATATCTCCCGGAAGGTTAGATGGCTTTATAGACTGGGTTTTAATTAAATTCGACATATAGAAGCTTTGCTGGAATGTCATAAGGTGTTCCGGTCGGGCATAAACAGTCAGGTAACTTTCGAAGTGTAAGGGGCTGTCAGATTCGGAGTAATCTATCCTCTTTATTTTTATTGTATTACTGTTTTTATCTCCCAGATAAGAATCTCGATAAAGCTTCTTGTCCAATTTATCAAAATTCATATTCAACCTTAAAGGGATATAGCTAATCATGGTCTCGGGAGGTATGAAGCTTATATTCTGAGGCGATTCTATATCTCCGGCAAAACTTCCGTCTGCAAAACTGTATGTCTTATCCGGAGTAAGATTGTAATTATCCACAAATACTTGAGTGCTTCCTGAGAAATTAAGTTTGTCTTTCGCATAAGAATATGCTGTGCCATCCAGTATAAGAGCAGAGCGTTGCCAATCTACATATAGCGGAACAGACAATTTATTGAAAACCGTAATCTGTATGGGAGCGCTTTCTCCCTTGAAACAATAGGCGATCCATAAACTATCGGTTTCAAGGAGGAAATCTCCATTGTCTACTTTCTCTACATATTCGTTATTCGTATTCAATGTAGAAAAGAAGTAAGTAGAACTGCAGGATGTAGCAGTCAATAAAATCAAGATAAAACAAATAGCTTGTTTCATACAGCTAAATTTTATAAACGGGTTATTCTTATACAAGTATATTATTAAAATCCGATATATACAAATTATCATTTTAGATTGATCTCACTAATAATTCTCTCCGGAAATCAGTCTATAGTACTGTTTTTATATATAGATAAAGTTATCTGAAAAAGATAAAGAGCCATTCCATCCCGGAATAGCTCTCTACAATTAACCTAAAAAACGTATTAATCAGGGCCGTCCTCCCGGCCCTCCTGAAGATGTTCCGATAGTTGTCAGCATAGAACTTGTTGTAAAAGTCGTAGCTGCCGTACCTTTTGTATATGTTGTTCCTGTATACAGTCCGTGGAAATCGCTTCCGCCCGAAACGCTTCCGCCTGTATATATAGTGTAACTTGTATTTGCTGCCAGATCGGGACTGCTGAACAACAGCGTCAGTGGTGAATATGTACGTGGTATTTTATAAGTCAGTACACTTTTTCCGTCCGCAGATTCTATATGTATAATCTGGTTGGCTGTGCCTGTAGTTCCATAAACAACCGACCGTTGGGTACTGACACTCGCTGTTGGGTTGCTGGTTGCTCCGCCGGTGCCTACAAGTATTCCGCCAGTAATCTTGAACGTGTTGTTATCACAGTCGAAACCCTCTTCGGGAGATTTTGTGCCCGACGAAACGATAAGTCCCCCCGTAACGGTCAATGTGCCGTTTGAGTCGATACCGTCATTACTCTCACTATAGCAGTATATATTTCCACCATTGATCCCTATGTGATTGGATGCATTGATACAGTCATCATATGCCTCTATCTCTATTGTGCCGTCATTGATGGTCAGGGTCTTTTTACTTTCCAGTCCTTCAGCTTCCACGCCGGAGGTCTTGATCGTGATATTTCCACTATTGACAGTCAGGTTTCCATCGCTTTTTATAGCTTTGGCGGCAGTGTCGTCCGAACCGTATTTAAACTGGCCTCCTGTTGTTGTGACCTTTATAGTTCCACCATTAACGACAAGTTCACCGTCTACACTGATGCCTTTTCCTCCTGCGCCGGAACTTTCTATAGTGATTGTTCCTTTATCAATGGTCAGATTTCCGTCACACTTTATACCTGCCGCAGATGATATATCTTTATCATCCGTATCATAAAAAGCATCTCCGGTTGTAATCAATGTCATGTTGCCTCCGCTTATGTTCATATCGCCCCCTGTCTTGAAGGCCTTGGCAGCAGTCCCTTTAGTGGTTACGTTGATTGTTCCGGCAGTAACCGATAAAGAGCCTAAGTCACTTTTTATACCCTGAGCCTTTTGGCCTGTGGTAGTAATATTTATGGTCGCATTACCGATAGTTATGTATGGATCGATAGTCGTATCGGCATCTTCATATGAAGCTACAATGCCATCATCACTACTGTTTATTGTAATATTTCCGGCATCTATCCGAATATATCCTTCGTCGCAATCGATACCATCGCTTGAAGCTTTAATATTCAGGGTTCCACCATCCATACGGAAATAATCTTTGGCGTGGATACCATCACTGACGGCCGTGGCGATTGTGATATTTCCTGTTTTCACTCTTATATAATCATCACTGCAAATAGCATGTTTATATCTTCCATAAACAAGCAGGCTTCCTTCTCCTTCGAAGTTCAATTGTCCTTCACTAAAGAATGCACCTTTCATATCTTCATCAGCGTAAGCCGTATAAGTATTACTGTCGATAAGTCTGCTGTTTGTTCCGTTTACGAGAGTTACAGTTACTTTTTTCCCGGATTGAACATTGAGGGCAGGACCATCGCTACTGGTAATATCCACCCCGTTCATCATAAGTCCGAATTTATAATCGCTATAAATCTTAAATGAACCGCTTTGTATGCTCCCTGACAAGACGTAATTAATTTCTGTTATCAGATTTGTAGAGGTAACAACTACATTGCCACTACTTTGGGTAATATTCACTCCGTCATTTTCATACGGGTTCGTAATTATTGCTGCATTATCAGAAAAGGTAATGGTAACTGCATTCGAAAACACAGAGTCCCGGGAGTTGGTCTCAAAATCGTCATCAATAACAACTTCAGTATCATCGTCAACTCCATCTTCATCAGTAATAATGTCATCTGTACTATCACTACAGGATGATATTACAAACAAACATATACTACAAAAAAAGCTAAAAACGAATTTATGGATTCTCATACTTTAATAGGTTTTTGTGAATTTGAGCTTTCAATATTACTCCTATTAAAAGAATCGGGCAAAAATGTTCGACAAACAGAGTGGTTTTATCGACGAATAGTTCAGTTTAACTGATTACCTTTTTTGAACAATTTCTTTTCAAGTACCAATGAACATCATTGAAGGCTTTATAAAATCAAAGAACTCTTTAGCTGATAATTTATGATATAGATAAAGTTTTCCGGAAAAAATACGGCCTTGTTTTGATAAAAGAAAAGGATGGGGTAATTGCCCCATCCTTTTCCCTATATTTAAGAATACAGAGTATTACAACATTTCTTTCTTTGCCTTCATGGAAGAATATCCCAGATAACCGATTATAACCAGATACATAGCCAGAGCCAGTAATTCGGAACCGCTGTTTGCCAACCATTCTTCATTAACCAGATTCACTCCTCCGAAACGCATAGCAGCGCTGACTACACCCATCAATGCACCTCCCGCTATAAATCCGGAGGCTAATAATGTACCTTTCTCCAGCCGTGCGGCATTCAGGGCTTCATCTTTACTGCGGCTGCCAACGTACCAGCTGACTGCGCCACCTATTAATAAAGGTGCGTTCAGTTCCATCGGGATAAACATCCCTAAGGCAAATGCCAGAGCAGGCACGCGTAATAAAGTGAGTAAAATGGCGATCAAAGCACCTACGGCGTATAATACCCACGGTGCCCCGGCTCCCATCATCAGCGGCTCTATAACTGCAGCCATGGCATTAGCCTGCGGTGCTACCAGAGCATTAGCTCCTGTAAATCCGTATGTTTTATTCAATATCAGTATTACACCGCCTACTGTTGCTGCGGAAACCAGTGTGCCTAAAAACTTCCATGACTGTTGTTTCGCTGGTGTTGATCCCAGCCAGTAACCTATTTTAAGGTCGGTAATGAAACCTCCCGCCATAGACAACGCAGTACAAACCACACCACCTATAATAAGGGCTGCAACCATACCCGATGTCCCTTTCAATCCTACCGCTACCATAACCACTGAGGCCAGGATAAGAGTCATCAGCGTCATACCCGAAACCGGATTTGTGCCTACAATCGCGATCGCGTTAGCAGCAACCGTGGTAAACAAGAAAGCTATAATGGCAACAACAAGAATACCTACTATTGCGTACAATAAATTGTGTATCACTCCGAAATAGAAGAAAAGGAATGTCACAATCAGCGCAACAATGATACCGATAGAGATAATTTTCATCGGCAGGTCGCGTTGTGTGCGTTTGTCTATCTGTTTTGTATCGGCAGCTCCACCTCTAAGTTCTTTGGATGCCAGACCGACGGCGCTCTTTATAATTCCCCACGATTTTATAATACCGATAACTCCGGCCATTGCAATACCACCGATACCAATATGGCGCGCAAAAGTAGTGAATATTGCTTCCGGCGTCATAGTAGAGATAACTCCTGCAAAAGTAGGATTCAAAGTCGTCAGCATAGTATCTCCCAGGAACGGAAGAAGCGGAACGATAACGAACCATACCAATGCGGAACCGGCACAGATTATTGCGGCATATTTCAGTCCTATTATATAGCCCAGCCCTAAAACGGCGGCACCTATATTTACTTTGAAGACCACTTTGGCTTTATCGGCAATTTCTTCGCCAAAAGGCAAAACGCGCGTCGTGAACGTCTCCGACCATGCGCCGAATGTGGCAATGACAAAATCGTAAACTCCCCCGATGATTCCGGCGAATATAAGGGGTTTGGCCTGACTGCCGCCTTTTTCACCCGATACAAGCACCTGTGTGGTTGCTGTAGCTTCGGGGAAAGGATATTTTCCATGCATATCGGATACAAAATATTTACGGAACGGAATCAGGAAGAGAATACCCAATATACCACCCAGCAAGGAACTTAAGAATACCTGAAAAAAGTCGACACTAATTTCGGAATATTTGGATTGCAGGATGTATAAAGCCGGAAGCGTAAATATCGCACCTGCCACAATAACCCCACTGCTGGCTCCAATGGATTGGATAATTATATTTTCACCCAGAGCATTCTTTCTCTTGGTAGCTGTCGATAACCCTACGGCAATGATCGCTATCGGGATGGCTGCTTCAAAGACCTGACCCACCTTCAGGCCGAGGTAAGCAGCGGCGGCACTAAAGAGTACAGCCATTACCAGCCCCCATAGTACCGACCATGGAGTTACTTCTTTATACTGTTTGTCGGGAGACATTACCGGCTTGTATTCTTCGCCGGACTTCAGTTCACGGAAGGCATTTTCAGGTAGCCCGGTCACCTTCTCTTCATGTTCTGTTTTCACGCGTTAGCTGTTTTATCGGTTACAAAAGATTCAAGACAGAACGTCTTGAATTATGGACAATACAAAACTACATTTTTTTCTCGGAAAGAAAAAAGCGAAAGCGGATATCTTTCAGTAAACAACTAGCAGTAAACAACCACAACCCGTAGCCCGTAACTGTTAAAAGGTAACAAAGGTAACAGATATATCAGTAAACAGTCAACAGTTAGCAGTTAACAACTTGTATCTCGTGTCTTGTCTACTTGTAACTATTCCCAAAAAGGTAACAAAAGTAACAGATATATCAGTTAACAGTAAACAGTGAACTAACTTGTAACTCGTAACTGCCCGCAGGGCGCAGTAACTTGTAACTATTAAAAAAGGTAACAAAAGTAACACTTGTTTCAGTGAACAGTGAACAGTTAACAGTAAACAGTCATCAGTTAACAACTCGTATCTTGTATCTCGTATCTTGTCTACTCGTAACTCGTAACTGCCCGAAGGGCGCAGTAACTTGTAACTGTTAAAAGGTAACAAAGGTAACACTTTTTTACTTATTACTTTTTACCCTCATTGTAAGTCCGCCTTGGGGAAACAACGTTCGGCGGAGCCAATTGAGGGGGCCATTTCATTCTTTCAAAGAACTGATAGCTATAAGCTAAAGGCTGACAGCTCCTATCTATAGATAAAGTTTTTCGGTTATAATCTGGGTTTTTTTACGTGATATATTTGTCACAATAATAAAAAGTGATATATTTGTCACAAATTATAGTCTTTAAATTATTAGCGCTATGGAAATAAAGGGGAGAACAAACAAAAATATTATGTACTATTATAAGTATACATGGCCTTTGGGATTTGGTGGTTTCACGGGCTTAGTCTACTTTATAAATCATGATCCGAAGTCATTGTTTGGTTTTATATTCTTTATGTTTTTTGGTAATTATTTTATAGGTAAACTTGCCGGGGAAAAAAAAGATGAAAGATTCTTGGAAAACGGTAAGCGTGCGTGGCTTATTGCTTCCAAAATACCGTTTCTGTTACTGCTTGTTATGTCTCTGTGCATTCCTTATTTTTCTGTTACAAAGGAATTTTTTATTGCACTTTCATCTCTCGGCTATGGAGTGACAATAATTGTTTATTATTCTGTCCTCTACTATTTTGAACGTTATACCTAATCCCGATGCCGGAATTTATAAGCCATCTCAAGGAATACCGTATATTGGCAGGTCTTACGCAGGAAGAACTGGCTGAAAAAGTAAATGTCCGCCGCGAAACGATTATTCGTCTCGAAGCAGGCAAGTATAACCCGTCTCTCAAACTGGGGATTGATATATCCAGAACCCTTAAAACACCGATAGAAGATATATTTGAATTTATATAAACCAGAAAGAGCAGACTGCCAGGCCTGCTCTTTCCTTATATCTTTTGTATCTGTTCTTTACAAAGCCAATCCCATAATCAAATCGGGGAAGATACCCAGCAATAAATTCAATACAATGGCTGCGGCAGCAACCGCCTTATATTCGAAAGGTACTCTCAGCCGTTCGGTGGTTTCCGGCTCTTTTGTAATCATTACATTGGCAACACCAAGATAATATGATACAGCTATTACGGAGTTGATGATACCGAATATAACCAGTATCAGATGGTTTGTTTGCAACATTTGCCCGAATACAAAAAACTTGGCAAAGAATCCTGCAAAGACCGGAATACCGCTCAGTGAAAGGAAAGCACATATCATTACTGCTGTCAGCACAGGTTGCCGTTTTATCAGCCCGAAGAAATTGGAAATATCTTCGTTGTCCTTGCCTCTGCATACACCCAGTATAACAGCAAATGCCGCTACTCCGGCAAGACTGTACGCCGCGGCATAATATAATACTGTGTTGGCTGAACTACCGATAGCCAGTAATGTCATCATCATGAATCCTGCATGCGAGATACCCGAATAAGCCATCATACGCTTAATATTGGACTGTTTCATTGCAGTGATGTTACCTACGGTCATCGTCAGTATGGAAAGTACGATCAGGGCTATCTGATAAGCAGGGGTTATACCCGCGGCAAGGATACTTACTATTTTGTATAAAGCGCCTATTGCAGCTACCTTTACTAACGTACTCATCATCGCTGTAACAAGGGTAGGAGAACCTTCATATACATCGGGTGCCCAGAAATGAAACGGAACGATAGATGCCTTAAAGAGCATACCCACCGATATCATAATAAAACCGATATTGAACCATAAAGGCATTCCCGATAGCATCGAGTTCACTGCTATTTCGTTTATATCGAATGAGCCTGTTGCACCGTACACCAAAGCGAGACCAAAAAGGATGAAACTGGAGGCAAATGCTCCCATGATGAAATATTTCATACCCGCTTCGTTGCTTTTCAGGTTTTTCGGTTCGCTTGCCGCCAATATATAGGCTGCAATGGAAAGCACTTCGAGGCCGATGAAGAATATGGCGAAATTGCCGAACGAAACCATTGCTATGGCACCCGCGAGCATAAATACTTTCAGGGCTACATAGTCTGCAATTTTTACCATCTTGTCCTGATAGAATTTGGGGCTCATCGTTATGATGAGAATGGCAAGGACGATGAATAAGATGGAAAACCCTTGCGAAAACCCGCTTGTCACCACCATGTTGTACTTATCCGTGCCAAGGAATGACTCTCCCAGATAAAATTCGGTAACAGTCAATCCCAATGCCGCTATCAATCCGATAAGGGTGACAGGTATAAGGATCTTTCTTAAATTGAGAATCTCTAATAACAGGCAAATAATTCCTAATCCCGAGATGGCTATCAATGTACTCATTATATATCTGACTAAATTTTTATCTGTTAAGGTCACAGACCTATTTGTTATTTTAATATGTAAAACAGCAATAATAAATTATGATTCAACAATGTATCATTAAATACTATCTGCTACTTAATATGCATTACAATCTCTTCTAAACTGGAAGATACAAGGTCTGTCACCGGTTTTACATACACTCCGAAGAATAATAGTACCGCGACGATCAGGCTGAATACGAAAATTTCAGTTTTGGACAGATCCCTGAACTTAGTTTCAGAAGGCTCTCCAAGCATAACGCGCTGAAACATTCGCAGCATAAATAATGCTCCCAGGAATAACGATGTTCCTATTGCCAGGGCATACCATGGATTTACTTCATAGAGGCCATACATAATGGTAAATTCCCCGATAAAGTTAAATGTCAGCGGCACACCGATAGAAGATAATATGGCAAGGAAGAACGCGACTGTAAATTTAGGCGTATGGGAAGCGATTCCTCCGAGTTTACTCATTGATAATGTATTGGTGCGGTTCTGGATTATATCTACAGAGTAGAACAGTCCTACAATGCCGAAACCGTGTGCTATGATTAGCACTATTGCCCCCTGCAAACCGTCATAGGTAAGGGCATAAGCACCTGCCGCCACAAAGCCTACATGGGAAAGTGAGGCATAAGCCATAAATCGTTTCAGGTCATCTTGCCTCAATGCCATTATAGCGCCGTACACTACACCGATGATACAAAGTATAAGAATAACTGTCCTTAGTTCCTGCGCGGCAAAAGGCGTAGTCGGTATCTGCCAGCGTATAACGCTGTATGCCCCCATTTTCGACATCAGGCCGGCCAGCAGCATTGTACCTACAGCCGGGGCCTTCTGGTACACATTAGCCTGCCATGTATGGAATGGGAAAATTGGTATTTTTATCGCATAGGCAAGGAAGAAAGCTAGGAATATCCATATCTGTTCCGTATTGCTCAGGTTAGCGTTGTAAAATGCTTCCAGTTGGAAACTTCCGGTTTTTACATACATGTATATAATTGCAGCCATCATAAACAATGATCCGGCGAATGTAAACAGGAAGAATGTCATGGCAGCCTTGCGGCGCTTGGCCATTTCTCCGTTACCCCATAATATGATGATGAAGTAAATCGGGATAAGCGACATTTCCCAGAATACATAGTATAGTAGCGCGTCACTGCTAAGGAAAGCCCCTGTCATGGCAAAGGCCATAAACATGATAAGGCTGAATAAGAGCTTTTCGTTTTTAAACTCACGGTTATGCGCAGCCAGTATAATGATGGGTAATAAAATTGTTGTCAGCAGGATCATGGCGATGGCCAATCCATCTGCCTTGAGCGAGAATGATATACTCGGATTGCTTATCCATTCCGCGCTGTAGCTTGTACCTGCGGCACCGTATTTAAGACATAGGGCAACAGAGAATATACCTGCTGCGACGCTGAACAGGATGGCAACCTTGGAGGCAAATCTGTTCCCTGAAAAATAAGTAAGAATTGCACCTACTAATAATATGATTAATATAATAGCGATATTCATGTTTCTTTAAAAATTTTTATACAAGGAATAAACAGATTATTAGTGCACTGAAACCTAACACAAAGAAGAACAGGTAAAATCCGAGGCTTCCGTTCTGCAACTTCTTGAAGTACGGGGAAACAGCTTCGACTAGTTCTCCTCCTCCTTTAAAGAAGCCTTTGAGCCATTGTTCCATATATTTATCGAAGAAACCGGCCAGAGCATAAAGTGGTTTTACGAATAATGCATTGTATATTTCATCGATATAATATTTATTGTAAAGCACTTTTCCAAATCCTGTAATTTTATTATCCCCGGCAGGTACTTCCGATTTCTTAATATATTTGAAGTAAGCCAGTCCAAGACCTATAAATGCAATCAGAGATGAGATAATCACTGTTGTCAGCTGCATGTCCAGAGGTGGATGTTCTGCTGTTGCGCTTGGCAGTATCGGAGCAAGAAATCCGTTTAACCAGCTATGAACACCAAGGAAAGAAGGAAGGCTGATAACCCCGCCGAATACAGCTAAGAAGCCTAATATGATTAACGGCATTGTCATTGTATTCGGTGACTCGTGCAAATGATGCTTCTGTTCTTCCGTCCCTCTGAATTTTCCGAAGAATGTCAGGTACAGTACCCTGAACATATAGAAGGCTGTCAGCAGTGATGCCAGAGCGCCGAGTATCCAGAGTATTTTGTTATGCTCGAAAGCTGTCAGCATTATTTCATCTTTTGAGAAGAAACCTGCAAAGAGGGGTATTCCCGAAATGGATAGTGTAGATACTAAGAATGTATAATATGTTTTAGGCATAGCTTTCCTTAGTCCGCCCATCTTACGCATGTCCTGTTCGCCGCCCATCGCGTGTATAACCGAACCCGAACCAAGGAAGAGACAGGCCTTGAAGAAAGCATGCGTGATAACATGGAATACAGCCACATGGTATGCTCCCAGCCCCAAAGCGAGGAACATAAGTCCCAGTTGCGACACAGTGGAGTATGCCAGCACTTTCTTTATATCGGTCTGTGCAATAGCTATCGAAGCTGCAAACAATGCTGTCACTGCTCCCACAACGGCTATCAGCGTCTGTATATCCGGTGTCAGATCGAAAAGGAAGTTAAGACGTGTCACCATAAAGATACCTGCTGTTACCATTGTTGCAGCATGTATCAGTGCGGAAACAGGGGTAGGTCCTGCCATCGCATCCGGCAACCATGTATATAGAGGTATCTGTGCACTTTTACCTGTTGCTCCAACAAATAGAGCTAAAGTAGCAACGCCAAGTAATGTGGAAACTTCAGGATTGGATGTTGTAGATACGGCGGTTTTCAATGTATCGTAATCCACGGTCTTGAACAGATAAGCGAGTGTAAAGATACCGATAAGGAAGCCTAAGTCGCCGATACGGTTCATTATAAAGGCTTTCTTTGCCGCGTCATTGTATTTTTGATTTCTCGACCAGAACCCGATCAGCAGATAAGAACACAGTCCGACACCTTCCCAGCCGATGAACATAACCAGCAGGTTGCTTCCTGCTACCAGTACCGACATAAAGAATATAAAGAGGTTGAGATAAGCGAAAAACCGGTCTATATTCCTGTCGTCGTGCATATATCCCATCGAATAGATATGGATCAGCGCGCCGATACCTGTAACAAACATCAGCCACAACAGGGACAGTTGGTCAAGTGTGAAGGCCAGATTTGTAGTGAACTCACCGAGCGCAATCCATTTAAATAAGTCTACATGTACAACTTCACCGGAGGAAAGTACGCGGAGAAAAAATACGAGCGATATAACAAAACTGACAAGTACAGCCGACGTGGCGATAATTCCGGGCATTGTCCGTCCCAGAATTTTTTTGCCGACGAGCAGATTGATTAAAAAACCAACAAAGGGGCTAAGCAGAAGTATTAATACTAATAGTGTGTCCATCCGTGTTTATCCTTTTAAGTTTTTTAATTCATCAATATCGATAGTGCCTATATTCCTGTAAATGGCTACCAGAATAGCCAACCCTACGGCAACCTCGGCGGCGGCTACTGCCAGCGAGAAAATTACAAACACCTGTCCGCTCGTATCCTGATGGTAAACCGAAAATACTGCAAGCAACATATTGGCAGCTGCAAGCATTAGTTCTACCGACATCAGCATAACTATCGTACTCCGACGATACAACAATCCGATCGCACCTACCGTAAACAAAAGTATGCAGAGGTAGATGTAATTGTCGATTCCTACTTGTTCTAATATATTATTCAGCATAGCTTAAGCTTTTTTCTCTTTTTTAGAAATTAATACGGCTCCGATCATGGCTGTTATCAACAGTATAGAAGCAAACTCGAACGGAACAAGGTATTCATCGAGTAGTACCTGTCCGATAATATTTACCGACTGGTAATCCAGCCCCTCGGCTTCGTATGTCTCTACCACAGGAGCCGATTTTATTAGTGCTGCCAGTAATACAATACCCATCAGGCAGGAAGAAACGGTGGCGGCTACACGGCTAATCACTTTCTTTTTAGGCTCGTGTTGTTCACTGAGGTTCATCAACATGAGGGTGAAAAGCAACAACACCATAATTGCCCCAGCATAAACCACAATATTTATTACTGCCAGAAACAAAGCATTCAGCAACAGAAAATGTCCTGATATGGAAAAGAAACAGATAATCATATACACCGCACTGTGGATAGGGTTCTTTGATATTACAGTCAAAATACCTGTACCGAGTGTAATGGCTGCCAGAATGTAAAAAATTACAGATATCATATATTATTAGTTAAAGCCCCTCCCGACCTCCCCGGAGGGAGGAGTGGTAAAACCACGATGGAGAGCGTTATATTATTATATTTTCTAGTCATTTCATTATTTCATTCTAAGTCCCCCTCGGGGGGATTAGGAGGCTAATCGTATTTCCGCGCTTTACCATCTTCTACTGAAATCACCAGCTTATCCTTGCCATAGATAAAATCTTCTCTTTCCAGTTTCGGTTTTACCAGAAGCTTGGATTTGGTAAGATAGATCGCATCTTTAGGACAAGCATCTTCACATAGTCCGCAGAATATGCAGCGCAGCATATTGATTTCATATGTAGCGGCATATTTTTCTTCCCGGTAAAGATGTTCCTCGCCTTTCTTACGTTCCGCAGCTACCATTGTAATAGCTTCAGCCGGACAAGCCAGGGCGCATAATCCACAAGCCGTACAGCGTTCGCGTCCCTGATCGTCACGCATCAATACATGCTGGCCGCGATATACAGGACTGAACTCACGTTGCTGCTCGGGATACTGGATTGTGTTTTTCTTTTTGAAGAAATGTTTAATCGTAATCCACATCCCTTGCACAATAGCAGGTAAATAAATGCTCTCGATAAAAGTCATTTTTTTATCGGTAACTTCCACTTTTTTGCCTGATAACGATATATCTTTTATTGATGACATCTCAAATCCTTATTTTTTATTTAAAAATCAGAATAGCAATTCCTACAAGGAAGATATTTACGATAGCCAGCGGGAATAACATTTTCCATCCCAGTTTCATTAGCTGGTCGTATCTGAATCTCGGTATTGTCCAGCGCACCCACATATAGAAGAATATGAAGAATGTTGTTTTTGCCAACAGAGACAAAACACCGATTGCATTTGCTATATTTACTCCCCAGTTTTCGTTTACCCAGTCTATACCTGGATAGTTGTATCCTCCGAAGAAAAGCACCGATATGAATGCAGAAGAGAAGAACATACTCGCATATTCGGAGAACATGAAGAATCCCATACCCAACGACGAGTATTCGGTATGGTGGCCGTTAACCAACTCCGACTCACACTCGGCAAGGTCGAACGGTGTACGGTTACATTCCGCGAAAGAACATACAAGGAAAATGATAAAGGTCAGAGGCTGATAGATGACATTCCATTGCATTCCGTGCCATCCGCTTTGCTGTCCGGTTATTTCCACAAGGCTGAGCGAACCTGTCATCATCACCAGCGCAATGATGGATAGCCCCATTGCTATTTCATATGAAATCATCTGGGCACCCGCACGGATACTTCCCATCAGCGAATATTTGTTGTTAGACGCCCAACCACCGATTACTACACCGTAAACACTGGTAGATAATACAGCTACAATGTAGAGTACGGCTACATTTACATCTCCAATGTAACCCATTACTTCACCATACCCCGGTATGACGAACTTTTCAGCCCAGGGAATTACAGCAACACCTAACAAAGATACGGACATCGCAATGGCAGGAGCCACAACGAAAAGTATCTTATTGGGTGTGTTTGGCATAAACTCTTCTTTCGAGAAAAGTTTTGCTCCGTCGCAAATAGGTTGCAATAGCCCAAATGGACCCGCCCGGTTAGGCCCGTAACGGTCTTGCAGGAATCCGGCGACTTTTCGTTCAGCATACGTGGAATACAATGCAAACAGCATTGTTACCGCAAATACAAGGACGATAAAGATTAATTTTTCTAAAATAAATGCAACTTCCATAAATTCAGTTATCAGTCATCAGTTAATAGCTATCATGATGTAAACTCATCATTCATAACTTATAACTCATCATTTATATCATTCTTCTTTTGTTTTCTCTATAGCTTCTTTTTCCTTTTCATCATAAGGCGAACCGGACATACTTATTTTCTTTCGGTCTTCATCCCTGCCTTCGAGTACAAGCTCCTCGGTTTCAATTTTTACCTTTTTCAGATGAGTGGTATAGTTATTGACATTGATTACAGATGGCTTCTCAAACTTACGAGGGCCTTCCACAATCCAGTCTTCTACATTCTTATGTTCGAAACGGCATTCGTTGCAGATGAAATCCTCTACCTCATGCCATTCATCCTTGCGTGCAGTAACACGCTGAACGGTATCCCCAAACATCCATAATGTGACTTTACCCGAACATTTGGTGCAATGACGATGTGCATTGAACGGTTTGTTGAACCATACACGCGATTTGAAGCGGAATGTTTTATCAGTCAGTGCCCCTACAGGACATACGTCGATTACATTTCCCGAAAAGTCGTTATCAATTGCCCGCTCGATGTAAGTGGATATCTCTGCATGGTCGCCACGTCCGACTACACCATGAACACGTTCGGGGGTCAGTTGCTCGGCTAGTTTTACACAGCGGTAGCACAGAATACAACGGTTCATGTGCAATTGTATATACGGGCCGATATTTTCGGGTTCGAAAGTACGTTTTTCTTCTATGTAGCGCGATTTGAAGTTTCCGTTGCCATATGCGAGATTTTGCAGATCACATTCTCCGGCCTGGTCACAAACAGGACAGTCGAGCGGATGGTTGATTAACAGAAACTCGGTAACAGCCTGACGGGCTTCCAATGCACGTCGCGAATCGGCGCTCAGTACTTCCATTCCATCCTGTACGGCAGTAACGCACGATGGCTGAAGTTTTGGCATAGGACGGGGATCTCTCTCGCTGCCTTTGCTTATTTCCACTAAGCAGCAGCGGCATTTACCACCGCAATCTTCTAGTTTGGAATAATAACACATAGTAGGAGGAACGCTGGCTCCGCCAATCATGCGTGCAGCTTGCAGAACGGTAGTCCCTGCTTCGACCTCTATAGTATGTCCATCTATTGTAACTTTCATTTTCTTAGCTGTTAGCCTTTAGCTTATAGCTATTAGCATTTTTAGAATAATATAAATATATAATGACAATCCGTTTTGCTAACAGCTAAAGGCTACTGGCTAACGGCTTCAATAAATGACGAACTTTTTCCATCGGTTCATTCACAAAATGGTTCCTGTCCTTAATCTTTTCAGGGAAACGAACATGATATTCGAATTCTTCGCGGAAGTGACGTATCGCAGCAGCCACAGGCCATGATGCGGCATCACCCAGCGGGCATATTGTGTTCCCTTCTATTTTGCTTTGTATGCTCCACAGAAGGTCTATATCTTCTTCGCGGCCAAAACCGGTTTCGATACGGTGAAGTATTTTATCCATCCATCCTGTTCCTTCGCGGCAAGGAGAACATTGTCCGCAGCTTTCGTGGTGAAAAAAACGGGAGAAATTCCAAGTATTGCGAACGATACAGGCAGTATCGTTATAAACGATAAATCCTCCTGAGCCCAGTGACGAACCTGTTACAAATCCACCGTCGGAAAGAGATTCGTATGATAAGAGACGGTCTTCTCCGTTTGCTGTTTTGAATATGTATTGAGGAGGCAGAATCGGTACGGAACATCCGCCCGGGATAACAGCTTTGAGAGGACGGTCGTCCAGCATACCACCACAATATTCATCCGAATTGAAAAACTCGTCGACGGACATGCCCAATTCTATTTCGTATACTCCCGGATTTTTGATATGTCCCGAAGCTGACATTAGTTTTGTGCCGGTCGATCTGCCGACTCCGATTTTTGCATATTCTTCACCGCCATTATTTATGATCCATGAAACGGTAGAGATAGATTCTACGTTGTTTACTACAGTAGGTTCGTTCCAAAGTCCGCTTACAGCAGGGAACGGCGGTTTGATACGGGGATTTCCCCGTTTACCTTCGAGGGATTCTATCAACGCGGTTTCTTCTCCGCAGATGTAGGCTCCTGCACCGCAATGGACATAGAGGTCGAGGTCATATCCCGTACCTAATATATTTTTACCCAGCCAACCGTTGGCATAGGCTTCTTTTATAGCTTTTTCCAGGATCTTGAATATCCACATGTATTCTCCGCGGATATAGATATAGGAGAGATTCGCTTCCAGAGCGTAGCTGGAAACAATAGCACCTTCGATAAGTAAGTGAGGAATGTGGTGCATCAGAAAACGGTCTTTGAATGTACCCGGTTCCGATTCGTCGGCGTTTACTACCAGATGCCGCGGCTTTCCGGACTTTTTGTCGATAAAGCTCCACTTCATACCCATAGGGAAACCGGCTCCTCCGCGACCACGCATGCCTGAAGTCTTCACTTGTTCAACAACTTCGTCGGGAGTCATTGTTTTCAATGCTTTCTCTACAGATGCATAACCGCCGTTTTTGCGATAAACCTCGTATTCCTGTATTCCGGGAATATCTAATTTCTCAAATAATATCTTTCTAGCCATCGCAATTAATATAGATTTACTTTTCCGTCTTTACAATCTTCTATGAGGGTGTCTATCTTTTCCTTTGTCAGGTTTTCGTGATAGTTGTCTCCCAATTGAAGCATCGGGCCGTAGCCACATGCGCCGAGACACTCTACACCCACAACACTGAACATACCGTCGGGGGTAATTTCTCCCTGTTTAACCCCGAGTTTCCGGCAGGTATAGTCCATCAGGTCTTCTCCGCCCCGTAATCCGCAACAAGCGGTACGGCAGAATTCGAACATATATTTTGCTACCGGTTTCTGATTGAACATTGTATAGAATGTTACAACTTCATACACTTCGATAGGAGTTATTTCTAAAATTTCGGCTACTTTGTCCATGAGTTCGAGGCTCAACCAGTTGTCGTGAGCATCTTGTACAGCGTGAAGTACGGGAAGTAGCGCCGATTTCTTTTTGTCGGCAGGATAATGGCTCAATAGTTCATTGATGCGTGCCATCAATTCTTCCGACATATTTATTATTTGTTTGTAATCTCTTACTTGTTCCATTGTTTTTAGCTGTTAGCTGTTAGCCTTTAGCTATTAGCTCTTTTTATATTATTATATTCAATTGGCACATTGGCACATTCTCATATTGGCATATTCAGGCTATGCATCTAATTCTCCGGCAATAACATTAATACTTGAAAGTGTAGCTACCGCATCCGAAAACAGCCCTCCTTTTATCATTTCAGGAAATGCCTGATAATAGATAAAACATGGCCTGCGGAAATGAACCCTGTATGGTACACGTGAACCGTCTGTGACTATGTACACTCCCAATTCGCCGTTTGCCCCTTCTACCGAGTGGTACACTTCGGTAACCGGAACGGGAACTTCACCCATTACAATCTTAAAGTGTTGTATCAGTGCTTCCATTTCGGTATATACTTCTTCTTTCGGCGGAAGATAATAATCCGGTACATCAGCATGATACAGGCCTTCAGGCATATTGTCACGAGCCTGACGGATTATTTTCAGACTTTCTTTTATTTCAGCAGCGCGTACACACCAACGGTCGTAAGTGTCTCCCGACTCACCGACAGGAACTGTGAAATCGAAATCTTCGTATGAACTGTAAGGCTTTGCCACCCGTACATCATAATCGATGCCGGTGGCACGGAGATTAGGACCAGTGAAACCGTAATTCATTGCTTTTTCGGCCGAAATTGAGCCTACCCCCACGATACGATCCATAAATATGCGATTGCGAACGAAAAGCGCTTCCAGTTGCCCCCATGCCTTAGGGAAGCCTTCAAGGAATTCATCCAGTTTGCGCCATGCCGCCTCACTCCAGTCACGCTCAAAACCTCCGATACGCCCCATATTAGTAGTTAGGCGGGCTCCACAGATTTCTTCGTAGATTTCATACGCGAGCTCGCGGTATTTCATTACATACAGGAAAGGAGTATATGCGCCCAGATCGACACCTAATATAGAATTACATATAAGATGGTCTGTGATACGCGCCAGTTCCATTACTATGACACGCATATATTGCGCACGCTTGGGAACTTCCACTCCCAACGCTTTTTCTACTGTCATCCACCATGCCATGTTGTTGATGGGGGAGGAACAATAATTAAGCCGGTCGGTAAGTGTTGTGATCTGATAGAACGTCCTGCGTTCCGCAATCTTTTCAAAAGCACGATGGATATATCCGATCGTTGTATCTGCATCCAGAATGCGTTCGCCATCCATCAGCAGTATATTCTGGAATACACCATGAGTAGAAGGATGGGTAGGGCCGAAGTTTAATATATTCAACTCTCTTCCGTCATCGAACTTTTGTTCTCTT
The DNA here is from genome assembly GCF_042654545.1 of Dysgonomonas termitidis. GTDB lineage: Bacteria > Bacteroidota > Bacteroidia > Bacteroidales > Dysgonomonadaceae > Dysgonomonas > Dysgonomonas termitidis. The sequence continues at coordinate 205,089 of NZ_JBHSGN010000064.1, forward strand.
ACTATTTTCGCAAAGCGATGTTCGGGATTTATTAGTTGGTCTGACATTTCCTTACTTTGCTTTATTTATTAGGTTCATAGTTGTTCGGTGTTCTACCGAAGAAACGGTCGTCTTTATCTGTACGGCCCGAATCTTCCAGAGGAAATTCTTTGCGCATAGGAAAGGAAACCATACCTTCGTCGTTCAGTATCCGTTTCAGGTTTGGATGTCCTTTGAATATGATGCCGTAAAAATCGTATGTTTCACGTTCCATCCAGTTGGCGGCAGCGAAAATTTCTACCATCGTATCCACTTCCGGTTTGTCTCCGTTCAGGTATGTCTTTATTCTTACCCTTACATTGTCTATCCAGTTGTGAAGCAGGTAAACTACTGCAAACCGGGAATCTTTATCATTGTCGGGATAATGTATAGCGCATAGGTCAGTCATGAAATTAAAGCGAAGCGTTTTGTCTTCTTTCATAAAACGGATTACGTCCTTAATAACAGCAGGTGTAGCTTCGAATACAAAAATATCGTGCTCCATTCTGAAGTTCAGGACCTCCGATCCGAACTTTTCACTTATCTTACTTTCAATAACTGTAGTTTCAAGTGCCATTATGCCGATTTATTCAAATTTATATGATTCAAGTAATTTATCGTATCTGTCCGAACCCCTGCGATGGATAGATTCATGTTTTACGAGCTCTTGTAACTGCATTACCCCATCCAGTATTTGTTCGGGGCGGGGCGGGCATCCGGGCACGTACACGTCCACCGGGATCACTTTGTCTATACCTTGGAGTACCGAGTATGTGTCGAATATACCGCCTGATGATGCGCAAGCGCCTACGGCGATAACCCATTTGGGCTCGGCCATCTGTTCATACACATGACGTAGGATAGGAGCCATCTTTTTAGATATGGTTCCCATTACTAACAGCATATCGGCCTGACGTGGAGAAAAACTATTCCGTTCGGCTCCGAACCGGCCCATGTCGTAGGTTGATGCCATTGTTGCCATAAACTCAATACCACAACAAGAAGTGGCAAAAGGCAGAGGCCATAATGAATTGGCTCGTGCCAGCCCAATGGCATAATCGAATTTTGTAGCAAAGAATCCATGCCCTGTGTATCCATCAGGAGCTGGTACTACATTTATATTAGAAGACTTGCTCATATTTCTTTTATATTAGAATCTTAAAACCTTATTTATCCCTCTCTCTTGTGATAACAACGATCATGGATAATGGTTCTGGATTATAACTTTATATATCTTCTTTTAGTTATTTTTCCCACTCTAAAGCTTTACGCTTCACTATATACAGATAACCTATAAGTAGTAATGCGATGAATCCGCCCATTTTCAATAAACCATCCCATCCGATAGCCTTGAAGTTTACAGCCCAAGGGTACATGAATACGATTTCTATATCGAATAGAACAAATAGTATCGCAACCAGAAAATACTTAATAGGGAAAGGTGAACGTGCGTTGCCTATCGGATCAAGGCCGCATTCGAAATTTGCCTGTTTTCGCGCATTTTTGCGTTTGGGCCCTAGCATATTCGATGCAAATACTGTAGCAAAGACAAATACGACAGAAAAAGCTATCTGCATCAATATGGGTAAAAAATCGTATAGATTTGAACTCATAATTTTCTTTTTAACATACTTTGTTTTACAGGACACAAAGATACTTTTTTTATTTATCAAAAAAGAACAAAATGGCTCATATATTTTATCAATATTGGTAATTAAATGCGCACTGGGACAAAAACATAGCATTTTGTTCAGTGCAGATTGCAAATTGCGTTTAAAGAGGTTTTTGATGGTGTGTTTTATAAGATGTGTCTATAATACATCTGATTCTATAGTTTTGTTTTATATCTTGCTTTTTCTTGTAATTGTTTTCGGTGCGTTTTATCTATAGAGTTGTTCCGGGTGTGATTCTCATATATCGGGTCTATTGGGACATAGATGGTTTTTATCAAATGTTAATTAAGATTTGAGCAGTAGTTTTCCGTTGCGTATAAGTATCTGAATATGTTTAATAACACATTTTCACAAATTAACTATTTTATTTACAAGTTTTTGTTTTGTTAAACATCACATTTTTAGAGTTTTAATATTTTATTGGTGTTTTGGAAGGTTTAAAATATCTAAATTGTTAATTAACACTTTGTGTTGCGTTTGTGTTATTTTCTCTTATACATTTGTATGTGAATGTGCTGAACCCTTAAATAAAAAGAACTATGATGTGTAAAATTAAAAAGAAAAGGATCAATCCTTTTGGACGGAATGTCCATGCTTTCATTTATCTTCTTACATTTTTCATGATGCTGAGTAGTGCTGTTTACTCACAAACAGGAAGTAAGATTACTGTAAAAGGTGTGGTTACTGATGCTACCGGAGAACCTTTGGCCGGAGCTACAGTATCGGAAAAAGGTACTACAAACGGAACAATGACGGGCGTTGATGGAGATTTTACTCTGTCTGTTGCTCCTAATGGAACATTAACTGTGACCTATGTGGGATTTCACTCAAAAGAAGTGGAGGTTGGCGGACAAACAACGATCAAAATCTCACTTGTCGAAGACTCAAAGGTACTTGATGAAGTAGTCGTTACAGCCTTGGGTATTAAACGTGACCGAAAATCTTTGGGGTATGCTTTGTCTGAGGTAAAAGGTGATCAATTGACAGAGACCAGAGATGCAAATATTGCTAATTCATTGTCGGGAAAAGTAGCTGGATTGCAGGTAAAACAGTCTGGTACAGGTCCTGCGGGTTCCAGTCGTATAGTGCTTCGTGGTAACAACTCAATTGGAGGAAATAATCAGCCATTAGTAGTTGTTGATGGTGTTCCGATTGATAGTTCTACTGGGGGCTCTGACGATTATTGGGGGAATAGAGCTGTTGATAAAGGTTCGGGTATGGCAGACATTTCACCTGACGATATTGAAACAATATCAGTTCTGAAAGGCCCTGCGGCGGCAGCTCTTTACGGATCCCGTGCAGGAAATGGCGTAATCATGATTACGACAAAAACCGGAGCAGGGAAGAAGGGTATTGGAATATCGGTCAATTCAAATCTGACGTTTGACTCTCCTATGGAATTACCTGAATACCAAAATGTCTATGGGCAGGGTTCTGGAAATAAATATGTTGCTAATGCGACTAGTAGCTGGGGAGAAAAGATGACAGGACAAACATTTAAAGATTTTGTAGGACGTGATATAGTATATTCTCCTTACGATAACAATCTCAAGGATTTTATAGAAACGGGTACTACATGGACTAACAGCTTGGAACTGACTAGTAGTTCGGATAAGAATACGATGCGTCTCGGGGTAATGAATATGTCTAACAAAGGTATTGTTCCTAATAGTTCTTTCAATAAGACATCATTTACCCTACGGGCTACATCTAAGCTCACAGACAAACTTTCAATGGATTCCAAGATCACCTATGTAACACAAAAAACTGATAATAGGATCAAATTGGGAGGTGACCCTGATAATGTCTTTAATAATTATTTGATGATGCCGCGCTCCGTACATTTCTCTGATCTTTCATATGGGACTAAGGGATATGTAGGAGAAGGTAAAGTCCTCAATCCGTATGGCTATCCGAAAGGGACAGTGAGTTCCAGTACCAAGACAGATATGACAGGAAAACCGATTTCATGGACGGATCAATACGGAGGATTGATTAGAAATCCGTATTGGGCCGCGTATAATAATACCAATAACGATCGAAAGAACCGTTTCATCGGGTTTGCATCTTTGAAATATGATATTACAGATTGGCTGAATATACAAGGCCGGTATGGAATGGATTTTTCCACAGCTAAATATATCATGAGACATGCTACCTACACTCCTTATTGGGAGTCATCAGGGGATTATATACTTAGTGATGATAATGGTTATGAATCGAATGCTGATTTTTTAATAACTCTCAATAAACAGCTCTCTGACAGACTTGGTTTGGTTGCAACAGCCGGAGGGAATATAATGTATGCCCGGGCGGAAAATATTTGGACACAGGCAAACGGCCTCTATATTGAGAATTTTTTCTCTATTGTAAACGGGTTGAATAAAGATGTTACAGAGTCTCTCTCTCGTAAACAAATTAATTCCCTTTATGCTACTGCATCTTTAGCTTGGGATAATATGTTATATTTAGACCTTACTGCCCGCAACGATTGGTCATCTACCTTAAATCCTGACAACAGGTCTTATTTTTATCCTTCGGTTGGCGGAAGTTGGCTATTTACCGAGACTCTCAAAAAGAGTAATTCTTTACCCGACTTCCTTAATTACGGTAAATTGCGACTATCCTATGCGCAGGTAGGAAATGATGCATCTCCTTATCAGCTTTATGACTATTATACGGTGCGTCTTCCTTTGGAAAATGGCGTGGCGAATCTTAACCCGACCAAGAGTGACACTAAAGCATTATATGATCTGAAGAATGAAACGGTCAACTCTTATGAACTTGGACTGGAATTAAAGGCCTTTCAGAATCGTTTAGGTCTGGATTTCGCATATTATAATAAAGAAGCGAAAAATCAGATTTTGAAAATGAATACTCCATCATCAACCGGATTTTCATATAAGTATGTTAATGCCGGAAATGTCAGAAACAGGGGGATAGAAATATTACTTACCGGCACGCCTGTACAGTCTAAAGACTTGACATGGGATGTCAGCCTGAATTTTTCCAAAAACAGTAATAAAATAGTAGAATTGGCAGAGGGTATTACTCAGCAGGTTTTGAGTGACCCTTCCTATAATGGATTGCTGAAAATAGTGGCTGAAGAAGGTGGTTCTTACGGCGATTTTTATGGCAAAGGCTACATGAGGCATGAAAACGGACAAATATTGATAGGTGCTGACGGCTTACCTATTATTGATAGTGACGAAAAGAAGTTAGGTAATGGAAATCCTAAATGGATGGCAGGGATAACCAATAGTCTGCGATATAGGGACTTTGATTTCTCATTCCAGATAGATATGAGATACGGAGGTAATGTATATATGGGCTCGATAAGATCCGGAGCAGCAGCTGGGACTCTAAAAATGACAGAAGCAGGACGTGAGTCCATGACTGTCCCGGGTGTATTGGCAGATGGTACTCCTAATAATATAACTACAACCGCCGAAAAATATTATGGTGTATTGAGCGGTATAAGCGAAGCATGGATATATGACGCCACAAATGTCAGATTGAGAGAACTAAGCGTTGGCTATAAGCTTCCACGTAAATTATTATCTAAGACCTTTATCCAAAGTGCGAAAATAAGTTTTGTTGGAAGGAACCTTTGGATGATATACAGCAAAACAGATGGCTTTGACCCTGAAGCTGGTTTCTCTACAGGTAATGCTCAAGGTTTTGAGTATGGAGCAATGCCGACTATGCGTAGTTTAGGATTTAATATAAATGTTACATTTTAAAGCCGGAATTCATGAAAACAAAAATAATATTACAATCTTTCATATTAAGCCTGATTTTACTCGGTTCAGGATGTACCACGGGTTTTGATGCCTTGAATGAGAATCCTAATGACCGTACAGACGAGCAATATGACTTTTCGAGAGCGTTGGTAGGAAGCCAGATTAGAAAAGGTGCTACTTACGAAGGCGCAGACGCACACCAACGCGTTAAAGCTTTAGGTATAGATGTCTTTGTCCAGTATGTTGGAGGAAACAGTACCGCCCGTGTTTGGACGCCTAACGATGATTGGCAATCCCTTTATTGGAAAAACCATTTCAACAACCAGCTTGCTGTGCTTAACACAGTAATCAGGGATGCTGACCTTTATGAAGGCAGGGAGAATACAAAGGCTATCGCACGTATATGGAGAGTCTATATTCAGACTATGTTTACTGACTATTTTGGGCCAGCTCCTTTCTCTTTAGATCCTGATGATCCAAATCCGGATTATATGAAACTTGATGAATTATATCCGGTTTTATTCACGGAATTAGATGATGCAGTCAAAGGATTTGATGATTCAAAACCTACTTTGGTTAGGGAAGACCCTGTTTATAAAGGAGATATACTTAAGTGGAAACGCTTTGCCAACACGCTTAGATTGAGGATGGCTATTAAACTGTCTGAAATTGCTCCTGATTTGTGCAAAACACAAGCATTAGCGGCTATTAATGCCGATGGTGGGATAATGCAACAGGGAGACGATGCCAAAATCGGTAGTTCTGCGGGTTGGGGGAATCAATATCCATATTACATGTATCAGGTAGGATGGAGTGATAGGCAAGTGATGATGGTATCGATGGAAAAAACACTGACAAATATAGGAGGAATGGATTATTCCGGTACAGCAACTACAGCTCCGGCCAAAGTAGATCCAAGGGGTAGCCGATATTTTGACCCTAGTCCAACTGATAATTTATGGAAAGGTCTGAAAGCGGGAATCAGGGTTGAGGTAGGAGATATGAGATCAAAAGTTTCAGCGATGAGTGTAACCTATGTAATACCAAACGATACGAAGAAAACCGATATTATGTTATATGTGGAAGCTTGTTTCCTCGCTGCCGAAGCAACAGAACGTTTTTCTGTAAATACTGGGAAAACAGCTCTTGAGTGGTATGAAGCCGGGGTAAGGGAGTCATTTAAAACATGGGGGTTGTCGGACGATAATGCGACTACATATCTGACTTCCGAAAGTAGGAATAGTTGGGGTACTTCGGCTAAATATAACAAATCGCAAGGGGCAGGAGATACGAATCTGGAAAAAATAATTACCCAGAAATATATAGCATTTTATCCGGACTTGTCGTTGCAAATATGGAATGATAAAAGACGATTGAATTTGCCGGCACTGGAAATCCCTGAATTCAGAGATAGTGGTGCGGGGACATATCCGGCAGATGATGATATTCACAATGCTAAAAATTATATCCAAAGGACAGTATATCCTCAAAGCGAAAAACTAATAAACGAGAAAAAATATAATGCAGGTGTAGCACAACTGAGAGACGGAGATAAAACATCTTCTCCACTTTGGTGGGCTTCAAAACAAGCCAACTATTGCACATCTGCAAATTAAGGAAAGTTTTACGCTTTACAACTACGATTTCAGGACCACTCGAAAGGGCGGTCTTGATTTTTATAGGCATACCGATATTCCAGGGATTCTTTACCTTTTTATATTGGTTTCTTTCTCAATAGGAGGCTATTACCGATAACCGTCACAGAACTTAATGCCATGACTATCCCTGCAAACAGCGGTTCTAAGAGAAAACCGTTTACAGGAAATAATATACCCGCTGCAACCGGTATCCCGATGGCATTGAAGATAAAAGCCCAGAACAGATTCTGGTGTATCGTTCTCGTTGTTATCTTCGACAGGTTTATTGTCTGTACCAGCTTATTCAGGTCTGATGAAACAACTGTAACCTGTGCCACTTCCATTGCTATATCGCTGCCTTTTCCCATAGCCACACTTACATCAGCCATTGCCAATGCGCCCACATCGTTGATGCCGTCTCCGGTCATTGCCACCGTCTCGCCTTGTTCTCTCAGAGCCTTTATAAATGCGGCTTTGCCTGCCGGTAAAGCTCCGGCCATTACATTTTCCGTATCTATTCCTGCTTTTCCGGCTGTCATATCGGCCGAGCGTTTACTGTCACCCGTGAGCATATACAATTTTAATCCGGCCCTTTTCATCCGGTCTATAGCACTTAGTGATGTCTCTTTTACGGCGTCGGTTATAGCTATGATCGCTAATAAAGCAGTTTCGCAGGCAAAAAGCACGATCGTATTCGACTTTTCGGTTTCCCTGTCTATCCACTTTTTTTCTTTATCCGAAATTTCAACCTGATATTCTTCCAGAAGTTTGGAGGTACCCACGTAATACTTGCGGCTAACGGTTTCCCCCATGAGTCCGCGTCCTGATAAAGAAGATACTTTCATATCAGGCTCTGCCCGCATATCGTCTCTTATATATGTTCTTACCGCATTGGCAAGCGGATGTTCCGAATAAGATTCGATTCTGTATAATATACCCTTCAATTCGGGTGTGGCTTCTGTCAGCCATTTCATATCCGTAACACGGAATATACCTTCGGTTATAGTTCCTGTTTTGTCCAGAACAACAGCTGTTAGTTTTTTTGCATTTTCGAGGGCTTCATCTCCTTTTATCAGGATGCCATTTGCGGCTCCGTTGTCTATCCCTGCCATGATAGCGGTCGGAGTTGCAAGTCCCAATGCGCACGGACAAGCCATGATCAATACTGCGATCATAGAGGAAAGACCTTGTGTAAAGCCATCGTCAGGGGAAAAAAGCAACCATGTGAAAAATGTTACAATGGCAGTGATCCCTATGATGGGAATAAATATGGATGAAACTTTGTCGACAGCTTTAATAACCGGGATACGGCTACTTTCACCATCCTGTACCATTTTTACAATTTGTCCGATCAGGGTATTCCGTCCTACCTTGTAAGCTTCGAAATAGAAGCTGTTGGCCTCATTGACAGTGCCGGCATACACTTTCTTTCCTTCATTTTTCTCCACGGGCATTGCTTCTCCGCTTATCATACTTTCGTTGATAAAAGAACCGCCCCGGGTTATTTTGCCATCTACTGCAATTCTTTCACCTGGTCTTACAAATATTTCATCTCCGATCCGGATATCTTTGATAGGGGTTTTTATTAGTTGTCCGTCTTTAAATACTGTGGCAGTACTTGGCTGTAGCCCTATCAGTTGTTTAATGGCGACAGTAATATTCCTTTTTGCCTTATACTCCAGGTATCGTCCCAATAGAACGAATGCGACAATTACCGCCGAAACTTCAAAATATACATATGCTTCCAGTCCTTTGCCTGCCCAGAAAGAAGGATAAAAAGTATTGAATACACTCACAATATAGGCTGTTCCTGTGCTTAAAGCCACCAGGGTGTCTACATTGGTAGTAAAATACCGGATTTGTTTCCATGCCTTAATGAAAAATTGCTTTCCGAAGATGATTACCACAGGTGTGGCCAGTACCCACATGATATAATTAGCATAATTTATTTTATTGAAAAGAATGACTATAACCAGCAAGGGAATGCAGAACAGCATCGCATAGATACAATTCTTTTTCAATCCGGACAGATTATGGTTGTATATATCTACAATATCTTCGCCGTCTATTATCTTTTCAATGTCTGATATGCTGAGAATATTTTCGGGATAGTTTGCCATGATTCTTTAATTAAGATTCATATAAATCAACATTATAAAGTTAAATAAAGTTTGGTATATATCTTCTAATCCTTCCGCTGATATTGATAATCTGTGTTTTGTGCTCAAAAAAGTAACAAAGGTAACAGATATATCAGTAAACAGTAATCAGTAAACAGTCATTAACCCGTAAGATGTAAAAAAAATGCGCCTTTGCGTCTTTGCGTGAAACAAAATAGGGCGCTAGCCAACCTGTAACTTGTAACTGCCCGCAGGGCGCAGAAATAACATTCGCCGAAGCGAAGGCGAGGCAAACTTGTAACTCTTAAAAAAGGTAACAAAGGTAACACTTTTTTACTTATTACTTTTTACCCTCATTGTAAGTCCGCCTTGGGAAAACAACGTTCGGCGGAGCCAATTGAGGGGGCCTGTCAACATTTCAAAGAACTATAAGCTTTTCCTGTATAGATAAATGAATTTCACATTTATAATTTATTGGGGTTTTATCCTTTTCGAAATCCAAAATGAAGAGAAGAAAAGCCTGATGAAGCCAATTTCTGAAAACTTGAATTATTTATTCTTTAATTCAAAAAAAACTTTGTACCTTTGCGCCGTTCTTTTTGAGTTATATATACAGACGTGGGAAAGTTTAGCTTATATAATATACCTCTCAGAGGTTTGTCGGAAGGAAAACATGAGTTCAGGTACGATTTGGACAAAAGTTTTTTCGCTCTGATCGACGACGGTACGGCCGACGTTAAAAAAGGCGATTTGAAAGTTGTGGTATCTTTGAAAAAGACCTCTGTTACTTTCGAATTGAATTTTGATATAACCGGTACAGTGCATGTCCCATGCGACAGATGTCTGGATGATATCTCGCTGGACGTAGATACAAAGAACAAACTGATCGTCAAATTCGGAAAGGAATACTCCGAAGAAAGTGACGAAATCGTAATTATACCGGAAGAAGACGGAGAGATTAATATTGCATGGTTCTTATATGAATTTATTGTATTGAGCCTGCCTGCCAAAAAGGTACATCCTCCGGGTACATGCAATAAAGCGATGTCTTCCAAGTTAAATAAACACAGGGCCAAGAGTGCGGATGATGATTTGGACGATGATTCGGATGATGATATCTCGCTGGACGATGACGATTCATTTACCGATTCGCGTTGGGATGGCCTCAAAGATGCCCCTGTCGACGAAGATTGAATACTATAATAGAAAATTGATTTTTCTAATTCAGATAAATAAAAATAACTAAATAAAACAAGAAAATGGCACATCCGAAGCGAAAACAGTCGAAATCAAGAACGGCTAAAAGAAGAACTCATGACAAAGCAGTAGCCCCTACATTAGCTGTATGTTCTAACTGTGGTTCTTGGCATGTATTTCACACAGTTTGTCCTGAGTGCGGATACTACAGAGGCAAATTAGCTATAGAAAAAGGAGCTGAAGTTTAATTCATATTTAACCGAGACTCCAGGCCCTGAAATAGGGCATTTTTTTTATTAAGTACTCACAAAACCAGAAAATAATAATGATTCGAGCCGCAATTACCGGTGTTGGTGCATATATCCCTAAGGATATCCTGACCAATGAAGAATTAGCGAAAATTGTTGATACTACCGACGAATGGATTATGTCGCGTGTAGGTATCAAGGAACGTCATGTATTAGGCAAAGGTCTCGGCACTTCTGTTATGGGGGCCGAAGCAGTGAAGGAGTTGTTGGAAAAAACGAATACGAAGCCCGAGGAGGTAGAGGTGATAATTTTTGCCACTACTACTCCCGACTTTATATTTCCGTCTACTGCAGCAATGACAGCCGAAGCATGTGGAATAAAGAATGCCTTAGGCTTCGATATACAGGCTGCATGTTCGGGCTTTATCTATGCATTGGAAATAGGGTCTAATTTCATTCGTTCGGGACAATACAAAAAAGTGGTTGTTGTGGCCGGAGACAAAATGACCGCGATAACCAATTATAAAGACCGTACCACCTGTCCTCTATTTGGTGACGCGGCAGGTGCTGTTATGCTGGAACCAACGGACGAAGAGGTAGGTATAATGGATTCTTCACTACATGTCGATGGTGTTGGTATACCGCATCTGCATATGCGTGGCGGAGGTTCGGTTTACCCCGCTTCACACGAAACGGTAGATAACGATATGCACTATGTATATCAGGAAGGCCAGGTTGTATTCAAGCATGCAGTGTCGCGTATGGCGGACGCTTCCGTAGAAATAATGGAACGCAATAATCTGTCGAAAGATGACGTGGCATGGCTTGTTCCTCATCAGGCGAATGTTCGTATTATTGAAGCCGTCGGTAACCGTATGGGCTTATCGGCCGATAAGGTGATGGTAAATATACAGAAATATGGCAATACCAGTTCGGGTACTATACCTGTATGCTTATATGAATGGGAATCGAAGCTGAAAAAAGGAGATAATGTTATCCTTGCAGCATTTGGAGCCGGATTCACATGGGGTGCCGTATATCTGAAATGGGCATATTGATCGAAAACCATAATATTAAAAAAGGACAACCCTTCGGTCAGGAGTGGTCGGAAGAAATATCTTCCGACTATTTTTTTATATAATCATTTGATATTAA
>NZ_JBHSGN010000065.1:0-968 GCF_042654545.1 Dysgonomonas termitidis
CTTGTTTCATAAATAGTATGGTTTTAATAATTATCTAAAATTAGTTGTGCAACAGACACGTAGCGCTACCCTATTAGGGTGGGGGTGGCAGTGAATCGACCATGATGCTGAAGGGCATCAGTAAGATTTGGTTTACTGGGGCCTTGAACGTTAATTATAAATGAAGTTCGAGAGCCATCGGCACTGGCTTTTTTGTTATTTGCCTCCCTTATATTTGAATGGTCGGTTCTTGCGAGTGGCTACTTTGATATGTGCAAGCCACTACGGGTTAAGATTGAGCTATCATGCGATGCGGCATAGGTCAAGGAATGAGTACCCACCGAGCTTCGTAATTTTGAATCTCGTCCTCGGGAATAATGATCAGTGGCCGTCGATAATGCCCCACAACCTTTAGTCCGGTAGATAAGTCGTACCACCCGTCCCAATCGTAACCGCTGTTGTCCGTAGGATTAGGAAATAAGAGCATCGTGTTTGCATCGTATAGTCCCGATAAGTCGATGAACGAGCCCGCGGCGTCTATATTCTTAGTGAAAGTCAACATTACTTTCCGTTTCTGACTAACAGTAATTACTAACGTTACATTGCCCGCCTGTATGTAAATAAGAGCTGAACGGTTTACAGGCCCGGCTTCAAGAACGTCTATGGTCAAAGGCTGGGTCACGTTGAATGCCCCGTTGTTGGGAGTGGCGGTGAGCCAATCGATGGCTTCTCTTGAGGGGCCCTCGATCTTATCGATGACCCACCCGTCCGGATGGTCTGTGAATACGTCAATGATGTCATTGCCGACGCTCGATGGGAAGGACAAAACGTTGGTGGAGACCTTCAGGTGGTTATTGCCGGCAGTCACACTGCCATTGCCGTCGTTCCATGCCTGCACGGTTGCCTTTATTGTGGCTGTCCCCTCAAAGGCTTTATCCGGAGTGTCCGGGCCTTCAAGGTCTATTTTAGTGATGGTAACGTTATATGAA
>NZ_JBHSGN010000066.1:0-1371 GCF_042654545.1 Dysgonomonas termitidis
ACAAGGCAATAAGGGAGGTATCGTCAACCGCCTGAAATCGTTAAGGGCAACCATTACCCATGCCGACAAGGCAAATATCCCCGGCGTGAACAAAGGCGCATCTGTCGTTGTCCAGGATAAAATGCGTATAGGAAAAACAACGCCTAAAACCATTGATTATAAATATATACAAAAGATAGAAAGCTTAGACCTAAGCGGTTATTCAGAAAAACAAAGGCTGAATATAGATGCCTTTCTTTTTTCTTTCTATGCAGGCGGCATGAGTCCTATCGATGTAATTTATCTTACCCATAAATGCTTCAATGAAGGTAAAATCGTTTATGAACGGATGAAGACGACAAAAGAAGCTCGGATGCCGGTATTAAAAAAAGCTGTTGATATTATCAATAAATATAAAGGGCAGTGCTATGGTGATTATGTTTTGCCAATCCTTCAGGTCAGGCATCAGACGGAAACCCAAAAGGTTCACAGGGTAAGCGGATTCTCAGACTGCGTAAACAAAACCCTCCGTAAGGTTGCAAAAAATATCGGATATAAAGGGAAGATAACATGGAACTCTGCACGGGGAACATATATATCAAAACTTATAGACGAAAAATACCCTGTCGAACTGGTTGCTGAACATGCGGGGAACAGCCCGGATGTTATATACAAACACTATTACATTGTAACCCAGAGGGAGGAACTTAATAATAAATTGGATTCTCTTCTGTGAATGTCCCTGCTGGCATGCTTACAGATAAGAAATACGGCAAAACTATCAGCAGATTTGCCGTATTTCACTGGTTTATCTCACATTATTTGATATCCCGGTTTTTCCATTTCGCCTTACGGCGTTCCTGCCCTAACATTCTCTTCCTGGCCAATTGGCGGGAGGAGTAATACAATCTCTCTTCGCCACACATTCTATCATATTCCTCCAACTTCAAATTGTCGAGGTCTTCCGGTTCAACCGCAATATCAGGATGAACATGTCTAAAATAATATCCACCCGTTGAAATATACTTCCCTAAGCAACAAAAAGATATTGCCTGTAAATTACAAAAACTTAACTCGGAAGCAGCGTGTAAAGAACGGACTATAGCTATTAATACTTTTGCATTGTTAAATATTAAGACCTGCTTAGGCTCTTTATAAGGACTCTTTCTCATAATTATTTATATCTGCTTTTTATTGGTTTTAAATGAATTTCAATCCTGTTATTTTTCAAAATATTTTCAGCGGCTTTGTATATAGGTAACTCCTCTATACCGGCAGCTTTAAGCGCAGTCATCATAATATGGTCTTCTACCAGCAGGAGGTAGTCCTTGTCCGGCATAGATATCCATTTATCCAGTTCTGATTTTAATTTTGCCATATGTTCTTGTTTAT
>NZ_JBHSGN010000066.1:1399-1624 GCF_042654545.1 Dysgonomonas termitidis
TAATACCTTGCGGACACTGTACTATTTGATTTAATTAACCTTGAATTGTACAATTCACCGGCAATTTCATCCATGCTGTATCCGGCTTGTTGTAATAATAAGGCTTTGCGGGACGCCGGCTTTATCATGCCAAGAGCTTCTACTATATCATCTGAAAAGAATTGTTTGTAATCATCAGTCCTTAGGTCTCTGAAGTAAACCTCTTCATTCTCATCCGATGGTATT
>NZ_JBHSGN010000067.1:0-143431 GCF_042654545.1 Dysgonomonas termitidis
TAACTTTCTTTACGCGGACACAGATAAAGAATACTATGTAGATTGGAATGCAACAACCATGGTATTGACTTTCACTCCAAACGATGTCATCACTTCTGTAAGCCCGGATGCCGGAATATTTGATTCGATAATGTTTATTAACGGATATCCCGCTCAAATTGCAGAGGTGTAATAGAAAAGCCTGTCATCGCGACAGGCTGGATCTAAAAACAATCGTTTCATATATTTCTAACACAAATTACACTTGTACAAATATAAAAATAGCGATTTAAATATCACATAAAAAGATAATAAAAAAAAGCCCTGCATGATTTTCACGCAGGGCCAAATATATAATATTTCGATTTCATTTAGCAGTAATACTCTCACGTTTTATATTACCTCTGAAAATTCGAACCATAGCGTTATAATCTGTTTCCATTTCTGTTATTTTATTCCTTCCTTCTTCAAAAAATTCATTTATCTTCGTCTTTCTTCTCTGTGAATATAAATAATATACAACAATGTATATCACAAAAGAAAAATATGCGATAAACGTGGCTAAAAGCAAAACAAATTTATCGGATACATAAAATATTACAAACTTTTCTTCCAGAAGAGGTAATAATAGAGATACTACCAAAATAGCTGATATTGCGCAGAATGCATTTATTACATATAAGGATTTTATCAATTGCTTTCTCTTGATTTTTTTATCCCTTTTGGATTCATCGTGATTTTTTATTTTTTCGATCTCGCAATACAAAACTCTGTCTATATAAGCTTTAATAGCTACAAATATAATTATTGGCAATACCGATAACAAAACAAAATACCTTAACGCAGACTGTACCCACGGACACTCCAAAAACAATAGGAATAGCATAAATATCATGGCATACATTGTACAATAAGCAAATAATCCCGGTAAACAATGCGGTTTGCATTTTGATTCGATTTCCTGCCAAAGATTTTTAATATTTTCGTTCGAATATATTTGCTGAACTGTGTCACAACTATTTAACATCTCTTCAACAATACTTTCATTTTTTCTACTATCATCCAAACCTTCTATATAACAATGATTTTTAATAATTTTATTTTCGGCATCTTTTATTTCATTATCAATATCAGTTTTAGTACATAATACTGTCTCTTCTATAATTTCAATGAAAAAATTTGCCTTGTTATATACAGCAATACACACTATATTTAAGGCTATGGACAACTGAGTAAGCACCAAAATAGGCGCAATTATGTATTCTTGTGTCAAAGTGTAAAAGGTTTAGTTAGCCAAAGAAACAATTTTTGACTTGTCGGACGACATCTCTTTATATAATTCATCAAAGGAATCTGAGAGTATCTTCGCAAACGTAGAATCATTAAAGCAACATTCTGCCTGCCTTTGCTTTATATCTGTCTCCAACCTATACATCGAATCATCTCCGACGGCAAAATGGATCGGCTTAGGTTTGTCATCTATCTTTATATAAAAACGTTTCGAAGATAAGATTATCTCAACTTTATTCTGAAAGCCTTTTAACAATTCACTTAGTCTCGATGATTTAAAATTATCCAGCTCGCTGTTATTTTTATTACCAGAATGATCCATAATCGAATCAAGCATTATATACAGTTTTGTATCTTTTTTCGATAAGAATCCTTTCAAAGCGGACAGATATTCATCTGTCTGTGATATCCGGCTTGTTAAACTACCTGCTACAATTCTTAGTTGACCGTTACTCTGCTCAAACAGATTGGTGAATATAATTCCGGCGTGTTCATCTCCTAGGTTATGTATTACTTCTTTCTTACGAAATTCAGCAAAATACTTTACAGCTTCCTTATACTTCTCAATAGTGGGAAATACTGTTGATCCTGATGCTTTATTCATGTCTGTAATTTGGTTAAGTTATATCCTATTCTTATTATTTATAACTATTTAGATTTTCAAATGTAATTATTATTTTTTTTTCTGCAATACTTTTACTTGTCTTTTTTTAATCTCACACCGCAAATTTGCGGTTTGCTCATTACATCCCCTTTTGCACATACTCCACAGCTGCTATCAGCTCGTCATATGTCAGGTCCTTGCCGGTGATCAGATTGTATTTTATGTAATACCGGGCTATCCGGTTTTCACGGTCATGGCCTACCATGATCGCTATGCTCCGCCAGAAGCCGACGTATGAGTTCAATAGCTTATTAACACATACCTGCAGGCTGTCTTTAAAGTCATATTCCAGCCTGATACCCTCTTCGTCGCATACGGGTTTGAGACCTATAGCCCGAAGATCCTGAACAAAGTTTTCTATCAGCCGATACCGGTGCGCCGTCTCGGAGAGGATCGCCCGGAGCTTCATGTCCGATAGATTTACTTCATAATAAATCACTCTGGAAGGTCCTGTCAGTAGATATTTCTGTTCCAGATTGTAGATATACCGGTCAATGGAAAGGCCGGGAATTATGGTTATATTGGGTTCCAATGCATCCGGATAAATAAAGTTTGCTTCCTCGATTGTAAGGTCGACAAACCGGATATAACGCATCGGGATTTCAAAATAATCATTTTCGCTATAGTAAAAAAATACCATGGCACATGGCCCGATGGGTGTTATCGTATTAAAATCCCAGGCTCGCATCTTTTGCCCGCAAAAATCGGGTATGGTAATGCCAATCTCCTGCAGCTGGGCTGCCGTGGCATCGAGGGTTACTTCTAAGTTAATCTTCTTCATTTTCACTATCCATTAATCGTAATGCTGCCAGGCTTTCCGGATCTTCCGGGCCGGCACAATGTGAACATAGAGTATATGATTCATCCACCCACCAGCATGGACCGTAGTCCGGATCATAGCAGGCGTGGTCATCGGTACAGCCGCAAACTTTGCATATCCCGGCTTCAGGTTCCTGTTGTGTACTCATTCCGCAATTTTGCGGTGTGGTATTTTCATTTATTGGCATATCGGCTATTTTTTTTACTGTTTACTGCTAACTGTTAACTGAAAATATTGGCACATTATCTCAATCTCGTCCTTTCCCTTTGTACTTCTTTCTGTCCGAGTCTTCATTATTAGCTGCAGATACATTGTTAAATTCTACCTGCAGACTATTATAGCGGTTCATAACTTTGTTCCACTCCGGACCAATATCTATGCCCTTGGCTATCCGGGCTTCCACTTCGGCGATATCGCTCTCGATGTCTTCCAGTGTACGACGCTGTGGATTGTAGATGCAGGACCTCTCATGCCTGGGCGCTACCTTGGTAAAGGTTACAGGCGTCACCATTTCGCAATTTTGCGGTGTGGCTTTTGTGCTTCCGGCTAAGTATTCAGGTTTTTTGTATTTCATTGTGGATCATTTTTATTGTTGAATTTCGGGCATAAATCCCGTACTTTTTTATACAGTTCGTCTACAGGTATCATTGCACGCCCGGAATAGTCCTGCCGGGAACACGCGTCTTTTATAACGTCGATACCTATAAGCGCATGGCAGGAGGCTTTCAGTACCGCTATCATTTTAGCCAGGTCCTTGCCGCAAATATCACTGTAAAGGACATATATATCCGTGCCATATATACCGTATACATCCAGAAGTAAGATATAGAACCATTTGCTTGGACTCTCCGGATCGATATTCATTGTATCGGGGTACAGGTACGCCAATGCCTCCATGGCGCCGGGGTTATGGTCGCACATCTTTATAATGGCCTGTGACAGGATGTCATCTAATTTAATCCTGTTCATACTTGCCGTCCTCCATCATTAACATCATTTCAAAATCTATCATCTGTACGCAGTCGGCGCACATACCCTCCCCGATCACGATCTCGGAGGAAGTTTCCCCGCAGCATGTGCATTTGCCATGCGTCAGGTCTTGGGGTCCGTAGGTGGTTACTTTTTTCATGTTGTTTTATTTTTTTACTTTTTCTAAAAATTCAAAGGTTGTAATCTCCTGGGTACCTAATCTTTTTAAAAGGTTAGCTCCATCTTTTTTCCCGGCTTGATATGTTTTCTTTGAATACTCTTCTATACAGGTCAATAGGGCGTCTAATGCCAGGGCAATATCTTCCCGGATAACAAAGGGATACTGTATTGAGTTCCCATAGCCATTAATCCTTCTCATTATTGAAAATGAATTGTTCCAGTATTTCCCATGTTGTACTTTAGCAATCGGACTTTCATCCGGAATCTCCTGGGCAGGTGTATCCAGTAGTTCAAACAGGAATCTTAAGGCGCTGATTAAATTTGCATAATCAGGATCATCGCTAAGATATACGAATTCGCTATTTATGACTGAGAATTGAGCATAGGTGTCCTTTTGTTCTTTTGTCCGGCGTTTTATTTCATGGTATTTCCGCAGGTCGTTTTCACAATCGAAACAAATCGATTCCCTGTAATATCTCCTGCACTCCTTTGTTAATCTCCCACATCCGGAGCATGGGATATCACCCGTGTATAATTTTTTACCTTTCATACCCTGTACTCATTTTTCCGTATATACTTCGGAGCTTCAAAATACTCCACGATATAATCCCATTCGTCATCCAGTTGCTTGTTGAAATAATCGTTATCAATCTCCTGGTATGTCTTATGGTCTTCGTAGACACGCAAAAATGTATCTATACGTTTCATCATAGCAGTTTCTTCCGAGCCGTCATCGACGCGTTCTTTACTCTCCTTTACTTTCTTCCCGTCTACTATCTTATATTCGAACTTGCCGTAATGCAGATTTATTTCCCTTTGCCAGTGATCGATCTCCAGTTCCATCTCCGGATTGAATTTAAAATAACTGGAGAGGCCTATGAACGTTTTTCGGTAAGCCGGCTCCGGGGTCAGGATCCTGAGAGCTCCGGAGATATACCGGTAGGCTGTATTTACGTCTTTTGCAAAATCGATATATGTGATATGGGTGTCCTTGTCCATCGCGTTATATAGCTTATTCCGGTCCTCTATCCTTTTTATGGAAATCTTCTTCAGTTTCTTCAGCTCATACTCCAAGGATATAAGAATACCCCGTTCGCGGGAGATATGTATAGTCGTTTTAATGCTGTAGCAATACTTTTTATCCCCGAAGATATTCCGGGTATAGAACGGAAAATAGTTATTATAGGATAGGTTAGGCTTTTTCATATCGGTTTATTCGATTTAAATTTTTCCTGCTTTTTCCACATAGCTTCAATGTATCCCAAGTATTCCGCCGGCACGGTATTCATCCATCTTTCACGTTCGCGGCGTACCAGATCGACACTGATGAGAGCATTTGTTGTGACATACAGGTTTTCTGCGTTGCCTGCACTGTCGGCGATAACCTCCAGTACCATGCGCGAATAGGATAGCATCGAATGCAAAGCCAGCATAGCCTCCCGGCATTCGTCCGGAGAGACTGCTTCGCCGGATTTGGCCGCGTCAATTACCTGCTGGATCGTTCTTGAAGGCATGGCGGATCAGTTCTTGTACTTTTGCATCGTCTGAATCGGTATTATCCGTAGAGTTATGCGCTTTATCAAAAAAATACATACTAAGGGCTTTAATAACGATAGATATAAACTTATTGTCTATCTGAAGGACTTTTCTAATTATACGCTCTAAGCAGTTCTGACAATCACCTTGAAATGATATGGCTATTTTCGATTCATCGAATAAGACCAGTAACGCATAGCCCACGTGCTTTTTATCCATTAAATTCTGGGCCTTTTTGAGCAGTGCGAACACTTCCCGTTCTTCCGGGTCGGTGATTTGTTCCGGAATGTCTATACCTTCAAATTCTTTTGTTTCCATGATTTTTATTTGTTTTTTAGCCAAACCGCAAATTTGCGGTCTGGGATTTTATTTTAAATAAGCTTGTATAAATTCGCCAATAATATCAACAACGACACGTACTACGGTGAAAATACCTAATGCCGTTACAAGGAAATGGTCAAGCTGTACCCTCTTTTCCAAATCATTTATTTTCTTTTCCAATTCTTCGTTTTCCATTGTTATTTAAATTCTATGGTTTCATCTTTATTAACCGCTTCAATACAACCATCCCTGAACTGAATGACTTTGTCATAAAAATATGGATCGTCATCCTTTAATCCGGGATGTTTTTCCAGTATGTCATTCAATCCGTCTACTACTGATTCAGCTTCATAGGGGAATAATACCCCGTCACAATCGGAATGATTTATTAGCGGATAAATATCATGCGGAATTGTATGCCGGGACATCAATACACAACCTGGGGCATTATCATTGTATCCGCAAAACTGATTTATATCCAAACCGATAAGTAAACAAAGCTTTGTTCTAAAGTCGTTGAACGAGCTATATGGCCCGTGCCAGCATTCATGTGTCGTATCTAATCCCATTTTTCCTCCTTTTTTTCAGTCCGCAATTCTGCGGTTTGGGTTATCCAATACTTTTTAGTTACGAGTTACAGGTTACGAGTTACTTTTTCTTGTAACTTGTAACTGCCCGGAGGGCGCAGTAACTTGTAACTGTTTCAATAAGTTTTTTCGCCAGGATTTCTGGCCTTTGTCGATCTCCTTCTGCATAGTTGCCGCCTCCTTTTCTTTCCGGAGAAGATCTTTATAGAGAGGATTGCGTGAGAGTTTCTTCCGGAGCGTTTTTATGCCGGCTTCCGTTTCGGCCAGTTGACGCTGGAGAGGATCGTCTGGCTTCCGGTTCGCCGCGAAGGCGCTCTTCAGGAAGTCGCGTTCGAGCTTCGGGTCCAGCCAGCCAAGGAACTTAATAAAGATATCGAGGTGCATCCAGGTACCGGGAGCGGTCCCTCCGGAGATAATCCGCACGATATTCCCTTTGTCGGTGAATTCGTGTGCCGGATCCAGACCATACTCGACGCTGACACCGAGGACAAAGTCCTTTACTTTCTGGCTGCGGATATAGCCGTAGACATCTTTTTTATATTCCCTGGCCAAAGACGAGGCGTTGAATAGCCCGTCGGGATTGGTGCGGAACTGGCGGCTGTTAGTCTCCTGTTCCACGGGTACCAGGGCGATGTTGTTTACTATTTTTCCCATATTGTTTTTGTTCGTTTTTGTCACACCGCAGATTTGCGTAGTGGTTAATATCACAATTCATTCTTTATTGGAATCAAATCGATCAGTATGCTTTTTCCAATAGAGAACCTAATATTGTCCCCAATTGTGTTTTTTTCAAAGGCAGCTTTAGCCTTACCTTTATTACGATGATAATCGGATAAAACTTTTGCATATCTGAAATTAATCTCACTAGTGATTTTATCTTCTGGGATAACAACATGTTCCAGCTTTTGGAACTCGGTCTGAAGTCTTTCTTCCAGATTGTTTTTCCCTACATAGAGTATTAACTCAATAAAATATTTCCTCATAATTTTGTTTATTTACCATTCCGCAAATTTGCGGTGTGGTTATTAATAGCCGTATATATGCGTGATAACAATGTCACAATCAATACCAGTAGCTGGATAATTACTATCAGTAACGCGACCTCCTTTGTACACCATCCGAGCGCTGCGGCTATGCCGGCAAATATGCAAATAGTAAAAAATAGTTGGACTTCATATGTTTTCATAAGCCTTCCTCGCTATCGTTCAGATGTTTATTATTCAAATGCAGGTCTATCAGGTAATCGTTAGCTTCGTCTTCGGTATTGATCTCCGTGACTTTCATGTTCCGGGATTCGATAAGATCCACTGCATCCCTGATTGTGATCCAGGCTTCCGGGTGCTCTGCCATAGCCATGGCAGTAGCCTCCGTGATGATACGCTTATTCCCCAAGGTGACAAATACGGTCCTTCTTCCATCCGACACAAAGGCCATCATGTGAATATTACTGTCTTTGGCAGACTTGGTCATTTTACGGATAAATTCTTCAAAGTCCATAGTCATCATCATCGTCGTAATCGTAGTCATAATCAAACTGGGCCTGCCAGTTCTCGTCTTCGTACTGCTTAAGAATGGCAATCTCTTCCACCGTGCGGTCCTGTTCATTCTTGGCCTGAATACGTTTGCATTCGTCCTCAAAGTTTCGCATCCTGTATTCCCCATTGCTCCGGTTTTCCGCCATTTTCTTAGCTTTCTTATACTGGCCCACGGCCTTATCTGCCAGGCGCTGGCATTTCTTCCGGGCGTCGTCGATCTCCTGCATGGTCAGCCCGCTTTCGTTCTCTAACGACATCGACGCCTCGAAGTGCGAGTAATCGTAACTTAGCATCACCTTTACGGCTGCTGTTTTAATAATTGTTTTTGTCATAGTTTTTTTTATTTAGTTTGGTCAAACCGCAATTTTGCGGTTTGGCATATTTCTTCAATATTAATTTTCACAGATACGACAGACAGCGAAAATTTCTCACCGTTCTTATCGAACATATACCTGTTGATCGTTTCGTATAGGTACGTTACTTCAATAGGCTCGGGGCCGCCCGTATACAGATATTTTTTATCATGTTCAAGCTCTTTTGGATTCATAATTAATAAATTAGCAAATTATCACATTGATTTTTTTTGACAACAGCCCCTCCAACCTCCCCAGGGGGAAGCTACAAAGAGGATATAAGTTGTATTCCAGTCCCCACTCCGGGGGTTAGGGGGCCTTACGACGTATTTTTATTCAGATACTCTATTATCCAGGCGCCAGGCGGAATATCTTTGTCTTTCCTATCCCGGACTTTTTCCAATGCATCCCATACAGGACTGCCGGTCTTTCCATAGCCGGATAGTTCCGCGATCTGGTGAATCCCGCGCCAGGTACATCTCATTTCCTCCAGACGGCTTTTCAGAACTTCCCAGTCACGCTCGACCCCGTCATCAGGCGGTCGAAGTTCCGGCATTTCCGGTGTTTCCGGCGGTGGTGATGGCGCAGGAGCTACCGGAGCTGTAGCAGATGGTGGATTTTCATTTATATACCACTGAATCCATGCGCCCGGATTTTTAACAGCATCTTTAGAGCCTTTCCTCTTGCCTATTTCGTGGAACGCTTTCCATACCGGATGCCCGATCTGTCCGTAATTTGACAGTTGTACAATTTTTTGATAATCGCCCGGAGGAATATTCAGCTCGCTCAGGTTTCGTTTCAGGTCGTCCCAGTTCCGGGATAACCCGTCATCGGGCGGATGATCTCCGTCGGGGGAGTAGGTTTCGTTGGATGGAGGCTGACGGCGGATGACGCCGCCTTTGGGGCCAGGGCTACTGGTAGGGATAGGCGTATCATCTGGTTCGGAGGGTTCAACGTATTTTTTCTTCGATTTTGCCCTCATTTTAACCAAGTCATCATAACTTGTATCTTCGGGAATAAGCCCGTCCAGATGGATAAATATATATTTACTTCCCTGTTTCGACCGGTAATCCATCAGCTCCAGCTCCTTTAATTCTATTATGGCCCTTTTTATCGAATTGAGAGACAGATTGGCTACAAACTGAATTTCGTTATAAGTTATCCTTATCTGTTTCTTCCAGCCATATTCGTTAAATATGTCCAGGAAAGACATATATACAGTCCTGACGCTGGACTTAAGTTTTTCCTGCCTGATTAACTTTTGAAACTTAACTACTCTATCTAAATAACTTAACGCCATATTAAGATTTTTTCAACTCGTCTTTTTGAGCCTGGTTATATCTCGAAAACTCTTCTTCCGCCTGCTTTAGCGCGGCGATTTCCCGGCGGCTGTAGTATATCGGTGAATTCTTTGCCTCCCCATGCCGTATCTGGGTAATATTCCCCTCCTTGATATGGAAACGCAGCCAGCGCTTACTACCTCCCAACTTTGCCGCTTCCTCGAATTTCACTTCATCGAAGGACGGGTAGAGATACTTCAGTACGCCCAGAACCGAGACATCGCTCGCTTCTATAATGGCTTGTTTGAGGGCAAAGAGATCGATTTCCATAGCGTAGGTATTTAGTCGTTATCCTTTACTTCTACTCCGCCAAATTCCAAAGCCTTTTCTCGTATTTTCATGGCTAAAACTGTATGCGTTTGGCCTCGGAGGGCCTTGCTAACAGTGGGATAATTCGTGTTTAGACTATTTATTATTGCCCTTTTAACATAATGTTTTACAAGAATTTCTCTCATGGTTATTATATTATTTCAATATTAAAACTCAAATGTAATTAAATATATTACATGTAATACATTTACACAGATATTTAACATTTATTTTAATTATAAGTATTACCTAATGATAATAACAAGATAATTCTATAATTTAACTTTAATAGTATGAAAATTAGACATGTAAATATCGGAGAGATAATTGAGTTGAAAGTAAAAGGCAAGAAAATGTCTGGTGCATCATTTGCCAAACTCATTGGTTTACAGAGACAAAATGTAAAAAAGACAGTTTTTGAAAAAGTAAGTATCGATACCGACCTATTGGTAAGAATATCTGAGGTTCTTGGCTATGATTTCTTCAGGGAATATAGTCCCGAAAAAGACAATCGTAATGAAATAGATTACAATATTACATCTAAATATGAAAAACAAAATGACGATGATATCCAGTTTTTAAAAAAAATAATAGAAAATCAGCAAAAGGAACTAGACCGGAAGCAAAAAATAATAGATAAGCAACTAGATACAATAGAAACATTAATAAACGTATCTAGAGATACAGATGCTCGCGCACCAAAAAAGGGGGTTGGATGATCACATCTGTATAAAAATAAAACTCTGGCCGGGTCGATAAACTCAGCGCACATATTATCATGCAGCATTATGTGTCGGGGTTAGTAGTTGGTAAACAATTATTTATATAAAAAGTTTTAACACAAAGGAATTATGGAACACATAAACTTTACAGCGATAGATTTTGAGACGGCCTATGGCCAAAAACATGCCTGCGCACTGGGACTCGTCGTTGTGCGTAACGGCAGAATAGTAGAAGAAAAAGAATTCCTGATACAGCCTCCGGGCAATGAAATAACAGTAAATTGCCAAAGGATACACCGGATCACACCGGACATGACCAGGAATGCTCCTACGTTCGCCGGATTGTGGCCGGAAATAAAGCAGTATTTTGAACGTCAGGTCATCGTTCATCACAGCGACGGGTTCGATGAACGGATACTTCTGCAGGAATTCGATTTTTATAACATCACACCCTGCCGGTTCCTCTCCATGGTAAGTACAATGAATCTGTTTGATGACAGGTATAGCAGAAGCCTTGAAAATCTGTGCCGGGCATTCGATATCCCTATGGAAAATCATCACAATGCCTTATCTGATGCAAAATGCTGCACCGGAATATTCCTGCGGTACCTGAACGGGGAGAATCCCAATTACAGCATATTGCCTAAAAAAAATAAAACTAAGCAAACATTTAGCGAACCCGGAAGGGTTATCGAATCTGCCGCCAAAGTTCAGGACTTAGGCTGTGTAACGAACAAGGAAACTATTTTTTATGATAAGAAAGTAGTTATTTCCGGCGTGTTCGACCGTTATCCTTTGCGGAACGATCTGGCCTTGCTCCTGAAGGGCTACGGCTCGGATATCAACGGAAGCATTTCTTCCAAAACGAACATATTTGTTGTGGGCAAAGATTCCGGGCCTAAGAAAATGGAAAAGGTTTTCGAACTAAACGATCAGGGCTATAACATTCAGATATTGGAGGAAGAACAACTATATAAACTATTAGACGAAATAAATCATGGCTAAAAAAGAAACGGTTAAATTGACTCCCGAAGGCCTGCAACTTACAACAGTACTCCATTATAGCAGTATTGCGGAAATGAATGGTTTTTACGGGAAAGAGGTCTTTTTCACAACAGGATTTAAAGGGGATAAATCCTATCTGTATCAGGCATTGGGAAATTTCGGAGCATTCGCCCGGGATTATGATTATGATAAGGATATTTCATTGGTTATAATCAGTAATGCTATTATCGATAGTTATCGAAATGAAATTGTACACCCGTTTATATCCGACTTGGAAGAAAAATTAAATCTTAACAGTTCTCCATATAGGAGAATGAAGTTTATATCAGAAGATCAGTTGATATGGTATATCGAAAATAGAATAAGTTTAACAAAAGACAAGTTAACTGATTCTTTAATAAGAAAATATAAAGAAAGTAAAAAGGAGATAAGAATGGACAGTTTATTCTGATTTACTATACAGCCCCGCTCACAGGTACTATACTACATAAATAATATAGATATAAATCTTAATCAAACTTTATATTATGAACAAAGAAATCGACAAATTATTACGGTTATTGGACGAAGATCCAGATGGTATATTATTAAGCCAGATTATCTATGACAAGAAATTTGGCATACCTATTATTAAGAAAGCCAAAAGCTTAGGATACATCAAATATTATAACGAAGAAATACAAAAAGACACAGATATACTGCATGACAAAAATTTCTGCAAGATAACTGATCAAGGTTCACAATTACTTAATCAGGAGGGAGGTCTTGAAAAATATATCAAACGCAACAAAGCAAGTTTTATAATATCAATAATAGCTGTTGCCATTGCATTCTGTTCACTTGTTTTAACTTTATTAAAGTAAGATAGACATACTACCAATTAGTCAGCCCCGCCTACCAGCGGGGCTTTCTTTTCCCCATCATCAAACATCGCTCAAAAAAGTTCGTCAAAATTTGACGATGTTTTATTGACGAAGTTTTCATAATTATTATACAAGTAAAACATCATAACTTTTTGACGATGTTTCACTGTCGAACTCATATAAAATCCCACTGTAAAAGCGGGATTACAGGCTCTATTTTACCGAAATTTATAAAAACGCACATTTTGCTATGTATCAATACTTTACAAAAAAACTTCGTCCAAAAGTGACGAAGTAGTAAAATTAGCGTGTTTTTTAGCCCGTTTTTGATAATATAATACCATATATTTGCAAAAATGAAAAATATTTGAGAATATGACAGTATTTGTTTTCATCCGGCAGCGACCGCTTAAAGTCACTACTTATACGTCGCTTGCCGCGCTTTACGAAGCGAACAAATCGATCATTAATGTTTCAAGATCTATCCTATATAAGTGGAAGTTTGATGCTTACGACTATGTGAATAGCCGGTTTATAATTGCGAAGACGGAATCACAGTCTACAGGAGATGTACGGAAAGTTCAACAATAAAACTTCATCAAAAAGTTACGATGTTTTCATTTTAAAGGATATTCAACCAATCAAACAGATCCAGAACCTTTTTGTTGGCCTCCCAAATTACGGACCAGTCTCGATCTATGTAGATATCAGTCACTTTCATATCTTTGTCCGGAGCATGATTCAACCCTTCATGCACCGTATATTTATCTATGCCTACAGCTGACGACCGGGCAATAGTCGCCCAGGAGTGACGGGCTGAGTAAAATTCCAGATTATTTATACCTATCTGTGCGCCGACTCTCTTCAAACCTTTATTAATAGCGGCATTGAATATCTTGGGATTAACATAATGCCGGTGAAAGCGGAATAACTTCTTATCATCTTTATACTTATCCATCAGCTTCATAATACAATTCTCAATCCTTACACACATCTCAGCCCCATCGGAACGCCGGCTTTCCGTTTTCTCCCGGTTATAAGTTATGATATTATTTTCCGGTAATCCGGAGTGGTACATATCTGCGCTGTTTATCCCGATCAGAGCGAAAGAGAGTATAAAGCAATCCTTAGCCAGATTGAGAAGGCTTGTCCGTCCACCGACTATTTCCTTTTCATACGGAAGATCTATTATCTGCTGTATCGATGCAACCGGTAAAGCACGTTTACGCGTTTTTGGTATCGGTTTCAACTTATACTTTTTAAAAGGATAAAAGGGTATTTTTATTATCCCGCGTTCTTCATCATTAAATTCATCCTTTGCCATATTGTATATTGCCCGGATACATGACAGATACTTGGATACAGCACGCCCGCCCTTTGCTTCTGGTTCCTTCCTGGGCTTCTTTCTGTTATACCCGCGTTGCGAAGGTTCTGTGACTATAAATCTTTCAAATTCCCGCAGAAAATTTGTGTTTATTTCGGATATATCCAGGCTATCCCGCTTAGTGAATCTTTTTAATGAATTTAATACGCTCAGATATGTATCACCTGTACCCTTTTTCATTCCGGAAGCTTTGTCCCTGGTATATTGCATAAAATCCAGATAAAACTTTTCGCCTCCCTGAAGGCGGCTCTTTAATTTTTCGACAAGATCTTCTATCGGTGTATTAAACAGTTCGAATCCCAGATCATTACATACCTCCCGGCATTCCTGCACAAGGAACTCGGTCTTTTTCAATATTTTTATATTTTTGATTTTCAAACTCTTAATTGTAAGATCATCTGTAGTTACATATAAGTTTGTCGATATCCGACGTATTTGCCTGTTATGTGTTACCCGTATTCTTACGTTGTAAGTTCCATCCGCCCGTTTATTCTGTACTTCTGCTTTAAATGTAGCCATAGTTAGATAAATTATATATCAACAATTTATAAACAAATGTACTGAAAAGTAAGTACAAGTAAATTAATTTTAAATCTATAATGTGTTAATAGCCGGGCTTACTATATAGATAAAATGCTTAAAATATTGATATTTAAACATTTTATTCTCATAAATATTTTTAGATATAAAAAAGAAAGAGACGGTTCTCACAACCACCTCTTCCAGACCTTAACACTAATATAAAACTAACATATACTATGATTAAAAACAGGTAATAAAAAATCAACTAAACAATCTATCTAACACACTATGAAAAAAGTAAGAACCTGTTTTGTAGATAGAACACTGATTAATATATCTTTGTTCAATCTTACTCTTAATATTTTCTTTATTAAAGAATAAAGCTCATCTGTACACATATTTACACTATTTATTTAACATCCGCCATATATTATTTACCTTTGCACAGAATTCATAAAATTAAAGAACAGCAATAATATCAGTACACAATTCAGGACTTATAATTCATAATTACCATATAATGCTTATAGCTAAAAAACTGAAAGAGGAAAATATAGGTGAGTACCTTTTATATATGTGGCAGGTAGAAGACATGATACGAGCCAACAGGCTGGATATAGACAGAATAGATGAACAGATCATATCCCGTTTCGGTCAGCCGGACCATGTGAAAAAAGAAATCAGGGAATGGTACGAAAACCTTATAGAGATGATGCGCCGGGAGGATGTCGTGGAAAAAGGGCATCTGATCGTAAACAAAAATGTGATTTCAGAACTCACAGATTTGCATCTCCGCTTGTTAAAAGCACCTGATGAAAGTGACTATTCGGCAATATATTACAAAACCCTGCCATTTATTGTAGAACTGCGGTCTAAATCGCCAGACAAGACTATTCCGGAACTGGAAACATGTTTTGCAGCATTATACGGTTATTTGCTGATGAGGTTGCAAAAAAAAGAGATTTCAGGAGAGACGCAAGCCGCTATATCGCAAATATCTTCATTTCTCCGCATCCTGTCGCAGAAATATAAGAGTGACAGGGATGGCAGTCTGGATGTTTAACTCAATCTAATCTTTCTGTTTTTTCTCCCATATACGCCGCCGGATCAACGTGTCGCTGATTAAAAGCAGCAGTACGACAAATGCTATAGAGATAATTAGCGGATCTATTTTTATCTCGGGCATAGTAAACGTCAAATCGATTTCTACAGGTTTCAGTTCGGGCTCAAATATCAGGCCTAATTTCCAGAAGATAAAAGCCGGAATACCAAGCATTCCCATAATTCCCCCGGCAATTGCGAAAATCGATCTAATGTTTCTCTTTTTAGTTTGCTTTGCAGCAGCTATATGTATATGTTCCATCAGCCGGCTTTCGAAGGCTGCAGATGGTTTGTCTAATTCCACTTCCTGAAATAAACCCCTGAGCTTATCTTTTTCTTCTGCTTTCATAATTGTATGAGTTTATTTATTTCAAAGTTCATAAATTTTCTTATCCTGTGCAACTTTACTTTCACATTTGCGATGCTGTTGCTCGTTATATCACTTATCTGCTGTATACTCTGGTTGTTCAGATAAAACATCGTGATGAGTAAAGCATCGTCGGGAGGCAGCTTTTTCAGTACTATATCCAGGCAATGTAATTTATCTTCAACACTTATTTCATCCATTGCATCAGCTATCTCTCCATCGGGTACATTGGCAAAATTATCTTCTATGGCAGTAAATTCATGTTTTCGTCTGCGCAGCTCCGATATTGTTGTATTATAGGCAATACGATAGAGCCAGGTTGCAAATTCAGATTCCTCGCGAAATTTATTCAGGGACTGAAATGCCTTGATAAATACTTCCTGCGTAATATCTTCGGCTTCTACCTTGCGGGAAACAATTTTGCTGACAATGGTAAATACCATTCTCTGATAGCGGCGCACTATATGCACGAAAGCATCAGTATGACCATCTTTGATCCGGCGTACATAATAAATGTCATCAAAATCTGCCATACCCGTATGACGCAACAAAATTGAATAGGTTACAAATGTAAATGAAAAAAATCAGAAAAATATTCCGGAAGTCAGAGACTCCATATGAGTATAACAGCTGCAACCCGATTTAACATCGAGACCCGACAATAAATATTTTTTCATTCATTTTGTAACCTTTCCGAACCCCCTGCGTCAAAATGAGCAAACCAACTAGAAAAGAATGTTTAACTTCTAAAATTAGAAAATTATGGAAATGATAGGAATCGTATGCGTAGTAGGCATAATAACTTACGGAGTCTACCGCTTATTCGAATTGTTCGCACGCCGCAGGGAACGTATGGCGATGATAGAAAAACTTTCCTCGGGTATTGATCCGCAGATATTAAATAGTCCTCTGCAGATACAGAAATACAGGGATATTTCGGTTGGCTCATGGGCTATCCGCATCGGATTACTGCTTGTAGGTGTGGGTCTGGGGGTAGTGACCGCTACCGTTGTAGACCTTTTGGCCGTAGCCCCTATTGACACTGACAGCAGAATGTATCATGAGTTCAGGAATACCATATCGGTACTTTATCCCGCATGTGCAGCAGTATTCGGTGGTATCGGACTGGTTGTAGCTTACTTTGTAGAACAAAAGAGCGAGAAGAAATCGAAGAAAAATGACGAATAAGCTGAAGGTTGAATATTCAACGATATAATATTTCAACCTAACCATTTGTTTCATTTGATCTTAACAAAGTAATAAACAGGTCCGCGACCTTAATATCTATTGACTATGAAAGATAGATTATCCCCGATATTATTCACTCTCATTATTCTGGCAATCGTTTTCGGCGCATGGTTTGCGGGAAACCGTCAGGGATGGTTTCTCCGCAAGACTTCAGATGATTTCAAAGTCTGCTTCAACAGGAATGATACTGTCATATCCATCCAAAGCAAGATTCCCGGATACGGTATTACAGGTTGGAGTACAAACCGGAACAACGACAATATCCTGCATATCGATATAAATGTATCCAGAAGTAGCCGCAATAACATGGTATTTAAAATTGATACGGCAAATATCCAATATCTGGAACTTTACGGAAAAATGTATCCCGTAAAAGAACTTCCGGCCTGTCAGTAATCTTGTAACTATATATTGTTAAAAGCGCTAAACCTTGTTGTCAGGCGCTTTTTTTATATAACAATTGCATTATTTTGTTAAAAAGAATAAAATAAACCTGCGCTTAGTGATAAAAATATAATTATTACGACAAATTCGTAGGAGGTGGATCAATAAGTAAAATCAATTCATATCTTAGCCATCCCAAAATGAACTAAAAAAACATATAAAAACTTCTTTATGAAAATCCGTATCCTGTTAATCACCCTGTTTATTGCAGGTTTTTCATCTATGTCGGCACAGACTAATGCCCCGACGGCCAATACTGTAAATGTGCTTGTGAAAGGACAACTGGTAGATTCTCTTACAAATGAGACGGTACCTTATGCCACAATCAAAATAACAGGCAAAGGAGCTAATCCTCAACTGCTTAAGGCTGTAGCTACCGATGACAACGGAAAGTTCCAGTTGACTATGAACAAAAAGGGTGAATACCTTTTCACGGCCGAATTTATAGGTAAAAAGACAGTTACAAAAGCCATTGAAATCGGAAACGCGAAAACTCTCGATCTCGGCACAATCCTTATGCCTGACGATGCACAGGCTCTGTCGGAAGTGGTCATATCGGCTCAGAAACCATTGGTGAAAGTAGATTTAGATAAAATCACATACAGCATGGAAGACGATCCCGAAGCTAAAACCAATAACGTATTGGATATGTTGAAAAAAGTACCTATGGTGACTGTCGACGGAGAAGAAAACATACAACTCAAAGGCTCCTCTAATTATAAAATATACCTCAACGGTAAACCATCGAATATGATAACAAGTAATCCGAAAGATGTGTTGCGCAGCATGCCGGCGAGCACCATTAAGGATATAGAAGTTATCACGGACCCGGGGGCAAAATACGATGCGGAAGGCGTTGCAGGGATTATTAATATTATAACTCAGAAAAACTCTTCCATGGGTGGTTATACCGCCACATTGAACGGTCGTGTGGATGATTTGGGCGGATTCGGCGCCGGCGCTTACCTGCAGATAAAACAAGGAATCGTAGGTTTTACGGGAGGATACAATTATTATGAATATAAACGTCCGAAAGGCGAGTCGTCTTTCTACCGGGAGAATTTAAAAAACGACGACTTCAAGTATTTATCCCAAACCGGGTTCTCTAAAAATAACGGAAACGGACAATATGGAAACGGAGAACTCAGCTTTGAATTAGATACACTTAACCTCATCAATGTAGGCTTCAACCGTTATTTTGGTGAAGGCAAATCAACGAACGAACAAATCGCGGAAATGCTGAAAAAAGACAATGCTCCGCAATATACATATGAACTCGACAGCCGCTCCGCGCAAAACTATGGAGGAACAGATATTAACGTCGATTACCAACGCACCTTTAAGAAAAAAGATCAGTTATTCACTGCTTCATACAGATTCAGTCTTAGTCCGAACGACAGCAAGTCGGACAACTTGGTAACCCACATAAACGGTACTCTTCCGGCAACAGCAGAAACAAACAATCAGTTTACCGACGCTGACATGAAAGAACATACCTTTCAAACTGATTTTGTTACTCCATTCGGAAAAATTCATAATTTAGAGGCCGGGGTAAAATACATCATACGTCTCAATCAGAGTAATAGTGGCTATGACTTCCTCAATGCAGACGGAACCTGGATTAACAAACCGCAGATGTATGATAAATTCAAGCACGAGCAGGACATTCTTGCCGCATACGGAGGTTACAGTGCAAAATTCCAAAAATGGGGAATGAAAACAGGATTGCGCTATGAGGCTACATGGCTGGAAGCTAAGTTTCCTAAAGATGAAAGTAAAAACTTCAAAAATGATTACTCCAATCTGGTTCCATCGGCAACAATTACATACCAGCTCAAGCCTACGCAAAATATCCGTTTCGGGTACAATATGCGTATACAGCGCCCGGGTATTTATCAGTTGAATCCATATGAGGATACATCTAATCCTAATAATACCAGAATTGGAAATTCGTCTCTGGATGCGGTCAAGAATCACAATTTCAGTATAAATTTCGGTTCTTTCAGCAGGACGCTGAACCTCAATCTGAATATGTCCTATGATTTCGAAAACAATGGTATCGAAAGTATTACTACCCTCAATAATGATGTTGCAACTACCACATATCAGAATATAGGGGAACGAAAAAACCTGGGGCTTTCGGGATATGTGAACTGGAGTCCTAATGATAAAATACGCATATACAGTAATATGTCGGGAAGATATGTAGACATTAAATCCAACAGCAATTCATTATCAAATGCAAAGATGAGTAACAGCGGACTTACCGGGAACATCTTTGCCGGAGGACAATATTCATTTCCGCATAATTTCAAGGCATATATAAACACAGGCTATTTCAGTCGCCAAATCAGCCTGCAAGGTGAAGGCCCGTCTTTCTTCTTTCATAGCTTATCTTTCTCAAAAGGTTTTATGAAAGACAGATTACAATTCCGTGCATATGCTCAGAATCCATTAAAGAAAGACAGTGAGTTTAAGAATATCACCCGTAACGATGATTTCTATTCCGAATCTTTCAATACCAACAGAATGCGCCAGTTTGGAGTTTCTGTTTCATTCCGTTTCGGAGAAATGAAAGCCCAGATCAAAAAAGCTCAACGAAGCATCAATAATGATGATAATATGAGCAGCGGACAAGGAAATCAGGGAGGTCAAGGCGGACAAGGTGGCGGACAGAATTAATCAGGCGTCTTAATTATACAAATCAGAGGTTCTTCAGGTTTGAAGAACCTCTTTTATTTTATGATAAATTATGCAAATCAAGATCCAATCACATGGATTCTGCTTCTTATATTTATGAGATGTAAGTAAAAGGTAATACTTATTTCAGTTAACAGTTAGCTGTATTTCATGCAGAAACGCTAAGGTACAAAAGGTAACAAACGTAACACACTTTTCAATAATTTTCATCCTGTATCTTTTTTGCTCCGCTGAACAAAATGTATATACTATAGATAAATTATCCTGCC
Source organism: Dysgonomonas termitidis (assembly GCF_042654545.1). GTDB lineage: Bacteria > Bacteroidota > Bacteroidia > Bacteroidales > Dysgonomonadaceae > Dysgonomonas > Dysgonomonas termitidis. Next base: position 20,509 of record NZ_JBHSGN010000067.1, read on the forward strand.
GATGATAACACCGACAGGACGAATAATTATTGCTACGCAACACTCAGACGGGACGTCTGCGCGAGCGGGGGATTATCAATAGATATTTTTTTGTAAACAATGTCTATTTTCATAAAATATTAAATTTGCTTAGTTGTGCAACAGCCACGGGACGTATGCGCGAGCGGGTGAAAATTTCTAATTAAAAGTTCTCATTTCTATACATCTTAATTTGTTCTTTTCAAATAAATAAATCCATATTGGAGGCTCTACTCTAAGAGGTAATATTGGTTCAAGTATATCATTTTCTATTCGATATTCTTTGATACATTCAAATATTTTTTTTTCTGTACTTATCGAATAAAGGCTACATGGATAAACACCTTTTACTACAAAAATATAATCTTGTATTTTAAAAAAACCTATACTTGCAGACTCGTTAATATCACATATTGCAGACATAGTAATAGTTAGCTTGTATGATTGTCTTTTTTCTACTTTGTCAATCTGGATTGAATAGACTAGATTAGTATTCCATTCATCTTTATTATTTATGTTTATTAAATCTGATATTAGGTTCTTTTCCAATTTTTTATTTATTATTTTTAACTTTGGCAATTCTATATTAGTCTTTAACTCTTTATATACTTGAGCATTAGATTTTATATAAAATAAAGAGCAGCTTATCATAGTCAACAATATTATTTTTTTCATATCATTCATCTTTTAAAATGGAACAATAGCTCTTGGTGAATTATACCAAGTATGAGAATAAGGAAAATATTTTTGGTTGGTTTGTCTTTGACTCTTAGGTATATAAATATTATACGATGGAGCTTGACGATTCTGGTTTTTCCGTTGTATATATCGTACTTCAGCTCTTGCAGCAATAACATCCCCAGATGGATATCCTGTTTCCACTAATCCACTTGGAATTCTTGTTCCTCTGGGATGGCTGTGATTCGATATCGATGGAAAACGCCCATTATCAATCATATCGTAGAAAACTGCACTTGCTCCAGCCTCAAGTGAACTATTATGAGAAGTCGTAAGTACATTGTATTTTGTGTCTTCTGCACTATCATATACTCCATGTGACCATTCTACAGTTGTATTATCCGCAAGAAATTCAAAAAGAGATGTCGCATTTTTTGTTCCATCTATATCATAACGATCATATCCATATGATTGATATGTACCATTACTCATTGTATTTACTACTTTCGAGTTAAACGATAGGGATACATAACTTCCATCTTGATTTGTAATTTTATTACCATTAGCATCTACTATATAAAAAACATCAGTATCAGAGGGATTACTTTGCCATGCAATACGCCCTTGTTCATTAATATGTATTGTGTCCATTCCCGTCGGGTCGATATATTTCATCGGATTATTCCCCACCCACGCATACGGACTCCAACTATAGTAATTCTCTGCATGCGGGTCTGGCGTAGGTGTATGCGGTATCACAGGGTCATACAAGCGGGCAAGATTATCGTACATATTCAACCCGTGCATCTGATCTAATTCCTTGCCATTATACTTATACGGCTGTTTTCCCTGCTCAGCCAGCGGTGTATCGGCAAAGGACATACCAAACGGATAGTAATGATTTCGCTGTATGGCTGTGCCACCGGCGTCAGCTACCATACGGTTATTTCCCAAATGATCGGTCACATAAAAATAATAAACATTATTTTCCCAGTATCCCCCGTCAACAAGTATCCTCGTTTTGTTGGTAATGGTCGAACTCCTTTTCACCGTTTCATAGATAATGTTGCCTGCATAATCCGTATTCTTATAGTCAGCCAATCCATCATTTGTCGGATTGGTCGCATTAGACGGCGTTACCGTATAATTCGAATCGTATCGCTGCTCTGTCCTCAGCTTCACGCCTGAAGCCGAATAAGTGTAATAATTTTTAGCTTTGGCTGTCAGACTGCTTATCACCATCTGACCGATAAATTTAACGAAAAAAGTTACAAAAGTTACACTTTTCTATTTCTTTCTCCCTACAATCAATTTTACTTTTATTAACTATATAGTTAAAAGGTAACAAACGTAACACATTTTTCAATAATTTTCATGCTGTATCTTTTTTGCTCCGCTGAACAAATTATATATATTATAGATAAATTATCCTGCCGATGATGATACCGGCAGGATTATAATTATTGCTACGCAACACTCAGACGGGACGTCTGCGCGAGCGGGGTTACAAAACCGCGTAAGCGAGGGGTTTACTCATTGTCCTTATTTTTAAGACTAAATCTTAATTTTAGCACTACGCAAGTGAAATATATGCCGAATGAGGGAAGAGCCGTTTTAGATTCAAAATGCTTCATTGACCAAAATTTAAACAATTTCTAAATTATCGGGAATCTCAACTAATTGATTGAAATCAGTTTTCCAAATATCCAATTCGTATAAATTACCTTTGTCATCAGTATTTAAAGAGACCACAACATCAACTCCATCTTTATCTTTAAATGTCACTTCACTTATTTGTTTTCCAAATCTTCTTAATTCATCTTTACAGTCTTTGGGATAAAGGTATAGGCTACCCATCCCCCCATCACTCATCGATCTAACCATAAGTTCCTTGTCCCAATCTTTATTGTATGGTATTGAGGACTTCTGCACTAATATATCTATAAGTTTTTTCTCTTTTACCGTTGGCCTTCTTTTATATTCCATGAATTCTTCCGATATTAATTGTTCCATCAGATAATTTATATGCCGTATATTGGAGTCTTACTCCACAAACGGTAATGACTCCATTATAAGGCTGCCCTGCAACAATTCTTGATGATGCAGATAATAAGTCTGATCTAACGGCTACTTCAACTGCATCTTTATTAAGTCCTAAATCATCTACGTGACGAAATGTATGATATTTTTGATTCGAATCTTTCCCAAATTGGACAAACCCACTTCTACTAGCATCAATCGTATTAGTAGTACCAGGCCCTCTCATCATATTCCTAATTGTCACCATAGTACTTATTAGAAGTTCTGCTGAAAGAGTAATCCCAGCCCTTGCTGGAACTAATATTGCAAATTCAGGATATACACCATCTATTCTTCCTCCTTGTGGAGGAATTCGACGAGGTAAACCAGGTAATAAAAAAGCGTCAATAGGTTCTTTCCCTACCTCTCTAGGAATAACATAAATATCTCGTGCTACTGGAAAAATTATATCTTCTCCTCCTGGTATAGTAATAATAGGTTCACCCTGTGGATTTACATACATCGTATCCATTCCTGTAGGATCAATAACTTTCAGCGGATTATTCGCTGTCCATGAGTAAGGCGACAAGCTATAGTAATTCTCTGCATGCGGGTCTGGCGTAGGTGTGTGAGGTATTACAGGGTCATACAAGCGGGCAAGATTATCGTACATATTCAGCCCGTGCATCTGATCCAACTCCTTATTATTGTACTTGTACGGCTGCTTTTCATAACCTATACCCGGAGCAAAGTGCATCCCGAAAGGATAATAGCTAAGGCTCTGTATCGAAGTACCATCCGATTTGACGACCACATGGTTATTACCCAAATGGTCTGCCAGATAATAGTAATATACTCCGCCTTCATAATAACCGCCGTCGACCAGTATCCGTTTCAACGCATTATTTTCATAGATGATATTACCTGTATAATCAGTGGTCCTGGTTTGAGTCAGCGATGTCGTGTTGATACCCGAACCGATAACAGGAGCTGTAGAGAAGTTCGGATTCCATCTCTGTACCACTTTCAGTTTTTGACCGGACGCACTGTAGGTATATTCGTTCCTTGCCTCCGCAACGGGACTCTTTATATCCATCATCCGGGGTAAATTTAAGGAAAAAGTTACAAAAGTTACACTTTTTCTATTTCATTCTTCCCATAGCTAATTTTACATTTATCAACCATATATAGTTAAAAGGTAACAAACGTAACACATTTTGCAATAGTTTTCAGGCTGTATCTTTTTTGCTCCGCTGAACAAATTGTATATACTATAGATAAATTATCCTGCCGGTGATGATACCGGCAGGATTATAATTATTGCTACGCAACACTCAGACGGGACGTCTGCGCGAGCGGGTTTTCTGAACACAGATATCTGAGATTCCATTTTTATCAAACCATATAGTTAAACCAAGATTTTCATAAAAATACCATGTCTCTTCTGTATTTTTATCAAATTCAATTTTTTCTATAAAATCTAACTTATAAGTATTATGATATTCTCTTATAAAAGATAGTATTTCACTTTGATTATGATGCGAGAAACAGAAGTTATCTAAAATAATATTCTGTGTATGTATTGATAAACGATCAAAAAAGCTATTTTCAAAATACAAACTGACAAATATGCTTAAATTCCAATAATCTAAGTAAATAGCAAATTCTTCCTTACTAAAAATATCAATACTTCGCTCAGCAGAAGTTCCTAATATTTTCAAAATATCTTCTTCTTTATTAAAAGAAAATAACACCTTACCTAATCCTATTTGAGGTTTGAATATGAATATATTATCCTTGTCCTTTTCTTCCATGAGGTTCTGATGCTTTTTGTTTTAAACGAGCATGCTTAATCTTATCTTGGATAGCTTGCTTCTCTGCTTTTGTTGTTGCTTTCTTTAGTTGTTCCTGTAAGGTTTCAATTTCTTCAGTCCATTTATTCACTCGGTCTGGATTAGCTTTTCGGCCTGTTTTTCCACCAAACTTGCCACCTTTTCCACTACCTTTTCCACCTTTCCCTACTCCAGGCGGATACCCTATAATAGGAGCTAAGCCTGTTATTCGACCATCAGTATTAACTTGCCAGTTTGTTATACCATCGTAATACCTTGTCGGGTCGAATGGTGCGATGTATCCAGAACCCAGGGTAATTTCATACGTATGATAACCCAGGGTAGCCCAAAATTGGTTATCATATTTATATACAAATGCTCCTGAATAACCAAATCCGTCAGATGTTAATCCCGGTTTTATATTTGTATCAAGAGTAACCCCTGTAACTGTAGCTACCCCATTTTTGTATGAGGCATAACTGGTATGGAATTTTCCTGTCTCATCATTGAATGTCCCCCGACCTAAGAATTCAGTATCAGTGGCATGATTCCAACCCGACATATTATGAACACTAGCCCCACTACCCATCGAATTCATAAATTGTCTGATTAATTCAGGGTCGCTTGTACTCCAGTAATCCATTCCATCTGGGTCTATGTTTGAAAGAGGATTATTCCCCACCCACGCATACGGACTCCAACTATAGTAATTCTCTGCATGCGGGTCTGGCGTAGGTGTATGCGGTATCACAGGGTCATACAAGCGGGCAAGATTATCGTACATATTCAATCCATGCATCTGATCCAATTCCTTATTATTGTACTTATACGGCTGTTTTTCATAACCTCCTCCCGGAGCAAAATGCATCCCGAAAGGATAATAGCTAAGGCTCTGTATCGAAGTACCATCCGATTTGACGACCACATGGTTATTACCTAAATGGTCTGCCAGATAATAGTAATATACTCCGCCTTCATAATAGCCGCCATCGACCAATATCCGTTTCAACGCATTATTTTCATAGATGATATTACCTGTATAATCGGTAGTCTTGGTTTGAGTCAGCGATGTCGTGTTGATACCCGAACCGATAACAGGAGCTGTAGAAAAATTAGGGTTCCATTTCTGTACCACTTTCAGTTTTTGACCAGACGCACTGTAGGTATATTCGTTCCTTGCCTCCGCAACGGGACTCTTTATATCCATCATCCGGGGTAAATTTAAGGAATTATATTGAATATCGCTTATACCTTTATTCAAATCTTTATTCATGGCCCCGTTGGCATTGTAAGTATATTCCGTCGCTACATTACTATAGTCTTTGAAATCCATCGAACTGCTCATAGGCACACTTACTCCTGTATCGCTGACTTTTGCCAGCTGGTTGCCATTATGTGTCATCGTCAGGTTATCCACCATTCCGTTCGTACCCGAACCATCGGTATTTCCCCTGCGGGTCAGCGTTTTCATATTGCCATGCTTGTCATAACTATACGAAGTTGTAAAACGGTTGGTCGCATTGTTATCTTCCCCGTAATTGGCATTGGTCAGCCTCGACAGGTTATCGTAAGAGTAAGCGTAGTAACGTAATGGTTCTGTTAGTTGTTTCCAGCTCATAGCCGAGATATTTCCGTTGTATTGTTTAACGCTGCCTCCGTAGGTTTCATTGTAATACAGTGTTTCAGTAAACAGCGGGCTGGTGATTGATTTCGTCCACGAACGCACATTATAAGCATAGGTAGCCAGCGTACCTGCTACCCCTCCTTTCTTATTTGTTTTCAGTCTTCCTAAATCATCATAAGAGTTTTCTGCCAGTGTAACCTGCGGTTTTACCGTTGTCCCGTCCGTCAGTTGGTGGGTAGTGGTCAGCAACCGGCCTGCGTGGTCGTAGGTATAAGTATACAGCTCGGTCAGCTTTCCTCCTCCGTTGGCATCCTTGGTATGCACATGCAGTTTCTTGACCGGCTGCCCGGTGAAGTTATAGGCGATGTATTCTTTTTCGATGCCTCCCGTCAGGTGGTTGTTACCCTTTGTTTGGATTAGCCGTTTTTGGTCGTCATAATACATAGCAGAATACAGATAATGGACTTCATCTGCTCCATTCATGATTGCAGTAATGTTTCCAGTGAGTAATCCTTTATGCTTATATTGACTTTCATCTATTCCATAACGGGTATTATATTCTTGTGTAGTCTCTTCATAAGCAAAATATTCTCGCTCGAAATCAACCCTTTTTCTGAATTTATAATTATCGTAATAATTTACACTCAAAATTCGTTTGTAAGTGTGTGAGTCAATTAGCCCTTGCAGCGAAGTCCAAGTATAACTCCATTGACTATTTATATTGAATTTTTCTTGGATTACTTTCGTTTTAATAATGTTCTGAAGTTCTTGATAAGTGTTACTTAGCACGACTTCACCTGTAAGCACGACTCTACCTGTTATATCATATTTGGTAAACAACCATTCGCTTTTTAGCCTTTGTTCACCATCTTGAGACAATATTAATTGATCAGCTTTGTCATAAATATAGAATATCCAGTCACAACCTGGTATTTTCTTTGCTATACAACGGTTTCTTGAATCATATTTATATAAATACGCATATTGTTTCATTGTATCATCCGTCTCTGTCCATCCAGATGATGAAAGTAAACGGGTAGAAGCTTCCGGTGGTATTACGATACGCAAATTGCCATAAGAATCATAAACAAAGTAAGTATCTATTAGATTTGACTCATTAATTTGTCTGCTTAATATTACCTGTCCTGATTTATTTTTAAATTCATAAGAAGTATTTTCGCCTTCATCTTTTATCCGGGTGACATATAAATCATTTGCGGCATAGTTATCTGTACGTGAGATCCTAATCTGATTAAGATCATCTGTAGATATATATTTTGCACAAACAAGTGAATCAGCTAATACAAATGAAGCCCCTGCTTTATATTTATTTGTTATAAGAGCGGTTTTTATATTTTTTCTGTTAGTATGCCAATCTTGCCCGGGTCCATATTTTTCTAAGATACGATTTAACGGCGATTCTTCATATACCGTCTTTGAAAACGGATTTTGGTCTGCTGAGCCGGAGTTCATATTAGTAGCCTGAGAGGCGGCCATTAAGAGACTGGTATTAATCAAAGCTCCGTTATTATTCGTAACCGCGCCTGGTAGCCATCTGTTAGATTCTCGTCCAAAAGAATCATATTCCTGTAAAGAAACCAGATCTTTCTGGGTTGGGGTAATTTTTACCTGTACTATTTGATGGGGCCGTCCCAATCCATCATAATATTGTATCTGATCAAGATAACTGTTTTTATTATCTGAACGATAAGTACGTTTATAAACATAATTCTGAGCACTTAAATTAGGGCTGACAGGATCGGGATATTCTCTACTAAAAATTCCGTCGAAATAATTATTGTTACTCTCAGATGGATCTTCACCATAGTCAATCCCTTCTTCACTTGGAGGTCCTTCTATTTTGGTAGAAAAATCCATATTATTTGCATATAAACTTGTATAAAACTCCATATGAGGAGAACATGTAGTTTCATATTTTGCATATAATTTGTAATATCCAGCTTTTAATTTTTGAAATTGAAGGTAAACCAAAAAACGATCCCCTAAGTTTTTGACTGGTATTATTTCATTTGTACGTTCATTTTTTAACTGAATAGAGGATTCCAATATCCCTAATGACTCACCACTTTCACAATTAGGATATCCTTCTATATAAATTTCTATATCACAATCATGATTCAATATAAATGTAATATTCACATCAGCATTCTCATAAGCATATATAGAAGGAAAATATTTGCTTGTATTATTAGAGCTAAAAGAGCCTAAGTCTATATTAATTTGTTGCTGAGCTGATAAATAAGCTGGAAAGACTAGCAATATTATGTATAAATAACAAAATTTCATAGTATATCTGATTATTGATTATTACTTGAGTTTACCAGATTATAGCCATAACGCTCAAGGCTTATCTTGGTTCCGTCTTTTATTATATATGTTTCAGCTAAACGGCCATCAATATGGTACCTGTAATAGGTAGTCAAACCAGATGGGTCAGTTGCACTTTTTATACCTGTAAGAGGCTGATAGGTATATGTGGAAACTAGGGCTTCAGGTAATCGAAGACGGAGACTATTAATAAGATCAAGATGTTCAGTTGTGGGGACATGGGCATCGGCAATAATATCAAGAATATTTTGTGGTATTATATTTTTAACTTCCGAATAGGTCGAATTCCTTATTTCGGCTATAGGATACTGACTTTTGTAAGACCAGATATAAACAATCTTTGAAGCATCATCTTGTGTTACATAAACAGGTTTTCCAAAAGCATTATAATTATGATAGGTAATTCTTAGTTCATCCCATTTGTTTGCCAGATCTTTATATAAATAAATATTTATAGGTAAGAATGTTAAATTATCTAGGTTTTGATAAGTAATAGTCTTATATTCGGCCATTCCATTCACAGTTCTGGTTATAGACGTAGGAAAGGACCTGTATTGGCCATTTACGTTTAGATAGGTATAGTTAAGCTGTTCGGTTATGCCGTTACTTAATTCGGATTCCCTTGACTTTAATAAAGTATTTTCTATATAATCATAGTTGATTGTCTGGCTTATCTCTCCATAGTCTGTATATGTTGTTTTCTCTTCTTTTTTCAATACATTATAGCCGAAATTAATATTAGTATCAGTACTGAAATAAATTTCATTACTAAAATAATAGCCTCCACCTAGTGGCTGTTCATAGTTTTCGAATCTGAAAAAATGAGGTCCGTCTTTCTCTAAATTTAAAGTAGTAAAATCAATAAAAGTCCCGGGTAAAGATTGCCCAGTTGTCCATGCATACGTATATGATACCTTTTCAACAGGAACATATTGCGAATTTTTCAATGCATAAGATTCTTTTTTTATTAAATATGGCCCTTTATCAAACAAGTATTGATAATGCCTAACAAAAGGCCTGGGATAGTATTCCACATCATCGAAGGAGACTGGTAAATAAGTATATTCAATCTTATTTTCATTATTTGTGTATTCTGTAATAAAATCATAATGAATCAATGGCGTTGTTTTAAATAATGACGCGATTTTGGACTGAGAATAAATTTTAATGACCCTAGATATAAGAGGGGTATAAGTTTGCTGGGTCAAGATATACCATCCGTTGTAAAAGTCAAAGAAAGTTTCAGGTGTAGGTATGGTAGGGATGTTTCCCAATCCGTCATAATTAAAATAACCGCCAGTCATTTGTCTATATTTGCCGTATTTATATGTTTTTACGATGGAGGGTGAAGCCTCATTTTCTTTTGTCGATATTTTGCAAACTCTTAAGCCTCTCCCTTTTTTTATTGCAGAAATATCTAAGACAAGATATGAAGTTGGTTCTTCGAACTGATTCAATTCGTATTCAAATTCCGTAAATCCACCGGTAGGAAACTTTACTTTTGTTAATATATTGGCTTTTGCATAATATTCGTCTGCCGATCTATCTGCATTACCAAACACAAAAGGAATTATTCCCCCGTTCGTTCCGGCATAAGTAGATAATTTAATTCTGGGAATCAGGGAACGATTCTGCTTTCCATTGTAATATCCCCAATAATCCTGATCTTGTATACGTTCAAACCGAATAGGGTTATAATCAAAGTTATACTTCCCTTCATCTGAAAAATTCAGAGAGGTGAGCAGAAATGTCAGGGTTGAATTATAGCTGAAATCTATATTCTTCACTATTCTGTTATTTTTGTCTTTTACCTTGAAGGTTTCTATATACGGATACAAATCTGGATTTTTATAGTTTATTTCGATAGTTCCGAGAGGGAAATCAATTTGTTTAAGGCTAAGCACTTTCTCATAAACACTGGGGTTTGCATAGTCGGACTCGCTACCTCCTCCTGTAAGATAGTCTCTATAACCGGGATCTCTGGAATCTTTATAATCATATGCAGTCATTGATGGGATATATGAATCGTTGAAATATTGTTTCGAAGTAGTTTTTATCCAAGTAAAATTAATCTGGTTTTCTCCTGGAAGTTTTATCCTTCTTAATATCCATGCTGTTGGTATTTGTTGAGAATAGGATGATGGCATTTCCATATATAAAGACATATCATTGGTGCTAACATTTTCATTTTCAAAAACACCATAATAATATATTATTCCGTTTTCATCCGTAATCTCAAATCCGGTTAGTTTATTTCCCCACCCGAAAGCCTTTATTTTTAATAAATTATTACAGGTTTCCACCTTTCCGTCCTTCATTATAAAAGAATGGTTTCCAGAAGGTAAATGGATTGTAAATATGTCGTACTGCGTATCTATAAGCTTTTTGTAATAAGGTTGAAGACCTAAATAATTATAGTCGAAGTTATCAAAAGTCGCACATTTAAAATAGGCAAATTTCTGTTCAACATCACCATTATTTATGGTAGAACCTAATATAATCTTATCATATGCCACTGTTGCTTCATCTGGCCTTCCTATTACAGTCCTTGTTATTCTTAAACCCGGATTGAATGACCAACCATAACCAACCGGATATGCCGTATCTGTTACTTTTATTCCAGAGGTGTAGTATTGTAAACTGAAAGGAAGTGTAAAATCATTTATTTTCAGATCATATAACGATATAGGCACATTTACCGCCCCTATAGACAAAGAGGGAGTATAGCCTGTATATTGGAGGAATACTGATGATGTCGGAGAAGGAGGGATAACATTATTGACTAAGGGTTTGTTAAAAACATCTCCATTCTGTCCATATAATGCACACATATATAATAATGTGAATAGTAATGTAATTATTAATATTTTTTTCATAGCAATATAATTAGATTCCGTTTTTACTTTTTAATAATAATTTCATTCACGAATACTCCGTTCGCAGTGATTCGGAGCACATAATTCTTCGGATACAAGCCTGAACAATCAATATTCTCATAATAATTACCCGCTGTTTTGCTTTTAGCTGTAATCTTCTTTACCGGCAGTCCCTCTATCGAATATAATTCGAAAGATACCTTTGCGTCTTCTTTCAGCTCATATTCTATATTCAGTTGTGATTCTACCGGATTCGGATATAGCTTGCAGACCATTATATCTTCAAGGGTGACTGTCTTTACTTCCTTGCCTACCGTATCTCTTTCTGTTTCTTCCCACAACTTATCCAATAAAGCCTGATTCTCAGGGTCAGTGTCTAAATACAGGTGGTCTTGCGGAGGGAAGAAGAAAGCTGTAGAGAATATCTGCGTGCTGTCTGAAAGATTGATATTTATGACCGTCTCAAAGACCGGGTAACGATAGCCTTTACTATACCAGCGGCAGGTTTCCAGCTGCTTGCCGGCATTGTCTGTTTCTTCTGTTGTATAACTGTCTTTATCCGGTATATCGAAGATAGTCTGTGTCGTCTTAATCCTTAGTACAGGACTTAACGTATCCCCGTCAGGCAGTATTATCTTGCCGTAGGCATCAGCCGTAGTGGTCATTGTTCCCTGTGTACGGATACCTACCGTACCCGAATACAGGCCTTCCGACTTATAGGCGGAGCTAGTGGTTTGTCCGTAGTTCAAGGGGAAATGCATCAGTATCATCGGACAGGTATATTCCAGCTTTACCGACGGGTTCTCATGGCCCGTCTGTAACAAACTATCGTTTATTAAGTGATAATAGTACATTGTGTTGTGTTCCGTGCCTACTATCAGCTCATTGTCCGATACTTTATTCTTTTCGTAACGTTTAGCCCCCACGATATAGACCGAATCGCCTTCCAGCGGCGGCAATTCATAGGTGAGGGTGTACTCATCGTTGATGGTTCTCAATTTGCTGAAATCCCAGGTTTTGTTTCCCCCGGAACCGCCGGGAGCAACATATTCGACCTGTTGCTTAATTAACACATCGCCGGGGCGGAAATGGTTGTGCGAAGTGTTGAGTTGTCCGTATAAGGATAAGGCTACGGCTGGCATTAAAAGAAGGATACATCTTTTCATATACTCTTTACTTTAAGGTTTTTAGTTTTCTTGACTTCAAAATTCATCTGTTCCTTTAGTCCTGTCGGATACAGTTTTAGATATGAAGCTTCCCCTGCATATAAACTTACCACGATATAGGATAGACTGCCGCGATTCAAAGAATTATACATGGCGTTTTTCAGCATATCAGGATTGATGCCGGCGATTCCCACAACCGGAATGTTAAGGTTATAAAAAAGAGGCATGGGAACTGTTATAATCTTATCCGGCCTAGAGGTTCTGCTTGTCTTTCCAGTTAAAATTTTGCAGAATCCAAGTAAGGATAATAACCATAATGACTCTTTATTAATTCAATAAATTGAACCGTGTTACTCGACACTTATGATATAAACCAGATTCCGAGATAAAAGTAAATGTTATTTTTTTATTTTCAAAAGGTTTTTTCTATTTTTTTAACAAATTTGAATATAAATAACGAGAAAGAGATTATCCGTCCAGCATTCCCATCGTTTGATGAAAAGTAACATACTCGCTATAAAATCACCTCTTATCAGGTCTGGGGCAACAGTGCCAGCTACCTCGCACTAAGTAAAATATGGCGTTCCATACAATATGGTAAAAGAGGTTGCCCGGGGATTATATCTACAGGCAACCCCTATATCTCATTCTATCAATAAGATTATTTCAATTCTTTAATCCTTATATTTCTGAATTTAACAGGCGAACCATGTCCCAAGAAACCTATATGCCCTTTCGGGTTAAACAAACCGGGATGCTGATGTCCGTCAGCTGTACCGTTTTTTGTTGCTTCTTTGATATCTCCATCAAGAATAACCTCTCCGTTCAAGGTAACCTTTATATGATTCCCATCGGCAATTATCTCTTCCTGATTCCATTCGTCCATAGGTTTAAAAACTGCACGCTTTGCTCCGATTATGCCATAGACGGACCCATGTACCTGCAACGGGGTAATATTTTTATAAACCGGATTATCATGATCCAGAATTTGAATTTCCATACCATGATAAGCTGCATCGACACCCATAGGGGTACGTATCCCCACGCCATTATTGGCTGCAGGTGTCAGCTGGAACTCGAAGCGGTAGATAAAGTTTCCGAACTCGTCCTTTGTATAGAGGTTTCCTCCATGACTACCTTTCGGATCGAGGGCTATACAACCCTCTTGTAACTGATAATCTACTGTATTGCCTGTCCATTCATGCATGTTAGTACCATCAAATAGTATTCTGAAACCTTCTTTTTTCTCTTCAGCAGATAGTTCAAAAGGTTTAGTTTTTTCAAGTTCCTTCACATAGATATTCCGGTAATATACCTTGCTGCCATGTGCCTGTAATTCTATTTGTTCTATAGGGAATACAGGCTGTTTCCTATCCCAGTAGTTTTCAAGGATAACATTATCGACGACCAGTTCACCGTTCAGCTTCACAGTTACACGGTCGCCAACCATTTTAATATAGAAAGTATTCCATTCTCCCAGCTTGTTATCTGCTAATTTCAACGGATCTTTCGGATTCTTCCCGTTATTATATAATCCTCCTGAACCCACCTGCGCACCAACATTCACCCTGTCAATATCCCATATCTGCACCTGTGGCGTTCCCCGAAGGTAAATACCCGCATCAGCTTCCAGGCCTGCAGGATCGAGGTTCCAGTCAATATACATTTCAAAGTCTCCATATTGCCTGACTGTACAAAGGTTTTCCCCTCCGACTCCATCAAAGGCAAGGATACCGTTACCAGCCTTCCAGTGGTCTGCCGCTACTTTATCGGCGACAGCTTGTTTTTTTGCCAGTTCCGCAGGTTTCATTTTTGCCCGGGCAATCGGATTTTCCACAATGCCTTTCCATCCGGTCAGGTCTTTACCGTTGAATATAGATATGAACCCTTCCTCTTTAGGCATTTCATTCAAATGTTTCCGTATAGCCTGTTTCTGATAGCCGGCATCAGGGTTGTCCAGTATGTTGATTACTTTATTAAGCAATTCTTCTACATTTTTACCGGTATATTGCTTGTTTGCCAAAGCAATGTTCATTACAGCTCCGGCAGCAGCCTGTTGCAATGACCTGTTATCCAGATATTGTCCAGACAGCAGCATTCCCAAATATGAACCCGTATTTCCCAAGCGGGAAAGAATTGTATTTTTCTGAGCATCCGTACGGGCTATTTCCATCGCATTCGTAAGGAACAGCCTTCTGTTTTCACCAGAGAGTTTAAGGTCTGAAACCAACTGTACATACCTGTTAATAGCGCGGTCGAAATACAGGATGTCTGACTGGTTTTTACAGATAGTAAGTAATTCGTCAGCTACATTGAGATCTTTCCAGTCGGATAGAGCTTGAAATGCGGCGTCTTTAGCCGCACCTTCTTCTTTGTTGAAACGGTCTACTATAATATCCAGAGCCTTCACATCACCGGTAGAAGCTAATACAGGGTAATACAAGTATTCTTGACCTTCAGCAGTCTGGTTCATACGTGCCAGAATAGTCTCGTATTGCTTTTCTTTCGGATAAGCTTGTAATGCACCAGCAATTGCCTGTTGTACAAACGTAACATTTTCAGGTTCGGCAGTTTCAAGGAGAGCATATAGCTTATTCAGGTCATTTGTGGAAACTACATCTTTAAGGGCAGTATAAGCGGCCTTTTTTACATCCTGAGAATTTGAATTCATCTGTTCGAGAACTGTAGCTGTATTTGCGGAAGATTTTCGTTCTGCCAGTAACTGCAGCCCGGCCATTTTTCCCACAGTATTGGCTCCCGCTATTACCGGGGCAACAGCCGATGAAATATCCCCTTTTGTCGAAGATAAGGCATTCTTAGCCATTTCGACGGTTTTCGGGTCAGCGTCGTTCAGTAAATAGGCAAGCGCCGCGACTGCTTTATGATCGGCTGTCTTAGTCAGTATATTTGCGGCTGATTTCTTTGTTTCAGGGCTGCCCGTTGTCAGATATCCGATAGCAGTTTCATTTATCAGCAGTTGTATAGCGGCGCGTTTATCCTGTGAATCACATTCCTGCCCCAGCCAGTTCAGGATATCCAACCGGACTTCAGGCCTCGCTTTTTTCAGGGATTTTATCAGCTCGCCATACATGTAGCTGTCCGCATAGTCGGAAGCAAATGTTAACGCCGCATATCTGTAATTACGATTACTATCTTTCAATGCATTCAGTACCAGCTTCATAGCATCGGCAGGTTTTATCTTCATCAGTATCTCCAGGGCCGCTTCACGGGTTTGTACCTGTCCGGCTTTTTCCGCTTTTTTCATCAGGCCGGTCGCGGCTTTTTCCGCTTCTTTGGTATCACCCTGGGACAATACCCGTTTGATAAGGGCTATGTAAGCTTCATTGCCTCCATCTTTCCGCATTGTATAATTATCCTTTTCGGCAGCAGATGCCAAATCCGGCAAAGATGCCTTCGAACCTGCCTTACTCAGGGCATACAGAACCGTTTTCCTTTTGTCGGGATTGGTTGTATCCAATAAGCGCTTCAATGTGTCTTCTGCATCAGCTATCTTTAATTTGGCCACGGCTAGGATAATACTTTCGGCCGATTCATCGTTGGTGGATGCGCTCAAAGCGTTCAGCAGAGCCTTTTGGGATGAAGGAGTATTAATAGCTGAAAGCGCTGATGCTGCAGAACCACTTAACGATTCGTTGTCCAGATAAGTGGAAAGCTTGGCGACAGCTTCATCTTTTCCTATCAATTCGAGCTGGCGGATAATAAAAGCTTTGATCTCCCGGTCAAAGACCATATCCAGAGCTTTTACATAGGCATTTGATGTAATCAGCCTTTGTGCTTCCATTCCATCAGCCGATACATAGTGTGAAAGTCCGCTCAGCGCGTATTCTATCTGAGAATTAGTTCCTTTTCCCGGAGGATTCATCATCTTGACCAAAAGCAAGACACCTTCCTCTCCGGTCGAGGCCAGATCTTTTATCTGGTTATAATATTGTTTGGTTTGTTGGGCAGGCATTTGCGCCAGAACATCAGCGACAATGGTTTTGGTTGTCCTGTTGGCCGGATATTGTGCAAATAACATACCCGAACAAAGCAACAGTATGCCGAGTAATGAATATATTCTTTTCATGATTATACGATTATCTTGTTTGTTTTTATTATTGGTTAAATATTCCACGGAGCACGTATTGGCTGATCCAGCAGACGGTTAGCAGCGGCATCATTGATAAACTCCAATTTCACAGGGTCGAAATGTAACGTACGGTTCAGCCTTAAAGCTACAATTCCTAAATTAACAATTGTGGCTGAACGGAATCCGTTTTGTTCATTCAGTGCAAATTGTTTGCGGGTTCTTACACTTTCTATAAAATCGGTTACCTGTTCTTCCGGTTCCGGGTAATCTGCCAGCTTCTTCTCCCAGTTTGGAATATCACAAACAAAATTCTTATATACATTACCGTTAGGCCCTGATATATATGGTGTGTCGGGATTACCATAATCGCCACCCCATAGTACGATCTGGCAGCCATCATCATAAGTATATGTGATGGAACGCCATGTACCTATAGCATCGGGATGTTGTTGTGGAGCATCCACTTCTACTTTTACAGGGCTGGTATGATCTTTACCCAGGAAATATTGTACAGGATCAATGTAATGCTGTCCCATATCTCCCAAACCTCCTCCGTCGTAATCCCAATACCCACGGAATGTTTGATGCACACGATGACTGTTGTAAGGTTTGAAAGGAGCAGGGCCAAGCCACATATTATAATCCAGCTCGGCAGGAATAGCCTCCGGTTGAAGGTTTTCTTTTCCCACCCAGAAGAACTTCCAGTCGAAGCCTGTATGTTTACTTATAGTTACTTTTAGCGGCCAACCCAGCATACCACTCTGTACAAGTTTTTTCAGCGGCCGTACCGGGGTACCCAGCCCGTAGAAGTTATCCGCAAAACGGAACCATGTGTTCAGGCGGAATTTCGATCCGTATTGCTTCACGGCTTCCATTACACGCTTTCCTTCGCCGATAGTACGGGTCATCGGTTTTTCACACCAGATATCCTTCCCGGCCTTCGCCGCTTCTACAGACATGATGCCATGCCAGTGAGGAGGTGTCGCAATATGGACAATGTCCACATTCTTATCTAATATTAAATCGCGAAAATCATGATAGGCAGCTATTCTATCTTTTACAAGCTGTTTGCCTAGTTCCAAATGCCTCCGATCCACATCACAGACAGCAACCAATCGTGTACCCGCATACTTTAAATGTCCGCGTCCCATACTTCCTGTACCGATAATACCTTTGGTCAACTGGTCGCTGGGTGCGATAAAGCCATTACCCATCACATGACGGGGAATAATGGTCAGGGCGGCGGCACTCCCTAAAATTTTTAAAAAATCTCTCCTGTTTGTTTCCATAATATAAAAAAAATATCGAAATGGTTTTTAATCTTTAATTCACTGTAATTACATGATTACCCCCGGTTATGCTGATATGCCATCATACTATAACCGGGGATAAATCCTTATTAAATACATTTCTAATTATTCCAGTGCCGGATTAAATGTCCCTCCCCAAGTATTATTTTGCTCCAGATTTTCATTTTCATCCAAAACGGTCTGTTGAAGAGGAAAGAAATAAAATGACTCTTCAACTACAAAAGTATTTTCTGCATTCGGATTATAAGGTACCCGTTGCTTTACGTATCTGAAATTGTCCGGAGTCAACTCAAAGTTCGCCGCTTTTTCCTTAGCTATATTGATAGGCATATCTGTTCCGTCCGGATTGATGGCGATACTCTCAAGTCCGTATTTTTGCAGCCTACTCAGTATCATCATATTACGGGTACGTCGCAAATCCCAGAAACGGTGTCCTTCGAAACAGAACTCAATATTACGTTCGTCAAGAATAATCTGACGCAATTGTTCGCGTGTCGGCGATGCCGGCAGTCCATAGTTTCCATCTCCGGCTTCAATACCGGCCCTTTTACGGATTTCTTTCAACATCTCTACCGTCACATCTAAATGTCCTGTCTCATTGGCAGCTTCTGCATAAATCATCATCAGTTCGGCAAAACGCATCTTGATACAATCGACACTGTATTGATCGGTTATATCCGGTGTCAGTGACAGGTCTAAAGCTTTACGAACATAAAAGCCGGACATGACATCATTTTTAGTTGTAGTAGCTCCCCCTGAATTCGGATTAGTACCATATGCATCTGCATCATCGGCCAGCCCTAATGCTGTATATTGACGATAACCGGCAGGCATACCCGCTACAGGAAGTGCCTGTCCGGAACATAGAACAGAACTGTAAAACCTGGGATCTCTGTTTTTCCAGAAATTTTGCATTAAATCATTTTCCGAGCTTACATAATATTTTCCACCGGGATCGTTAAATTTCTTCCCGTCAGCCATTGGAAAGGCCTTAACCATATCCCAGGTAGGCGTACGTTGTATTTGTCCGGTACTTAACGATTGCGGACGAAGGTACCAGTCCCAAGAACCGGTTTTATTTGGGTATTCATTGATAACCGCAAACAGTACTTCGGTACCGCCTTCTTTCAGGAAAATGTCATCATAGTTTGAGGTTAGGGCGCTACCATGGTCTTTAGCCCAGTCATAAGCTTCTTTGGCAGCATTGTATGCATCCGACCAATACAAATTTGTATAAGGAGATTTCGGATTGAACTGCGGCGATGCCTTGTATAGTAATACTTTGGCTTTAAAGGCTTTTGCATAGGTCTTGTCTATACGTCCGTAATCATTGGAAGATGCCGGGATTTTGTCCGGTAAGCCATTATTTATAGCATCGTTCAGATCCTGGATAATAAAATCATAACATTCGGCGGTCGTATTCCTCTTCACATAGAGATCATCCTTATCTTTGTCTTGCGGAACTTTGATATAAGGCACCCCTCCGTGATAAATAACCATTTCAAAATATACATATGCGCGCATAAACAATACCTGTGCGATAAGAGACTGCTTCACATTTCCGGAAAGATCGCCTTGATCGAGACTTTGAATAGCTTCATTGATTTTGCGGATAACCGTATAATTCCATTTCTTATAGCCACTGCCGGAAATCGTAATTACGTTCGCATAAAAAGGCATACCGGTAAGTTGTTCCGAGTTTTGGTCCGCCCCTGTATCCCAATTAGTGAACACCGTGGCATAGAGGTTAGTCACATATGCAGTGGCCAGTACCTCATCGTTCCATACTTTATTGGCATCATAGTCCGACAGGTTCTCAATGTCCAATGTATCGCAACTCAAAAGAAAGGATACGAGAAAACAATTTATAATGATAAAAAACTTTTTCATAATATATTTCTTTTTAGGTAGTTAGAATGAGAAATTTAATCCGATTGTAAACGTTTTCATTAAAGGATATGAATCGTAATAAGCCTGTTCCGGATCCATCAGTTCATTAACTTCGGAAATCGAAAATAGATTTGTTCCATTGAAGAACACTTGCGCCGAGGTCAGACCAACCGGGCTTAGCACTGTCTTGGGAATCGAGTATCCGATATTCAGGTTTTTGAGACGGATATAAGCTCCGTTCCTTTTCCAGAAGGTGGAGTAACCTACACCTGATTCGTACCAGCTCGAACCCACTACACGCGGGTATTTGCCGGCCGGATTTTCAGGAGTCCATACATCAGGACTCGTCCAGATCGGAAAATAAGGACGGTTGTCTCCTCCGTGTTGGTAGAAACCGGCATCAACACCCGACATAAACTTATCGTAGTTGCCTACTCCCTGAAAATGTGCGGACAAAGTAAAGCCATTCCATGAAATCTCACCTCCGAAACCGTAGTTAATACGCGGTGTTGCATTGTCGGACAGCAGATTATACTGGTCGTTAACGTCAATTTTCCCGTCAGGTCCCAGCGAATAGCCATCGCCGCGTGTATCTGCATATAGAATACCTCCCAGATACGGGTCACGGCCATACTGTTTGAAGCCTTTTGCCTTTAACTCATCCACTTGCTCCTGTGTACGGATCAGATCGATAGCGATAAGTCCTGTTTGGCGCCCACTGGATAAGCCCACTTGTGACAAATCCTGTAAATTCCCGGTCTTGTAAACAGCCGATTCATCCAGTACATCCCATCGGTCTTTGGCATATCCTATGTTGGCATATACCGAATACTGTATTTTACCTCCTGCAGCTTTATCCCTCCAGTTAGCTGTAAATTCGCCGCCTCTCCACGAGCGTTCCGCATAGTTTTCGGGAGCTAAGGATTGCCCGTAAGTACTGGGCAATTTAAGTGTTCTCGAGCCAAGTATGTCTGTTTCCTTCCGGTAGAATGCATCTATGGTAGCAGACAGCCTATGATTAAGGAAGCCCACATCAACCCCTGCATTATAAGTAGTAGAAGTTGCCCATGTCAGGTCCGGATTCGGTGTGGCCCCCGATACAATACCTTGCAGGTAAGATGAACCGAATATATAAGAACTGCCCGAAACATACTTCGGCAAGTATGAAAATGGTGTGATTTTCACGTTATTAACATTCAGATCATTACCAGTTGTACCATATGATAAACGAAGTTTCAGGTCGCTCAACCAATCGCGGGTAGATTCCATAAAGCTTTCCTGATTAATACGCCATGCAGCCGAGACAGAAGGGAAAAATCCCCAGCGTTTACCGGGAGCGAACAGCGTGTTCCCGTCATAACGGAAAGAGAATTCCGCGATATACTTCTGGGCATAATTATAGTTGAAACGGCCAATCCATGACAGGTGAGCGCCTGCATACTCTTCAGCATCGCCGTATCTTTTCTCCGTATCGCTGGAAAAGGCAAACATCTGGTCAATATATGTCAATGGGTTTTCGCCTTTTGCATAAACGTATTCACCACCATTGGATGCCTGCTCGAACACCGCCATAGCGGACACTGTGTGTTTACCGAAATTCCGGTCATAGTTGAGGAACCAATTGAACTGCTGGCTGTATAAGGTTCTCATGCCATATTGCAAACTCTCGGTTGTATTGAAAGTAAAAATACTGTACTTGGTCTTATCTAGGGGAGCAGGCAAAAAACGGTTGCCTGCGGGGTCAGCGCGCTGAAATACGTAATTCTTCTGGAAAGTCAGGAATTTCTTACGCATATAGTCATCGCCGGTATAATTGTACAGCACTTTTGTAGATAATCCCGGGGTAACTGCCCCCAGATCTATGTTAAATGTGAGCGTCCCGTTTATATTACGTTTCCGGGTTTTGACATAACGATTGCCTATTACCTGATCCACAGGATTCCAACCAGTCCATGACCCTATTTCGGGACGTATGGGATAGTCTGTTATTTTGTTGGCTGGTGTTCCATCTTCATACGAGTAGAAAGGCAGTGTCCTCATGGCATTAAAGGTACAGCGGTACATATCGTACACATCCTGACTGTCGTCAGGTGACCCCGGCCAATAAAACCTCTTGCCGTCAGTCTGGTAAGCCGATAAATTGAGGTTGACCGAGATCGCCCTGGATAATTTGGCAGTCAGGTTGGAACGGACATTATATTTGTCGTTTTTCAGGTTGACATATGATCCTTCTTCTTTCATATAACCTGTCATGACGTAGTACTGGAACTTGTCGCTCCCCCCTGTTACGCTCATTGAATGTTTCGTATTCCACGGATTTTGCCATATCCAGTCATTAACATTGTAATCGCGGTTTTCAAAATACGCAAATTCTTCAGGCCCGTTGGATAGTACCCGCCCTTTAAATTCTGCGACGCGATTTTGATAGATCAATTCATCAGTAGCAGTAAACAAATCGCTGAATAAAGTCTTGGTCGGTTTACTGAATGAGTAGGTTCCCTGATAGTCAAACTTAGGCTTGGCGACCTGGGCATCTCCTCTTTTGGTGGTAACCAGTACAACACCATTACCGGCGGATGTACCGTAAATGGAAGCGGTGGCCGCATCTTTCAGGAAACTCATCTGATCTACTTCGGTAGCTTCCAACGCATCGAAAGCTTCTTTGTTCGAAATCACGCCATCTATGACAAACAGGGGTTCGTCAAACCCGCCACGTATCCGAATACTGCTAGTGGCGCCAATCAGTCCCGAATTGCCGACAATCGTCACACCGGGTGCGCGTCCGGCCAAAGTATTTGAAAGGTTGGAGGTTGGAATGCTGGTCAGTTCATTAGCTTTTACATTTGTAATAGCGCCTGTCAGGTTCACTTTTTTCTGAACACCATAACCTACAACTACAACCTCATCCAAGTTTTGCAAGTTTTCCTGCATAATAACCTGAATATCGGATTTTCCTTTAACAGGTATTTCCTGACTTATATATCCCAAGTAAGAAATCTGTAACACGGCATTGTCTTCTACCGACAATCTAAATCTACCATCTGTGTCGGTAAATACTCCGTTCGTAGTCCCTTTTTCCCGCACACTGGCGCCGATAATAGCTTCACCATGTACATCTTTGACTATACCCGTAACGGCATGTCCTGCTTGCCCGGGAGAGACGGATAATGTAGACGCCATAGAACCGGGCATCAGCACGATTTGCCTGTCGATGATGCGGTATCTAATATCTGTATTCTTTAATAGTTTATTGAGTACCTGATCTATGCTTTCTTTGTTAACAGAAATATTATCAACAGTTTTGTTCAGAGCAATTGATTTATCCAGGATCAAAAAGGAAAATTCCGTTTCTTCTTCTATTTTATCTAATATACTCTCTATAGTTGTGTCCTTCAAGGAAAACGAGAGAGAGACGGATTGTGCATATGAGTTCTCCGCGCTGAGTTGAAGCACGGCGAACAGTAATATTATACATACTCTCATTCTTCGACTGATTTTAAAATAATTTGAAATAATAACTCCAAATATTCTTTTGTTTTTCATATTTTTATAGTGAATTTTAGTCAACATTGATTTTGGACCCATCATGTCCAAAATGATTAAGTTCTCCTGACAAGGGTAAGTGGCTGCTTACCCTTGTTTTTTTAGTATCAGATTAGTATTCCTTCCCCATAGGCATTCTATTTTATAAGTTGTCAGTATTATTTTAGCCATACATCGATTCGCTGTCTGGCCAGTGTAGAATCTGTATTCTGTACCGGCGTGCTGAGTTTCCATTTTATAGGGGCGGCAGCTTCCAGATACGTAAATATTTGTTGGATCGTTTCGTCTGTAAAAGTAACACGTGCGCTATATACTTCCGACCGGTTATACTTGTCGTGTAATATGATGTCCACATTATAGCGACGGCCCAACTGATGGAAGACTTCACTCAACCGGGCATTCCGGAAGACTATTTTCCCGTCTTTCCACGCCAGTTTCTCGTATAGGTTTATCCGGCTGACGGTTATCTTGCGGGTTATTTCGTCATACACAGCCTGCTCGCCGGGACGAAGTTTGGTCTCCATCCGGTCTGCTGCAAAC
The DNA here is from genome assembly GCF_042654545.1 of Dysgonomonas termitidis. Lineage (GTDB taxonomy): Bacteria > Bacteroidota > Bacteroidia > Bacteroidales > Dysgonomonadaceae > Dysgonomonas > Dysgonomonas termitidis. The sequence goes on from NZ_JBHSGN010000067.1 coordinate 44,444, forward strand.
ATACTCACACTTCCCTCCGCAAGAATAGCCTGAATCTTACTATTTTCAGTATTTACATTGAAATGGGTGCCATAAGCCATTATTTTAGTACCGGAAACGGTTGTTACAAAAAAAGGATGTTTCTTGTCTGATTGGACCTCAAAATATCCTTCGCCGATCAGCGTTACTTCCCGTATATCTCCTTCGAACGAATTGGGGTAACGAAGGGTGGAACCGGCATTGAGCCATACTTTCGAATGATCGGGCAGCTCAAAGCGGGAGATTGAGCCAGGGGCTGCCGTAATTTCGGCATATACCGTTCCGGACGGCAATTTTTGGAAAGCCATATAGCCAAACACAGCGGAAGAAAGTAGTAATGGCAGGAATAATATGGCCGCTGCACGTGATATTATATGACGGATTATGGCACGTTTCCTGCGTTTCTTTATGGTTCGGAAGACTTGCCGGAATCCTTCAGCGGTATCGTATGACTGCAATTCGCGAATGTTTTTTTCGACCGATACGGCATGGGCGACAATCTCCAATTCTTCCGCGGCCGAAGGATGGTTCGCTATAAAGCCGTCTACCTGTTGCCGTTCTTCGGGTGTCGCTGTACCATTGCAATAACGGTAGAAAAGTTCTTCTTTACCTTCAAAATTCTGTTCATCCATTCTTTATACTTTATAAAATATGATATATAAATAAGACAATCTTATTAGAAAAAAGTGCCAACTTTTTTTAACTTTGTCAATATTTATTTAGCGTATTCACATGAAATGAATATATCCTCGCATATCTTGGACCTGGATCAACTGCTAGAGAAGGTAGTAAACCTTGACGATGAAAAAGCGTTTGAACAATTGTTCCAACTTTTTTATTCGCCGTTACAAAATTATGCCAAAAGATATATTCACAATCAATCGGTATATGAAGATATCGTCCAAGAGGTATTTGTTTCGTTGTGGGAGAACAGGAAAACACTACATATTGTATCAGTACGTAATTATTTGCTTGTTTCGGTACGTAATCACTGCCTCAATTTCTTGAAAAAAGAAGGGCTTACCTACCGATATCAGGAGTTCGTCTTAAAAACGGCCTCTCAAAAAAATAACGAAGATCTCTATTTATTGACCGAACTTTACGAAATGTTGGATAAAGCGCTTGCTAAACTTCCGGAAACATATCGCATGATATTTGAAAAGCACCGTATTGAAAAAATGTCATATGAAGATATAGCTGAAGAACTTCACATTTCTGTCCGTACCGCCAAGAGGTATAAATGTTATGTAATGGATGTACTAAAGAAGGAACTGAAAGATTATCTAACTCTCATGATGCTTATAATTTGAAACTGAGACATTTGGTATCCGGGGGATAGAGAAATACTATAATGAAAAGAGAATAAAAGATTATGTCATTGCAGATCGTTTATGGCATTGTTAGAAGAACTAAAGTCTTCTTGACATTATAGATTCAGGAACTGTCTCTGGAAATATTGTAATATGTGGAAAATAAATCTATATTTTCAGGAGGAAATATTATTCATTCATACCTGCAGCGCCTGTGTCTTACTATATAGGGCAAAAGGTTACTACGCAACACACGGGGAACGTCCGAGCGAACAGGGACCGGACTGGAAATATCCCAAAATATCGGCTATAAACATAAATTAAAATAGGACAACAGGATGAAAAAAATTATCATTTGCCTTCTGGCAATTATCTCAGTTCAGTTAGCAATGGCCCAAAGCCTTGAAAAGATGCAATGGTTCAACGAACCCGAAAAATGGGAAGTGAAGAATAATACATTAAGTATGTTCGTTACCCCGCAAAGTGATTACTGGCGCATCTCACATTATGGTTTCACGGTAGATGACGCACCTTTTTACTATGCAACCTATGGCGGCGAATTCGAAGTGAAAGTAAAAATCACAGGCGATTACAAGGCCCGTTTCGACCAGATGGGATTAATGCTTCGTATAGACCACGAAAATTACATAAAAGCAGGTGTGGAATTTGTTGATGAGAAGTTTAACCTGAGCACCGTTGTCACTCACAAGACAAGCGACTGGAGCGTTATCACGCTGGATAATACCCCACCCTATGTATGGATTAAAGCAGTAAGAAGACTCGATGCCGTGGAAGTATTCTATTCCTTCGACGACAAAACATATACAATGATGCGTAACGCTCATCTACAGGATAACATCCCCGTTATGGTGGGGCTAATGGCAGCATGTCCGGACGGGAAAGGCTTCGATGCCAAATTTGAAAACTTCAAAGTAACACATCTACCGGATCAGCGGCGTTTGCAATGGCTAAAGAATAATCAATAATGAAATGGGGGCGATAATATTCGTCCCTTATTATTTAGCTAAGGGCATACATATTCCCCGGCAGATTCTTTATCAGCCCTTTCATTTCCAACTCCAGAAGGGTGGTAAATAATTGATAGGCGGGAATGTTCAGTTCTCTGGCCAGCTGGTCTATATGGAGTGACTCTATTGTTGCCAGCTTATCTGTGACGGCCTGTTCTTCATCTGTAAGAATTACAAACAGGTTTTGCTGACGCGGCATTTTTTTCTTTTTCTGAGATTCATCGTCCCAACCCATTTGCTGGAGGAAATATTCTGCCGATTGGAACAGATCGGCTTTGTGCGAAGCTATCAGCTTATTGCACCCGCGCGAATACCTGTCCGACATCCGGCCGGGTACAGCGAATATATCTTTACAGTATGAGCCGGCAATCTCAGCAGTTATCAGCGAACCTCCTTTTTCGTCCGATTCCACGACTATAAGAGCATCTGCCAGACCTGCCACAATACGGTTCCGGCGAACAAAGTTATAACGGTCAGGTTCGGTCTTGCCCGGAAAATCGGAAAGCAAGCCTCCTTTTTCCAACATCTCTATCGCGGTTTGCCTGTGTACAGCAGGATAAATCATATCCAGACCGTGTGCCAGCACTCCCACCGTAGGCAGGTTATATTTAAGAGCCGCCCTGTGCGCATGTATATCTATCCCATAAGCAAGGCCGCTGATAATAAGAGTACCGGGCAATACACCTGATATCTTTTCTAAAAATGTATCGCAAAAGCTATTGCCATAATTCGTTGAATTGCGGGTACCGACAATGCTTATAATCTTATCTGCGTTAAAATCAGCTTTTCCTTTGAAATAAAAGAGCACCGGAGCGTCAGCACAATCTTTCAGACGGTGAGGATAATCCTTATCACTGATAAAATAGGTAGAAATACCATTCTTTTCTACAAATTCCAGTTCCTTCTCCGCCTTATTCAATACTTCCGGATTTAATATCTCCCCTACCAGTTTGGACGGAAGCCCCTGAATACTTAATAACGATTTCCTGCCCGACCTGAATATTTCTTCTTCGTCACCCACCACCTGCAGCAGATTACGCGCGGTAATATCCCCTACTCCCAATATGCGGGTAAGGGCGATCTGATAAAGACGTTTATCAGCAGATATACTCATTTATAAAATTTCAGGCTGATTTTCCAATATCATACCATCTTTCATATGAATGGTACGGTCTGTTATAGAAGCCAGATGTTCATCGTGAGTCACGATAACAAAAGTCTGACCAAGTGTATCACGCAGTTTGAAAAACAGTTGGTGTAGTTCATCTTTATTTTCAGTATCCAGACTACCTGACGGCTCATCCGCAAGTATCACTGCCGGATCGTTAATCAGCGCGCGCGCAACGGCCACCCGCTGTTTTTCCCCCCCCGACAATTCATTTGGCTTATGTTCCATACGGGACGATAAGCCGAGCATATCGAGAAGTTCTTTCGCTTTGGCTTTGGCCTGCGATTCTTTTACTTTACCGATAAGAGCCGGAATCATTACATTTTCCAATGCCGTAAATTCCGGTAATAGCTGGTGAAACTGAAATACAAATCCGATATTCTTATTGCGGAAATCCGAAAGACGGGAATCGTTGAACCTGCTCAGGTTCTCATTCTTAACATAAACAGTTCCGCTATCGGCTTTGTCCAGTGTTCCCATGATTTGCAACAGAGTAGTTTTTCCCGCACCACTAGCTCCCACTATAGAGATGATCTCACCTTTTTCTACACGTAAGTCAATCCCTTTCAACACTTTCAGGGAGCCAAAGCTTTTAGTTATTCCTTCTACTGCAATCATTTTATATCGAATTTGCTAATTCCCGAATCTGCTTATTATAATCAGATGCCTATCCCGAAATAATCGAAACCTGCATCGTTCATTTCCTGTTTATTATAGATATTACGCCCGTCAAAAACAACAGGTTTATTCATCGTTTTCTTAATAACTTCCCATGTCGGCAGGCGGAATTCGTTCCATTCTGTTACCATCAGGATAGCATCAGCATCAAGGGTCGCATCATAAATATCTTTGGCATATACGATAGTATCGCCTGGTTTATGAAGCCTTGCTTCTTCCATAGCCACAGGGTCATAAGCCCTTACTTTACCTCCTGCCTTTAATATCTTATCTATCAACACAAGAGACGGAGCTTCGCGCATATCATCTGTTTTTGGTTTGAAAGCTAATCCCCATACAGCGATGGTTTTCCCTTTGATATCCCCGTTATAATATTTCATCAGTTTATCAAAAAGGATATTTTTCTGACGTTCATTCACATTTTCCACAGCCTCAAGTATTTCCATTTTGTACCCGAGCTTATTAGCTGTTTTAATAATCGCTTTTACATCCTTAGGAAAACAACTTCCTCCATATCCACAGCCCGAATACAAAAATTTGGAACCGATACGGGCATCCGAACCAATACCCTTACGCACCATATTTACATCCGCACCTACAATTTCGCAAAGATTCGCTATATCGTTCATAAAGCTGATACGTGTGGCAAGCATGGCATTAGCTGCATACTTAATCATCTCCGCAGAAGGAATATCCGTATAAATTATACGGTAATTATTCAGGGTAAATGGTTTATATAGTTTTTCCATCAGTTTTTGAGCTTCTTCCGTCTCCACTCCGACAACCACACGGTCAGGCTGCATAAAGTCCGTAATAGCGGCCCCTTCTTTCAGAAATTCAGGATTTGAAGCCACATCGAATTTCAAATCGGACAAACCTCTTTTATCCAATTCTTCACGTATAGTCTTTTTTACCAATTTAGCTGTGCCCACCGGTACAGTGCTTTTGGTAACGATCACCATATATTTATTCAGGTTCCTTCCTACTGTACGAGCTACCTCAAGCACATATTTAAGGTCTGCGCTGCCATCCTCATCCGGAGGCGTCCCCACAGCTGAAAATACAATATTAACATCGTTCAGTATTACGCTCAGGTCGGTAGTAAAATGCAAACGTCCGGCTTTATGGTTACGTTCTACCATTTCATCCAGTCCAGGTTCAAAAATGGGTATAATTCCATTTTTCAGGTTCTCAATTTTCTTCTGGTCTATATCTACACAATAGACTTCTGTACCCATTTCAGCAAAACAGGTTCCTGTGACAAGACCGACATAACCTGTACCAACAATTGCGATTTTCATTAATGATAAATTTTATTTTGCGTTTTATAAATACTTGTGATAATATACGAACTTAATCTGTTTGACTTTCTGGCACAAAGATAATACATTTTTAGTAAATCCGTACGCATTATAATTAATGTACAAATTTGACCGGAAAACTCAAAGATTATCAAATTTGTATATATTTTTCTTGCAACTTATAACTTAATTTTAAAAAAAATGCCTGTATGGTTCCGATATTTCAACAGTTGTTCCCTGCGATAAAAATTGATTGTGACATTGGTTTGATGTTGGTTTAGCGAATGTAAAAATATAATCTTTATATAGATGAAAAACCCTTCCATTTTTCAAGAACATGGAAAATATCATTATCTTAGCAGGTCAAAACCAACGTTATTTAATCGGAACAATCATGGAAAACATTGAGATAGCCGAGGGTTTCAAAGGAGAGAAAGCCATCGTTACGCCCTATAACATAAGGGAATATCAGGAATCGAACGAAATAACCAGACAATTATATGTAACCCACATCGGTTATTACCCGGATGCAAAATATCATTTTCGGCAAAGAATGGAAGGAACTAATGAGAATATCCTCATCTATTGTGAAAAAGGTAAAGGATGGATTGAATGCAAGGATGAAAAGTATATCCTTTCAGGAAATCAGGCATTTATCATTCCGGCGGGTGAAAGCCATAGTTATGGGGCAGACAGTCACAATCCCTGGAGTATATACTGGATACACTTCAACGGAAAAAATGTGCATATGTTCAGTTCTATCATCGGGAAACACCTGATTATAAAAGAGTCTGACAACAGCAGATATAACGACCGTATCACTTTATTTGAAGACATGTATCAGAATCTGGAAATGGGATATAATCCTGAAAACCTCGAATATATCAGTTTCTGCCTGATGCACTTTCTGGCTTCCCTTAAATATCTTACCCAGTTCAGGGAAATTAAAAATGTGAAAGTAGACGATGTGATACAGCAATGCATCCACTATATGAAAGATAATCTTGAAAACAAGATAACCTTGAAAGATATTGCCGATGCTGTAGGCTATTCAAGTTCTCATTTCACTACATTATTCTCCCAGAGAACTTCTTTTTCGCCTATGGTATATTATAACCAGCTGAAGATACAGAGAGCATGTTCTTTTCTCCAGTTCTCAGACCTAAAAATCAAAGAAATAGCTTTCCGGCTGGGATATTATGACCCGTTCCATTTTTCCAATTCCTTCATCAAGGAAATGGAAATAACTCCGAAAGAATACAGGAGAAAATACCAGGAGAACAAAAGGGACAACATAAAAGACATTTAAAATAATCAACAACTAAACGGCTAACAGCTAAAATATCATAAATAAAGGTTTCAAATACTGATCTGCATTATCAATGAATATTCCATCAAACAGAAATAAACAAAAACAAATTAATTATCTTTGCGCGAAATCATTACCCTACATCACATAAATTAGAAATGGAATATAGACTAAATAAATATATCAGCAACTCCGGATTTTGTTCCAGACGTGAAGCCGACCGCTTTATAGAAGAGGGCCGTGTAACTATCAACGGTAAACGCGCCCAAGTGGGAATGCGAGTTCTTCCGGGACAAAAAGTGAAAGTAAACGGAGAACTTATCATAAACAAAATCGAGCCGGTATACATCGCTTTCAACAAGCCGGTAGGCATCGTCAGTACTACCGATCCGCAGGAAAGAGATAATATCATCAATTTCATACGGCACGAACAACGGATATTCCCCATCGGACGACTGGACAAAGATTCTCAGGGACTGATCCTGTTAACCAATGATGGTGATATCGTGAATAAAATACTGCGGGCCGGAAATAACCATAAGAAAGATTACCTCGTAAAAGTGAACCGCCCTATTACCAAAGACTTCCTTACACGCATGGCACAGGGTGTCCCCATACTTGACCGCGTCACCCGCCGATGCGAAATTGTAGAAATAAACCCCTATATGTTCCGCATATCGCTTATACAAGGACTAAACAGGCAGATCAGGCGCATGTGCGAATATTTCGACTATGAAGTTCTTAAACTCGAACGCATACAGATAATGAATATCAAGCTAGGTGATCTGGGACAGGGAAACTGGCGCAACCTGACACACGCCGAACTGGAAGGCCTATTCGATTTGCTGGAAAACTCCGAAAAAACAGAGACAAATAAGGCTTCGAGCAATAAAGCCTTTAACAAAGCCCTTGAAGAATTTGATATAAAAACCGACTACAGGAAAGCCAGCATTGCCGCTAAGTACGGAAAGACCAATAAAACGGATAAACCGGGTAATACAAATAAGAAAATGTCGAGTACCCCTTCTGCGCCCTCCGAAGAAAATGAGAATAAGGTAAAACCTAAACGAAGAGGTAAACCGGCCAGCGGACTACGTGTAGGCAAGCAGAAAGTTGCCGCCAACAAACCGAAAGGTGGTCCGAAACCAAAAGCGAAAAATCAATCTAAAAAGAAACCTCTGAAATAGGATTTTCAATTCTTATTTTTCTCAGAGTCTGAATTCTAAATCTCCGCTAAATAAAATCCTTTTTAATTTGGCAGAGATTTAGAATTCAGTTTTTTTTGTGAATCCGAAACGGATAAAAAATAAATAGACAATAGATAATCGATTATAATATTCAAGACAAATATTGTATTTTTTGTAATAAATCCAGGTTGAGTCCGACTATATAGTAACAATGAATATTTTTGGTAATGGAATCACTCAAAAAAGATTTCCTTGAAATTCTTTCCAACTATCAGGGAATCATACATAAAATTTGCCTTGTGTATTTCCGAACAGAGACCGACAGGCAGGATAATTTTCAAGAGGTCGTTTATCAGCTATGGCGATCTTTTCCCAAGTTGGAAGACAAAAGAAAGATAGGTTCGTGGATGTACAATGTAGCCATCAACACCTCTATCTCAAAGATACGTACCGACAGCCGTTTTATCACACAGGAGTCTTTTCCGGATTCGCAACAGGGAGTCGACCCTCACAAGGGAATGGATAAAAAAGAAGATATGGAAATATTACTCGAAGCTATCCACCGGCTCAACGACCTCGACAAATCGCTGATGCTACTCTACCTCGAAGAACGCAGTTATGAAGAGATTGCCGAAATACTCGGCATATCGAAGTCGAACGTTGGAACACGGATAAACAGGGCAAAGAATGAATTGAAAATCCAATTAAATAGATTAAGTCATGGAAGATAGTACATTAAAAGATTTCTGGAAATCAGAAATAGACAGCAAAGTAAGCAGTTATACAAAAGATGAACTAAACGAGATATTATTGGCCAAGGCCAGAACTTCGATACGCAAATTCTACCCTCTCGATACCCTGCCATTTATAGCGGTGGCATTTTTGCTGTATTTGGTATTATCGGCTGTAAGCCGTTTACATGATCCTCTTTTTGTAATAGGCAATACGATCCTTGCAGTCTCAATGATTGCGACATATATATCCAAGATTATATCGTTCTCTAAAATGAACAAATACACCCCTAATCAACCGTTGAAAACATGGCTCAAATACAGAATAGATATTTTGGAGAAATCGTCATATTCATTATCAAATCAGTTTGTTCCTCCGGTCGTTTTTATACTTACGCTGACTTCTGTCAATGTATATATAGCAAACAGGCCTTACCTGGAATTCCTTCTGTCTCCCGAATTCTTTACAGCCCTGCTCGTAGGTACTTTTGCCGGGGTTCCTCTGGCTTATCTCATAGCCCGAAAAAACAGGAATAATCGGATAAAGAATCTGTATAACCTCAGGAAATTATATCAGCAAATAGACTAGGAAAATAAAATGCTGCAGAAGGATACGAAGAGCCTGTTTAAATTTTATATATATAAAGTTTAAACAGGCTCTAAAAGCAATATGGATTTATTTGTCATATATTAAAATAAATCTGTTCGGCAATCAAAAATTAATAAGCGTTCACTATCTATATTTATATTATTTTATAATTCTTTTCACTACCTTTGTATGCCTATTAAAAAGTCAATTTATTAACTTGAAATACAAATATGGTTTCCTTCTTTCAAACCCCTTCCAAGAACATCATTGCTGTTCAAACAAACTCAAGTCTTAACGCCGATTTCATCCAACGTCTCACATGGGCATTCAGTGGTGCAACATTGCTCGAAGCAGAAAATATCCCGGGCTTTTTTGTTGGTCCGCGCCGCGAAATGATTACCCCGTGGAGTACCAATGCAGTGGAAATCACGCAGAATATGGGTATCGACGGAATCATGCGTATCGAGGAATTTTTTCCGGTAGATACAAGCGACGCGAAACATGACCCTATGCTTCAACGTATCTATGACGGGCTGGATCAGGAAGTATTCAAGATTTACAAACAACCTGAACCGATCATCGAAATAGATGATATAGAAGCCTACAATCAGCAGGAAGGCCTTGCCCTCAGTGAAGATGAAATAGAATATCTGAACGAAGTAAGCAAAAGACTCAACAGGAAACTAACCGACAGTGAAGTATTCGGATTCTCGCAGGTAAATTCGGAACATTGCCGCCATAAAATTTTCAACGGCACATTTATCATCGACGGAGAAGAGAAGGAAAGTTCACTTTTCAAATTAATAAAGAAAACATCCCAGATAAATCCTAACAAGCTGGTATCCGCATACAAAGACAATGTAGCCTTCAGCCAGGGACCGGAAATAGAACAATTTGCACCGGAAAAAGGAGAAGAACCCAGCCTTTATCAGAAAAAATCAATCAAATCTGTTATCTCCTTAAAAGCTGAAACCCATAACTTCCCTACCACCGTAGAGCCTTTCAACGGCGCTGCTACCGGTTCGGGAGGTGAGATCCGTGACCGTCTGGGCGGAGGAAAGGCATCCCTGCCAATCGCGGGAACCGCCGTATATATGACATCCTACCCGCGTACAAAAGCAGGGAAGGCATGGGAAGAAACTATGCCGGAACGCCCCTGGCTATACCAGACACCGGAAGAAATACTGATAAAAGCATCGAACGGGGCATCCGATTTCGGGAACAAATTCGGACAACCTCTTATCTGCGGCTCATTGCTTACATTCGAACATCAGGAAAATCAAAAGAAATTTGCATACGATAAAGTAATCATGCTGGCCGGCGGTGTCGGCTTTGCGAACAAACGCGATGCGTTGAAAGGCGAACCTGAACCGGGCGAAAAAGTAGTTATCCTCGGAGGAGACAACTATCGTATCGGTATGGGTGGAGGCGCTGTATCATCTGTAGACACAGGACAATACTCAAGTGGTATAGAACTGAACGCTGTGCAACGCGCCAATCCCGAGATGCAGAAACGTACCGCGAATGTGATACGCGCTCTGGCAGAATCGGACAACAACCCGATCGTATCCATCCACGACCACGGGGCAGGAGGACATCTAAACTGCCTATCGGAGCTGGTAGAAGTTACCGGAGGAAAAATAGACATATCAAAACTGCCGATTGGCGACCCTACCTTATCGTCAAAAGAAATTGTAGGAAATGAAAGTCAGGAGCGTATGGGCTTGCTTATACCTGCCGATGCGGCCGAAAGAATTAAACGCATTGCGGAACGCGAACGTTCTCCGATGTATGTTGTCGGAGAAACCACTAACGACATGAAGTTTGTATTTGAACAAGCAGACGGGAAGCGTCCTATCGACCTCAAACTGGAAGACTTTTTCGGAAAAGCGCCGAAAACAATCATGCGCGACGAGACAATTGAAGAAGTTTATACAAATCCGGAATACGATCTGTCCAAACTGGAAGAATATATCAAGAACGTGCTACAGCTGGAAGCCGTTGCCTGCAAAGACTGGCTGACAAATAAAGTAGACCGCTCGGTAACAGGCAAGGTTGCACGCCAGCAGACACAGGGAGAAATCCAGTTGCCATTAAGCGACCTTGGAGCGGTAGCCCTCGATTATAAAGGGAAGACTGGTATAGCAACATCTATCGGCCATGCACCGCAGGCTGCGATGGTAGACCCGGCAGCAGGTTCTGTGCTGGCAATAGCCGAATCGTTGACAAACATCATCTTTGCACCGATCGAAGATGGACTGAAAGGCATTTCATTGAGCGCAAACTGGATGTGGCCTTGTAAGAATCCGGGAGAAGACGCAAGATTATATAAAGCAGTAGAGGCCTGTTCGGAATTTGCCTGCGAACTGGGAATAAATATTCCGACAGGTAAAGACTCTCTGTCGATGACACAGAAATATGGAGATGACAAAGTATATTCACCGGGTACGGTAATTATATCGGCTGCGGGTGAGGTGAAGAATATCCGCAAGATCGTATCTCCGGTGCTGGCATATATCAAAGGAACTTATCTTTATTACATCGACTTTTCTTTCGATACGTTCAAACTCGGAGGCTCCGCCTTTGCTCAGACAATGAGTAAGCTCGGTGAAGAAGTACCGACAGTAAAAGACCCGGAATATTTCAAGAATGCATTCAACGCTGTACAGGAACTGATAGACAGGGGACTGATACTTGCAGGACACGATATATCTGCCGGAGGACTTATTACCGCTATGCTGGAAATGTGCTTTGCCAATCCGCAGGGAGGGCTTGAAGCCCGCCTTGACAAACTGCATCATGCTGATCTGATCAAAGTATTATTCTCAGAAAATCCGGGTATCCTTATTCAGGTGAAACATCACCACCTGGTAGAAAAAATACTGGATGATTACGGCATCGGCTTCGCCATTGTTGCCCGCCCTATCGAAGAGCGCAAATTTGTTATCCAAAAAGATACTTTCAGTCAGGAATTCAATATAGACGAACTGCGTGATGTATGGTTCGAACCGTCATACCTTCTCGACAGGAAGCAAAGCACCGAAAAACTAGCATTGCAACGTTTCGAAAATTACAAGAAGCAACCGCTTCAATTCAAATTCAACCCTTCGTTTACAGGTAAATTCGCTCAATACGGTATCGACCCTGACAGAACTACCCCAACAGGGCTGAAAGCTGCTGTTATACGCGAAAAAGGCACGAACAGCGAACGGGAGATGGCTTATTCCCTGCATCTCGCAGGGTTCGACGTAAGGGATGTGCATATGACCGACCTTGCTTCGGGACGTGAAACCCTGGAAGATATCAACCTGATAGTATTCTGCGGAGGATTCTCTAACTCAGACGTACTTGGTTCGGCGAAGGGATGGGCCGGAAGTTTCATATACAACGATAAGGCAAAAGAAACCCTTCGTAAATACTACGAACGCAAAGATACACTGAGCCTCGGAGTCTGTAACGGTTGCCAGTTGATGATGGAACTGGATCTCATCTATCCGGAACATGACAGGCATCCGAAAATGGAACACAACACATCTCATAAATTCGAATCGACTTATGTAAGCGTTGAAATTCCGCAAAACAATTCAGTGATGCTGGGTTCACTGTCAGGCAGCAAACTGGGTATCTGGTCGGTACACGGCGAAGGACGCTTTGCTATGCCAAAGGCAGAGTCCGAATATAATGTAGTTGCCAAATATATATACAGTGAATATCCGGGAAACCCTAACGGTTCCGATTACAATATTACGGGAGTTGTGTCGAAAGACGGACGCCATCTGGCAATGATGCCTCATCTCGAACGCTCTCTCTTCACTTGGCAGTGCGGCCACCATCCTTTCGAACATCGTAAGGATGACTTTACTCCCTGGATGGAAGCATTCGTGAATGCCAGGGAGTGGGTGAAAAAAGTGAAAAATGAGAAGTGAGAAATCAGAAGATACATATATTAAACAGGCATGGGTCAACAGCCCGTGCCTTTTATCCTTATTCCAATGACTAAAAACAACGATACATCAAATTCCATCTTTATGTTCCTGAAAGCGAAAGAGCAAAGGACAGACTGGATTATACTGATAGTAAGTTGTATAATCGGATATATCGTACTAAAAACATGTTATCCTTATCCTGCTACAATTTCCGATTCCGGTACTTATGTACATGCGGCAGCTGAAGATATGTTTACATTCTATCGCCCGTTCGGATACTCGTACTTCCTGCAGATAGTGCACGCGATATCTCCGGGTATCCATGCAGTATTTATTGTGCAAACAATCCTATATTTCTTTTCCGTTGCAGCTTTTTCTTTTGTATTGAAATATGTAATTCCGCCTGTAAGTTCTGTTTTCTGGCGGATTTTGTTATTTTTGTTTGTTTTCAGCCCTGTCGCATTCTACATGTCGAATGCTCTGATGAGCGATCTGCTGTTTGCCGTGATGATTTATTTCATGCTGGCATCATTCATTTACTATATCAGGACAAAAGGCCCTGCCGCACTTTGCCTGTTCCTTATCTCATTGTTTTTCGCTTTGCATATCCGCTATTCGGCCATTATGTTCCCTCCACTGTTTATATGCTTTTTCTTTATGGTAAAAGGAAAGATGCGCTGGATAGGAATAGCTGCAACCCTGGCTGTTACGCTTATTTTTTACAATCAGGTAAAAAGAGAGATGCATAAGACAACAGGGTTCGACCAATTTTCGACCGGATTCGATGGATGGCAGCTGGCAAATAACGCGATGCATGCCGTACCTTATATAGACCTGAAACCTGAAAAGATAAAAGACCCCGAAATGAGGATATTGCATCAGTACATGCTGACACAGACAGATGTAATAAAAGAACGGACGAAAGACGGAACGGAAGCCGTTGCCGCATTTATGTGGATAAACGACCTACCTCTGAAGCAGTTCATGTTCTCATATATCCAACAGACCGGACAAGGATATTCACCTTCGTGGATATGGCTGGGAAGCCGCAATTACAAAGAATATGGCACTTATATCATTAGCCACTATCCTTTGCAGTTTGCACGATACTATTATCTGCCGAACAGTAAGGAAGTATTCTATCCCGCCCACCACGAAATCATCGGAAAATATTATCCGATAAATATGAAAAACGTATTGGAATGGTACAAAATTCCCGAAAACACCAATCTGGATGCCAGATACACTATTTATAGTGATTATTTAGATAAACCGATAACAATATCATACCTCACCGCATGGCTCATTATCGCCGTAGCCGCAGTACTTTCCATAATATGGAGAAAACATCTGGAATGGGGAGAAAACGAGCGTAAGATATTCTGGATAATCGTTGCTGCCGGAATACTATATTATGCTGCTACTGTATTTGCCAGCCCCGTTTCCACACGGTTCTGGATACCGATGAATGCTATATTCTTCGGGGTGGCATACATATTGTATAACCGGATAATGGCGTATAAAAAAATAAAGAAGATATAAAACAATGAATAAGACATCTATATACGAATATAAAATGAAAGTTCGCGACTACGAATGCGATGCGCAAGGCATAGTGAATAACGCTAACTACCAGCATTATTACGAAGTAGTCCGCCACGAATTTCTGGAGCAACACGGGTTGAACTTCTACGAGTTGCATGAGCAAGGTATCGATGCTGTAGTAGTAAGTGTCTATATACGGTACAAACATTCCCTGCGCGGAGCCAATGATTTTATCTGTACTGTCGATTCCATCGAAAAAGATGGTATCCGTTATATTTTCAACCAGAAAATCATTCGGCTGAAAGACAATAAAGCTTGTTCGACAGCGAGGGTAGAAACAGCCTGTATGGTAAACGGAAAAGTGGGAAAACCTGAATTATTCGATAAAGCTCTCGGACATTTGCTAACCAGCTAATCACAAAACTATGGCTCTGACTTTTGAAAACAATATGAAAGTACGCGACTACGAATGTGACTCGCAGGGCGTGGTCAATAATGCTATCTATCTGCATTATTTCGAAGCTACCCGCCACGAACTGATGGAAAGATGCGGCCTGCGATTGCGCGATCTTACAGAGGCTAATATCATCCCCGTCGTACGGAATGCCAATATCAGCTACAAAAGTTCCCTCCGCGGCTCAGAATGCTTCATTTGTACTGTCAACATAGATAGGAAAGGGGTCAGGTATTATTTCCGTCAACAAATAATCCGTGTGCCCGACAACACTTTATGCGCTAGTGCTGTTATAGAGGTAGTGTGTTTAATGGATGGTAAAGTTTCCACGCCGGATATGTTCGATAAAGCTTTTGCAGACTATATAAAATAATATACTAATTATCTAATATGCCAATATACCAATGGAATGATAAAGATATTATATTGGTACCTTAATAATTAAAACAATGAGTTCAAAGATTACATTATACATTGCCCGTCACGGCAAGACAATGATGAATACCCTCGACAGGGTGCAGGGTTGGTGTGATTCACCGCTAACGAAAGAAGGTATAGATGTAGCCCGCTATCTGGGCTACGGAATGAGCGATATAAATTTCCGTACTGCTTATTGCAGCGACCTGCGTAGAACCGTGCAGACAACCAAAATAGTTTTGGGCGCCAAAGGACAGGAAGACATTCCCGTGGTCGAGCTCTCAGGATTACGCGAAGCATGCTTTGGTAGTTTCGAAGCCGACTTTAATCATCATATGTGGCATAGTGCCGCTTTATACCTCCATCACACGTCCTCTGAAAGTATGATTAAAGCGATTATGGAAAAAGAGATCAGCTACCGGGAGGTACTTGATGCCGTCAAAAAACTGGATAAAATGGGCATGGCTGAAAATTTTTCCCAGGTAGAAGCGCGCACTCAGGAAAGTCTTCTCGAAATAGCAAAGAATGAGTCTCAACATGGCGATGCTAATATACTGGTTATCTCGCACGGGATGAGCATACTGGCTATGTTATTAGGCTTGGGAGGAGACAAATTATTCAAGAAGCCATTGGAGAATGCAGCTGTATGCAAGGTTATTTACCACGACGGTAAGTTTACAGTCGAATCGATGGCAGACATGAGCTATGTGGAAAAAGGTAAAAAAGAAGCGGTTACAATATCTGGACAATGAAAAAAATATATTTAATAATATTCCCCGTCTTATTTAGTATCACCCTGTTTGCGCAGAAAGAAACAGTTCCGGCATTTGCATATGACAGTACAGCTAATTTCCTGGGCAAAAATGCAATGGGATATACAGGGCAGGAACTGTACCTGAAAGGATTGGATAAATCATCCCAATCTTTCGGATATAGCGGTTTTATACTTAAATACAAGAAAGACG
The DNA here is from genome assembly GCF_042654545.1 of Dysgonomonas termitidis. GTDB lineage: Bacteria > Bacteroidota > Bacteroidia > Bacteroidales > Dysgonomonadaceae > Dysgonomonas > Dysgonomonas termitidis. The sequence goes on from NZ_JBHSGN010000067.1 coordinate 61,070, forward strand.
ACGACCTGTTGAACGACGAAAAAAATATATATAAACCGAACGATAATTACAATTCCCGTTACGAAGATCTGGCCGGTAAGTATTTCCGTGTAATAGAAGTGATCCGCCACCCGAGATCAAAAACAGAAGTAAAAGATTACAGTGACGAATTCTATCTGAAATTACAGGAACTTTCGAATGGTGATATTATGTATTATAAATATAATGCCGAATCCGACTACACCTTCCCTTTTCTCGTAAGAGGCTTTTTCGAAAAGCAGAAAGAATTACTGACAGGAAAAGAATATGTAATATCGGACGATATATTAAGGATGTCCCGTAATTTGGTTACAGGCAAGGCTCTGATTTTCACCACCGGGCAGACATGGAAATGTACGGATGTGACTATGGACAATACGATGAACGAACTTTCATTGGTCCTGCAAAATACTAAGGGCATAAAAACAGTTATCCCCTACTCCGCTATATTGAATAATGAGAGTATAAAGAAAGTATATACTGCGGCTGAAGCTTCAGCCCTGACAAGAAAATATAATGCAAATAATTTCCGCCGTATCCTGCAAAATAAAATCAGGGTTGGGATGACAAAGGAAATGACCCGCCTGGCATGTGGTGAGCCAACAGAAATAAAAGAAAACGGAAATACGGAACAATGGTCTTATCCTGCTGGAAACCTGACTTTCAGAGGTGACAAAATTACAAGTACAAAATAAAATCCAATTATTTAAAACTGTATATTTGTACTTTAAATATAGATAAATGGATAAAACCCAGACAGCCCAAAAGGCATCTATTTTTAGTATAATAGGCAATACTCTTTTAGCTGTATGCAAATGGCTGGCAGGATATTTCGGTAACTCCTATGCCCTGATTGCCGACGCAATTGAATCCACCGCTGATATATTTTCTTCCATTCTCGTTCTCTTAGGCATAAGGTATGCCAGCAAACCTGCGGATGAAGACCACCCATACGGGCATGGGCGGATAGAGCCGCTTGTTACCTTCGCGGTTGTAGGCTTTCTTATCATTTCTGCTACAATTATCGCAATAGAAAGTATAGAAAATATACGTACGCCGCACGAAGGCCCCAAGCTATTTACATTATTTGTACTGGGAGCAATCATTATCTGGAAAGAATTATCGTACCGTCTGGTAATAAGAAAAGCAAAACAAACAGGAAGCACATCTCTGAAAGCTGACGCCTGGCATCACCGTAGCGACGCTATTACTTCTGTCGCAGCTTTTATAGGAATATCCATCGCTATTTATAAAGGAGAAGGGTATGAATCGGCTGACGACTGGGCAGCATTATTCGCAGCGTTTATTATCCTGTATAACAGTTACCACATACTGAAACCTGCATGGGGAGAAATGATGGATAAAGACATGTATACGGATATAGCCAACGATATCTGCGATTTTTCAAAAACAATAGACGGAGTGGCAGATACCGAAAAATGCCATATCCGCAAAACGGGAATGTCTTACTATGTAGACTTACACATTATTGTAAATAAAAATATTACAGTGAAAGAAGGGCATGACATTGCCCACGAACTGAAGCGCAGGCTAATAGCCCATAAACCCGAAATAGCAGATGTGCTGATACATGTAGAACCTTCAAGATGAGCCTCTATCCTATTACAAGTGAGGTCATACTCAGAGACCCGGCGATTACCTTATCATTGAAAATCCGAACCGGTTCATTTTTCTGCCTCAAAGCCAAAGTATAAAGCAATGGAATATAATGCTCGGGTGTAGGAATAGCCAGACGGGCTGCATCGTGCAAACGTGTATAATCTATCAGGGAATGGAAATCGCCGTTCAATATCTTATCTTTGAATAAGTCATTCAGTTCGAAAGCCCAGTCGTAACCATATTCTGTATTGAAATCATCCCCTTCGATGCGTACCATCCGCAGATTGTGAACCATATTTCCGCTACCTATCACCAAAACACCTTTACGACGCAAAAAAGCCAGTTCCCGTCCCAGGTCGTAATGATACTGCATTACTTGGAAATGGTCGATGCTCATCTGCACTACCGGGATATCCGCCAGCGGGTAAATGTGTTTCAACACGCTCCAGCTACCGTGATCGAGTCCCCATTCGTAATCTTCTCCGATGGCAACATCGTTTATACGTTCTCTTACTAAATCCGCCAGTTCTTTCGATCCCCGGGCAGAGTATTGTTGGGCAAATAATTCACGGGGAAAGCCATAAAAATCGTGTATCGTCTTAGGTTCGTTCATGGCTGTGACGAAAGTCCCGCGTGTTTCCCAATGGGCGGAAATACAAAGAATGGCCTGTGGTTGCGGAAGATCCTGCCCCAAACTGGTCCATGCATGTACAAACTCATTATCCTCAATGGCATTCATGGGTGTACCATGTCCGACAAATACAACCGGCATAAGCGGCGTATCCTGAAACTGCATGGCTTGTTTATGTAAGTCTTTTAGTGTCATAATTTTATCTCAAGAGCTTGTTTCAATTTTATTTGTTTCTATCAGAACTATCCCAAGTCCGATTTATTCTTCTTCGAAACGGTAATCGAGGAGCATCAGAATTGAATAAAAGAATAAACCAAACGAAAAAGATTAAACACCCGGTAAATTGTATAGTTCAGTCTTCTGCCTTTTTAATTTTCCTTTTCCCTGAAACCTTCCTGCAAGGTTTTACCTCTCATCTCCAGATTCTTTATGTAATTGTTGCTGCAAGGTATGACATGGTCATAACAACCACCATCAAGAGGTTTAAAGAATTCTGTGTTGTTCAATTTGAATATCTCCATTGTCACAGGATATTTATCGAGGCGGGTTTGTATGCTTTGCGGCTTATAGAATATCTCTGCGTAAGACACATAAGGCTCTTTTACAACAAGGAAGTAGCGGACTGATAATACTCCGAAATAGGCTATCGTAGCTACCAGAAACACATTTGCAGGTAAGGACCTGACCGGATTTCTAAAATCTTTGAATAACAGATAGACCGGAATGGAAAATACGATGGCTATAAATCCATACCCGAACCTCACGGCCGGAGCCATTACCAGCCAGAATATAAAGCCCATCAGTCCTATAACCCAGACGAGCAATAGCACAGAATATTCTTTTATAAGCACCTTCTTCCTCAACAATGCCCCGAGCATCAACAGCGGGGAAACCAGACCTGCGCCTGCAATACAAATGTCGAGCGGATGCCTTTCTCCCAGCCATTTCTGAACCTTTACAGCTAATGGCATATCCAGAATATAGTCGCTGGAGTTATACATGGCATCGTAGCTGATGGCAAAAGATTCGATATACCGCTTCGATTCTATACTGTATTCTACAGGAAGTTTCCAGTCGAAAGTAAATAAATCTACTGAAGGATAGGGATGTATAAGATAGCCTGATATAATTACATTACGTACCAGCCATGGGGCAACAACTATCAGGGCAGAAATACAAATAAAAGCTACGGCTTTATAATTCTTCTCTTTGATAAACAGAATAAGAAGGTAAAGGGATACCAGGCAAATAAACACAGTAGACACTTTCAGAGTGATGCAGAATATCGGGACCAGCCAGAAGAGTATACTTTTTTTCTTCAGGTTTTGCTGGCCGGCTAAAAGAGTAAATAATAGATATACGATAAGCAGGTTAGGTAATAAGTCGGCCGAAGAGCAACCTATATGCGTCTTATATTCCATAAAGAACGGAACGAATACGACAATGAACAAAACAATAAGAAACAGCCGTTGACGGCCGGCCTGCCTGATTATATATGCCATCATAAACACCATACATAGCGCGTTTATTCCAAAGACAAATTCTCCGGTCAACGGGCGCAGGCCAAATGCAGAGCATAAAAGGAACAGGTTGCTGTTGAAGCCGAAACGTTCTTCCAGATTTGCCAGGCCGGGTACGACATGGTATTCCTCATTCCACAGTATATTCTGCAGATGGTAGTAATATATATCGGGAAATTGCGGCGGTACAAGAAAGAATAACATAAATAGCAATCCGGCAGAACCAATTAAGATAACCTGCAATGGAGACAGGCTTTTGATAACGGTCCGTACTTTAGTCACAATATCTTTTCTCCTGACAGCAATCAGGTAGAGAATTGAGATTACGCCCAGAGTAGCGGCTATCTTTATACCGGAAGGCAACCAGATGGATGTGATGCAGATTATTGTTCCCGTAATACACAGGCCGATAAGGAATGTCTCAAAGAATGAGTAGTCTTCATCCCTTTTCAAGACTTTCGAATAAAGGCTGACGAATATGTCTCCAAATGAAAAGAAAACAAGCGTTATTAAGAACCAGCACAATATAGCGGCAATCATCCGGGTTGTTTTAAAGTTTTATAAAGAGACTGCAAAATTACGAATTTATTCTGTTAAACTAATATATTTCGCTCTGTATTAGCGGAGTCTCATAGTCAGTCCCACAATTTCAGTTGTGTCCCTTCATCTTTCGGCTTCCTGGTGTCGCCGAATACCGTTTTTCCTCCGTACTTATATGATGTATTACGTTCGTGCTGTACCAGATCGTCGAAATAGTTATTTGGAGTATATCCCCTCTCCATTTCCTGCGATATTTTAGAGAGGTTTTTCAGAGCTTCCGATTTATCTTTGTCTCCCAGTTTCGCCTGATGAATAGCCTTGTCGAAAATCCCGATAGTTTCGTCGTACACGCGTGTAGGGACAGGAAAAGGATGCCCGTCTTTTCCCCCGTGGGCAAACGAAAAGCGCGCCGGGTCGGAGAAGCGCGATGGCGTACCATGTATCACTTCGCTGACCAGTGTGAGTGATTGTAAAGTGCGGGGACCTACTCCTTCGAGCAGGAGCAGGGATTCCATATCAGAGACATCTGTTTCATGGGCAAGAATGAGCGCGGCTCCCAAACGTTTCAGATTTACATCTTCGGCCCGTACGTCATGATGGTTTGGCAAAATAATTGAAACTTCTTTCATCAGTTTATCCGGAGTTTCTTTTGTCAGTTCCAGAATCCCTTCTTTGGCCGGGGCTGCGAGTTTATCCGTCAGGTTAAGGATCAACCCTTGATTCTTTCCGCAAACAGAAGTGTGCGGCTCTTCCATAAAGGATTCAAGAGAAGACGAAAGCCAGTGATAGCGCCGCGCCATACGGTTGCTTCCGTTCATCCCCTGCTGGATAACAGTCCATTCTCCATCGATAGTTACAACAAAAGAATGCAGGTAAAGTTGGTAACCATCCTGAACGGCCGTATTATCTACCTTGGCCGATAATTTACTGTTCCTTACCAGTTCATCTCCGTTCAAACCTGTTTTATTAGCTATCTCAATAAGCTCGGCAGGCGTTTGCCGTGAAGATTTTCCCCGTCCGCCGCAAACGTAGACACCCAATTCGGCGGAACGCTTGTTTATGGCCTTCTTTAAAGCATTCATCGCTGATGTGGTAATACCTGACGAGTGCCAGTCCATACCCAACACACATCCCAATGACTGGAACCAGAACGGGTCACTAAGCCGCTGCAACAATGCCGGACGCCCATATTCGATAACGATGGCTTCGGCAATGGCTCCGCCCAGAAGGCTCATACGCTGGGCCAACCAAGGGGGTACTGTCCCGTAGTGAAGGGGTAAATCGGCATGTCCTCGTTTCATCCTTCTAAGGTAAGAAAAAAACAGGTTCAAGAACCCGCTATGGCAATTATCTTTTGTAAAGCCTCACTATCAGTCGTTTCCGACAGATTTATCCAGTGTATATCTTCATCCCGCTTAAACCATGTCATTTGTTTACGGGAATAAATCCGGCTGTTTTGCTTTATCTTTTCGATGGCAAAATCGAGAGTCCATTCGCCATCCAGATATTTGAAAAGTTCTTTGTATCCTACTGTATTCAGGGAATTGAGATGGCGTTGCGGATAGTATTGTTCCGCTTCTTCAAGCAGGCCTTGTTCCATCATTTCATCCACCCGTTGATTGATACGTTCGTAAAGCTGTCCGCGTTCGCGCGTCAGCCCTATCTTTACAATGTCGAACGGACGTTGCTTCTTTGTATTGGTACGGAAAGACGAATATGGTTTTCCGGTCATCAGGCAAACTTCCAGCGCATGAATCACTCGTTTGTAATTTTTGAGATCTACTATATTGTAAAAATCCGGGTCGATAGTTTTCAATTGGTCACGAATGGGTTCCAGTCCTTCTTTTTCGTATAGGTCATATAGCTCTTTTCTCAGTCCTTCGTCTATTGTAGGCACGTCGTCTATACCGTTGCATAACGCGTCTATATACATCATGGAGCCACCTGTGGCAACCAGCACATCATGTATTTTATGCTGTTCCGCTATTATATTCAATGCGTCCCGTTCAAACTCACTGGCACTGTAATAGTCTGTGATACCGAGCATACCAACAAGAAAATGCTGCACTTGCGACAATTGCTTTGTCGTAGGTGCAGCAGTTCCTATTTCCAGTCCTTTGAAAAATTGCCGGGAATCGGCAGAAATAACGGGCGAACGATAGTGCTCTGCAAGATTGAGGCTAAGCTCCGTTTTCCCTACGCCGGTAGGGCCAAGCAGGACTATAAGCTGTTTCATCAATACTCCTCGTCGCTCGGTAGCGGAGCGTTATCCAGACCGTCGAAACCTTCAGCATCGAGCTCGTCCATGTCATAACCTTCGTCTCCATAGAAATTCTCTCCTATATCAAGGGAGGAAGAGGTTGACGCTACTGTGTCGAAATCAACGACCTGTGCAGGCGGATTTCCGATAGATTTGGTGCAGACGGCTTCTTCCATATTTTTTCCTGTGATAATTTCGCGCAATTCCATAAAGAACGCGCGTTCGGTCAGATAGTCGAATACATACATAAGTTTCTGGCGCTCATCTTCCAGAAAATCATTCAATACGGATGCCTCCATTGTGTAAGAGTCTTCTTCGGGGCTTGTATCCATTTCCACAAGTGTGATTTCCTGTTCTTTTTCCCAATCGTCGCTGCAAATAAAAAATGAAGCCATTTCGCCTTCTTTATAATCGACCGATTTGACAATAGCTTTGTGCAGATCAAAGAATGTAGCATCTGCATCTATCTGAATTTCACGTTTGAAGTCTTCCACTTCATCCGATAAAAGTAAAAATCTGAATACCATTTTCAATAGACATTTTTATTCTTAATTCAAAAGTAGTAATTTTTTTATAAAGAGCATAAAATCATATAAAAAATGAGTTCAACAAAGGGATTCTTTTCATGAGAAGCCATAGCAGCGAGTGAACCTATTCAATATTTTATTGTTATAGATAAAAGAAAATCGATCAAAAACTCATTTATTTATAAACTAATTTATCACAAGATGAAAAAATTACTCGTACTAATAGCTCTGATAGGCCTTTCTATGGGAGCTTTTTCCCAAAGCGGTTCTAAATCAGTATTAGTTAAAGCCGGATATCAAACAGATTATGAAAGATTCGGATTAGGCGTTGAAGGTCGTTATTCTATAACAAACAATCTCCGGTTGGCACCGGATTTTACTTTCTATTTTCCGAATAATCATCTGACCGGATTGGATTTTAATGCGAATATACATTATGTATTTCCTATCCAGAGCGGTTTTTCATTATATCCTCTGGCTGGCGTTGCCATGGTGAATAATCGCTGGTCTCACGGTGGGCATTCCGACAGCAGTACGGATTTCGGTGTGAATATCGGTGCAGGAGGCAGTTATGATATAGGGAATAATGGTTATTTGAACCTTGAATTTAAATATTCGTTCCAGGATGTAGATAATGCAAATATCATGTTAGGATATGGTGTAAGATTTTGACAACCGTTTGATAAAAAGAGGCGGGAGAAACCAGTATTAGTTTTCTCCCGCCTTTTTTTATTTTCTGACGAATTTTAATTTTACCAAAATATCTTATTCTTCCATCAATTGTAAAACGCGGGCATAACCCCACTTTTCTTCCACATCATCATCGGAAATAAATACATTTTGCCAGTTGAAATCTTTTATTTCTATTCTTTTTGACGCAGAACCATTCCAGTCGATGGTAAAACCTGCTTCTTTAAGAGCTGCAGCCACTTTATTGCCTATAAGGATGGCTTCCTTATCATTCTTCTCTTTTTCCCCATAGAATCCGATAGAAAGCGTTCCGGTTTCTATCACACGCTCCAAATCCTGTCCGTGATAGTAACAGTAGCCGATAGGCTTAATACCTTCGTCTTCCAGATCTGTCCATACATCCTGCACATCATAGATAGCATCGGATTGGGTATATCCGGCGTTATGCAAAGCAACTATCTTTTCCTTACAGAGTGTATCAAATACCACACGTAGTTTTTCCGTATCGGTTGGATGCTGCCATGTTTTGCTTTCGTCCTCATTCTTTTTGTATTCCCTTTCAAATGTTTCACGAATCCATTCTTCGGAAATTTCGCTCTCCCAGCCCTCATCTTCTACGGCCTCCAGCGCATCGTTAATAATATCTTCTAATGCTTCAAATCCTGATTTTATACTAATAAGGAAATGATCGTAGAGATATTTTTCATTTTCTGTCATAGTGTAAAAAAAAATTGTAGCCCCCATCCCTTCCCAAAAAGGGGGCTAAGAGTATAAATTAATAGTATTTATGTTATCGAATAGCCTTTCCATTATCATTTGTCGAATATCTTCCCCCCGGTGAGATTGAGAGCAGGACCCTTAGTCCAATCGCATAATATTTGCGCCTAATTGATTCAGTCTCACGTCTATATTCTGATATCCCCGGTCTATCTGCTCTATATTGTGGATTGTACTTTTTCCATCAGCACACATTGCAGCTATAAGCAGTGCTATACCTGCGCGGATATCAGGTGATGTCATCGTAGTAGAGCGCATCGGACGCTTGCCTGTACCGATAACTGTCGCCCGGTGCGGATCGCATAATATAATCTGCGCACCCATATCTATCAGTTTATCGACGAAGAACAGGCGGCTTTCGAACATCTTCTGATGGATGAGTACGCTGCCCCTGGCCTGTGTAGCCACCACCAGCAATACACTGATAAGGTCGGGTGTCAGACCCGGCCACGGCGCATCGGCAATAGTGAGTATAGACCCGTCGATAAACGTGTCTATTTCGTACTCTTTCTGAGCCGGGATATGTATGTCGTCGCCTTTCCTTTCCAGCTGAATACCTAATCTGCGGAAGGTGTCGGGGATGACACCTAAATCGTCATATGCAACATTCTTTATAGTAATTTCCGAACCTGTCATAGCTGCCATTCCTATAAAACTGCCTATTTCGATCATATCGGGTAAAATACGGTGCTTAACCCCTCCAAGAGATTCTACACCTTCTATTCTCAACAGATTAGAACCTACACCCGAAATTTTGGCGCCCATCTTATTCAGCATTTTGCTCAGCTGCTGCAAATATGGTTCACAAGCTGCATTGTAGATAGTTGTTTCCCCTTCTGCCAATACGGCAGCCATCAGGATATTCGCTGTACCTGTTACCGACGCTTCATCAAGCAACATATAAGTACCTTGTAGCTTCCCGGCAGAGATATTATAGATTTGTTGAACATCATCATACACGAAGTCGGCGCCCAACTTCTGAATGCCTATAAAGTGGGTATCTAAACGGCGGCGTCCTATCTTATCCCCCCCCGGTTTCGGCAACATAGCCTTTCCAAAGCGGGCCACGAGCGGACCGATAATCATGACTGATCCTCTAAGGGACGCGCTTTTCTTCAAAAATTCAGGTGTTTGTAAATAATCGATATTTACATTTTCGGCTTTGAACGACCATGTATCCTCACCTAATCGTTTTGTTTCCACACCCATTTCGCCCAGCAGGGCAATAAGGTTGTTCACATCCAGTATATCAGGGATATTTTCTATTATTACTTCTTCGGGTGTGAGTAATACTGCACAGATTACCTGTAATGCTTCGTTCTTTGCTCCCTGCGGAGTTATTTCACCTTTGAGGCGGCAACCGCCTTCTATGATAAATGATGCCATGTTATTAGTTGTTTGTTTAGCTGTTAGCTATTAGCCGTTAGCTATTAGCTTTTGCACAAATGGCTATGGGCTAATGGCTATGGGCTAATGGCTTTCAAAATATTCTTACTTCGGGTTCCAATTCTATATTGAATGTGTCTTTTACGGCACTCTGGATTTCACGCATAAAACGCACAATATCGTTTCCATCCGAAGAACCGTAATTTACGATAATAAGCGGTTGGTTTGGATAAGTACCTATATCGCCGATCCTTATGCCTTTATAACCGGCTTTATCGATAAGGAAAGCAGCCGATGTCTTCACCGAGCCGTCTTTCTGTAAAAAGGCCGGGAGTTCGGGATAATCAGTCTTTATCTTTTCTGCGTGTTCCTGGCTTATATATGGATTCTTAAAAAAGCTGCCGGCATTAGGCAATACTTTTTCGTCCGGTAATTTTCGCTGGCGGACATGTATTACAGCACTGCGCACATCCTGTATCGTGGGTTCTTCTATATCCTCCAGTTCTTTGTTCAGGTCGAAGTATTTCGGTGTATAAACAAAAGTACGTTTCAGGTGGAACACGACTGAAATAATGAGATATTTGTTTGTCCGTTTAAAAATACTGTCTCTGTATCCAAACTCACATTCGGCATTCGAGAAAGACACGGCCTCCCCGGTTACCATATTTATGGCTACGACTTCGTGGATAACATCCTTTACTTCTGCTCCGTATGCTCCTATATTCTGAATAGGCGCCGCACCTACTGTGCCGGGAATCAAAGACAGGTTTTCGAGCCCGGCGAAACCACGTTCTACGCAATAGGAAACAAATTCGTCCCAGTCTTCGGAGGCATTTACTTCAATAAATATGTCCTCATCCTCTTCTTCTTCGTCGGATATCTCGCGAAGGCCTTTCAGTTCGGGACGGATGACAAGCCCGTCAAAATCCTTGGTAAAAAAGAGGTTACAACCACCTCCTATAATCAGTTTTTGTTCGTATGGATGCTCTGTCAGGCATCTTCGAAGCTCTTCTACATTTTTTGGCTGGCAAAATATCTTTGCCGAAGCTTCAGTCTTAAATGAATTGTAATTTTTTAACGAGAATTGCCTATAATAGTCCATTTCGGAAATAATTGGTTCGACATGATCCGGTTACCGCTTTCGCTTAAACCAGAAGAATAATATGGCTAAAACAGCCAGAACACCGAGAATAATCAGTATGGTTAGCCAATGGTCCATCACAAATCTGATTATAAAGATCAATGCTACCACTACAGCTACAAGCCCTGCTATCTGAATAACCCTTTTGATAATAACTTTACGCCGGGCAACACGCTCTTCTTCGCTCAATCCGGCTTCGTCTTCTTCGTATGAGTCCGGCTTGGGTCCTTCCTGTCCGGATCTTATGATGGCTTCGGTGATCGTATCCGGTTCCGGTTCAGAATCGGGGTATAATTCCTGTTCGAAGTTTTCTTCCGCCTCTAACGATATACCGGTTTCAGTTTCCTCTGCCGGGCTTACATCTTCGAAAGGTACATAATTTTCCGTATCCTCTCCGGGTGATGATTGTAATTCTTCGTAGTCTGCATCTTCCGTGTGGATGATCTCCATCGGTATGTCATCTACAGAAGTGTATTGAAATTCTGCCCCGGTCTCGTCCGGGAACTGTTCTTCCTGTATATCAGACACTTCACTTTCCCCGGCAACCGGTACTCCTGTAGAATTGCCTTCTGCGTTTACAGGTTCTGTAATTTGAGGTATGATAATCCTGCCGGCCTGCGCCGCTTCGGTGTCTGCCAGGCGAATAACGGTATCTACACGTGACGAGGCAACTTTAGTATCAAAGTCTCCGTTTTCGACCATCTTAATGAGCTCATCCTCTATGGCAGGATATTTTTTCATCAAGGTCTGACAGGCATTGGCAAAGTCGCGGAAGCGTTGCATTTTGTCTATTTTCGCCTTTACTTCATCACCGCTGGCGGATGATATATCCAGTATTTTATCGGCCAGAATTGCTTTTAAGCGTTCCATTTTTTATTACGATTACATATTTATCGGTTTCCGTACATTTGTTCGTAATACTTCATATAGTCACCCGAGGTTACCTCTTCCACCCATTTTTGGTTGTCGAGGTACCAGTAGATCGTTTTTACGATACCTGTATCGAAGTTTGTTTCGGGCAACCACCCCAGTTCGGCACTTATTTTTGTGGGGTCTATCGCATAACGGTGATCGTGCCCCTGACGGTCTTTGACGAATGAGATCAGATTCTCATTTATCCAGCTGATGTCTATACTGCCGTCGGCAGCTGCTTCCTTTTTATTCAATACTTCACGATACCGGGGTTCTTTGTCCATAATATCGTGAATGGTCCTGATAACAAGCTTAACTATATCTATATTCTTTTTCTCATTGTGTCCGCCTATATTGTAAACTTCGTGGATGCGCCCCTTATGAAGGACCGCGTCTATAGCCTTGCAGTGGTCTTCCACGTACAGCCAGTCGCGAACATTACTGCCGTCTCCATATACAGGCAGTTGTTTTCCCGACAAGATGTTGCGTATAATAAGCGGAATCAGCTTTTCGGGGAAATGGAAGGGGCCGTAATTGTTCGAACAACGGGTTATATTCACAGGCATTTTATATGTTTCACCATAGGCACCTACAATAAGGTCGCCTCCGGCTTTTCCTGCACTGTACGGTGAGCGCGGGTCCAAAGGGGTAGTTTCTGTAAAATAGCCTTCGTCACCTAAGGAGCCATATACTTCGTCGGTAGATACCTGCAGGTATTTTACGCCTTCGCGCCAAACAGGATAATTATCTTCATCCTTACCTGTGGTCCAGTATTTCTTTGCAGTATCCAGCAAGTTCTGAGTGCCCAGAATATTCACCTGCAAAAACAGTTGCGGGTTTTCGATACTTCTGTCGACATGGCTTTCCGCCGCAAAATTAATGACATAATCTATATCGTATCCGGAGAAAACTTTCTCGGTTGCCGTTCTGTCACAGATATCTCCTTTTACAAAAGTAACCCTGGGATCTTTCAGCTCCTCCGATAATGTCCCGAGATTACCGGCATACGTAAGGGCGTCGAATATGATCAGTTTTGCGTCCGGATATACGGCCAGCATATGTTTCACAAAATTTGAGCCGATAAAACCGGCTCCGCCTGTGATTAAATATGTCATTTTTTTAATTTAAAATTATATTATTCACAAAAATAAGAAAAAAACGAGATTAAAAAATATCTGTGGCACAATATATCATGGTAAAGATACTCCAATTCGTAATTTAGGGTGTACTTAGAGCCTGTTTAAATTCCAGTTCATCGTATTTTCAGGCATTCATGAATCTTCAATTCCCTCGAATATTCTTCTATGAGCATTTTCCAGTTTTTCTTCGGTTGGTTCTGCTTCGCTTGTTCTTTTCCCCGGCGCGGTTAGCCCCTTTATTTATTCCCGTGAAATGAACCATCCTGAATATCCAAGCAAGCCCCGGCATAAATAAATTATCACATTTTTGAAATAAAAATTAACAAATAGATGTTTTTTCCCTATATTTGTAGCATCCATAAATCAAAATCCATAAATAAAAATGAAAGCAGAACAAGTATTAGAGGACTTAAAACGCAGATTCCCTAACGAGCCTGAATATCATCAGGCAGTATATGAAGTATTGGAATCCATTGAAGAAGAGTATAACAAACATCCTGAATTTGAAAAAGCCAATCTGATAGAAAGGCTCTGTATCCCCGACCGTATCTTTTCGTTCCGTGTAACATGGGTGGATGATAAAGGGAATACACATACCAATATGGGATATCGTGTACAGCATAGCAATGCTATCGGGCCATACAAGGGAGGTATCCGTTTGCATGCTTCGGTGAATCCGTCGATACTTAAATTCCTTGCCTTTGAGCAAACATTTAAAAACTCGCTTACTACACTGCCTATGGGTGGAGGTAAAGGGGGTTCCGACTTTAACCCTAAAGGGAAATCGAGCGCGGAAGTTATGCGCTTCTGCCAGGCTTTTGTGACAGAACTGTGGCGTCATATCGGCCCTGACACGGATGTTCCGGCCGGAGATATAGGCGTGGGCGGACGAGAAGTTGGTTATATGTTTGGTATGTACAAGAAACTGGCTCGCGAATTTACAGGAACTTTCACAGGGAAAGGCCTTACATTCGGGGGATCTCTGATTCGTCCGGAAGCAACAGGATATGGAAATGTGTATTTCCTGCTGGAAATGCTGAAAACTAAAAACATAAACATAAGCGGTAAAAGATGCCTTGTGTCTGGTTCGGGCAACGTGGCGCAATATACTTGTGAAAAGCTGATAGAACTGGGAGCAATACCTGTAACATTGTCAGATTCGAGCGGTTATATTTACGATCCGGATGGCATTACGGCAGAGAAACTGGAATATGTGAAGGAGCTGAAAGAACTTTACAGGGGACGCATCAGCGAGTATGCCGAAACTTACGGATGTAAATACGTGGCCGGTGCCCGCCCCTGGGGTGAAGAAGGAGACATCGCCCTTCCGTCGGCAACACAAAACGAGATTAGCGGCGAAGACGCGCAAAAGCTTGTGGCAAATGGAGTTATTGCTGTTTCGGAAGGAGCAAATATGCCGTCCACACCGGAAGCTATCGCTGTATTTCAGAAAGCAAAAATACTGTATGCACCGGGTAAAGCCGCCAATGCGGGAGGCGTATCTGTATCGGGACTAGAAATGACACAAAATTCAGAACGCCTTAGCTGGTCAGAAGAAGAAGTGGACAGCAAACTAAAATGGATTATGGCTAATATTCACGAAAACTGTGTAAAACACGGTACAGAGCCGGATGGTTATGTAAATTACGTGAAAGGTGCGAATATAGCCGGATTTATGAAAGTGGCAAAAGCTGTAATGGCCCAGGGAATAATCTAAGAACCGGTTTAAATTTTATCGTAATTATTTCTTATATGAATTTAGCGGCTGTCAAGTATCCGATAGCCGCTATTTTATTCAATAAATTTCAAACTTTCTACTTTTTCGAGACGGTTTCTCAATTCTTCAAATTTAGCTTTACGTATTTCGAGGGTCATCAGACAGTCCATCTCGTAGCTTTGATTTAAAATAGCCGGCTCCAGATCTTTCACAGTTTTCATCACATCGTTCATGAAAGGATATTCGAAGCTAAATGAGATTTGACAGTCTACGGTTTTTTCTATTATTCCGGCTTCACTGATTGCCCCGGCTGCCGCTTCTCTGTATGCCACAATAAGTCCGCTTGTACCCAGTTTTATCCCGCCAAAATAACGCACTACGGCAACAAGAATATTTGTCAGTTCATTGGAGTTTATTTGCCCGAGTATCGGCTTCCCTGCCGTGCCGGAGGGCTCCCCGTCGTCGTTTGCCCGGAAGTCTTTTCTGTCGGCACCCAGCATATACGCCCAACATACATGGCGGGCGTCATAGTATTCTTTTCGTAATTTTTCTATTTCATTTTTAACTTCTTCGGCCGACAATACAGGGATAGCGCAAGCTATAAATTTGCTTCGCTTCTCTGTATAGATTGCTTTGGATGCTTTGGCGATTGTCCTGAAAGTATCTTCCATAGTCAGCAAAGATAATCTTTTCTCTTAATATTAGCTTTGTGGTAAATATAGTAAAAGTTTTATGGAAAACTTTATCTATGTATATAGCTGATAGCTTTGAGCTGTTAGCTGTCAGCTCTTTGAAGTATTGATTAAAGCAGTTACGAGTTACTTCACCCTGCGGGCAGTTACAAGTTACAAGTCTGCTAACTGCTGACTGTTCACTGATATATCTGTTACTTTTGTTACCTTTTTGGAGAAAGATACGAGATACAGGTTGTTAACTACTCTCGGACGAGATGCTTCGTTTCTCTCAGCATGACAGACCACGATACTGTTTACTGATAACTGTTCACTGAAAAGGTTGTTACCTTTGTTACCTTTTAACAAGTAGTAAATTTTAAGTAGTAAGTAGTAAGTCATAAGTTGAGAAAGCTACATTACTGTTTACTGTTAACTGTTAACTGATATATCTGTTACCTTTGTTACCTTTTTCGATATTAATCATTGATAATAAATAACTTAAATCAATAGTGGAAAGCAAAACCAATATAAATGACGGATAGTAACAGAATAAAGAAATGAGGTAAAGAGAGACATCAATTAGTCTTAGGTTTTCCAATTTAAAAGGCGGAAAATAGGCGGAACGAAACCCTATTAAATAGGAATGGTTGTCTCACGACAACCAATCTTCACTCCTAACCATAAATCTAATACCATGAAAAATACTTTACAAAAGTATGGAACTATTTTTATATTATCAAACAAAAAGTAATTAAAAATAATTATTTAACATTATTGTAATATTTATGTAATGCATAATATTTCATATTGTCATATATAACATTTAAAATTTTACAATTTGAAATATTGTTTTTAGATTTGCATAGCAGATGTAAACATTATGGCACCATTTTTGTTTGAATATAATAAATTAGATTATTAAGATTTTATCTGAAATACATTTTAGAAATAAATCTTATATTTGTAACATACGCATAATTTGCATAAAACATCAAATAAGACGGTTATGGAAAATAATTTTTCACCAAGAGTTCGCAAAATCATGACTTATAGTCGTGAGGAGGCCGGACGTCTGCAAACGAATTATCTAGCGCCCGAACATTTGATGCTTGGAATACTCCGCAACGGAGAAGGATTAGCCATACAGGCATTGAAGGATTTCGGAATAGATCTAATTGAGTTAAAAGACAGTATTGATAATAACATATTAAAGCAACAGGAGGATGCATACCCAAACAGTGAGATCGTATTAAGTAAAAGCACTGAAAAGATTCTGAAGATGAGCATACTGGAAGCGCGTTTGACTAAAAGCCAGGAAACTGACTCCGAACACTTACTTCTTGCTATTCTGAAAGATCACGACAATGTTACGGCGATGTTACTGGAAGAAAACCATATGGATTACAACGGAGCTTTCACCTATATTAAAAGCATGGGTGATATATTACATAAAAACAGCAAGGAATCGCCCCGTATGGGAGCCGATTTCACAGATGACGACGATGATGAGGACGAAGCTGTGGGCGGCAACTCAAATGTGAATACCCAACAGCCCCGCCAGGCAACCGATACACCCGTACTGGACAACTTCGGTATGGATATGACAAAGGCCGCACTGGAAAACAGGCTGGACCCGATAGTAGGCCGTGAAAAGGAAATAGAGCGACTGGCGCAGATATTGAGCCGCCGCAAGAAGAATAATCCCATACTGATAGGTGAACCCGGAGTAGGTAAATCAGCTATTGTAGAAGGACTGGCTTTACGTATTACCCAGAAGAAAGTGTCACGTGTCTTGTTCGATAAACGTGTGATCGCCCTCGATATGGCTTCGGTAGTGGCCGGTACTAAGTACCGTGGACAATTTGAGGAACGTATCAAAGCGATACTTAACGAATTATCAAAAAATCCGAACATCATATTGTTCATTGACGAGATACACACTATAGTGGGTGCAGGAGGGGCAACCGGTTCGCTGGATGCCGCCAATATGCTGAAACCGGCTTTGGCCCGTGGTGAAATACAATGTATCGGTGCAACTACGCTTGACGAATACCGTAAAAATATAGAGAAAGACGGTGCACTCGAACGCCGTTTCCAGAAAGTGATGGTAGATCCTACTACTGCTGAAGAAACATTGCAGATATTGCATAATATCAAGGAGCGGTACGAAGAACATCACAATGTGAAATATACCGAAGATGCGCTCGCAGCCTGTGTGAAACTGACTGACAGATATATTACGGACCGCAACTTCCCGGATAAGGCTATCGATGCCCTGGACGAAGCGGGTTCCCGTATGCATATCGCAAACATACATGTTCCTAAGGAGATAGAAGATATTGAAAAGGAACTGAAGGATGTTGTAGAACAAAAAGGCGAAGCTGTTAAGGCTCAGAAATACGAACTGGCAGCAAGCTTCCGTGATACACAACGCCAATTGATGGCAAAACTGGATACGGCAGAGGCCGAATGGAAA
This sequence comes from Dysgonomonas termitidis, assembly GCF_042654545.1. Lineage (GTDB taxonomy): Bacteria > Bacteroidota > Bacteroidia > Bacteroidales > Dysgonomonadaceae > Dysgonomonas > Dysgonomonas termitidis. Next base: position 79,098 of record NZ_JBHSGN010000067.1, read on the forward strand.
GCTTCATTGAAGGAAAAACCGGAAACTGTGGATGCAGAGATGGTTGCCGAAGTGGTCTCCATGATGTCGGGAGTACCGGTGCAACGTATCGGTGAATCGGAAGGCATCAAGCTTGTAGGAATGCAGGACAGCCTGAAAGCATCGGTTGTTGGCCAGGATGAAGCTGTAAATAAGATTGTGAAAGCGATACAGCGAAACCGTATAGGCCTTAAAGACCCTAACCGCCCGATAGGTTCATTTATGTTCCTTGGACCTACAGGGGTGGGTAAAACCCATTTGGCCAAGATGATCGCCGAACAATTGTTCGACTCCGCCGATGCGCTTATCCGTATCGATATGAGCGAATATATGGAGAAATTCAACGTATCGCGTCTGGTCGGGGCACCTCCGGGATATGTAGGATACGAAGAAGGTGGTCTGTTGAGTGAAAAGGTCCGTCGCAAACCGTACTCTGTAGTATTGCTCGACGAGATAGAGAAAGCTCACCCCGATGTGTATAATATCCTGCTTCAGGTAATGGATGAAGGTCATCTGACCGACAGCATGGGACGTAAGATAGATTTTAAGAATACAATACTGATAATGACTTCGAATGTCGGTACACGTCAGTTGAAGGACTTTGGCGGAGGTATCGGCTTTAACAAGCAATCGGCGGCAAACCGCGAGTATTCGAGAAGCGTACTTCAAAAAGCGCTGAACAAGACGTTCTCGCCTGAGTTCCTGAACCGCGTGGATGATATTATTACATTCGACCAGCTGGACAAAACTTCTATCGAAAAGATTATAGATATCGAATTGAGAGGGTTCTACAAACGTATGGCCGAGCTTGGTTACACTATCGAGCTCACTCAGGACGCGAAAGATTTCCTTGCCGATAAGGGTTATGATGTCCAGTTCGGGGCCCGTCCGTTGAAACGTGCTATCCAAAACTATGTGGAGGACGAAATAGCCGAACTGATACTTTCGGGTGCAGCCAAAGAAGGCAGCACTATATCCTTCGAAGTAGATAAAGAAAAGGATAAACTGAAAGCTGTAGCCCATGAACTTGCGAAAGCTTAACAGTAAGATCATTATAATAAAAGAGGTGCTGATGGGAAAATCAGCACCTCTTTGCATCTTATTTTAAGACCTTTTAGTTAAGATTTCGTACATGCCTCAAAAGTTCCTCTTTAATTACTGTAAATCTAAGACCGATGACCTGATTCGCTTCTATAAAATCCTGATCGTCATCCAGCTCCCTGTGGCGACGGACAAAGTCTTCAAGGCTATCGGCATCCGTATAGCCCTGAAAGATCAACTCCTTAGCTTGTTTAGCGGCTTTTACTTTCGCCGCAATATCATGTAACGAGGAAATAAGGCTCAATGTCTCCAATGCTTTATCCAGCAGTTGATAATCGAGAGATATGCCGAAATCTTCGGCTTCGACCACACGCAACCATTGCAGGATATTACCGATACCCTCTTTAGTGACGCCAGGTATTGGCTGATAGTTCTTATCAAAGATGGCTTCCTTGATATTGGATACAGCCCTGTTTATATCGAATTTCTCAGCTTCGTAGTATTCAGCCGCAGTTTGTTCGTCACAGCCTGTCTGTTCACATATCTCTTTGATTGATTTGGCTTTGAACAGATAGACGCATTTTTCCACATCCCCGTCATTTGCCTGTAATAGCTGCAAGGCCTCATTCATTGGTACAGGGACTATTTTCCGTAATTCTTTTATTTTGCTGGTCATTGCTTGTTCGTTTTTTCGGGACAAAAAGAAGTTATCGTAAACTGATAAGCGATTGGTTTACTATCTTTCTATAGATTGAATCCTGATTCAGTATATAATCATTCCCAATCATAAACAGCTGTTCGCGGGCTCTGGTGAGAGCGACATTCAGTTTGCGGTCCACAGTGCCCTCACGGTTCAGATTACTAAAGAATCTCAATTGATATGGCTTATTGAAACAAAATGAAAGAATGATAATATCCCGCTGGCTACCCTGATAACGTTCTACGGTATCCACCATAATGTCATTAGACTCCGGAATTCCCGCTTCTTCCAGTTTATGCTTTATCAAGGCAATCTGATTACGATAAGGAGTGATTACGCCGATTGTTTTCCGGGCGTCAAAATTCATATTGTTAAGCCTGTAAATCTCAAGTATCGCTTTTATCAATGAAATAACAACGTCCGCTTCATGTTTGTTCAGCTTGTCCGAGTTGTTTGTATCATCTGTTTCTCTGACTGGGATAAAGGCCGTACGCCTAGTTGCTATTAGAGATTGTAATTTGTCTGATCTTTCATATTCCCGGAATTCGAGAGGCATGCTTTGCCTGCCGGTGGCAGTTTTCAGCAAATTATCATAGAAGGTAGGGTTGACGAGAGTGGCAATATCCTCATGCATCCGTCCATGATAGGTCAAAGTGTCATATGCATGTGTCCAGCCTCGTTTTTGACAGATACGGAACAATCGTTCGAATAAGGATTCCCGGCAGTCATACAGTTCAATGTCATTCAATATAGCCTCTTTTACCCCCGACTTGTTTTCATCCTGTAAGGTGATTGTAGACAATTGTTTATGGTCCCCTATCATAATGAACCTGTCGAACAGGGGCAAAAGGCCTATAAGCTGAGGTTCCAGTATTTGAGATGCCTCGTCTATGATAGCAACATCGAACTTCTTAAGATCAAATAATTCGGGCTTTCCGGTAATGGAAGCCAGAGTGCCGACAAAAATGCGGGCATTACCTATAGCCTGGAGTAATTCTTTTCTGTTCTCAGCCTGATGGGAAATGTTTTGCAACAGACGATGGCGGTAACCTTCACCGCACGATAATTCCGAGCCTATACGGATATATCTGTCACACTCGTCTTCACTTTTGCCGAATGCCTGACAAATGGAAGCGCATAATTCATCCACGGCACGGTTGGTATATGCCATTACTAGGATATTTGTATCCTTCCCGGCAGAGAAGCGTTCTATAAGTTGCCGGGCAAAAATGGATGTCTTGCCTGTTCCCGGAGGCCCCACAATAAGGAAGTAATCTTCCGCAGCCAGGACTTTACTTATGATAACCTCTTGCCTTTCCTCTTTTGTCGCATTAGCATACTGTTGTTTACAGCGGGCAGATGAAGCAGGTTCATGTAAGCCAAGCAATAACCTTTTTTTGTCATCAGGGGCAGACAAAAAAGCAAACAGGCTCTTGTACATCGTATTATAGCTATGATCCAGTTTATCATGCTCTACAGCCCAGTATTTGTAACGGGAGAAAAAATCATGGTTTCGCTGTTTATATCTGAAGCGCAGAATAACATGGCCTGAGGTAATTTCTACCACTGTGCCTTTCAGTATCTGATTTGTCAATACAGAATCATCATTGTTTTGACGGGGATACAGGATGCATATTTCCCCTTCACGGAAATTGACACAATCATCCGGGCTATCCCTGCGGAAACGGATAATCATGTCCCGTCCGCTGTTGTCAATATCATCTATTTCAAGGCCTGCAATCAGATCTAAAGCATCCTGCCGTTCTTCAAAAGAGGTATTCCACAAGGCGGATACACTCATCGATGTATTATAACCCTCATCACCTGTCTTCTGAAGGTATAATTCTCGGGTAATGAAACTGATGTACCGATAGAAATATGCCCGTTCTAATGGAGCGGCCTTATCTATTACTTTCTCCAACCCAGCCAACTTGTCTATAAAAAACTGGGGCACACGTCCGTAATTATCCGGATTGGAAAGACTGCCGAAAGTCTTCTCTACGGATTGCGTATCACCGATATATAAATCATGTTCGGTCGCTACAATGAGATTCCGCATATTAATAATCTCCTTTTCTAATTGCTGATAGATAGCGGCAAACCGAATGTTCTCTCCCGCGTTTTCGGCCGAAGAATAAAGGATGGTAGGATATATATGGCGTGCATCTTTTTCGAATACGCTTTGTATCATAAGACGGTAAACGGCTGTCTGCGTCTCATGATTGGGCGCTATTTTGGTAACGTCTTCGCGAGGATAGGGAGGTTTGCCTGATTTCAGTTCGATTATACGGTCTGTCCCTGTTTTGTCGTTTGATAGTTGAAGTAAATCGAGCCGTCCCTGAAACCCGTACTTCTCACAAAAGAAGGATGGCTCAAGCGTGCAGGATGCCACATCGAATCCGTTTGCAGGCATATCGTTCAACACCACTCGCTTTATGTTTTCGAACTGGCTCCGGGCTTTGACCATAAACTCTTTGAAAGCAGCGTTATCACGAATCTCTTTGCATGCCGCATATTCGAATGGCATGGAGCGGAACGACTTCATAAACACCTCTTCGAATACCAGATTATCGGCATCCCCTGCATAAATAAGTTCATCCAAAAAGAAATTGGCAAGATTCCCCAATAATATGTAATGAGTATTTACATTGGGTTCGAATTTACGGCGAAAATAGTGCAGATATGAACTGCCATAGGGTTGAAAACATTCAGCCATTGCTGAAGCATCTATCAGATAATCGGGTTCCAGTACAAACATTTTAGGGATGTAGAACCCCGCATCGTCTACTTTTACGTCAATGAGGTTGAGTTGCGCGCCAATCCAAAGGCGTTCAATAGTTTCATTGAATATATTATTAACGGGAGAGACGTTATATTTCACTTTTAAGCTCTGACCGATAAGTGTTTCGGACCTGCAAATAAGAAGTTCGTCTTCGGCATCGATTTCCAATATCTGTACTCGTATCTTATTTGATAAATCCTGAGACACAGGTTCATAATCGAAAACAGTATCTTCCACATAGTTGAAATCCTGTTTCTCACCCTCGATATATAAAAGGAAATTTTCCAGACCTTCCCTTGCCTGCTGATACTGTCCGGGAGATACCAGATTCTTATCGTTCCGCTGCAGGCAGGATGCTTTTATGCGTATGTTTTGCAACTGCCATTCCAATGATTTTGGCAGTTCATATTTTTGCCCGATAAAGACAAGGCGGGAGAATAAAGAGGGAAACTGCAAAGATTCACTTGCCGTGATATCTTTGCAGACTCTTTCCAGCACCTGTTTCAGGCGGATATATTTATTTCTTAATGATAGGCCGGAACTATCTATTTGCTGTATTTCGGAGAGATAGCCAAAAGATGCTGACAGTGAGATATGATCTGACATAATGGTTTAGTCACGGATATAAATATCCAGATCTACGCCTATCTCAATATCATAATCTGAATTCATTTTCCCTTTTCCTTCGACTATAATAGTTGCATAACCATAACGCCGTATCTGCTCTGTCATTGCATTAAGAAAATATTGTGCTTTTTCAGTTTCGTCCTGGACGGGATAACCTAAATATATGATATCATATTGTAAAACGGCATTTGTCCCATCTACACGAAGATCCATCCAGTCTATATATCCCGTGGTATATACATATATATCTGAATAGCCACTAATAAATTTCAGATCATGTATCTCCACATATCTGTCATATCCTCTTAGTCTAATATCATTTTCGTAAATTCTGAAACTCGTCTGAAAAGTATTATTGGTTGGAACTCTTAGTTCTGCGACATAATCTAAACGTCCTCTGTCCCAGTAATAGTGATCAGTCTCACAGGACGAGAAAGAAACCAACGCTACAATAGAAAAGAGAACCGCGACAAAAATATTCTTTTTCATGTTTTTTAAGTTTTATGTTACAAAGGTAAATTAATTTTATCTAATATTATATATGACTAGGAAAATCCCGTTTTGTAACATCGGAAATCCCAGTTATAGAAAAATTTTATAATAGGTAAACACTTATTTATTGAAAAGGTTTGGTTATCTTTGCCTCGAAGTCTTAGGGGTGCCTTAAAATTACAGGCTGAGATCACACCCATTAAACCTGATCCGGGTAATGCCGGCGTAGGGAAAGAAGATGCTATTGCGCACGTGCATATTCTTAAATTCCGGGAAATCATCTTATCAAACCCCTTTTTTGTTTAACGTCAAAGTATAAAACAAGAATGATTTGTCTTATGCTTATAGAAATTTTGTATTTAAATGAAAAAGGTATTTTTAGCTTTTGCTGCTCTTGTAATCAGTGGAGCAGAAGCAGTTTATTCTCAACAACAGGCGGATAGCCTTAAGCTCATAAAACTGGAGGAGGTAGTAGTGTCTGCCACACGGGTAAGCCGTGGTGCCCCTATCTCCTATTCGGATCTGGGCGAAGTGGAAATTAAAAAGGATAATGCTGCAAAGAACATTCCTTTTATATTACAATCCTTACCATCGGTAGTCTCATATACCGAAGGCGGAACAGCCGTAGGAAACACGGCGCTTCGTATCAGAGGTACGGATGCAAGCCGTATAAATGTGACATTGAACGGTATGCCGCTAAATAATCCGGAAAGCCAGGAGGTATATTGGGTTAATCTGCCGGACTTGTCTAACTCATTGCAAAGCATGCAGGTGCAGCGGGGAGTGGGCACATCAACGAATGGTACAGCCTCTTTTGGTGCCAGTATCTCGATGCAGACAGCCGGAGGAAAGGGAAATAAGGCCTATGCCGACTTGTCATCTGCATATGGGCAATACAATACTCTACTGCTGACAGGTGCTGCGGGAACAGGTATCATGAAAAGCGGCCTGTCACTCGATGCCCGCTATTCGTATATCAAGAGTGACGGATATATACGGAACGGAAAAGTAGACCACAAGAATATATATGCGGCATTATCACACTATTCCGATAAACAATTGATTCGTCTTATATACATGAATGGTATCCAGCATACGGGTATTACATGGGAAGGCATAAGTCCTGAAATGATAAAAATTAACAGGCGCTACAATCCTGCCGGAGAATATAAAGATGATAATGGCAGAACTCAATATTATGATAACGAGACGGATAACTACTATTCCAATATCGGACAGTTGATTTATACCCGTTATCTTACAAACAGGCTGACACTGAATGTAAATCTGAGTTATAATAATGGTTACGGCTATTACGAGAATTATAAAGTAGATGAGGATTTTGCTGATTACGGACTAGGTAAACAAATTGTAGGAGGGACGACCTATGAGAGTTCGGATCTTACATTGCGTAAACTGATGCAAAATGACTTTTATGTAGGCGGTTTCAATCTGGATTATAAAGCTGGTAAGCTGGGCATTACGGTCGGAGCAATGTACAGCTACTATGATGGATCGCATTACGGTAAACTATTGTGGGTAAAGCATAATGAGAATATTCCGGAAGGGTATAACTGGAACCGGAATACGGCCGTGAAACAGGATATGAATGCCTTCCTTAAAATGGAATACCGCCCGGTGGACAACCTGTCGCTATTTGCGGAGGTACAGGAACGCTATATAGATTATCGCATGAAAGGATTGGACGACGATCTGATGGATTTGACCAATAAGAATTATTATAACTTTATAAATCCGAAAGGAGGCCTTTCATTCCGGTTCAGCAACTATAATGAAATTTACGGATCATTCGGAATTTCTAATAGGGAACCATTGCGGGCTGACCTGAAAGAATCACTGAAAGGCGGAGGTTCGCGAAGTATTGCTCCCGAAAGATTATATGATTATGAGCTAGGTTATAAATATGCTAATTCAATGGTTTCGTTCAGTGCCAATTTCTATTATATGGATTATAAAGACCAGTTGGTGCAAACCGGGAAACTGAATGATATCGGTTATAAGTTGCAGGAAAATGTACCTGACAGTTACCGTACTGGTATAGAACTGTCATTGGCTTATACCCCTACCGAATGGTTGCGCCTGGATGGGAACCTGACATTGAGCCGTAATAAGATAAAGAACTATACGGTTTATTACGATCTGTATGATAATCAGAATGACTGGAATCCGGTAGGACAAGTTTCGGAATTCCATAAATCAACTGATATCTCATTCTCGCCGAATACGGTAGGTAGCCTCGGCGTTACATTCAAACCATTCGAGAAAGAAGATTTTACGCTGTCTTTTATCAATAAGTATGTTGGTCGTATGTATTATGACAACACCTCGAATGCCGGAAATCGTTTATCAGATTATTTTGTAACTGATATGGTAGCTTCATATACGCTGGATGCCCCTAAAATAGGTAAATTTGATTTTCAGTTCTTTATCAATAATCTGGCAAGTATCAAATATAGTGCGAATGCATGGGTATATACTGCCCGTTTCAAAGATGGAAGCGAATCGGTTGACCGTGGTTTATATCCACAGGCAGGCGCGAACCTGCTGGGGAAAATAAGATACCGCTTCTGATAGAAATATTAGTTACGAGTTACAAGTTACGAGTTACAAGTAACCGTGTATTGCAACTCGTAACTTGTAACTGCCCAAAGGGCGAAATAACCCGTAACTTTATGATGGATATAATTCTTTCTTTTATAGAAAATAACTGGGTAAGTATAACCGGCGCAATTATAGGGTTGGTTTTCCTGTATTTGGAATACAAAGCAAATGTATGGATGTGGGCTGTAAGTATCGTTATGGCTGCATTCTATATTTATATATTCTATAAGACAGGGTTGTATGCCAGCATGGGGATTTATATCTATTTCTTTCTGGCTTCTGTCTATGGCTGGATAGTATGGATTATGCGTAACAGGGACAAAGATTCGGGAGCGGAGATTATTACCCATGTCGGGAAGCGGTTCATTATTCCCATTATCATAGGAGTGATAATTATCTCGTTGTTGATTTATCTTATTCTGATACAATTTAGCCACAATCCGTCCTTTGTTACTATCGGGGACGCCCTTACCACATCGCTCAATATTGTCGCGTTGTGGATGATCTCCCGTAAGTGGGCCGAGCAGTGGTTGCTCGTAATACCTGCGAATGCTGTATCAAGCATATTATTATTCGTACAACAAGATATCATGTCGGGAATATTATTTTTCATCTTTTTCGTAGTATCTATTTTCGGATATATCAATTGGAGAAGAATGATTACCAGTCAATTAAGTATCTAAAAATAAGCTAAAGAAAATATATAAAAGCAATATTTTTCTCAATATATAGATTATTCCTATTATCTTTACAAATTCAAATTGTAGGTAAAGTATTAAATGAAGATTTTCCAGATCATAACAGTTTCAGAATATGGGGGAGCGCAGACGATTGTGGCAAATCTGATTAAAACTTTGAGTTCCGAACACGAACTATTTGTTTTATATGGAGGCGATGGCGAAGCATGGAACGCTTTAGGAAATAATTTTACAAAAATAAAATTAAACAATCACCGCAAAGAGGTATCAATAAGAGATATAGGTCTGCTCCTCAAACTTTATTATTATAGATTCAAGTATAATCCTGATGTCGTACACCTTCATTCTTCAAAGATGGGTGTATTGGGACGTATTGTTTTTAGCCGAAAAAAAACAGTATATACGGTTCATGGTTTCGATTCGATACGGAAAGCTTTTAAGCGTTTCCTTATCGTAGAACGTTTTCTCAAAAACCGTGCGTACAAAATAATCGGGGTCAGCCAATACGATGTGGACAGCATGCGCGAGGAAGGTATCTATAAGAATGTGGAATGTATATACAATGGCGTTACGGACCTGTATCCGGAGCAGGTGGAAATAAAGGACCGGATTACGACAGAACTGGACAAGCTGCAATTATCATACTCCAAAACCGTAATGTGCATATCCCGTATCTCAAAACAGAAGAAATTCGACCTTTTCCTTGATATAGCGAAACGAATGCCGCAATACGCATTTGTGTGGATTGGAAATAAAAAGGAGGTACATGATGTTCCTTCCAATGTTTTCTGTTTAGGAGAGGCCCATCTGGCATGCTCCTACCTGAAATATGCAGATCTGTTTATACTTCCGTCTAATTATGAGGGTTTACCCATGTCTTTACTGGAAGCTTTGGCATTCGGAGTTCCGGTGGTTGCATCTGCAGTCGGGGGTATAACTGAAATACTCGACGGGAAAAACGGTTTTGCTGTAAACAATGATATAAACCTGTTTACAGAGAAGATAGAATACATCCTTTCGGATGAAAATATAAAAAAAAGCATGTCAATACATGCAAGACAATCATATCTTGCTAACTTTACAATCGAAAAAATGGTAGACGGATATAAATCTGTCTTTAACGCAATCGTTGCAAATAAAAAATGAACAAGCCTCTGGTTTCAGTATTGATGCCTTGTTACAATGTGGAAAAGTATGTGGGAGAATCAATGAACTCGATTCTGAATCAAACATATACAGATTTGCAGATTGTAGCCATAAACGATTGTTCTACGGATAATACAGGCCGGATACTGCAGGAACTGGCCCGAAAAGACCCGCGTATAACGGTCGTGGAGAATGAGGAAAACCTGAAACTTATAAAAACCTTGAATAAAGGGATCTACCTCTGTAAAGGTGAGTATATTGCCCGCATGGATGCGGATGATATAGCTTTGCCCACCCGTATAGAAAAGGAAGTCGCATTTCTGGAGAAAAACAAAGAACATGATATTGTCAGTACGCTTTTTTATGCTTTCAGAACAGGGAATCCCGGAAAACGGGATTTGCACCATAGTCCCCTGAAAGATGAGGAATTAAGAGCCTACCTGCTATTTAAATCGGGTATTTGCCATCCGGCTGTTATGATCCGCAGCCGTGTATTCAAAGAATTAGGGCTGAGTTTTGAGACAGAGTATCTTCATGTCGAAGATTATGCGTTATGGTCCAAGGCTATATATAAAACAAAACTTGCTAATATAGGGGAACCACTTCTTTTGTATCGTGTTCACCAACAACAGGTGTCGTCACTGAATGAAGCACTACAAACTGACAATAAGAAAAAAGTATTCAAGATCCATTGCAGGCATTTAGGTCTGCCCATAGACGATGATTTCCTGGAAATATATTCATCGGTCGCAGAATGTGTACCGTTACATTCATCTTTTAAGTACTTGGATATGTGTGAAGGGTTCATGCTTTCATTGATTCGGATAAACAGGGATAAACCATTTTGTGATGGAGCCTATCTTGAGCACATGCTATCAGTTCACTGGCTCCGGTTATGTGCAAATTCGCGTCTGGGGTTGAAAGTCCTGCGCAAACTGAAAGAGTCCCCTTTGTATAAGGAAGAAAATTATACATCAAGAGATTTTGCTATTCTTTACACAAAGTGTACATTTAAACTCAAATATAGAAAGTCGCTTATTTACAAATTTGTATTCAGGTAATATATGTCCAAGTTAAAGCAGATTATACCTATGTTTTTGCCGTTGATATTGACGTTTTACCTCATATATCCGCAGGCACTCGATGTGGGGGGAAGGGCTTTTACTTTCTTGTCGGGGATATTGGGATTCGGCCTGTTCGCCTATCACCGTTTTCCCTTCAAAGAAATAGTATCTGTTTTAATAGCGATGGGGGCAATGTATTTTATATTTTATACCTCCGGCTGGTTGAATAACGTAGATGACCCTTATACAACCGGATATTTCCGAAGTCAGATAGCATGGCTTTTTTCTGCATACTTCATTATATTCACCATTTTCAAAATACATAAAAAACCTTCTTTCAATACAGTGTTGCTATATATTGCCGCAGCAATAGGCCTTCAGGCGCTTATAGCTTTCGGGATGAATGTCAATGATAGTATAAAAGATTTCTTTTTCTCTTTACAGATGCAATCCGAAATTACGGAAGAAATCCTGGAAGAGGGGGCCGGCCAGCGTATTATGGGGTATGGTATCGCTTTTTTTGGAGCAGGAGCTGTAGCCGGGCTGGGACTTATCATTATCTCTTACCTGCTGATGAGGATGAAACTTAATAATACAGGTTTCATAGCGCTGGCGCTATTATACGTTTTCACATTCTATATCGGCCTGTTTATGGCGCGTACGACAGTAATCGGCGCCGCTGTGGGATTGCTGGTAATAGCTATATTATATCTGTGGGACAACAGGTCGGTGAAGAAACAGGCCAGAATCTTTTTCATATCATCCATTTTTATGATGGCCGGGGGCTACGTCTTCGCTATGTTCTATTTTCCGCACTTCTCGGATTGGGCTTTTGAGCTATTTACAACATTTCTGCGCACAGGTAAACTGGAGACCAGATCATCGGCCGGTCTGGAAAAAATGTTTAAGATACCGACTGATTTAGATACGCTGATATTTGGTACAGGGAGGATGATCTTCATGGGCACGGATGTCGGATATTCACGTATGCTGTATTATGTAGGCATTCCCGGTACATTGTATTTTTATTGTTACCCGATGATTATCGCCAAGTTGTACCAGACTAAAGACTGGGCGGTAAATCTGGTATCAGTGGCTATTATAGTGTATTGCCTGGGGTTGAATGTAAAAGGATGGATAGATCTAAATCTGATTATATACCTGTTCTTCTTTTATTTCATGTTCTATAAATACTATATCTATATACCGGGCCGGAATATAGGAACCAGAACGCTGGCTAGTTTCAGAAATGAAAGGAGTAGAAGAAGCAGGGAATCGACCATATCATAAGTAACCGGAAGTAAAGAAAATATTATTTAGTCGCAACCAACAGTAACCATCATACATAAAAAAGGAACAAACAGGTCATAGACCTTAAATAAAGAATAATGAAAGAGTGCATCATTTTAGCAGGAGGCTTTGGCACACGTTTGCAGTCGGTTGTGAGCGATGTTCCTAAATGTATGGCGGAAGTTGCCGGAAAGCCGTTTTTACGGTACTTATTTGATTACGCGGCTAATGAGGGATTCAACCACATAATCCTCTCATTGGGCTATAAGTTTGAAATTGTTATCAGCTGGCTGGAAACGCAAAACATGCCTTTCGAAGTATCATATGTAGCGGAAGAATATCCTTTAGGTACAGGCGGAGCTATAAAACTGGCATTCACAAAAGTAAAAGGGACAGAAGCCTTTGTCATAAACGGTGATACTTTTTTTGATTTAGATTCGGAATCATTTCTGGAATTTCACAGGGAAAAGGAATCAGATATATCAGTAGCACTTAAACCGATGCAGGATTTTGACAGGTACGGCTCTGTAGAATTGGATGATGAACAACGTATTATACGCTTTAATGAAAAGGAATATAAAAAAGAAGGATTGATAAACGGGGGTGTATATATAATCGCAAAAAAACTATTTTCAAAGTTATCTCTGCCCGAAAAATTCTCTTTTGAAAAAGATATAATGGAGTCACATATTCACGGTATAAATATTTACGGTCACCGGCTGGATAATTACTTTATAGATATAGGGATACCTTCCGATTTTGAGAAAGCGAATGTGGATTTTCTTGGAAAATAGGAGGAGCGAATAAGAATATGGGTAATATGAAGAAATACAAATATCTTTTTCTGGACAGAGATGGCGTAATTAATGTGGAGCGTCCCGGTGATTATGTAAAAAATACATCCGAATTTGTCTTCGAAAAAGATTCATTAAAGGCAGTCGAGCTATTATCTCAGGCTTTTGATTATATATTTGTGGTGACTAACCAGAGAGGTGTAGGGCGGAATGTAATGTCGTTGTCTGATCTTGAGCATGTACATAACTATATGTTACATGAGATAGAAAAAGCCGGAGGAAATATTACCCGTGTATATTTTTGTACCGATCCGGATACTTCAGCTGTAAACCGGAAACCCAATATAGGTATGGCATTCCAGATCCAGCGGGATTATCCTGAGGTTGACTTTGCCCGGTCAATAATGGTAGGCAACAGCAAATCAGATATTGAATTCGGTAATAAGCTGGGAATGTTTACCATATTGGTAGGTGATAAATATAAAAAAGGAACTAAAATATATGAGTCTGTAAATGCTTATTACGAAAATCTGTATAAGTTTGCAGTTAATTTTACAAAATAAAAAATCCGGCTATGATTATAAGAAGTAAAGCGCCTTTCAGACTGGGATTGGCAGGTGGGGGAACGGATGTTTCTCCCTATTCGGATCTGTATGGCGGCTGCATACTGAATGCGACTATCAGTTTGTATGCATATGCCAATATAGAACCCCGCTCCGATAACAAAATCGTATTCCGTATACCTCAGAATAATGAAGAATATGTATTCGATGCGGCCTTAGAACTTCCTATATTGAATGACAAAGCCGATCTGATGAAAGGAATTTACAACAGGGTGGTGAAAGATTTTACCGGTAAACCATTATCTTTCACTCTTACCTGCGCCCTGGAAGTTCCTTTCGGATCGGGGTTGGGAACATCTTCCACATTAGCGGTTGCTATATTAGGGGCATATGCCGAATGGCTTACATTGCCTTTAGGCGAATACGACCTGGCTTATTTGGCATACCTGATCGAACGTGCCGACCTGAAGCAAGCCGGAGGGAAACAAGACCAGTATGCAGCGGCATTCGGAGGATTCAACTTCATGGAGTTCTACTCCGAGGATAAGGTTATTGTAAACCCTCTGCGTATCCGCAACGAAACAATAAATGAACTGTCGAACAATATGCTGCTGTATTATACCAATACAGGCCATAATTCAGGTGATATAATAGAAAAGCAGCAAAAGAACGTCACAGAACAGAAGTCAAAGTCTATTGAGGCAATGCACCAGATAAAGAATCAGGCATATGAAATAAAGGAAGCTATTCTTAAAAACAACCTTGGCGAAATAGGACATATTCTGCATCGCGGATGGACCTATAAGCGGGAAATGGCAGACGGTATATCAACACCGCTGTTTGAAGAAATATACAATACAGCAATAAATGCAGGCTCATCGGGAGGGAAGATATCGGGAGCCGGAGGAGGCGGATATGTGTTTTTTTATTGTCCGGGCAATACACGGTTCGCTGTATCTAAGGCATTGGAAAGACTGGGAGGAAGGGTGCAGCAGTATTCTTTTACTAAAAAAGGGTTGGAAACCTGGCATATAAGATAAACGAATGAAGCTGGCTGTCCTTATACGCGTTTACGATAGAATCGAGGATTTGAAATACAATCTTCAGATTATCTCCGATACCTGGAAAGAGAATGATTATTATATTATAGTCGTCAGTAACGGTAAAAAAAATGGCCACGACATTTTACCCGAATCTATCCCTTATATAGACAAACTGATAATTCTCGAGGAAAATGCCGGACATAGGAAGGGGAACTCCCAGCTGCTGATAGAAGGTATGAAGTGCATCCCCGACGACTGTAAATATACATTGATACTGGAAGCCGACACATGGGTTTATGGAGATAGTATACAGTCTAAATATACGAAACTGCTATCGGAAAAAGCAGATGCCGTGTGGGCCAGCGCCGACTGGTATGACAAGTATTATGCTCTGGCTACAGACTTTGCTATTATAGAAACAAAATATATAAAAGACAACCCCGGGATATTTGATTTTGAACTCTTTCCGGAATGTCATATCACAAACTTTTTACGAGATACAAATGTTAGATTCATATGGATAAGAGAGAATATGCCGGTACATGTACCAAGCTATATCCGATACAGTTATCCTTATGTACCCAATATCAGGGAAGGGCGTTTTTATATATTCCCAAAATCCAGGACAGTAACTCATCATATCGAGTTTCTGAAAGGCGGAATGGAACAAAAAAAACGCTATTTTAATATACTGGCCGGCACTGATTATTTCCCGCAGGTGAAATCCGGGAATAAAGCGTGGAACCGGTTTAAAATGAACTTCTGGATAGGGTTGAGCAAATGTTTTGTAAAACGTAGCTGGTATAGCAAAAAAACATATAAAGTAATAGAGTAAAAGCGATTTTTCAGATTTATGATATTTTCCACCTATATATTCACTCTCGTCTTTTTGCCGGTATTACTGATTCTTTATTTCGGCATATCGCGCTATGTATCACGAAAAGTACAGCATTTATTTTTGGTATTCGCTTCACTGGTATTTTTCGGATACAATCATATATTCTATGTATGGCTAATACTCATTTCTATATCTGTCAATTATGTAATGGCTACGGGTGTGCAGAGTGCAGCAAGGACTATTTGGAAGAAATTGTTTTTTGTCACGGGGATATTATTTAATGTTTGCTTACTGGGATATTATAAATACTATAATTTCTTCTTAGACAGCCTCAATACCGTATTCGATACGCATTTTGTACTCAAAGGCATTATGCTGCCGCTTGGGATAAGCTTCTTTACCTTCCAGCAGATAGCCTACCTGATAAGCGTGAATAAGAGACAGGAAAAAGTGCCCGGAGTATTGGATTATGTTCTTTTTATCACCTTTTTCCCCCAACTGGTAGCAGGTCCTATCGTCTTTTCTCAGGATGTAATGGCTCAGTATCAGGATGACAAGAACCGTTTCTTCAATATAGACAATTTTGCACAAGGCCTTTTCATATTTATCATTGGTCTTTTCAAAAAAGCGGTGGTAGCCGATACGCTGAATATCTTATCCTCGAATGCTTTTTTCGACCCCAATTCTTTATCTTTCGGAGCGGCATGGCTCGGTTCTCTGGCTTATACATTCCAGTTATTCTTCGATTTCAGCGGTTATTCCGATATGGCGATAGGCCTGGGTAAGATGTTCAATATTAACCTGCCTGTGAACTTCTATTCACCCTATAAGTCGAAAAGTATTACCGAGTTTTGGAAACGGTGGCATATAACACTGGGACGCTCCTTGTTTGTTCTTATTTACGTTCCGCTCGGAGGTAACAGGAAAGGATATGCCCGTACCTGCTTTAATCTTTTCGCTGTGTTCTTTGTGAGTGGACTCTGGCATGGGGCAGCATGGACGTTTGTATTATGGGGTTCGTTACACGGGCTTGTCCGTGTATTTGAGAAGATATTTGACAAGCAACTGGATAAAGTTCCTGACCTGATAAGGATTTTCTTTACATTCCTGTTTGTAAGTTCGGCGCTGGTATTGTTCCGTTCGTTGACCGTAAACGATGCACTGATAATGCTGAAAACAATGTATATTCCTGATACAATTTCGTTTGACGGAATTTCACACCTGGCATTCAATACGACATTGGCTTATCCGGACATGATGCAGTCGATATTTGTAATTGGAACTCTTCTGATAGTATCATATTTTGTATTCCTCTTCCCGAAGAACAGTATCGATTTGTATAATGAATTCAAACCGAAACCGAAAATCGCCATAATGTCGGCAGTTATGTTTTCGATAGCCGTAATCCATTTTTCTAAGGTGGGAGCTTTTATCTATTTTAATTTTTAGTAAAATATGGATACATCAGATAAGAAATATACATCCAAAACCTTTCTGACGGCATTTAGCATATCGGCAGTCGCCTTGCTGCTAATTATCGGGCTGACTTGCTATATCATCGACCCGTTTCTGCAATTCAGGGTGAATCCAGAATCCCGTTATATATTGAATCCCCGTTTTGTAAATGGAGGACTGGCCAGGAATTATGAATACAATACGGCGCTTATAGGTTCGTCGATGGTACAGAGTTTCGATATATCAACTATGCGTAATACTTATCAGGGGATGAAGCCTGTAAAGTTATCTTCGGGGGGAATGAACCTGGCAGAGATGGAACTATTGTATTCAATCGTACAGGAGAGGGGTGTGAAAAACATCATAATGAACGTAGATATGCCGTTCTTCAATCAGGCCGGGGTTGTATCCCGTTATCCGGATTATCTTTATGCAGATGGCTTCCTGGATAAGCTACAATACCTGTATAGTTATGAAGCCCAGATACAATACATTCCCGCAGACTTAGGCTTGGAACTGTATTTTAAAATTAAAGACGGTAATCTGCCGGATATATATAGGATGAAAACAAATATTGACCAGATAGGTACTGAGAGTTATGCCAAGACCTACGATGCCGAATTTGTAAAAAACTACTACCTGGCAGGAAACAGCGTATTATACCAGCATGTGGAACATATCGAAGAGCGGATGGACAATAGCCTCACTTCCTTTATTGCCAAGCTGGAAATAGATAAACACAAGGATGTGAATTACACATTTATGTTCCCGTCCTATTCGGCCCTGTATTGGTACCATACACGCAAGCATGATTATTATAACCAGTTTCTTGGCTTTGCAGCTAAGTTTACCCGGATGGTGGAGAAATACGACAATGTAAGGGTGGTTTCTTTTCTCGACAGAAATGAAATTACAGATTTGAACTATTATGGGGATGTTACCCATTTTAGCCCTGCCTTGGGCGATAGCATAATGATGAATATGTTTAACCCCAGGTATGAAATAAATTCTTCGAATGTGGATGCAATGGCACAGCGGGTAGATAGCCTTGTGGATGCATTTATTGAAAAAAATAAAGACTGGTTACCCAAATAAAATTTATATGTTTGTTGTAAACGGGAGATTTCTTACTCAGAGGGCTACGGGCGTTCACCGCTATGCATTCGAGATATGCAATAAACTGCATGAAATGGGTGTGGATTTTCATGTAGCTACCCCTCAGAAAATACATCCCGAATACAAGTTCAGCTTCAAGACGGTAAAGTGCGGTTCGATGAAGACTCATTTGTGGGAGCAAATCTCATTGCCGCGTTATCTGAAAAGTATAGGTGATCCGCTACTTGTCAGTTTTACAGGTTGTGGCCCTTTATACTACAGTAACCAGATAATGACTATCCATGATGTATCGCATGAGCGTTACCCCGAATGGTTCTCGAAGAACTACTACCGCTTTTATCATTTTATGATGCCCCGCATAGGCAAAAAAGCGCACGCGGTAGTCACAGTGAGTGAGTTTTCTAAAAATGAGATTGTAGATACACTGAGGATAGATACGGCTAAAATACATGTGATACATAGTAATGTGCCGTTTCATAATAAACCTGCGCGGGAAGAAATATTGAATTATAAGCCTGACCCGGACAGTGAAAAATATATAATTGCTGTATCGTCCATGGACCCCCGTAAAAATTTCAGCAGGCTTGTGGAAGCATTCAATAAGATAGACGATAAATCGGTAAAGCTATATATCATCGGCATGTCCTTCAAGGCATTCAATACTCCAGACTTGAAAAAACTTATAGGAGAGAATGTACATCTGCCGGGATATATACCTGACGATGAGCTACAAGAAATGTATCAGAATGCACTATTGTCGGTTTACCCTTCTCTATACGAAGGCTTCGGGCTACCTCCTTTGGAATCTATGACCTATGGTTGTCCTGCAATCTGTTCCGACATTCCCGCTTTGCGTGAAATTAGCGAAGACGCCGCTTTGTATGTTGACCCTTATGATGTGAAAGATATGAAATCAAAAATAAACCTATTGTTGAAAGATCAGGATTTAAGGGAGCAACTTCGCCTTAAAGGTCTGGAACAGATAAAAAAATATTCGTGGGATGAATCCGCCCGGCAGGTTTATGACCTTGCGCAGAAATATATATAAAAAGCTTAGATAGAAAAGATAAGGAGGGTGTGTCAAAAGCAGTTTTTACTTTCTATTTACATACGCTACGCTCCTGTGACCGTTGGTTGTCATGTTGAACGGAGTCAAACATCTCGTGCCAGAAGGGTCGAGATTCTTCATTACATTCAGAATGACAAAGAGGGTAATAATTTGATAGTACAGTTTTACTTTTGACACACCCTCTTTGTTATGTTTATATTTCTGGTTTATCTATATAGTGAGCTTAACGGCTTGCCGTTCTTTGAAAGGTTGAATAAGGATTTAAAGATTTAAGGTTTAAAAATTAAAATGTATAAAAGCTGTAACTTTTGTTACCTTTTAACAAGTAGTAAGTTATAAGTAAAGAGGTACGAGTAGACGAGACATAAGACACAAATTGTTGACTGATAGCTGTTTACTATTAACTGATATATCTGTTACTTTTGTTACTTTTTATATAGTGCTCTTTGTGTAAATCTTTGTGCCCCTTGTGGTAAAGAGTTTTAACCACTAAGTACACGAAGGGAATCACAAAGGGCACAAAGGCTAAAAAGACTGTTACTTTTGTTACCTTTTAACAAGTAGTAAATTTTAAGTAATAAGTAGTAAGTCATAAGTTGAGAAAGCTACATTACTGTTCACTGTTTACTGTTCACTGATATATCTGTTACCTTTGTTACCTTTTAACTAAATATAGCTGAGAATACGAAATTAGAATAAAGTGTCAGTAGTGAGATAAAAAGCAAATCTGAACTTACAGAATTATTAATTTTTCATTCTTAGTTATTAATTACGTTCTGTTACTATTTCCACTCAAAATTTACATTATGATTATTACCGTAATCCCTAGCTGTGAACAAAATAGAATATATGGGAAAATATGTTCAAGGATTAACAAATCATTTTACTTTTTAATCAAAAACGCATTCCATTTCTTTTGAAAATCCCTTTATTTAATCTATTTTTGCATGACAATAGAAAAAAGCAATTGCATATGGTTATTTTCTATCACTATCAGCTAAAAATTTAACTATTCTAAATAACTAAAACAATTTTAATTTATGAGTTGGTTACTTAAATCTTCTATTGGTAAGAAGTTGATAATGAGTATCACTGGTATCGCTCTTATCTTGTTTTTGCTGTTTCACGCTTCGATGAACGTGACGGCTGTATTTTCGGAGGATGCCTACAATACCATCTGTGCTTTATTAGGAGCTAATTGGTATGCTGTGGCGGGGACTGCTGCTTTGGGTGCACTTGTTGCCATCCATTTCATCTACGCTCTCATTCTGACTTTACAAAACCGTAAAGCGCGCGGAGGTGACGCTTATGCAGTAAACGTACGCCCTAAACATGTAGAGTGGGCTTCACAAAACATGTTTGTCCTGGGTGTAATTGTCATCGGTTTCATGGTGCTTCACTTTAGCCAGTTCTGGTATAAGATGATGTTCACCGAGCTGATGGGACACCACGAAGTGGCCCTTGGCGGTGAAATGGTTTCCCCTCAGGATGGGGCTGCTTTCATCAAGTATTATTTCAGCCAAACCTGGGTTGTGGTTGCATACCTTGTTTGGTATGTTGCACTATGGTTCCATTTATCTCACGGATTTTGGAGTGCGGTTCAAACCATCGGTTGGAATAATCTGGTTTGGATGAATCGCTGGAAAGTAATCAGTCAGGTACTTGCCACTGTTATTTGTCTGGCATTTGCTTTTGTAACCATCTACTTTTATGCAAGACATTTACTGTGTCCGTTTTGTTAAGTAGGCGCTGATTATTTTTGTTAAAGATTAAAAGAAAAACAGATATGAGTAATATACTAGATCCAAAAAAAGATTCAAAAATACCTGAAGGACCATTGGCAGAAAAATGGACCAACTATAAGGCGCACCAGAAATTGGTGAATCCCGCTAATAAACGTCGCCTCGACATTATTGTAGTAGGTACAGGCCTTGCAGGAGCATCGGCGGCCGCTTCTCTTGGAGAAATGGGCTTCAACGTGCTTAACTTCTGTATTCAGGATTCCCCTCGCCGTGCACACTCCATTGCAGCACAGGGAGGTATCAATGCCGCAAAGAATTACCAAAACGATGGTGACTCTGTTTACCGTCTTTTCTACGATACTATCAAAGGTGGTGATTACCGCGCCCGTGAAGCAAACGTATACCGCCTTGCTGAGGTTGCAAACAGTATCATCGACCAGTGTGTGGCCCAGGGTGTTCCTTTTGCCCGCGAATACGGAGGCCTGCTTGACAACCGTTCATTCGGTGGCGCTCAGGTATCGCGTACATTCTATGCTAAAGGGCAGACAGGACAGCAATTGTTGCTTGGTGCTTATTCGGCTCTTAGCCGTCAGGTACACAAAGGCAGCGTAAAACTGTATACCCGTTACGAGATGGTAGACGTGGTTCTTATAAAAGACAACAACGGCGAAGAGCGTGCACGCGGTATTATTGCCCGCAACCTTGTTACAGGTAAACTGGAACGCTTCGCTGCTCATGCCGTGGTAATTGCTACAGGAGGTTACGGTAATGCGTTCTTCCTTTCTACCAATGCAATGGGATCGAATGGCTCGGCTGCCATTCAGGCATATAAAAAAGGTGCTTACTTTGCAAACCCTTGTTTTGCTCAGATCCATCCTACCTGTATTCCTGTTCATGGCGAATTCCAGTCGAAACTAACTCTGATGTCGGAGTCGCTTCGTAACGATGGCCGTATCTGGGTGCCTAAAAAGAAAGAAGACGCGGAAGCTATCCGTGCCGGTAAATTGAAACCAACTCAAATCAAAGAAGAAGACAGGGATTACTATCTGGAAAGACGTTATCCTGCATTCGGTAACCTTGTTCCGCGCGACGTGGCTTCACGTGCAGCGAAAGAAAGGTGCGATGCCGGTTATGGCGTAGGTTCCACAGGCCTTGCTGTTTACCTCGATTTTGCCGATGCCATCAACCGTCTTGGTAAGGATGTGGTGGAAGCTAAATATGGTAACCTGTTCCAGATGTATGACAAAATAGTGGATGAAAATCCATACGAAACACCAATGATGATTTATCCGGCTATCCACTATACAATGGGTGGTATCTGGGTTGACTATGAACTGATGACTTCTATCAAAGGCCTGTTTGCACTTGGAGAAGCGAACTTCTCTGACCACGGTGCTAACCGTCTCGGAGCGTCTGCACTGATGCAGGGATTAGCCGACGGATATTTCGTATTGCCCTATACTATCCAGAACTATCTGGCCGACCAGATTTCTGTTCCCCGTTTCAGTACCGATCTGCCTGAATTTGCGCAGACAGAAAATGAAATCAAGGAAAAAGTTGCCAAGCTAATGAATATCAAGGGTAAACGCTCAGTTGACTCTATTCATAAGGAACTGGGTCTCATTATGTGGGATTTTGTAGGAATGGGCCGGACCAAGGAATCTTTGGAAACAGCTATCGAAAAGCTGAAAGCTGTGAAGGTAGAGTTCTGGTCTAATGTCCGCATACCGGGTGAAGCTACCAGTCTGAACACTGAGCTTGAAAAAGCATTGCGTTTAGCAGACTTTATCGAGATAGGCTTATTGATGGCATATGATGGATTGAATCGTAATGAGTCTTGTGGAGGCCACTTCCGTGAAGAATATCAGACACCGGAAGGTGAGGCTATGCGTGATGATGAACATTATTCTTATGTTGCCTGCTGGAAATATGACGGAGAAGGCCAAGCTCCTGAGCTTGTGAAAGAACCTCTCGACTATGAATTTGTAGTTAGACAACAAAGAAACTATAAAGCGTAACTTGTAACTCAGAAAAACGATGGAAAAATTAATCAATATAACATTAAAAGTTTGGCGTCAGAGAGGTCCTCAGGAAAAAGGGGCTTTTGAGACATATCCATTAAAAGGCATTTCTACAGAAAGTTCTTTCCTTGAAATGTTGGATATTTTGAATGAAAACTTAATCAACGAAGGCCAGGAACCTGTTGTGTTCGACCACGACTGCCGCGAAGGCATCTGTGGTATGTGCAGCCTTTATATAAACGGACATCCGCACGGGCCGGATGAAGATATTACTACCTGCCAGTTGCATATGCGTAAGTTTAAGGATGGCGAAACTATCACCATTGAACCTTGGCGTTCCGCAGGTTTCCCTGTTATCCGCGACCTTATGGTAGACCGTACTGCCTTCGATAAAATCATGCAGGCAGGAGGATATGTTAGCGTAAATACCGGAGGTGTGCCGGACGCTAATGCTATTCCTATCCCTAAGACGGCTGCTGACGAAGCTATGGATGCAGCATCGTGTATTGGTTGCGGTGCTTGTGTGGCAGCTTGCAAAAACGGTTCGGCTATGTTGTTTGTATCCGCGAAAGTAAGCCAGCTGGCACTTCTTCCACAGGGACGTGTAGAGGCAGCGCGCCGTGCAAAAGCGATGGTTAGCAAAATGGATGAACTTGGCTTCGGTAACTGTACAAATACACAGGCTTGTGAAGTACAATGTCCGAAGAACGTTTCTATTGCGAACATTGCGCGTATGAACCGTGAGTTCCTGAAAGCAAAATATAAAGACTAGTAAGTTTTGATTATAGAATTGGAAGCGGCTATCTGAAGATAGTCGCTTTTTGTTTGTATATTTATGAAATCTAAATATATTTATCTATAGGTAAAGAGATGACGAAGATTGACCTTATAGTTAGATTTTTGTACATTTTATATTTAATTAATTAAATAATTTTTCAAGAAAATCGTTTTATGTCACTTAAATATGCAGTAATAGGTACCGGAGCCATAGGAGGTTACTATGGCGGACGGCTGGCCAACTCAGGACAGGAAGTACACTTCCTGTTGCACTCTGATTATGAGTTTGTAAAGAAGCATGGTTTGAAAGTAGATTCCGTTCATGGGAATTTTTACTTGAAGTCGGTACACGCATATAGATCAACATCGGATATGCCGAAATGCGATGTCGTACTTGTTGCCTTAAAAACAACAAATAATAAGCTGTTAAAAGAACTCTTGCCTCCCCTGCTACATAAAGATACTGTAGTAATCCTTATTCAGAACGGCCTGGGGCTGGAAGCCGATTTACAAAAAGATTTTCCCGGAGTGAGCATTGCCGGAGGACTTGCTTTTATTTGTTCCAGTAAAATAGGGGAAGGACATATCGGGCATTTCGATGAGGGGCATCTCAACATTGGCTCTTATTCGTGTGCCAATCCCGAAATATTAGAACAGGTATGCAGCGATCTCATACAATCCGGTGTAAGAACACAGGTGCTCGAGCTGGAGAAAGCCCGCTGGATGAAGTTGATCTGGAATATCCCTTATAATGGTATGACAGTTGTAATGAATAGCACCACCGCTAATTTAATGGGTGATCCGGTTATGGTAGAGTTACTTTACAGCATTATGCTCGAAGTCGTGCATGGAGCTAATTCTGTCGGTCAGGGCAGGTTCTCTATACCAGAAAGTTATGCAAGGGATATATTGGAGATGACACGGCATATGACACCATACTCTCCCAGCATGAAGCTGGACTTTGATTATCGGAGGCCTATGGAGATAGAGTATATATATTCACGTCCTATTTCCGAGGCAGAGAGTGTGGGATATAAAATGACACGGATCGCTATGCTGAGAAGTCAGTTACAGTTTATAGAAACGCAGTATTTATCTGGTAATAAATAGCATCTGGAGTGGCTGACGGTTGGAAATCAGCCTTTTCTCTATTTGTATAAGTTTATAACACTTTTGTAGAAATTACACCCTTAACTAAAAACAAGCGGCGTATAAGAGATTTATCCAGAAGCATTTCATCATAATGTTCGGTATTGCGTGGGATGAGCCGCAACAGAGTGTTATTCTCGTTTACAGTTCTTAGATATTTAATTGTTGTGTACTTGTCCGTTACAATCAGGTACATTTCTCCCGGGAGTATCAGATGCAGGTTTATTTCTTTCAGTGCAACTATCGAACCGGATGGTATCTCCGGCTTCATTGATTCTCCGACAAAGAGTGCTGCAAGATCACAATTAGCCAATGATGGTACCTCGATATAATATAGTGGTTCGGGAAGAGTGATTTCGGTCTGTTCATCCGAGTCCATTATTATGGAATCATAGAATGGTATTTTCTTTTTGGATGAAGATTTCCTGTTTTCTTCAGATTCGTTGATGTACATCGTTCCTTCCCCGGTAAGTAACCACGCTTTACTTATATTGCAATATTTTGTTGTAATTTGTTCTGCCAGATCTTTGCTTATTGAATTCTTGCCATTTTTTATGCGGTACAAGTTTTCAGATCTTTTCAGACCTATTGAGGTTGCAAATTTATTGATAGAGAGATTGGTCGATTCTATGACTTTTACAAGTCTATCCCAGTTGTCGTTCATTTTCCTTTTACAAATTTTAAAATAATATCAAAAAAACTTTTTTATACAATATAAAATTGTATATTTGCAATCAAATATTGTATTTATGAATAGTGCTTAGCTATTCACAGTATATATAAACAAGTAAAGTTAGATAATTATCGTAGAAACATATCTTTTTGATATATTTTAATATTTAGAGACAACATATGCTATCACATAAATAACTGAATTGATAAACAACTAATTTATTAACAACTAGCTTTTTTATTATGAAAAAACTTAAGTTTTATATTCCTGTATTGGCTATAGCGTGCGCAGGAATTGTATTTTCTACAACATCGTGCGTTGATGACAACGAGTCGCAAAGCGTAACCCAATTGCGTGGCGCTAAGGCCGACCAGCTGAAGGCTGATGCAGAGCTTAAAAGAGCACAGGCGGAGGTTGAAAAAATCCTTGCAGAAGCTGAAAAAGCTTTGAAAGAAGCGGAAGCAGAAAAAATTAAAGCAGAAATTGAGTACAAGAAAGCCGAAACAGAATACCATAAAAAGTATTGGGCTGAAGAAATCAAGAAAATGGAAAAAGCTACAGAAGTAGCTATCAAGAAAGCTGAGGCTGAATTGGAGAAAGAGAAAGCTAATCTTGTAAGAGCTCAACAGGCTTTAGCTCAAGCTTTAGCTGAGGCTACAGTAGAAGACCCGGCATTGAAAGCAGCAGTACTTGCATATCAGGATGCGATAGCTAAAGTAAATCTCCATACAGTTATTTTCTCTGAAAAGACAATCAGATTGGCTAAAGAAAATGAGTTGCTTGCCGGATATAAAGCAGGGAAAAATGAAACTTTAGCTAATGATATCAGGTTGAAGGAAAGAGATATCGCTAATATGAACATTGGCCTCGAAAACGACAAAGCCGACCTTAAGAGATGGCAGGATCTTTTAGCTACTACTGATATAAAAGATACCGAAAAAGAAATAGCTAAAGCAAAAGCCGACGAAAAAGCACTGCTGTTTACTGATATCCCTGCTCTTGAAAACAAACGTTTGCAAGCAGAGATCGTTTACAACAATGCAAGTAATACATGGTACGATTTCTATGATAACGCTTACAACTGGAGAACCGGCAAGGTGTATACAATCGCGGAATTGAACACAATCCTTGCAGACATGAAAGCTAATCTGGCTACAGCTAAAGCAGATAAGACTAAAGCAGAAGCTGATTTTACTGCTGCTACTTCAGCACTGGTAGGATTACATACCGATTTCAGAAAAGCAGAAGCTGACAAAGCTAAAACAAGAGCGGCTCTGGATAAAGCAATAGAAGATCGCAATACAGTTTATAATAACCCTTCGTCTACACAGGCTCAGAAAGATGCTGCTGACGCTGCTGTTACCGCTGCTGATACTGCAGATAACGCAGCCGCAGTAACTCTTGCCGATAAAAGCAACAAGTACTACGACGGCCAAAATAAGGTTGACAATGCGCAGCGTGCAGTAGAATACGCTACTAACTCTATTAACTATTTGACAGAAGATATTGCTGATATGGAAGCCGTGAAAGCTATCTACAAAGATGAATCTACTCCGGCAACGTTAAAAGCTGCCTATGATAAAGCAAGAACAGACTATTATGCAGCTGTTGATGCTAAGGATGTAAAAGTTCGTGAAGCAAATTCTTTGAGAAACTACTACTGGACGCTTGAATCAGCTGTATTTAACGGCACATATATAGGAGATATAAAAGAGCAGCAGATAGAAAGACTTGAAGATGCTATTGCTAGCACTGAATTGTCTATCAGTAACATAGAGAGAAATATCAAAGAGTTGGAAGCTACTACTACATACGATATATCTACGAAAGTAGCCGAGATTGCTGCTCTGACAGAAGAAGTAGCTCAAGAAAAACTCCAGATGGATGCAGCTAAAAAGGACGCAGCTGTTGCTAAAGCTATAATAGACGCAAAAATCAAATAAAAACACTGGAAGGTTAATCTATCTGGCAATGAGTTGAGGGAACAATATTCCTTCCTCAACTCATTCTGATAAAAAACAGAAGTTAAAATGAAGAAAATATTATGTTTAACAATGCTCCTGTCTTTTGCTTTTTCGGCTTTTGCTCAAAACTCAAGTGACGTGGCTCCAAAAAAAGGCGACTGGATGGTCTCCGTCAACTTCGGAGTCGGGTCATATATCGGGACAGACGCTCCGGCTCCCAATAATCCGGCCTATACATTATCGGCATCTACATCGGCATGGTTCGATAAGAATCCTATATTGGATATAGAAGGCAGGTGGTTCGTGTCGGACAAGTGGGCGCTAAAATTGACGGGAGGGTTTAACTTCAGTCACAATCCCGCTTATAAGGAAGTTACCAGAGCAGCCTTAGGCGAGGATTTCGAAGCAGGAGACATTCCTACATATAATGCAGTGCCAAGCAGAGACAATATACAATTCTTTGCAGGCATAGGAGCAGACCATTATTTCAAAACGAAATGGGATCAATTACATCTGCGCATAGGAGGTGAATTCGGTTATGCTTACGGCCGTGTATCTGCAAATGCTGTAGATAGTGAAGACTATCTGGGTACAAGCGTAGGTGAAGCTTATGTATTAAAGGTAGCTCCGGTTGTAGGTGCGGACTATTTTATTAATTCTGCTTTATTCTTAGGATTTGATATCCGTCCGGTGGCTTATCAATACTCAACTTATAGCATCCGTCCTCAGGCAGGATTAGGACTGCTTTCATCTGATAGTCACTCTTTTTCAATCTTATCACAACCGATGATAAAATTAGGAATCAGATTTTAAGAGATCTGTCACTAATTAGTTAAGATAATTAATGTGAGAGAGAAGGTTTTCCGAGAGGAAAGCCTCTCTTGTTTTTATATGGATACAGATATGAAAAGGTAACAAAAGTAACACGGAAAGCAATTAAGAATTGAGAATGAAAAATTAAGAACCAACGGTTAATGGAGCTAATTTTTTCCCTCGTAACTCGTAACTGCCCTAGGGCGAAGTAACTTGTAACTGTTAAAAAGTAACAGATATATCAGTTAACAGTAAACAGTGAACAACTCGTATTTTGTATCTCGTATTCTGTCCACTCGTAACTCGTAACTGCCCTAGGGCGGAGTAACTTGTAACTATAAAGTAACAAAGGTAACACTTGTTTCAGTAAACAGTCAGCAGTTAACAACTCGTATCTTGTATCTCGTATCTTGTCTACTTGTAACTCGTAACTGTTAAAAAGTAAACTTTTCTTACTGTTACTTTTTACTGTATCTCCGTTTTCAGGTTCAAAAAAAATGTCAAAGAACTATTCCCGGATGAAAAGACCATCGGCGACATTCTATAGATAAAGTTTTCGTGAAAGAATAGCAAAAAAGCGACAATCTAATGATTGCCGCCTTCTCTATTATATTATATTTTATCTTATCTCCTGTCGCGAGCGGAATAGGTTGCATTTGATGAAGACGATTTCGGTTTGCTGACTTTGGATGCCTTTGTCTTTTTAGGATTCATATCCCCGGCTGCTTTTATCGAGTCGTTGATAACCCACAGGTCCTTGTCGAATTGCTTTAGTTGGGTTTCGATACTGTCCTGCGCATGTTGCAATGCCTCCGGAGTGGTAAATCTCTCTTGCAGGAACTTATTTTCCATATTGGTTGTCTTATATATTTCACCTTCATACAGCCTGAGCCTGAAATAATCGTCAATGGTTTTATTCATTACATTATTCAGGTCAGAAGTCATTATCGGCATTCGCGCAGCGTATGGCCTTATATATTCGTATGGTATCCAGAATTGCGGTTCGCGGGAACCGGTAGCTGACATAGACGATTCCATATCGTCATCACCAAAATACCGCTGGCGGAACAAGACCGGGCATATAGCTACTGTTTTTACCCCCAGTACTGAATTCGACTGGTCAAAATACCAGGCTTCTTTTATGTAATAACCCAACGCTTCATTGCTGGGAATACTAAATTCATCAAATGTGTAAATGTTGCCATTCTTCTGGTATGGTATTTCGAGCCGGTTGAGTACATCGCCGAAATCTATAATCAGGTTGTCCGTAAATAGATCCTGTCCCTGATTCCAGTCATATCCTATAAGGCTTCCGTTAGCCATCAGCTTGAATATCATTGTGTACAGGTTCATCTTTTCGCCTACCGGTTGTACAGGATAGAATAAAGCCGCGTTTTTCCCTTTCGTAAGATCCAGAAAACGATATACTTCGCGTATCCATGTGGCATTCGACAAATCACGGGTCTGATTTTCGTTCATCATTTCTGCGCGAACGGATAATTGAGGCACTTTAGGTCCGTTGCTCTGACCTTGTGCTCCTTGTTCTTGCTGCTGTTTTCTGGCCAGTCTGTCGCGCAGCGATTCCTGCTGGTTCTGCGCCTGCATCATATTAGTTAGGCAGAACACGCAGAGCAATATTGTTGTTATGTGGAATATTCTTTTCATTATTTCTTTGATTTTGCAAAGCCTATTTGTGTCCTTACACATCTGAAGCCGATATAAGAGCGTGGTTGGTTCTGGAATTCACCTTCTCTCATATCTCCTCTGATATTGCGTCCTATATCTTTCCACGAACCGCCTTTTACGACTTTTTTCTTTATAGCATAAGGGTCCTCTTTTGCCGCATCATATTTGTATTGCGGATTCATATCATTCATCAGTTCCGTACCCGATTCGGTATATGAAGTTGAAGTCCATTCAGATACATTACCGGCCATATCGTATATTCCAAACCGGTTTGGGATATACGACGCTACACGCGAAGGTATCAGGTTGCCATCTTTGGTATAATTGCCTTCTCCCGGTTTAAAGTTTGCCATGAAGCAGGCTTTTTCATCCATTGTCCCTTCCCGGTCCCACGGATATTTATTCTCGCTGCGTCCGTTCCGTGCAGCAAATTCCCATTCACCTTCGGTAGGTAAGCGGAAATTCTCTATCGGACGGGCATTCTTCGGCTGCCCCATACGGTAGAACATCGTACGCCACTCGGCAAAAGCCGTGGCTTGCTCCCATGAAACACCCACAACAGGATAGTCATTATAACCCGGATGGGAGAAATACATTCTCATGTAAGGCTCATTGTAAGCATTATTGAAGTCATTCACCCAAACTGTCGTATCAGGGTATATATTTACGATCTTGGTATGTACAAAGTCGAAGAGTGAGCCCAACGGTCGAACAATCGTTTCGTTAACCGGAAGTCCTTCTTCATTGATATATGCCGTATCTTTCGAAATCATTACCACCTGACCGGGATCTACGGTTATATCAGTGTTTAATATCCTTTCTTGCGGATTTAGCCTGTTTCTGCGTTTCGCAGCTTCCGTATAATCGAACCATTCGTATTTAAAATTCATTTGGGCAGGGTCTAATCCCCTCTTTCCGGTTATCGGATGAACAGACGTCACACTGTTGATAGCGCGCTCTTCTTCTTCCAAAGGCCTTTTCGGGATTGGTTTTTTCCAGTCCAGATAAGGTTTTACCGGTTCACCGTAGCGGTCTTCCGTAATTTTAAAGGTTTCGTCTCCCCCAAAAGCAGGATCGGCCAGACGCTCGCGGATAATGGAGTCCCGCACCCAATATACAAACTGACGATACTTGGAGTTAGTCACCTCGGTTTCGTCCATCCAGAAGTTATCGACGGATACGCCTTTCGGATTGGCTTTTATATCCCATAGGGAATCATTCTCTGCAGGGCCCATCTCTATCGAGCCTCTCGACACCAGTACCATCCCATAAGGTGACGGCTCGGCCCATGATGAACCTTTTTCTCCGGTTACTTCACCTCCGATACCTGAACCGCCTGTCGACCTTCCGCAGGAAACCAGTAATACAAGTGAAGCTATAGTTACAAAAAACAGTTGTTTCATATATCTCTGTTAGCCTTCGGCTACTTATTTTTTAGGCTTGATCTTAATTGTTTGTCGTAATTTTGTATTAAGTCCCCTACCCCAAAGGGAAACTCTTCATTATTATTCTATTTTACATCCTCCCCCCTCCGGGGAGGCTTAGCGGGGCTCTATAATATCCTTATACTCTTGCTTGCTTTTACTTCACGTTTCTTTTGTAACGGAATACTATAGCGTATAAACAATTCATGGCTTCCATGACTGACAGTAGACACATCCGATGTCAATAAGTCGTATGAATAGCCTGCGTCTATGTTCCTTATTTTTACGCCCAACAAAAATACAAAACCTTCGTCTTTTCTCCAAGATATTCCTCCATTGAACAGTTTATTATATTCAATTTTTGCCGTAATATCAAACTGATAGGTCACAGCATCAGATTTAAAGAAAGCAGAAGGCTGCAATTCTATTAACGGATTATTCAGCCTTATATTGTATCCGCCCATTAAATAATAAGTACGCCCGACGAATGCCGAGCTGTTATCATTCAGGTCGAACTTCGGTTCCCAAAGATGAGTGGCCGAGAAACCTATGTAATAATCAGGGGTGACCCATGCCACACCCAGTCCTGCATCGACCACCTTGCTTCCTGCGGCTGAAGGATATGCGGGGTCCTGCTCCCCCGGAGTATGGTAATCGCTGTTTGGAATATGTATTTTAGCGGCGTCAAAACTTACATTAAGCAGGCCGCCCTGTAGTCCGATATGCAGTATCTTATTATTTTTAAATTTGAATTTGTACGCGTATTGCCCTAAGAAATACGTATTTGAGAACAGTCCTGCTTTTTCATTTGTGATTATAGCACCTATTCCATGCTCTTTCCCGAAGAAGTTAACCGGCATATTCAGTGAGACCACGGAAGTAACAGGAGCATTGGTTATGCCCACCCATTGACGGCGGTGCAACATTGAGCTTTCTATATTACCCGTTTCGCCGATAAAGGCCGGATTGTAGAAGTTCTTCATTCGCCAATACTGGCTTATCTGGGCATCCCACTGTCCGTGAACAGCTCCGAAACCAAAAATGAAAAACAAAACAGATAATATGGTATATTTAAACCTCATTCACAAAATCAGTGGGTTATGCTGTGCAAAGTAACAATAATTTATTATTAATACGGACCGGTAGTCCAAATATTATAATTGATACATTAAAAAATGTCTGATTTATATAACAACGGCCTTGACTGTTATAGTCAAAGCCGTATATAATATTAAATACCGTTTATGTATTATTGAGCTGCTTTTGCTACAATTGTTATATGCAATTCGATATTATCGTTCACAATATTTTCTTTCAGATTGGCAAACAGGGTTTTTGAACCGTATTTTACATTCCATTGTGTACGGTCGATCGTAAACGGAACGGTAACAGCCTTATACAGTTCACCTTCTTTAGTAACTTTCGCGCCGAAAGAGATATTTTTTTCCACATCTTTCAGTTTCAGATTTCCGCTGACCGTATAGTTCACACTGTCATTCGGTGTTGCAAGTGCTTCTACTTTGGTAATGGTAAAAGTGCTTTCCGGATATTTGGCTACATCGAAGAAATCTTCACTTTTCAGATGGTTTACCAGCATATCATTCATTTTAGCTTCCGTAAGGTCTTCATCTACAATTGCATTCATATCTATTACGAATGAGCCCGAAGCCACTTCTTCTCCATTAACGGCAAGGCTTCCGCTCTTTATACCGATTGTCCCGTGATGGGACCCTCCCACTTTAGATCCTACCCAATGTATGGACGATGCCGAAGGATCTACTGCCAGTTCAACTCCGGTTCCCGATGCAGCCGCCTGAGCATCCGTTCCTTCTACCTTATTTTTAGCAGCGTTGTTGCACGATGCCATGAATACCAATGATGCGATTGCCAATAAATATGTTTTCATTTTCAATTTCCTTGTTTAATATTAATATAATTTTGTTTTAAATATGTCGCAAAGTTAAAATACTTCATTCTATTCTCAAAATAGTTATATTGATACATAATCATAAAAAAATTAATAGATTTGCAGAATAAATCAATTAAATAAAAATCTATAACTAAAGAGTAAACGTATTTGACGTATGACATGTTCACTCTGAAAATCTATAAATCATAATTATATATGGTCAATCTGGAATGGTACAGGACATTCAAAGCAATCTATCAGTACGGGACACTCACCCGTGCCGCGCAGGAGCTGATGATATCCCAGCCCAATATGAGTATTCAGCTGGCATCGCTCGAAAGCTATATAGGGCAACAACTCTTCGTGAGGCTCCCCCGCAAAATGATGCCCACCGAGTACGGCAAGCAGCTCTATACCCAAATTGTGGAATCGATAGATAATCTGGAGCGAGTAGAAACCGAGTTTAAGCGTACAGTACTGAACAAGGCTCCAAGCATCCGTTTAGGCACGCCTGCCGAAATCTTTAATGATTATCTGGCTGAGCATGTAGGCAATCAAAAAGATCTGCACCTGACGGTGGAATACGGCCTCGCTGATATCCTGACCGAGAAAACCATCAGTCATGATCTCGATATAGCGATCATCACACGACAAAATAAATCGGCGGATAACCTCACTTATGAAGCATTATTCACCGAATCGTTTATGATCGTATGCAATCCGGCTATGGACACAACCGGGTTCGATGCCTGTATAGAAAAAAACAGTATAGAAGATATCGAAAAATGGCTCAAAGCACAAAAATGGATTGCCTATAGTACCGATCTGGCATTAGTAAGGAGATTCTGGCGGGAAAATTTCAAGAAACGTCCTATACTGAAACTACATGCGACCATACCCGACAACGACGGTATATTGAGGGCGGTAAGCAACAGCGACGCACTGGCCGTTTCATCCGACCTGATTGCGGGAAAAGCTCTGGAAAAGGGATTGGTAAAAGTTCTCTGGAAAGGAGAGGCTCCCGCGACCAATACGCTTTATCTGGCATATAATAAGGATAAAATACAACCTCAATACGTAGAAAAAGTAAGGACTTTTATAAAGACATATATTAATACCACTGAATAAACCCGATCTGCCACATGAAATATATAATAATACTCACACCGTTCTTATTCACATCTTGTAATGTAAGTTCTGTCGCCGGATTCGGTATAGCGGGCATCGTTGCCATGTTTGTCCTGATGTTTATTCTCTTTGCTGTCATGTTTTTCCTGATTGCAAAAAGACGGAAACAGGGAGAAAAAAGCCTGGTGAAATTTAACAATGACATCTATATTGCGCTCAATAAACTATCTGTTCCTCAGCAGAAAATAAATATGCTGAACAATCTGATCGAGCGCATCAACAATGACGAGAAATATAAAAAAGATACCGAATGGCGCAATAAAGTACTGCTAAAAACATATATGCATCTTGCGACTATCTATTATCAGACAGGCAACGAAATGGAGACGCTCAATACCTGCTCAAAAATCATAGAACTCGATCCTAAAGACGGAATGGCTTATTATAACCGGGGATCGATCTACAGCAATATGGGACTGTATGAAAAAGCTCTGCATGACTTTAACCGTACCATAGAATTGCAGCCCGATTATGCCAGCGCCTATAATAACAGGGGTCTGACACATGAAAAAATGGAACATTACGATGAAGCACTCTCCGACTTTGATGAAGCCATAAAATTGGAAGGATCGCCCGTTGCCTGGTACAACAGAGGAAATACACATTACGAACTGGCCAATTACCAGGCAGCTTTGGAGGATTACGAGGCAGTACTGGCTAATCTTGACGAAAGCAGTGACAGTGACATAAAAAATGATGTGGAAATCAGCATACGCATAACAAAGGAAAAGATTGCCAATATATAAAATTAATAAAAGCATAGGCTTAATCTATATGGCAGAGTTGTCTATTCAGCTTAAAAAGTATAATTTTGCACATCTTTTCCCGTAAAATATTAAACATCCGTAATGAAAAATAATATATCCGATTTTGAGATCATGGCACCTGTAGGGTCATACGACTCACTGACAGCAGCCATACAAGGAGGAGCTGATTCTATATACTTCGGCATCGAAGGGCTGAATATGCGTGCCAGGTCATCCAATAATTTCACTATCGACGATCTGAAGCAAATAGCATCTGTCTGTAAGGAAAACGGGCTGAAAAGCTACCTTACAGTCAACACTATTATCTATGACAATGATATTGCATTGATGCATCAGATAGTAAATGCAGCCAAAGAAGCAGACCTGTCGGCCATCATTGCGTCCGATGTATCGGTAATGATGTATGCCCGCAGTATCGGTGTTGAAGTACATCTATCTACCCAGCTGAACATCACGAATACAGAAGCCCTGAAGTTTTACGGACAATTTGCCGATGTTGTGGTATTGGCCCGCGAACTGAATCTCGACCAGGTAGCGGCTATCTATAAAGATATTGTAGAACAGGACATAAAAGGCCCTAATGGCGAACTCATCCGCATAGAGATGTTTTCACATGGCGCACTCTGTATGGCTGTATCGGGTAAATGCTACCTCAGCCTGCACGAACGCGACCTTTCGGCAAACCGTGGCGCATGTAATCAGATATGCCGTCGCAGTTACATTGTAAAAGACAAAGAAACGGATATAGAGCTTGAGATAGACAACGAATACATCATGTCACCCAAAGACCTCAAAACAATCCACTTCATGAACAAAATGATGGATGCAGGTGTACGTGTGTTCAAGATAGAAGGCCGTGCCCGCGGCCCGGAATATGTCCGTACTGTAGTAGAATGCTACAAGGAAGCCATAAAAGCCTATTGTGAGGGCACATTCACTGAAGAAAAAGTCGAGAACTGGGACGAACGGCTGGCGACGGTATTCAACCGTGGGTTCTGGGATGGCTACTATCTGGGACAAAGGCTCGGCGAGTGGTCCAGCAATTACGGTTCGGGAGCTACCAAACGGAAAGTGTATATAGCAAAAGGAATCAAATACTTCTCCAATCTGGGTGTAGCTGAATTCCTGATGGAAACCCAGTCCCTGAAAGTCGGAGATGAAATATTGATTACAGGGCCTACTACCGGAGCTGTCTTCCAGACGATCGAAGAGATCCGTGTCGACCTTAAATCCGTCGAAGAAACAGTTAAAGGCGAGAAATTCTCTATAAAAGTAAGTGATAAAATCCGCCCTTCCGACAAGCTTTTCAAATTGGTAAAAGTGGAACGGAAGAAGAAATTTATAGAAAAAGCATAATCAGGAGGCTGCCTGTCATTTACTGACGGGCAGCCTCTTCCTTTTATTCCTTACACCCTGCCATATAGAAAGCGGGCGTTTTAGCTCCATCCGTTGTTATTCCATATAACTCTGTTATCTTGCCATCTTCCGGTTTTATCTTACTTCTGTCAAAAAAGACTTTACCATAGCGGCATTTATCCATAAATTTATTCCATGAATATTTCTTCCCGTCTATTACATACCAGTAAATGCGGAGATAACCGGATTCCTTCCCGTCTGCTTTTTTATTGTATGAACTTGGATAAACGGTAGTTTTGTATTCCAGATCCCTCGTGTCACTCATCATTATTACTTCGAACTTGCCTAGCGACGGATTACCAATTCTATTTTCAGACTTGTATCCGTTCTTATCTATATATGCATTCAGAGCCTTACTTACACTATCTCTCTGTTCCCTGATATCCACTGCACTTTTCTGATAATGTCGTGGAGGGGGTGGCGGCGGAGGCGTAAATTTAATATGAGATACATACCATACATCAGAAGACTTGCTTCCATCCTTAGCCACAAACTGGCACTCAACTACCTTACCACCTTGAGTTTCGGATTTTTTCTCTGCATCCGGTCTGTTCAGATATGCATCTCCGGTAACCTTATATACCGTTCCGTCATACTCATTCTTTACACCGTCTATCACATAGTAAACATGCGACCTGTCCGGAGCTTTGCCATCCACAAACATCTCCCGTAGGTACACAGGGGAAAGTAATCCCGTATTGAACACACCCTGAACCTTTACTACTTTTCCTTTTGCAAACGGAATGTACTGAGGCTCGATGAGCGAAATACTGTTAGCTTTCAAATCTTTGTATTCAGCATCAGAAACCCTGACCCCGTCTACTGTATAGTAAGCCGGATTATAATTATCGGGCTTCTGCTTCTCCTGATAGTCTTCACCTGAGCCTCCCGTAATTTTCGTTATTTCTAAAATATTTGTACTTTCGTAGTTAATCAGTGAGCTTAATGGTTCATTTACTGACGGACGGGCAAAGGCATATACAGTGAGTACACCCAGCGGGAGCAATAATAAGAGCTTCAACCGCGCCCATTTGTTCGATTTTTCTTTTAACATCATAGTAATTCGTTTTTTAATTTTACTGTGGTTAAAGCTGTTGGCTAGAGTGTAGGAGCTTGCGCCAACGGCTTTTTTCACTAATAAGAGTTGATATTTTGTTGCATCGATACCGGATTCCAAAACACTTATATCGGCCTGATATTCGTGTATATCTTTCAATTCCCTTTTCAACAGCCACACGGCCGGATTAAACCATTGTACAAGAATAATCAATTCCATATAGATCAAATCGAGAGAATGACAATGTGTGATATGAGCTATCTCATGCGTTATGATTTCCGAAGGGTTGCCGACATAGTCCGCTTTTGATAAAACAATATACCTACCCCAGCTAAAAGGATTTATATCAGAAGTAACAATAACAAATATATGCTGTCCTTGTACAATCTTACGCCCGCCGCGGAT
The DNA here is from genome assembly GCF_042654545.1 of Dysgonomonas termitidis. Lineage (GTDB taxonomy): Bacteria > Bacteroidota > Bacteroidia > Bacteroidales > Dysgonomonadaceae > Dysgonomonas > Dysgonomonas termitidis. Next base: position 117,447 of record NZ_JBHSGN010000067.1, read on the forward strand.
AAGGCGATACATCGAATAAACGGATTTTGCCAGTATTATAAGATTGATTCCGCCGCCTATCAGGTATATAAGCAACAATACTGTACCAATTGAAATAGCCGGATTCTCAGGTTCGGATAAAGAAGGCAAAACGCTTACTTCATATTGATATAGTTGCGGATGAGAAGGTTCTTCAACAGGCATGAGAGCCTCTTCTACCAGAGCAAAAGGTTTCTGTATGCTACTGTATTCTTGGATATTCACTTCTGCAAGAGGTAAAGTTAAGCAGGCTGCCGTACCAATAAGTATGACCGCGCGGTTGAAACGATGAAAAGTTTCATTAGTCAGAAATGCTCTCACCCAAATGTAAAATAGAGTAAGACACGTCGCGGTTTTGAATATATATAGAAGAAATACTTCCATTGTTTTCCGGGATTTAAGGCATTTATATTTCCCTACTTATTCTTGATCTGACGTATCAGTTCCTGCAATTCATCGATCGACAGCTTTTCTTCTTCAATCAAAGATGAAACAACACGAGTGTACGAATTGCCGAAATACTTATCCACCACATTGCTAAGTGTACTTTTCCGGTAATCATCTTCCGATACTAAAGCATAATACTGATATGTATTCCCGTAAGCTTTATAACCTATATACCTCTTTTCCTCCAATGTGCGCACAATCGTGGAAAGGGTATTATAATGGGGCTTCGGATCGTCCTGAAAATCAAGCAATTCACGTACAAACATCGGACCATTACTCCAGAAACAGGCAAGAATTTCTTCTTCTTTTTGCGTCAGTTTTTTCATGGAAATATTCTTTTATAATAACTATATTACAAACGTAACTATATTTCCCAGTAATACAACTATAAAATATAGTTACACCACTATTATTAACAATAATTAACTAAAATGTAGTGCAGTAACATGTGCCTATCAATAATACATTTATATAGCAACTAATGAATTACGAGATATTTAAAGAAAAAAAGACCGCTGATTTAGCGGCCTTTCTCATTTTATATATAAGTAATTCTTTTATGGATTTATCAGGAACAATACTGCCCTGTTCTTATCATTATCAAGTTCGAACGGTTGCAATCCGTCACCTTTCCAGTTAACGGAAATTCTATTCTTATTGATACCATACTTCTCTTCCAATGCCTTTGCTACCGCGTTTGACCTCTCTTTCGACAAGCGTAGATTAATAGCCGCATTCCCTGTTTTCTTATCGGCATATCCTGTAACAACGACAGTAGACCCGGGATTTGTATTCAGATAATTAACAGCCAGTTCAATTTTAGACCATTCCGACTCATCGATCACCCATTTATTAATTCGGAAAAACACCGGATCCGGCAAAAAGAATGGCTGGCGTCTTACTGGTGGCTCCGGAGCTGGGGTTTGAGATAATGTTGGTGGTGTAACTTCTATTTTAGGGGCTTCCGGTTGCGGAGCCGGAGGAGCTAAAATATCGGGACAATCGAAATATTTCCTGCGTTTAGCCATATTCGACTGGCTCACATTTAATTGTTGCGCACTCCTTTTTACAACTATTACTTCCTCTCCGCTATTCAGTTGAAGAAGTACGGAATCTCTGGAAGTTTCACAATTACAAGGGTCTTTAACCTTATTGTTTTGTGCACTTAAAGAAAAAGTCAATACCCAGAACAGGATTGGCAGTAATAAAAATCTTATTTTCATAATTTCATATGGTGTTAAGGTAATACCTAATTTATAGTTTTAGTAAGTCTTTTTTTCTAGAATACAAATTTATACATTATTCTGATATTATTTTTTATTTTTTACGAAAAGATTCATTTTTAACGATAAATATAGGTATTTCAGCTTTTTAATCAAGAAAAAAACGGGTTTTAAGATCAGGCGATAATCTATAACACCAATGTCATCCGGAAAAAGCAAGAGACAGAAAAATATAAATAAAACACTACTTTTGTTACTCTTTTAAGCAGCGTACATTAACGGGATAAAACAATTTCCGTTTTTAATTACTATTTCACATAAGAAAAAATGGGACAAGAAACAATCATAGAAATATCAGCGGCTATACCCCGTCTGGAATATTTGCAATTTGAAAAAGCTATAGACTGGCAGATCAAAAACGGGGAACACTGGGCCGTCGTCGGTCCCAATGGAAGCGGTAAGACCGTATTGACTGATATCCTGTTGGGAAAATACGCTCTCAAAACGGGTGAAATAATATGTAAAGACAGGGATGGAAAAGCTTTACCGGTTTCGTCTGTTGTCAAAAGTGTCGCTTTCCGCGATATATACAGCATCATAGATTCTCAAAACAGCTATTATCAGCAACGATGGAACAAGGGTGACGAACAGGAGATCCCATTGGTAAAAGAACTTGTATCTGCAGCCGATCCGCTATGGCTGGATACTTTGCTCGGTTGGTTCGGTATATCCGAACTGATGGACAAGGAAGTGAATATGCTATCGAGTGGGGAGCTTCGCAAGTTCCTTATTGTACGTTCACTGCTATCCAGACCCCGGATACTTATACTGGACAATCCGTTCATAGGGTTGGATGCGGCTTCACGTACCGTTTTAAACAACCTCCTGGCTCGTTTGGCGGAACTGGAAAACCTTCAGATCGTATTGGTTCTTTCCAACCCTCATGATATACCGGTGGCTGTCACACATATATTGCCTGTATATAACAAACGGATATTACCGGCTCTTTCCCGTACGGCTTTCCTGGACGATACAGGTCTGATAAATTCATTATTCAGACAGGCAGCCAACATAGATACAACTTTGCTGAAAGATAATTCCGGCAAACAGCCATATTCTTTCGAATACGCGGCGGACATGAAGAACATACATATCCGGTACGGAGAACGTACGATACTCAAAGAGTTGAACTGGCAGGTAAGACGCGGCGAAAAATGGGCTTTACTGGGTGTTAACGGTTCTGGAAAATCGACTCTGCTAAGTCTTATTTGTGGAGATAATCCGCAAGCTTACGCAAACGACATTACCCTTTTTGACCGGAAGCGGGGTACAGGAGAAAGCATCTGGGATATAAAGAGGCGTATTGGTTATGTTTCTCCCGAAATGCATCTCTATTATCAGAAAAACGTAAGATGTCTGGACGTTGTAGGCTCAGGATTCTTTGATACAATAGGGCTGTACCGCAAATGTAACCCGGAGCAGGAAAACCTTGCGTTGGAATGGATGGAGGCTTTCAATATCGGGCATCTTAAAGACATCTCTTTTCTTAATGTATCGTCAGGAGAGCAGCGTCTGGTTCTATTAGCGCGGGTATTTGTGAAAAATCCTGATCTGCTGATACTGGATGAGCCGTTGCACGGGCTTGACGCCGCAAACAAAAAGCGAGTGAAGAAACTGATAGAAAGCTTCTGCGATACGGATAAATCTCTCATTTATGTAACGCATTATGAAGATGAGATCCCTGATATAGTGGATAAACGGTTAGTGTTGACCAAAAATAAGTAAATCCCCTTCTTCAATTCACCCCAAGGCGTTGCGGTTGGACTGAAATCACGATATACTATAGCCCGGAGTATCGCCCCGGGTATGGATAACGCGTCTGAAACCGCACCCTGAAACAACGTTCGGCAGAGCAAAGCGACGCCAATGGGCAGCGTATAAATTTTTGTCATGACTAAGAAAAAACATTCCGATCTGTAAATTGTTAATATAGAGAATTTAATAAAATAATTTTATGAGAACGATATTATCTGTTGCAGCCTTGTCTTTACTGGTTTCAGCATGCATCCAAAACAAAAGCAATGATATACCCAAGAACGATCCGGCTATGGAAACATCTGCGGCCGGCAATGATTCCCAGTATCTGAAAGACATTGAATTGACGGATGTAGATGGCTATTTTTCCACAAAAAGAGTAACTGCACCTGAAGTTATGCTATTGAACGAAACTGACTTCGATAAACATTTTCACCCTGCAAAGACATTGGACAATGTACTGACCATGATAGATTTTGACACCCAAAGAGTCGGCGCTATTATTTTACCGGAAACAAAGAACGCAGTTACAATCTCATTAGACAGCCCGTATATAGAAGGAAGAACCCTCAATATTGTATATTCGATTATGCAGGAATCTTCCGAACGGTCATTTACAATAGCTCCGGTTAAAGTTTTTACTTTTGATGCCAGTTTAAATATAGACTCCGTTGCTTTCCTCAATGGAGATTCTGTTGTAAAGTTTGCGGTTAAATAATTTATTCAACATGTTTAACGAAACTCTGACCAATAGGATGAATATGCCTTCTGTTATATACAAAAGTGCAGAATCTCTGTGCTGCACAAACTATGGCAGTTCCCATGCCTCTCATATATAAATAGTATATACTCTGTACTTACGGTTTTTCAGACCGGGCCTTGCCCTGCAATAAATAGATAAATTATCCTGCCGATGCCATTATCGGCAGGATAATTTATCTATAGCATATACCCTTTGTTCAGCGGAGCAAAAAGATACAGGATAAAAACTATTGAAAAATGTGTTACCTTTGTTACTTTTTAACAGTTAGGGGTTAAAAGATACTCTATTTTATTTCACGCAAAGGCGCGAAGTTTTTACAAGCTATGGATTGTTAACTGATGACTGATGACTGTAAAAGCTGTTAACTGAAAAGACTGTTACCGTTTTGTATCAGTGGCATAATGACGGATGTGATGGTTGCAGGAAATAAGCGGCTGTTCCTATCTGGTTTAAGCTGGATGTGCCGCAATTTCATCGCCCCATCTGACCTGTTCTTAAAATTTTTCATCTATAAAAATGAAAAGTACACTATTGGAATATGTATGCTAAAATTTGATATAATCATCTGATATTTTCAACTATTAAACCGGTTCTTCATAGAAAAACGAATAATTTTGTTCAAGAACATTCTTTATGAATAGAAACATTTGAGTTAACCCAAATTTATCACGTCTAGTTTTCCTGAAAAATAATGAAATATAGCCTCAACATTGTTCTTTTACTACTGGTAAGCATATGTATATATTCCCAAGATACATACCTGTTCAGAACCCTTTCCCCAAAAGGAGGATTCTATTATGACGGGGTACAGGATATAATTCAGGATGATGACGGCTTTATGTGGATATCCCTTGAAAATGACCTGCAACGTTTTGACGGATATGAATATAAAAAGTATTCATCTCAATTCCAGAATACGGATATTCCCACAACCTGCCTTTTTCACAATATGTATAAAGATATCCGGGGTTGTCTTTATGTCTCCACCAGTAACGGGCTTTTCAAATACCATAAGCAATCCGATTCTTTCCAGCAAATAACGGAGGGGGATATAGCTGCCATATCAATAGATATCAAAGATAATATATGGTATATATCAAAAGGAACGCTCTGCCGGATCAAAAAAGCAGGGGACAAACCCGAACCGGTCCTATATAACCAAATGCCGATGAACAACATCGGATACATTGCTAAAGGAGAATCCGGAATGTATTTTGCTTCATATTATAACAGGATTTATTATAGCAGCTATGAAAATCCGGGGGAAGTTACCCTTTTCCATCTTCTTCCTTCAGATCACTCTATTGCAGGAATCAGGCAAATAGACGGATATCTTTGGATACTGACAAAGAAGCATGGTGTTCTTAAAATGAATATTTTATCCCGTGAGATCGAAGAACAATTGTTATTTCGCGATAAAAATGAGAATACACCTCTCCATACGTTTTATGTGGATAAAAATGGCAAAATATGGATCGGTACGCAAAAAGGATTGTATATAGTGAATCCTGTAACCAAAGAACACCGGCTATACCTTCATTCAAAGTCGGACAAGTTCAGTTTGCCGAACAACTCGGTGTGGGTAATAGCCGGGGACCGTTATAAAAACGTATGGATAGGAACTTATGCAGGAGGTTTATGTTATGTAAACCTGGATGAAAATACTGCATTCAGAACATATACGCCTTTTGAGAGCTCGCTAAATCATAATCTGGTCAGTAGTTTTGCCGAAGATGGGAACTCTTTATGGATAGGCACAGAAGGCGGAGGATTGAACTGTCTGGATAAAAATACCGGCATGTTTACATCTTACCAGCATATGGATAACAGTAACAGCCTGTCATACAACAATGTCAAGTCGATAGCATTTGATTCCGAAAAAAAACTGTGGATTGCCATGTATAGGGGTGGCCTTGATTGTTTCGACACGAAAACAAAGAAATTCAGCCACTTTCTTAATAATCCGGGTGATAAAGAAAGCTTATACAGTAACGATCTCAGAAAGATTGTCCTCGAAGGGGATTCGGCGTTATGGATCGCATATCAGGCCAACCGTTCACTCATATCATATTTGTCGTTCAAAAGCGGAAAATTCACACATTATCCTTTTGACAAAAATGCTTATATACTCGACATGCAAAAAGACAATGACGGAAACCTGTGGATCATTACGCATGAACGGTTTTACAGGATGAATATAAAAACAAGGATTGTAGAAAATATTTCTTCCAAAGAACAGGAAACCCTTAATGCCCAGTCATTTTGCATGGATGCGGAAAATAATGTATGGATAGGGACAGTAGGGCGCGGACTTGTGAAGTATGATACTTCCGCGTCCCGGTTCATATCTTTCCGGGACATACTGAATTTTAATGTATCTGCCATATACAGCATGTGTTCCGATAACTCGGGATACCTATGGCTGGGTACGGACAACGGATTATTCAGGTATAACCCGGGAGATAATTCTTATCACAGGTTTGACGAAAGCGACGGGCTTCAGGGCCAGGTGTATTATCCTCTGGCTTCTTTTAAAAGCCGCACGGGGGAACTTTATTTTGGTGGCACCAATGGCTTTACAGCCATTAATCCTCAGAATATTAAATTCAATTCTCTCATACCGGAGGTCATTATTTCCGATTTTTATATAGATAATGTTCCTGTAACGTCAGGATCGGATATATTAAACAATGAGATTATATTGAATCATAATCAGGCGAATTTCGGATTCCGCTTTTCTTCAGATAATTATCTGTCCCCCCATAAGAATATGTTCAGGTACCGCTTACGGGGATACGACGACCGCTGGATAACCGTTGATGCTTCCAGCCGTACGGCCATGTATTCGAAAGTTCCTGCCGGGACATACTATTTTGAAATATCAGCAGCCAACAATGATGGTATATGGAATAATACGCCGACAGTTATAAAAATAGAGCGCAGGCCGGCTCCTTGGGTAAGCTGGCCAGCTTATTTACTGTATACGGTTTTGGTATTATCAGTCCTGGGCATCATTCTACATTATTACAAGGACAAAAGAAAATTAAAAATGCAGCTTTACCTTGACAATCTCGACAGGCTGAAAAAAGAAGAGATCCACCAGTCTCAATTACGTTTTTTTACCAATATATCGCATGATTTCAGGACACCGCTATCACTAATCCTCGCCTCGGTAGATAATCTGAAACAGGAAGGACTGAAAGAATATTATTACCGTATACTGCATAACAATGCCCAACGGCTTCTAAACCTGGTAAACGAACTGATGGATTTCAGGACTGTGGAGAACGGTAAAATGCAATTACAGGTTCAACATCTTAATATAAACCGTCTGGTTACTGATTTGTCATGCGATTTCAGGGATTATGCTCAAAAACGCCATATAAGATTTGAAATAAAATGTGATCCCCGTATTCCTGAAACACTCTGCGCAGACAAGCAAATAGTGGAAAAGGTTGTGATGAACCTCCTGAATAACGCTTTTAAATATACAAAGGATGGTGGTGAGATCGTTATAGAAACATATTCCCACTATTCTGAATTTTCATCAAAGTATAAATACAGCCACACGATTCTTGAAAATCCCATTCCTGAAAATGCTTTTCTTCTGGTTGTCCGCGATACCGGAGTAGGTATATCCGGGAATTCAATCGGTACTGTTTTTGAAAGGTTCTACAAAGTAAATACAGCGAACCTGAATGAACATCTTGGGACCGGAATAGGTTTGGCTTTGGTCAAAAGCCTGATATTATTACACAAAGGTACAATTTCCATTTTCAGTGAGAGGGATAAGGGTACTGACATTGTAGTTTATCTTCCTGCCGACGGATCGGTTTATGATGAATCCGAGTTCGATGATACAGGAAAGAAGGAAGATGAATCTATAAGCAGGGAATTATTACCCAAAAGCAATAGAGGCAATCCGGACAGTATGGACGATATATTCCTGCGCAATAAAAAGAGGATACTGATAGTTGAAGACAATACCGACCTGAAAATTCTCCTGTCGAATTTTTTATCACAACATTACGAGATAATTTCGGCTGCCGATGGAGTCGAGGCTTCCTGTATTTTGGAAGACACAGATGTGGATCTCATTCTCAGCGATATAATGATGCCCCTGAAAAACGGGGTCGAACTACTGCGTGAAGTGAAAGAGGATATAAATACATCCCATATACCGTTTATTTTGCTGACTGCAAAAACAGGGCTGGAGTCTAAGATAGAAGGTGCCGGGTCCGGAGCAGATATTTACTTTGAAAAACCCGTCGACCTGAATTTGTTATTGTTGTCTATCCAAAATATCTTCAAACGCCAGCAAAACCTGAGGGAATATTATGCAAAGAACTATTACGTGGACAGTGCCGAACTATCAGCAAATGAACAGGACAATATTTTCCTGAAAAGATTGATAGAAACCATAGAGGTAAATCTTAACCAACCCAATATAGATGTTAATTATATCGCTTCCGAATTATCCATGAGCCGGAGCAAACTGTATTCAAAAGTGAAGACTCTTACAGATAAATCCATTGTCGAATTTATTCTGAATTACAGGTTGAGGAAAGCGGCACGGCTGATTATCGAGCAGGATATGTCTATACTTCAGGTAATGGATAAAGTCGGTATCAAAAGCCAGTCTTATTTTTCAAAGGCTTTTAAAATCGAATTCGGAGAAACACCTGCTGCTTTTGCTGCGAAGCATAAAAGAAAAACAAATCCTTAACTGATTTTCATTCCTTACAATACCGCATGAACAAACAGATTGACATTTAGAGCAAAAAATAAAGCAATAATAGCATATCAAAAATACCTGCTCTTAGTCGTACCTAAAATACATTTGTTTAACTTTTTTAAACAGATGCTATGAGAAACAAAACGAAGTATAGTCCCGACTATACTCTTCTGCATTATTTATTATATATGTTCATGCTGGCAGGATGTACCATCTACCCTTACGGTTATGTCTTATCATCCACAATAGATAAACACTCCACCAAATCGGCAATGAAAAAAGTTGCCGACTGGCAAATCGGCAATTTCAGGTATTCCACGATCGGGAATCTGCACGATTACGGAATAGACGCATGGACAAACGCTACCTTATATATTGGTATGACCGAATGGGCAAAAATTGCGGGCGATTCAACTTACTATCACTGGCTGACTGATATAGGTTTAGCCGGTAACTGGAAGTTAGCCGCCAATTTTGCAAGCTATCCCAAATACCGGATGTATCATGCAGACGAGTTGTGTATCGGACAGTTTTATCTGAATATGTTTGATTTATACGGAGATGAAAAAATGGCATCTTCCACAATAGAAAGACTCGACTGGATAATAGACAATCCCCAAGATTCAACAATGCTTATATCCAATAAGCAGTCATGGACATGGTGCGATGCTTTATTCATGGCTCCGGCTGTGTACGCACACGCGGCAAAAATCAAGGGAGATGACAGATATCTTGAATACATGGACAGGGAGTTCAAAAGAACATATAACTTCTTATACGATAAGGAAAACAGGCTGTTCTTCAGGGATAGCAGTTACTTTGACAAGACAGAAGAAAACGGAGAAAAGGTCTTCTGGGGAAGAGGTAACGGTTGGGTCGCCGCAGGACTTGTAAATATATTGAAGCTACTGCCCGAAAATTCCGCTTACCGCCCTTTCTACGAAAACTTATTCAGGGAATTTATACCCCGCCTGGCCACATTGCAAAGCCCCACCGGCTTCTGGCATGCAAGCCTTTTAGATCCTGAAAGCTATCCTTCTCCGGAAACCAGTGCGACGGCCCTTATCACATATGCCTTAGCTTACGGAATCAATGATGGATTACTGGGAAAGGAAGAGTACAAGCCTGCTTTGAAAAAATCGTGGGACGCCCTGCTCTCGACCATAGATAAAGATGGAAAGCTCGGCTGGGTACAACCTATCGGAGCGGACCCTAAAAAAGTGACCGGAGACATGACCGCCAGTTATGGTGTGGGAGCTTTTCTTCTGGCCGGGAGCGAGATATTCAGAATTAATAAGTAAAAAGACATGTCGCATTGCAAATTAAAGCGGTCCGGATCATATGAAAGCACAAAATAAAACACACAATTTATCGTTTTTTAATTCTCATTATTTGGGAGTTACACCTATTTTATTAGAGAGAGAGAGAGAGAGAGAGAGAGAGAGAGAGAGAGAGAGAGAGAGAGAGCTATCGTATAATTTTTTTCTTTATTTCAAAGAAAAAGTACCTTCTTTTATTAGAGAACAAAGGATGCTTATCCGGAACTTTCAGGTTTCCGGATAAGCATCCTTTGTTCTGCATTTATACTTAAGTAACCTTAGAATTTCCAGTATTCATAACCCGAAATGATACCAAAATTCATTTATCTTATTAAATCTATGTTATATGAAACATTTATCAAAAAAGAAATGTGTTATTGAATTATCCTCTGGCAGGATATTCATGTTACTGTTATTCACTTTTATGTCGATAGCTTGTATCAAAGCCCAGACAATTAGCGGAACGGTAACGGACGATAAGAACGAACCTCTCATAGGGGTCAGTGTCGCCGTAAAGAATACGACTAAAGGAACGATGACCGATGTTGATGGGAAATATAATATCACCGTTAACGATCAAAACGCCGTTTTGGTATTCTCACTGGTCGGATATGCGAAGCAGGAGATTCAGACAGGCTCTAAGACTGTGATTAATGTGCAGCTTGCGGAAGATTCAAAGCTGTTGGATGAGGTTGTAGTTGTGGGGTTCGGTACCCAAAAGAAAGTGAATCTTACCGGAGCTGTAAGTGCGGTAGGAGCCGAAGCTTTCGAAAACCGGCCCGTGACAAATATCGGGCAGGCATTACAAGGTGTTGTCCCTAACCTGAATATTACTATGGGTGATGGAAAGCCTTCCACTGTGCCAAACTTTAATATCCGTGGAACTACTTCGATTGATTACAATTCAACTGACAATAGATGGGAATTAAAAAATGGAGAACCATTGATTCTGGTTGATGGAGTAGAGATGAGTTCTACATTGGTAAATCAAATGAACCCAAACGACATAGAGGGTATGAGCGTCATCAAAGACGCATCGGCTTCTGCTATTTACGGGACAAAAGCGAGCCGTGGCGTCGTGCTGATCACCACCAAGTCGGGTAAGTTCAATCAGAAAGGAAAAATAAGTTACAGTTACGATATTTCATGGGATAAACCTTCGGCTCTTCCCGATATTATGAATGCATACGAAATTCAACGCTTTGTAATGCAAAACTCAGAATGGACGCTTGGTACTGTCAGTGATCTGGATAAGAGAAAAATGGAAGCCATAGAGAAATATATGGCAGACCCGAACAATCCAGATAATCGTTATATGATGAACGGAAATTCTATCGTATGGGTAGGAGATATGAATCCTTACAAATTGGTTGTGCGTGACTGGACCCCGACACAAAAACACAACCTGAGCATATCAGGTGGTACGGAAAAAGTTGCCTATCATCTTTCGCTGGGTTACCTCTCCGAAGATGGTATGTATAAGATAGGCGAAGATAAATATAACCGCTACAATATAGCTACTCGCTTTAACGCGAAAGTAACAAACTGGTTTAACCTCGAAACAAAGGTTAATTATAATCGTTACAGTTATGACGAGCCATATGTACCTAGTTACAAGGGGAATATATGGTCTGTATTGAAACAGGACGCCGACAAGAATATCAATATGCCTATCAAAACACTGGCTTCCGATCCGAGCGGTGAACAATGGACGGATAATTACCTCGCATGGCTGGATTATGGCAACAGGACGGTTACAAACAGATGGACTACAGCTTTATCCGTATCTCCGGAATTTATTGTTATCCCGAATACGTTGAAACTCAAGGCGGATCTTTCCTATCTACCGCAAGGGCGCACAATGAGGCGCAAAGACCCTTCGCATTACTATATCACTTATACATGGTCACCGGTAAGCGAACAGCAAGAATATAAAGAAAACCGCGGAAGATTTGAGAAAGATGTTACCGACAATTACCAAATCAATGTGTATGCAGATTTTAACAAAACATTCAAAGAAAAGCATACACTTTCGGCTATACTCGGGTTCAATCAGGAATATGTGGAATACAGCCAGTCTGTTCTTAACCTTCGTAATCTATTTTCACCGGATGTCTTAAATCCTAATGCAACGGAAGACCCGACTTTAAATACAATGGAAACCTCGGCACAAAAGAGAACCGGAAGAGCAGTGTTTGGCAGGATCAACTATAATTATGCTAATAAATACTTGTTCGAAGTAAACGGACGCTACGATGGCAGCAGCCGTTTTACACAGGACGGACGCTACTTTTTCTTTCCATCTTTCTCTGCCGGATGGAGGATATCGGAAGAACAATTCATGGATGTTTCGAAAGAATGGCTCTCAAACCTGAAAATAAGGGTTTCGTATGGTAAACTTGGTAGCCAACCCGATTCCTATTACCCATATCAGCCATCAATGAGCTCAACAAGTTCCAATTACTGGATTGGTGGGAATTGGAGTAACACGGTTAATGCGCCTAATTTGGTGTCTCCTTATCTGACCTGGGAAAAAACGGCAACCACCAACTTTGGGTTGGATGCGACCTTCCTTAACCGTTTGAATTTTTCATTGGATATATTCGAACGCAAAGTTTCCGATATTCTTGTAGAAGGAAGCGCCGCGTATCCGAATTTATTGGGTGCGACACCACCTCGTGAAAATTCCGGCGTCATCAGGGGGAGAGGATGGGAACTTACATTGGAATGGAAAGATAAATTAGCCAACGGTTTGCAGTATAATGCAGGACTTGTCCTGTCAGATGCTGTGACCAAAGTGCTGAACTATCCGTCCAATGCTATAAAAACACTAGGTGACTATATGTACTATAATGGTATGACCGTAGGTGAAATCTGGGGATATGAGACAGGTGGCATTCTGCAGGCGGAAGACCTCGTGCTAAATGGCAATCAATATGTTTTCTATGGTCCCCAGCATTCGGGCAATCTTTATCCGGGCGATCCGTGGCTGAAAGACCTGAATGGCGACGGAGTCATCAACACAGGCTCCAACACTGCCGACGATCCGGGAGACAGGCGGATTATAGGGAACAATACACCGCGTTATAAATTCGGTGTCACACTGGGAGCTTCGTGGAAAGGTTTCGACCTCAGCATGTTGCTGCAGGGGGTAGTTAAACGTGATTTATGGATAGGCAGTACAACTTACTGGGGTGGAGGTACTAACAATGCCGGTAGTAAATGGATGTACGAGCGCTCATGGAAACCCGATCAGACAGACGCGAATTTTCCTCGTTACAGGTCTGCGGCAGGGGCGCCATCCGTCCAGACCGGCTGGTTGGTAAACGGAGCTTACCTGCGTATGAAGCAGGCAGTATTAGGTTATACCGTTCCGGCGTCTTTACTGAAAAAACTGCATGTCGAAAAGTTACGCTTTACATTGTCGGGATACAACCTGTTTGAGATTACGGAAGTACCATCAATTTTCGACCCGGACCAGATTTCGGACAGCTATCCTCAGAAAAGGACGATTGCTCTGGGCGCTCAGATCACTTTTTAAACATTAATAATGAACCAAGTTATGAAAAAAATAATAAAATATATAGCGATCGGTTGTGTTTCGACAGGCTTCGCGTTAAGCTCGTGTAACGATGTTTTTATGCAGCAAGATCCTATCCAAGACCTCGCCGAGGGCGTGTTTTTGAAGAACGAAGGCGACCTGCCTTTGTACCTTAATCAGCTGTATAATATATATGCGCAGGGGCATCAGTCAGGCAACGCCTATTCTTACAGCCCTCCGTTTTTTATTACGCGTGGAAGCCAGATTATGTATGGCGATATATTTACCGACAATGCCATCGGATTCAGCAACACTTCCGGCGATATTGTAAATCGTATGCAAGATACCTGGCCGGTACCGTCCAGTGCGACAACTTCGCTTGATGATGCCAACAACACAGGCTGGAGATGGAATAATCTGCGTACCATTAATTATTTCCTCAATCACTATCGTGAGGCGGAAGGATCTGTGAGCAGCCCGGAACTTTTAAATAAATATGCAGCGGAAGCCTATTTCTTCAAGGCTTGGGACTATTACCAAAAAATAGTCGCTTTTGGTGAAGTACCATGGCTGGAGAAGGATTTGAATATAGATTCTCCCGAATTGTATTCTCCGCGTACTTCCCGTGCAGAACTTGCCGACAAGATACTGGAATGCCTCAACTATGCCGTACAGTATACAAGCACTCAGGTAGGGGCGACCGGGCGTATCAACCGTGATATGGCAAATTTCCTGAAAGCGCGTTTTTGTCTGTTTGAAGGCACTTTCCGCAAATATCATACGGAACTGAACCTGCAAGCGACTGCCAACCGGTTCCTCCAGGAATGCGCTACAGCATGTAATGAAATCATATCTTCCGGTAAATACCAATTATACAATGTACCGAGCGAGGTAGGGAATGACCCTTACTGGCACCTATTCAAATTGAATGGGATGACAGGCGGCGATCACAAAGAAGCGATTCTCGCGCGTGTATATGACGGCTCTAAACTCGGGCACGGAACTTCCCGCTACTTCAGTATGAACAGAGGAAATGCCAGCGGACGATATTGTAAAGGGGCAACGAAAGACCTGATAGACGAATATTTATGTATAGACGGGTTACCGGTTACTTCAAGCCCGCTTTTCAAAGGTTATGACGGTGACGACTGGCGCGAACTGGATAACCGTGATCCACGCCTGCGGCAAACTGTAGTGAAACCGGGTGAATACATTACTATTTTCAACAGGGACGAAAACGGTGGCGTAATTAATCAGACGCTGCAAGGCCTTAAATATCCCGAAATCACTTACAATTGTCCTACTGCCAACCAGACGCCGACCGGCGGTCCTTGTGTCACCGGCTATATGTTTATCAAACACTGGACAAATGAACCAATAGACAATGGTTCTACAACGAGTGGAACGCAGACAGCACTGATTTTCCGTTATGCAGAAGCTTTGCTGATGTATGCGGAAGCCAAAGCAGAACTGGGTACAATTACCAATGGAGACCTCGATCTTACCGTCAATGCCTTACGCCTGCGGGCCGGTTTTGACTTCACGAAATATCCCAACAGCAAGCTGACTTTACAGAATATCCCTGCTGACGCCCGTCTGGACAATCTGTATCAGCAATATGCCGGATATGTTCCTGGGCCAATACTTCGTGAAATACGCCGCGAACGCCGCATAGAAATGGCTATGGAAGGTCTTCGCCGCGAAGATTTGGTACGCTGGAAAGCCGGTAAATTTATAGAAAAGCCTATAAGGGGCATGAAATTTACGGCAGAAAAACAAAAACTATATGACGGAACAAACACAAGCAAAGCTAAGGATGCGCCGAAAGCGACACTTAATTCGGATGTCTTTGTAGACAGTGAAGGCTTTATCATTGGTTATCCGAAAAGTCCGAATGTAACAAATGGTGTTGTAAAATGGAACGACAAGTATTATTATAATCCGATTCCTTTGCAGGAACTTGAGTTAAACAAGAATTTGACGCAAAGTCCCCAATGGCAAGATATAAAACGTTAATTAGTAACCGTCAAATAATAAAACATGAAGAAAATTATATATTTATCAGTTCTGGCAGTTATTATGCTGGTTAGCAGTTGTGATCCGCAGGGGTTTGAACCGGATAATGATGGAAAAGTTACTTCAATAGCCGTAAAGGAAGCCGTTTATGTAAGTACGGGAACGCCGTCTATGCAAATTTCGTTCAAAGATAACGAAGAACTACAGCTTAATGTGGTAATCTTACCTCAAAGCGCTAAAAACCAAAAAGTAACCTTTACTAATAAGCATCCGGAATTAATGACTGTAACCGAAAGCGGACTTCTTAAACCGAAATCTTTTGGAAAAGATACCCTGATAGTCAGCGCGACAGACGGGTCGGGGTTAAGCACACGGTTTATAGTGAATATCATAGACCATATGGTGAAAGCCACTGCGATCAATATAGCCGCAGCTGCACAGAATAAGCAGCTGAAAATAGGAGGCGCACCTTTCGATTTGGCTGCCAATGTAACACTCGCTCCGGCAGATACCTGGAATAAAGCCGTTTCCTATGCATCCAATGATGAAGCTATTGTTACGGTTGATGCGGCTGGTATTGTAACTCCCGTTAGTGTAGGTTCTACAACGGTAACGATCAGGACAACCGACGGCAGTAACCTGTCGGTAAACTGGAATGTAAGCGTATTAGATGTGACAAATACTCCGGTGGATATAGACCGGACAAACTGGACAGTAACCACACAGACCCACAATGGTTATGGTTATGCGTGGGACGGCAATACAAAAGAAAGTCCCGTAACTGGCTTACCCGAACATATGTTCGACGGTCAATCCGGTTCATACCTGTCATTAGTGAAACCTGGCGGCAACGCAGCCGGACAACAACCTCCGGCAGATTCCGAAGCACCGTCGTTTATTGTTGATATGAAAACAGCGCAAGAGTTTGAGTATATCAAATGGTCACACCGGAGTGGAACATATGCTAATACCAATGGATCTGTAGGTACCAATAACTACAATTATTTGCGGGTGTACGGTATTATAATAGAAGGTAGTAATGACGGTACTAATTTTACCGTAATAGCCCCTGGCGAACCTGCCGGAAATAATGCGAATATAGTTTGGGTACCGCAAAAAGTTTCGTATGTAGGTGATGCTACTTCGGTTGAGGACAAGCCTTATATTATTCCAATAACCCCATCTACCTATCGTTATGTCAAGGTAATCTTGGCTGTGCAAAGTAAGAATTATGCTACTGATAAATACCAGCATCCGGATTATCCCGGTGCCGGATATACGAGCGGTGGCAATACGATGCAAATAGCCGAATTCGGTTTAGGGAAAATTGTAATCGAATAAATATTCTTTATATAAATAGGGCAAGGTTATTATCGCCTTGCCCTATGTCTTTCTTGTTCAATTATATAAAAATATACCATGAATAAAAAGAACAAACTCTACCTGTTGCTTACTTTAGGGATTTTATTCTGCGTTTTTTTTTCGTGTAGCGACAATAATGAAGAACCGGAAAACCCACCGGTGTATGCCGACCTGACAGACGTCAGCCTGAAACAAACGGTTAACGGCAAAGAATCCTTTGAATTGACAGAGGTTGACGAAGAACTTAACTTCTCTTCCCAATTAGAATTCAACGGGAAAACGATCAACTGGTCAAAACCTTCTCTGGAACTGTCTTTCAGCAGTTTGTTCATATTGTCGGCAGACAATATTACTGTTACCGACTCGAAAGGTGCGACGGTTACTCAGACAGAGGTCACAATCGACCAAAATACGATAAAGGTTTCGTTTGCAAAAAACAGTGGTTCGTACAGTTACCTGGGTTCGTCCACCATTACTATAATCATAAAAACAAGCCTAAAGCCCGGTATTACCGATGAAGAACTATCCGGTCTGAATTACAGCGGATTCAATACCCAAAGTATATTCTATGGCGAGACACAGGCCCGGAATATAAAATCGAATACAGTAACCGTTGTTTCAAAAATAAGCCCCGATGTGCTTTATGATGTAAAAGGCGATCCCAACAACGATAATTATCCGTACAAACTGAATGTGGTTTACTTCGTTCCGTCCGATATTATAGAAAATCCGGGTTATAAAAAGCGGATCAGTACATTATTGTTAAAGCATCAGCTATATATTTGCAAGTGGATGAAGTATTGGGGATATGATGAAAAAAGTTTCGGATTACCGTTAGATGAAAATGGCATGGTGGATATTGTTAAAATAAATGCGAAGGGTAAAAAAGCAGACTATCCTTATGACGGAGGCGGGAGTAAGATGATTACGGAAATAAATGAGTACTATACACAGAATAGCCTGACAAAATATAGTGAGCATACGCTTGTACTCACCGCCATAAACGGGTCAAACGAAGATACGCCTTTCTATGGACTCGGCAAGTGGTGCTTTGCCTATGAATATGAAGGCATGGCATACGAAAATATGCAAAGAGATCCTATTACGGGTAATCCGATAAAACCAGTTGGCGGCATTACCAACAATTCTATTGGTGGTATGTTTCATGAACTCGGTCATGCGCTAAACGAACCGCATGTGGGGCCGACCAATTCTCAAAAGAACAACGTGGATTTCGGAATGTCATTGATGGGAGCAGGAAATCAGACTTATGGTAAGACTGCCACATTTATGCATCACGCAAGCGCAGCTATCATGAATAATTGCCAGCTATCTTCATTTACGAAGAAAACGTTTTATGAGACTGTTACCGCCTCATTAAAAATTTCAGGCGTGGAAATAAACGGCGGTACCTGCACGGTGAAAGGCAACTTCATCGCATCCGTTCCGGTAACGGATGTAATCATCAGATTTTACAATGTATCCGAAACGTTTTTGGGAGGCTCGCATGGTTATACGAGCGTGGCTTTTGTGGCCAAGCCTGTAGGGAACACCTTTCAGCTGGATATTCCAATCGAAGAAATGAAAGTCAATAGTTTCGACTATAAAGTGGGTGTAACTATCCTAATGGAGAACGGAACCGCAAAAAGCACTTCACAACCCTACTCATACCATTTGGTAAATACCGGAGGAACATATACTTTCGAAAGCGAAGATGTTATAAATGACGGAAACTGGTCGGTAACGACATCACATCCTCTTCCGGCGGACGATGCAATATCAAACGCCCCGGGCAGTCTTGTGGACGGAGACCTGTCGACTTGCTTGTCAATGGTGAAACCCGGCAAAAGTTACGGGGGAGTTTCAGTACCGGCCACAGGTGAGGAAGTATGGGCTGTCATAGATTTTGGGAAGCAAATGACATTTAACACGATTGTCCTGACCAACAGAAATTTTCAGGCATTTTTAAATACAAAAGCCGTATCGTTTTATGGAAGCGACAACGGAAGTACCTTCACCCCGGTTAAGGAGCACGTCGGACTTCCTAATGCCACGGTAAATGAAATCACCCTGGATGCGGCAGTCCGTTACCGGTATCTAAAAATGAGGTTTGATGAATGGGATAACTCCGGCGGAAGCACAATGCAGTTTGCAGAGCTTGGCCTGAAAAATAAAAAATAAATGTTTTTAGGTTAGATAGATTGAAGTATCAGCAGAATCCTTTCAGGTTTGGCTTGCCTCATCTGAAAGGATTTTTTATCAAAAATATTAATTAGAGCAAAAAGAAAGCCAATAAGAGCAAATCCAAACCAGGTAACAACCGGTACGGTTTTTATATATTTATCATCCGAATCCGATTAAACTAAAACTATATCATGAAAAGATTTCTTCCAAGTCTACTTTGTATATTTATGTTGATTCAGGCCTATGGTCGCGATAGCCAGCCGTTCAATGACGGGTGGTTATTCAAGAAGGCCGAAGATTTACCTAAAACATTGAACGAAGACTGGCTGCCTGTTAAAATCCCACACACTTGGAACGCTGAAGACATGCAGGTGAAGAAGAATACGTTTTATGCGGGCGAAGCCTATTATAGAAAGACATACACTCCCGACCCGTCATTAGGCGATAAACGGGTGTTCCTACGATTTGAAGGAGTAGCGGCGGTAGCCGAGGTTTATATAAACGGAGTGTTTGCGGGAAACCACAAGGGAGGATATTCCGCTTTCGTAATCGAAATGACAAAGCTGTTACGATACGGACAGGAAAATGAGATACTGGTAAAAGTGGACAACAATTCCAGACCGGATGTTATACCCGTAAATCATACTTTATTCGGTGTTTATGGCGGAATTTACCGTCCTATGGAGCTTATTGTAACGGAAAAGCTGAATATTACCGTTACCGATTATGCTTCGCCGGGAATTTATATAAGCCAGAAGAATGTTTCGGATAAGTCAGCCGAAATAAGCGTAAAAATTAAACTGGAAAACAAGAATCACGACACAAAAAATGTCCGTTTACTGACTACTATATATGAAATGGACGGAAAAGTCAAATCAAAGCAGGAAATGCCTGTTACCGTCCTGCCCCAGGGAAGACAATTTTTTGTACAGGAGTTTGCATTAAAGAGCCCGCATTTGTGGCAGGGACTTGAAGACCCATACCTGTACAAAGTCGTTATACAACTGGTATCGGATAATAAGGTCATAGATGAAGTGATACAACCTTTGGGATTACGGCATTTTGAATTGAAAGCCGGCGACGGTATGTACCTGAATGGCAAAAAGGTTCCCATGTATGGGGTATGCCGCCATCAGGACTGGTGGGGTACAGGCAGCGCCCTGACCAATGAGCAGCACGATACTGACCTGGCAATCATAAAGGAAATCGGCGCAACGACAATCCGCTTTGCCCACTATCAGCAGGCCGAAAGGATTTATGCAAAATGCGACAGTATAGGGTTCATTGTCTGGGCTGAAATACCTTTTGTGAACAGGGTAAGTACCCGGGAATCCGGGAACGCCAGACAACAGCTTACGGAACTTATCCGCCAGAATTACAATCATCCTTCCATTTATGTCTGGGGTTTGCATAACGAAGTCTACACACCTTACGATTATACAGTTTCCCTTACCACAGACCTGAATGATCTGGCAAAAACAGAAGACCCGGACAGATACACGGTTTCGGTAAGCGGTTATTCGAAGGTTGACCAGGCATCCAATCTGAACGCCGATATACAAGGGATAAATCATTATTTCGGATGGTACAGCGGGGAGATAAGCGATGTGGAAAAATGGATTAAAGGTATGGAAAAAGATTTTCCGGGTTACAAAGTGATATTCTCCGAATATGGTGCAGAAGCCAATGTAGACCAGCAGGAAGAAGTAGTCGGCGAGTTCGGGAGGTATTTTTCCCAGTTCTATCCTGAAACGTTTTCAACTAAGTTTCATGAGATACAGTGGGGTTTTATATCCAAACATCCTTA
The DNA here is from genome assembly GCF_042654545.1 of Dysgonomonas termitidis. GTDB lineage: Bacteria > Bacteroidota > Bacteroidia > Bacteroidales > Dysgonomonadaceae > Dysgonomonas > Dysgonomonas termitidis. The sequence continues at coordinate 138,677 of NZ_JBHSGN010000067.1, forward strand.
CCTGCTCGCTTCTTATGTATGGAATACATTTGATTTTGCTACGCCTGTCAATACACAGGGAGGCGTGGAAGCGCGTAATATGAAAGGTCTTGTGACGTTTGACCGTAAGATAAAAAAAGATCCGTTTTACTGGTATAAAGCAAACTGGAGCAAGGAACCTGTTTTATACCTGACTCAACGCAGGGCTATCGAGCGGGAAAATGAAGTGACCCCGGTTACCGTATACTCTAATATAGGTGTTCCGCGATTGTTTGTCAACGGATTGGAAATCACCAATTTTAAAGAAGGAACGACCCCGGTGCATTATATTTTTAACAATATAAAATTAAATACAGGGGAGAACGTAATAGAAGCCAAGGCAGTGAAAGACGGAAAAGAATATAGCGACAAGATTGTATGGAATTATTCACCGGATAGTAAAAAAGCAGCGAATACTAAACAGCCTGAGAAAAAAACGGCGGAGCATATTGGCTTGTAGATAATAACTGAATAATTAAAAATATCAACATAATGAAAAAAATACATTTTTTTACACTTTTATTTTGCATACTGTTCTTCTTACAAAGCATCGCTCAATCTCCTGAAAAAAAAATGCGAATACCCTTAAAACATGGGGCACACCGTGTCGGAAAACGTACCGATGCCGATATGCAGCGCTGGCGCGAGTACGGATTGGGGCAATTTATCCACTGGGGTGTCTATGCGATCCCCGGCGGCCAGTGGAACGGTAAAACGACGCATTATGCTGCCGAATGGTTTCGTACATCGGGATTAATAACAAAAGAAGAATACGATAATCTGTACAAACAGTTCAATCCTGCAAAATTCGATGCAAAAAAATGGGCGAAACAAGCTAAACAGATGGGTGCCAAATATATGATATTTACCACAAAACACCACGACGGCTTTTGCATGTGGCCGAGCAAATATACTGACTATACCATAGCGAATACCCCGTATAAGAGCGATATAGTCAAGGAACTGGTAGATGCATATACAGCCGAAGGCATCGATGTATATCTTTATTTTTCCATTATTGACTGGAGCCATCCCGGCTATCAGGCGGGAACAGCAATCACGAACGACGACAGACTTAACTGGGCAGGATATACAGCGATTTCAAATGAAAAAGACAAGGCTGGCTACGAAACATTTAAGGAATTTACACGGAATCAGTTGATAGAATTGTTGACAAATTACCCAACCGTCAAAGGGCTTTGGTTCGACGGTTCCTGGGATGGCGCATGGATGAAAGAAGCCGCCTGGGTGGATGCGCTCGGTACGGAATTGCGGGATATGCACCCGGGGTTGATTATCGGCAGCCGTTTCCGTGCGGATGAAAACGGGAAACGCCATGAGGATACGAACGGAGACCTGATAGACGATTACGATCAGCGTTTTGAGCGTAATCTTCCCAACAGCCTGGCAGAAACCAAAGGCTTCGACTGGGATTGCGTAATGACAATACCTGAAAACCAGTGGGGATACCACCGTGACTGGTCCCTGACTTACGTGAAGACGCCTTATGACCTGATTGAAATGACTGTGAAAGCCAATTCCCTGGATGGAAATTTTGTGATTAATTTCGGGCCTGACGGAGACGGTAATATCCGTCAGGAAGAAACGGATATTGCCAAGAGTATAGGAAACTGGATGTCAGTAAATGGAGACGCCGTGTATGGAGTACAACATTCCGTACTTGAGAAACAGGACTGGGGACATTCGACCGCAAAAGGCGATATTACTTATCTTACAGTGTTTAATAAACCGATGAATAATCTTCTGAGAATAAAAGTCCCGAGAAGCAAAGATAAAGACATGATTTATGTGATAGAGAACGCTATGTTTAAACCGACTAAAAAAGCTGCTGTTATTAGGGATGGAGGACGGGATAAATCCGGCTCCGTTTATTATGACATAGTTCTTCCGGCTGACATTCAGAAACTAAGTGAACCTTTTGTAATCGAGATAAAACTAAAACAGGTTAATAAAGGCGAGAAAGGCTCTTATCAGCAGGCCCTGACTTAAAATAGAAAACACACTGATGCCTGCATGAAACCGGCAGGTAAGGATATTGAAAGAGAAAGAACAAGAATAAAAATACGAATGAATATGAATTTGGAAAAAATAGTCCCTCATTTTTTATTCAGCGGTCCCATACTGCAAATACGCCCGCTGGGTGAAGGGCTGATTAACGATACATTTTTCGTTGAAACGCAGGGAAATAATCCCGACTATATCCTCCAGCGGAAGAATAAGAATATCTTCAGGGATGTACCCGCGATGATGGATAATATCCATAAGGTAACCACGCATCTGAAGAAGATAATCTCTGAACGGGGAGGCGATCCGCTAAGAGAGGCCCTGACTGTCGTACCGACGGTAGACGGCAGGCTGTTTTATAAAGATGCCGCAGGCGAATACTGGGCTGCCTGCCTCTTTATAGATAATACAACTGCCTATGACTATGCCGATTCCCCTGAATTGGCATCGCAGGGCGGAAGGGGGATTGGTAAGTTTCAGGCTATGCTGGCCGGTATGAAGGAACAGCTGGCCGATATATTACCGGGCTTCCATAATATGCGGTTCCGCCTGAAACAGTGGGATGAAGTCCTCGGAAAAGACCCGGCCGGACGCAAAGCGCAGGTCGCAGAGGAGATCGGCTGGATAGAGAGCCGCCGTAGTCAGATGCTGGCTTTATGGAAAAAGTTCGAATCCGGGGAAATACCCGTCAGGATTACCCATAACGATACCAAGATCAGCAATATACTGTTCGACAGGCAAGGAGAAGTATTATGCGTTATCGACCTGGATACCGTCCTCAGCAGCATGTGCCTGAACGACTATGGCGATGCCATACGTTCATATACAAATGCAGGAAAGGAAGATGATGAAAATCTTGAAAATGTGTATATGAAGATGGATATCTTTGAGAGCTATACCAGAGGATACCTGTCGGAAGCATCGTCCTTCCTGACGCAACCGGAAATTGACAATCTCGCTTTCTCCGCCCTGTATATTACCTTCGAACAGGTACTGCGTTTCCTGATGGATTACATCGATGGGGATAATTATTACAAGGTTAAGTATGAGACGCATAATCTGGTACGAACCCGGGCGCAGTATAAACTATTGCTGTCTATGGAGGAAAACTATGATGAGATGCTCTCCGTCATCGGGAGAATTGTCTGCGACATAAAGATTAAGTAAGGGAAGATAAAAAGGAAAAATCCTCCTATAATAAAAACCATTAAAAAAATTATAAGAAATGAAGAAGATATTATTTTTATTATTCGCCGGCTTTATCGCTATGAGCATCAGCCAGCAACCGAAAGCCCAGAACGTGATTAAAATACCGGTTCCTGTACGTCCTGCCGGACAAACAGATGTACTCGAACTAAGGACTGATCCGCTACCTATGGTACGTGTAGCTTTTATCGGGCTGGGTATGCGCGGCCCGGGTGCAGTGGAACGCATGACACATATAGACGGCGTGGAAATAATTGCCCTGTGCGACGTGGAACAAAAAAACACGGGGAAAGTAAACAGAATGCTCGAAAAAAGGGGATTTCCCAAGGCTCAGGAATTCTATGGAGATACTTCCGTATGGCGTAAAGTAACAGCCCTGCCAAATGTAGACCTGATCTATATAGCTACCGACTGGAAGTCCCATGCCACAATAGGTGTACAGGCGATGAAGGATGGCAAGCATGTCGCCATTGAGGTACCTTCGGCAATGACCATGGATGAGATATGGGCTTTGGTCAATACCTCAGAACAAACCCGCAAGCACTGTATGCAACTCGAAAACTGCGTCTATGACTTCTTCGAGCTGACCACCCTCAACATGGTGCAGCAGGGACTGCTTGGTGAGATTGTACACGGGGAGGGAGCCTATATACACGGGCTTCAGCCATTCTGGAACCAGTACTGGAACAACTGGCGCATGGATTATAACAGGAAACACAGGGGCGACCTCTACCCTACACATGGATTCGGACCTGTATGCCAGGCCATGAACATACACCGCGGAGATAAGCTGAATTACCTTGTATCGGTTGATGCAAAACAGCTATCAAGTATAAACTTCATAAAAGAGAAAACAGGCGAAGAGGTAAAGGATTTCCGGAACGGGGAACATACCTCAACCCTTATCTCCACGGAAAAAGGCAAGTCCATCCTTATCGAGCACAATGTAAATTCGCCGCGCCCTTATAGCCGTATGTACCAACTGACAGGCACAAAAGGCTTTGCCAATAAGTATCCGACTCAAGGTTATGCCCTCGATGGGGGAGCGATAGACCCTGAGGTCGCAGCCAATCACGAAAATCTGAACGCACACAGTTTCGTTCCCGATGATGTACGCAAAGCCCTGATGCAGAAATATAAACATCCGATAGCAAAAGACATAGAAGAAAAGGCAAAACAGGTAGGAGGGCATGGCGGCATGGACTTTATCATGGACTACCGCCTGATCTACTGTCTCCAAAAAGGACTGCCGCTGGATATGGACGTCTATGACCTGGCTGAATGGTGCAGCCTGATACCTCTTACCGAAATATCTCTGGATAACAGTAGCTCCCCGGTAGAAATTCCGGATTTCACCCGTGGAGCATGGAATAAGCTGGACGGACTTAAATTCGCAGAATAAAGGATATATATTTCAACCATAAGTACAAGCAGGTCCGCGACCATTAAATAAACGATGAATAACATTCTTATAGTAGGCAGTACGGGTCAGATCGGCTCGGAACT
>NZ_JBHSGN010000068.1:0-48885 GCF_042654545.1 Dysgonomonas termitidis
CCCATAAACTCCCCGCTGCCGAAGAGCCTTTTAGTGGTAAAGCGGGTGCAAAGATATGTAAATAATCAGTATAACTCCAAATATTTTAAGAGGTATTTTTAAACTATTTTCAACCGTTTTTACAATACATTAATAGCCAAGTCATTACTAAAACCTCATTTTAGTTCATTTTTTTGAGAAAAATTTACAATACGGGGTTAATCCACATTCTTCACATTTTGGTTTCCGCGCAATACAGACATATCTGCCATGCAAAATTAACCAATGATGTGCCTTTGATAAATATTTCGCCGGTATATATTTTATCAATTCTTTTTCTGTTTGCTCGGGATTTTTCGAATTTTCGGTTAATCCAATTCTATTTGAAACCCGAAAAACATGTGTATCTACTGGCATCGCCGGCTTATTAAAAGCCACAATAAGCATTACATTTGCTGTTTTACGACCTACTCCGGGTATAGTCTCCAATTCTTCCATAGTATCAGGAACCTTCCCTCCGAAGTCATCTACGAGTTTCTTAGCCATTCCTAACAGATTTTTCGCTTTATTATTGGGGTAAGATACACTTTTTATGTAATGATAAATGGCATCTGTAGTAGAAACCGCCATCACTTCAGGTGTGGGATATGCTTCAAATAATGGCGGTGTTACCATATTGACCCGCTTATCGGTACACTGCGCGGATAGAATAACAGCAATCAATAGATGAAATGGATTGTCATAATGCAATTCTGTGTCTGCTACAGGCATATTTTTGTCAAACCAACTAATAACCCCGGCATAACGTTCTTTTTTTGTCATATTCTCTTTAATTAAAAAAGCCCCTCATAGCTCTGGCTACAAGGGACCTTAAATATAGTGATTAAATTTTTCTTTAAAGAATTTTACCAGAATTTCACCCTGTTATCTTCTACTTTCATCTTATTTTTCAATATAGAGACGGCTTGTGACATCATCTGATAATAATTGGCTTGCTTCAACGACTGTTTTGTCTGTTCGGCATTGAATTCTTTTGTATCTTCAGTTTTGTTTGTCACATTCAATACATATACTCCGGATTTTCCTTTCATAGGAGCTTCCAGTTTATTGACCTGGCCTAATTTCGAATATACGTTCATTAATGGTTCAAAACCAATCCCCGATAGATTGTTAGTCTGGAATGTAACAAAGTTTACTGTATCCACTTTTCCTGATACAGCTTGTGCATAAGCATCCAGAGATGTCAAATTCTTAGCTTTCAGATCCGCAATGATTTTCTCTGCTTTTTTATCATTTATCAGCTCTGATTTTAACGCTGTTGCCACTTCAGATACCGGCATATATTCTCCGGTTATTTCATTTTTCACGATTGCAACGACACGCTTGTCTGACATATCAAATTTCTTCACCGAACCGGCCTTTTCATTGAAAGCCCAGTGTATAACCTGACGGGTTCCTGTAGCTTGCCCCAATGCTATTTCGGATGGCGATATAATTGAATTTTGAATCAGGCTGTAACCTTTAGCCTGAGCGGCTTTATCAAAATTTTCGAGGTTTCCGTTTTCGCTCACGAACTGGTTCAATTCGTTATCTATAGCATTCTGTGTTTTATCACTGATTATAACAGGTAACTGTATTACTGCTAACTTCACTTTTGGTACCGGATTAGTTTTATCGGCTATACGAATCAACTGATCCTGCCCTCCCACTTTCAATTTCAGAATTTCACCTTTTGCAGCGGCAAAACATTCCTTTGCAATTCCTGCACTTGCCAACATCGCTTCGTTAGTCCAACCCAAATCACCTCCGTTAGAATTAGGGAATAATTCGTCAGCTACGGCCCCGAAATCCTTGCCACCTTTAAGAACGCTTTGGATACTATCAACAATATGGGCTGATGTTTTTTCATCAAGACCTTGTGGCAACGGTATTATTTGCAGTTTAATAGAATCGGCGGCATTTGTCCGGTCTATTAATTTATACATCAGATATGTCTGATTCTCGCGAACCGGTCCAAAAATATCACCTACTGATGCAGATTCCACAAATGTTTTGGCATCGGCCGGCAATGATGAAACTGCCATAAAAATATCCTGATATGTAGATGAATATTCACTTAGAACAATAGCAGGATTGTCTGTCATTTTCAATTTTTCATACGCGGCATTCATTTCTTGCTCTATGGCAGCATAGTCTTCATCGCTGGGAACAACATCCTTGATGAAGTATGAAATTTTGCGAAGCTCGGTATCCAGTTTATAGTTATTTTTACGCAAATCGTAAAGTGCTTTTATTTCTTTGTCTGAAACCTGAACGGCAGAATCTGCCAGGGCTGAATATCTCTGAACAACATATGCTATATCTGCTACATTCTTAGAATCGGCATAGGCTGCTTTAGCCTCAGTATCGCTAACTAAAACAGAGCCGGCAACTAAAGATGCATATTTTTCTTCAAGACGTTGATATTTCATCATATTCTGTATGAAAGCCCAGATTTCCCTTCTGGCCATAATCTCAGATCTATGAGGTTCCTGCATAGCTGCCGGATCCTGATTAATATCGGAAAGGAATTGCATCAGATAGGCCTTGTCAAACTGGCCAGTCTGAGGATTTGCGAAAAATGGTATTTGATATAATATAGGAGCTACAACAGGTCCGTAAACCATATCATTCAACTCTTCAGGTGTAACAGCTAATCCTAATCTGCCTGCTTCTTCATCCAATATTATTTCTTTGACCATTTGCTGGTAAGCCATTTCCCGGATTTGAGAGTTAGTAAACTCATCCAATGAGGATTGATTCGACATAATCTTCTGAAAGTTTTCCCATTGAGCGATTTTTTCAGAATATTCTTTTGTTGTAATCACCTTTCCATCCACAACAAATGCTTTGTCTCTCATTTTATTAACAAAGGTTGTAACTTCACCCCACGGAAATACAAATGCTAATAAACCTACCGCGATTATACCGACAAGCAGGCTTGATTTGCTCCTAATTTTCTGTAATGCAGCCATTTAAATAATAATTACTTTTTATATTGTTTATTTTAAATTCTCAAAGATACAGTTTTCAGCGTGCGAAGATAATAAATTGAGATTGAATTTCATTCATATTTGAAAAACTATTCTGCTTTTTCTTCTTTGTTTTCTTCATCTTCATTTACATAAATCAGAGTTTTTTTCCCGGCATTCTCTCCTACTTCCATAAATTCGTAGGCTGTCATTTGCTGGTTAGCCACCATACCATTTCGGGCAACCAATATCCCCTTCTCCGGCCTGGTCACTTCTACCAGTTTGTCCGAATATATTTTCTGTTCCTGCTGATTCCAAAAAAATTCATCTCCGGTGAATGTTTCCCCGACAATGTTCCTTGCAAAAACATTTCCTTTAAGCCGCCAAAGTTTGCGCCTGGTATAGTTCCACACTGTATCTGCCTTAATTGTAAATACGACAGTAAATGCAGTGTCGAACCGTTCCAGATAAAGCCCTTTCGGGAAGAACCAGTAAGGATCTTTTGCTTCATCGAAAACATCCCAGGTCTTGGTTATCATTTTATATTTGATAAGCCCCGAATCGGAAATAAGCACCCGTACGCTGTCTGTATGCATGGATGGAACAAGTTCTTTGTCATATTTGAAATTTACGGCAGAACTGACTTCTTTCTTACAGGATGCAAAAAAGAAAGGTGCAGTAAATATTGAAATTACAGCTACCATCCACAGTCCTTGTTTTTGCATTAACTTCATTAGGCTAATATACTTAAAAAGAATTAGCCTCAATCTGTAATTGAGGCTGTTTATCCTGATTCTGTATTTTTTATTCAACTTTACGGCGGAAGAACCAAAGTTCATTGATATTGACGTTCAGCGATACACCGAAGTATTCTTCACTTATCATATTACTAAGCTTCGGCTTTAGTTTTTTATATTCGAAATTAATATTGATATACGACATCCGCTGGCCGATATTATCCCGGATAGGTAAACCGAAACCTAATGTCGCTCCGTATTCTTTATATCCGTCTACTCTTCCGGATGCATCCATTACATTCAGATATGAGTTAGCATAGTTAACACCTCCTCTGAAGCGTATTTTCTTAAAGAAGCTTCTGTCGTATGGGTCTATCATATATTCAGCTCCAACGCTGTATTTCCACCTGTCATTGAAACGATCGGCATCGCTTAATCCATCATTCATATATGAAGTATATTTCGCCTTGCTCCAACGTTGATAAGTAGCATCGGCTCCAAAAACAAGTTTATTGTTGCTGTTAACTGTAAATCCCAATCCGTATGTTTCCGGAATTCCAGCATCGACCCCATTATAAATTGTAGTATCTCCGTTAATAAGCGTATTGGATGAGGATATTACATAACGCTTATTATCATAATCGGCAGAGGAGTTTATTTTGGGTGAATATACGGCACCTATTGTCAGCATTTTATTCTTAGCTATCGGCATCTCGTATTGGAGACCTATATCGAATTTCGCAGCCTTTACAGATAATTCTGTAATATCCCTGGATGTATATGAATTACTTCCTGTTAATGCAGGTAAACTGCGAGTATGATCTAATGTACCAAAAAGATATGAAATATTGGCACCCAGTGATAATCCTTTTATTGGAGATGAATAACCCAATCCTCCATATATCTGGCTTAAACCTCCGCTTCCGGAAAATGATTTGGTATATGCTACCGAGCCATTTGTTTCTGTTGATCCGAATTTATAGCCTACCGAAGAAAACGGAATGATACCAAAACTGAGTCCGAGACCTTTCTTTAAAGGTACCAGGATCGTTATATATTCCAGTCCTCCGCTGTATTTTTTATCAGAATTTACTCCGTCGCTCAGTTTTCCGCTGTTAAAGTTTATGCCGATATCAAAAAGAAAAGTAAGCGAGTCTACTCTCGAATATGATGCCGGATTCAGCGGATTTGCACTCTGGCTATTGCGAAGCCCGTAACCTATACCTCCCATTGCCTTTGATGGACCCACGGCCTGATCCTTCAGTACTCCGTAGCCATATCTGCTATACGGAGAATCGGTTTGTGCTCTGAGCGAGCCTACAATACAAGCCAAAAAGGCTATTAAAAGAAGATTTTTACTCTTTAGCATTATAATTCAATATACGGTTTTAATCCTGTAAATCTCAATTCTGGATGAAAGTACCTATGCTTTCAGCCATTTCGTATTCTCCTCTATAAACAATTTTTTGAGCAAATTATTATTCAGATAATGTAAAACTTCGAAAGAAAGCTGAATCATCATTGAAAAGCTCTGCTAACACTGGTATTTCTCGTGCGACTTATCTAATTAATAAACAGCCTGTTTAATCACGAATACCTCTTATTTACTACTAAATTCACTTAAAAACAGATGAAATTTGTGCAAAGTAAATTAAAAAAAATCAGTTAACCGACAATTTAAATAAAATGTCATATTTTTTTTGCCTTAAAAAGGTTAATTATCCTTATTTTAGTACCTTTGTATGCGAATTTAAGCAGAATGAGGAACCAGAGCATAAACTATATTAATATATTCATAAGCAAATTGAAACCATTTAAAGATATTATATGGTTTCTGTGCTTATTCCTTATATTTGAATTTATCTGGAAACTCTGCGTACATCAGGGTGAGGACGAAAGAATACTCATTGTGCTGGGAAGAGATTTGACTTCATATACCGAAGGGATGAACCGGTGGACCGCAGATGCCGTTTATTGGCTGGTACATGACTTGTTCGGATATCAGGATTTTAAAATCATCAACGGATACACACTTTATTTTGAGAACTCTATTCCGGTAGATATAATATGGGGTTGTACAGGTTTGAAACAATTGTTTATGTTTACCTTTATCCTTAGTTTTTATTTTGGCCCTGCGAAGAAAAAATTATGGTATATTCCCATGTCGCTGGCCATACTCCTCTTAATAAATATACTCAGATTGGCAATAATACTCATTATCATACGAAATCCGTTTCCTGAATGGTTTATATCTGTAAATGAATGGTACAACAACTGTCAATGGGTGAATACCAAGGAGTGCTACCTGAAATTTTACGAGGACTGGTTTAATGTTTTTCATCGCGATGTGTTTGTCTGGATATATTACGACGGTGTAATTTTTGTCTTATGGCTGATATGGGAAGAGAGAATCCATAAACCTTACCTGAAGCTGACGAGAAAAACTTCTGTAACAAAAAAAGGGCAGGAAATTAAATAAGTATCTAAATTCTCATTATCGGTTAACGCCGGCCTGTAGCCCTGTTTTTATGGTTAGTCCTGAATTTGAAGTTATAAAAGGGCTGCAGAAGATCCATCAAAATCAGTGAAAAGTGGAATTTTCCGGATTGAAAGTATCTGGCAGCCTTATTTATTATTATTGACTGTATCACTAATCTCAATACAAAGAAAAATACCGCAATACCCAATAAGGCCCAGTGAAAAGATGCGGCCGAATATACCAGAAGGGTAATCAGTACCAGATAAAACAGGTAGCGGGTAGCCGTTTCTAAACCAAATAAATTAATAGGCGTTTTATCCTTAAAATGTTTCTTCGTAATTGAATAGGATTTCTTTACTTGCTTCCACAATGAATAGCGGTCATTGGATGACTCTACAAAACTATCCGGGGACAACGCCACAGATGTATTGCTATCAGTAATTATCTGGTTGATAAATACATCTTCGCCGTTCTCCAGATTAAGGAATGCAGCAAAGCCTTTATTATCGAAAAAGAGGTGCCTGCGGAAAGCGAGATTACGGTTTATTCCGGTAAACGGCTTGTTCTTGAGAGCCATGGAAATATACTGCATGGAAAACAAATGATTATCGAAACGCGCTATACGGTTAAAAAACGTCTTTGTCCTACTATAATAGGAATATCCTAAAACAATATCTTTTTCGTCCGATAATTCTTCCACCATTGAAGATATCCATTGATCCGATACAGGCCTGGAATAAGGTTCCGTAAATAGCAGAACTTCTCCTTTAGCGGCTTTGATGCCTATGGTGAGCGCTAATTTACGGCGACCAAATGTGATATCATTTGAATATGGCAGATAGGTTATGTATAAATGAGGATATTTTAGTTGCAAAGATTGCAATAGAGTCTCACTTTCATCTGTAGAGCCGTTATTAACAACGATAACTTCATAATCGGAATAATCTTGTGTCAGGATAGCAGGAAGATTTTCAGCCAGTTCATCGGCAGCATTCTCCGAAGCTATAATAACGGATACTTTGGGCTTCGGACAAACAGGTTTGTGATTATCTTTGTCCCTCTTGCAAACGACAGAATAGGGTTTCCTGTAATAATTGAAATAAAAAAAGATCTGAATAAGGAACAGCAGGAGGTAAAACACTATCCCTGCAATTTCCAGTTCGTTAAACATGAAGTAATGTAAGATTTGCTCAACCATTGCCTGTATTATAAAAAGATATCTTCATAAAAAGACAAGAGCCATATATTCATACGACTCCTGACTTACATTGTTGTACGATTTATATTTTATCCGAGTAATATGGTTTAGGCAATTCGCGGCAGTTATACTGCGAAGCCATTATTTCGCCATACGCACCGGCCGAACGAAGTACCAGCATGTCGCCTCTCTGGGTTTCGTTCAACTCACAATCCTTCGCAAATACGTCGGAAGATTCGCATATAGGGCCTACCACGTCATATTTTTTAACCGGAAGATTGGACGAAATATTCTCAATTTGATGGTATGCCTGATACAGGGCCGGGCGAATAAGGTCCGTCATACCTGCGTCCACTATTACAAATACTTTGTTTTCGCCATGCTTCACGTATGTCGTACGTGTTACGAGTGCGCCGCACTGAGCTACGATGGAACGTCCTAATTCGAAATGGGCGATTTGTCCGTCTCTCAGTTTCAGGCTTTTATTGAACAGGGCAAAGTATCCGGCAAAATCTGAAATAGGGTGAGCATCAGGATTCTCATAGTCTATCCCCAAACCTCCGCCAAGATTGATATGTTCCAGTTTTATTTCTTTACCTTCGAAATATGTTTGTAATTCATTTACGCGTTCGCATAAAGGTTCAAAAGTCTCTGCTTCTTCTATCTGAGAACCTATATGAAAATGTATCCCAATGAGTTTGATCGCTTTCAGGACTTTCAGCCTTTCTATTACCGCATCGAGATGCGCCATAGCAAAACCAAACTTATTTTCATTCAGGCCTGTTGTTATATATTCGTGTGTATGAGCATCCACATTCGGATTGATACGCAAAGCTACCTGAGCCAGCTTGCCTTTCTTGGTTGCAAGTTCATTGATTACTTCCAATTCGGGAAAAGACTCTACATTGAAGCAAAAAATATTAAGGTCGAGAGCCAGATTTATTTCCTTATCGGTCTTACCTACTCCTGCAAAAACAATCTTCGATGCCGGAAAACCTGCATTTACAGCTGCTTTCACCTCATTCCCGCTTACACAGTCGGCACCGAAACCTTCCGAAGCAATGAGTTCAAGAATCCTGCGGTTTGCATTGGCTTTTACTGCATAATGCTGAACAAATCCGTATTTTTTTGTCTCTTCTTTTACAATTTTCAATGTCCTTTTCAACAAATCCATATCGTAATAATAAAAAGGCGTTTCGATACCTTTTAGCTTATCAACAGGAAAATTTCCTTTTGTCATTTGGAATTTAAGAATTAATTAAACAATTTGTCATTCAATATTTGAAGTGTCGTCTCTTTATCTTTATTTTCTATCAGAAAAGAAAAGTTGTATTTGCTGCCGCCATATGAAATCATACGGATAGAGACTCCCTGTACGGCATTTAATATCGTAGAGGCAAAACTGGCATCTTCCGATTCCAGATTTCCAATTACCGAAATAATTACCATATCGGAATCAACAGATACCGTACCATATTTCTTCAATTCATCAAGAATAAGTTGTATATTTTTGTCATCATCTATAGTCAGTGAAACTCCTATTTCGGATGTAGCCAGCATATCAATAGATGTCTGGTAGTTTTCAAATACTTCGGTAACACGACGTAGAAAACCATGCGCAAGCAACATCCTGCCCGATTTTATTTTTATTGCAGTAATATTCTCCTTAGCGGCCACTGCCTTTATGGCCCGAGCTTCCGTTTCGTTGGAGATAAGCGTTCCTGAGGCTTCGGGATGTTCCGTATTTTTAAGGCATACGGGTATATCTGCTAATTTGGCCGGAAGTATGCTCGACGGGTGAAGTATTTTTATACCAAAATACGCCAGCTCGGCTGCTTCATCAAAATTCATGTGACGGATAGGCGTAGTCCCTTTTACATAACGGGGGTCATTGTTTTGCATCGCATGCACATCAGCCCAAATCTGGATTTCATCGGCACCAACGGCGGCACCAATAAGCGATGCCGTGTAGTCGCTTCCTCCTTTACGCAAATCGTCGATCTCGCCATATGCATTGCGGCAAATATATCCTTGTGTGATAAACATATCCGCTCCTTTGGCCGCATCAAGTAAAGCTGTGAGCTTCTCCTTTATATATACAGGGTCAGGTGCTGAATTCTTATCGGTACGCATAAATTCAAGGGCAGGCACCAAAACTGCATTTATCTTCTTTTCGGTAAGATACAAATGAAACAATTCCGAACTGAGTAATTCGCTTTGAGCCATTACCACCCGTTCTTCAAAAAGAGTAAACAAGTCTTTGGTGAAGGTACGGATATAATTAAACTTTGCCGCGATTATTTCTTCCGCTTTCAATCTGAAACATTCTTCGCTAAAAAGGCGGGAAACAAAATCGTAGTATTGCTTCTCTAACCTGTTTATTATTTCAACGGCTCCTTCCTGGTTCTTCTTATATAAATAGTCCGAGACTTCCATTAATGCCTCCGCTGTTCCCCGCATCGATGACAACACAATGATATTATTGCCGCTTTGGGCAACAATATTTGCTACATTTTTCATCTTGTCTGCTGTAGCAATAGACGCACTACCAAATTTCAGGACTTTCATCTTCTACATTTTAATTTAAACTATTAATTGCATTACGACTATACAATCAAGGTGCAAAAATATAAATTTTTTGTGGCAAAAATTTCAGAATAAACTATATATTTGAAATTTGTTTAACTTTTTATCATATAAAACACAAAATCATTCGTTTATGTTTAGAAATTTCCTCCATCTGTCCGTTCTTTTGTTTTTCATTGCCTGTACTTCCGAAAAAACTGCTACCATAGCCAGTTATGACATAGTACCCATGGTGCAGGAAATAAAAACAACAGGTGGTAAACCATTCATATTAAGTAAAACTACAAAGATATCATTTCCTGCTTCAAATAGCAAGTTAGCCCGGTCAGCCGCACTATTATCCGAATACATAGCACAAATAACAGGTTTTAGACCTGAAATAACAGACAAACAGGATATTAAGAATACCATAAGGCTTACCACCGACTATTCGAGCGATAATCCGGAGGCATATATCATAAATATAAATTCCTCGCATATTACAATAAACGGATCTACTGAGGCTGGGGCTTTTTATGGAATCCAAACTATCCGGAAATCAATTCCGGCAGATGCAGATACCGAAATAGAATTTCCAGGCGTCGAAATTACAGATTATCCCGATTACGCTCACAGGGGAGCTTCTTTGGATGTATCACGACATTTTTTCCCTGTTGATTTTGTAAAAAAATATATTGATATACTGGCCATGTTCAATATCAATGTCTTTCACTGGCATCTGACCGATGATCAGGGATGGCGTATAGAGATAAAGAAATATCCGAAACTCACCGAAATCGGCTCCCGACGCGAACAGACAATCACAGGACGTCATACAGGTGAATTCGACAATAAACCGGTAAGCGGATTCTATACACAAGAAGAGATAAAAGACATCGTAAAATACGCCGAAGAGCGTTTTATAACCATCATTCCGGAAATAGATATTCCGGGGCATACATTAGCTGCCCTGGCTTCATACCCTTATTTGGGTTGTACGGGAGGACCCTATCAGGTAGGAACCGAATGGGGTATCTATGAAGACGTGCTTTGCGCAGGCAATGATGAAGTGTTTACATTTCTCGATGATGTGATGACTGAGGTGCTTCCCCTGTTTCCGGCCCAATATATCCATATAGGGGGTGATGAGTGCCTTAAAAACAGATGGATGGCGTGCCCTAAATGCCAGGCAAGAATGAGACATTTGGGGCTGAAAGAATCACCGGAACATTCTCCCGGAGAACAATTACAGAGCTATTTCATAGCCAGAGTCGAAAAAATGATAAACACTAAAGGCAAAAAAATTATCGGCTGGGACGAAATACTGGAGGGTGGCATCGCTCCTAATGCGGCTATAATGTCGTGGCGTGGTACTGAAGGTGGTGTCTATGCTGCGAACAAAGGTCACAATGTAATTATGACTCCTGAACAATATGTATATCTGGATTATTATCAATCTCCCGATGTGGATGACGAACCTTTCACATTCGGCTGGCTGACAGAGCTGAAAAAAACATATTCATTTAATCCAATGCCTGCCGGCTTAGAAGAGGGCAGGCAGAAATATATCCTGGGAGCACAAGTTAATATATGGACAGAATATATGCCTTCGGGACAAAATGTTGAATATATGTTGCTTCCCCGTATATGCGCTCTCGCAGAAACTGTATGGACAAATCCGGAGAGGAAAGATTATGACGATTTTGTTTCACGTTTATATCGGCTATCCGGACACTTCGACAAACTGGGATATGAAAATTGTAAACAGGCTTACGGAATACAGGATTCTATAGTCGTGGATACAATTAAGAATGAGATAAACCTTTATATGTCGACATTTGACAACAGCCCTATTTATTATACACTGGGCAATAAAGAGCCGACAGCCGAATCTGTACCTTACATATATGGCAGCCCGATAACCATAAAAGGCAATACTATATTCAAGGCTGTTGCATATCGGAAAAATGTAAGAGGCAAGGTTTATTCGAAAGACTTCATTTTTCATAAGGCTTGTGCCAAACCCATAACATTAAAATATGATCCGGATAAACGCTATATTTTCAGTGGCGCGACAACACTGGTTAATGGACAATTAGGTTCGAATGCCAGTTACCGTACAGGCATGTGGCTGGGTTTTGCCGGCACCGATTTTGAAGCAGACATAGATATGAAAGAGCAGACCGACATTTCATCTTTGGATTTGAATTCATATGTAAATACCAGAGGGGGATTATTTGCACCGAAAAGCCTTGCTTTATTAGTATCTGCAGATGGTAATACATATAAGGAAGTATTTAAGGAGACATACGAAGAACGTACAGAGCATATAAGCCCTGTGGTGATTACTTTATCGGCTAATCTGGACGAAACAGTGAAAGCCCGGTACGTAAAAGTAATTGCCGAATCAATAAAGGAATTGCCCGACTGGCACGAAAAGAAAGGGGACAAGGCTTACCTGATGATAGATGAAGTAAGAGTTTATTAAACTCATACCTCCTACTTCGCCCGCGACTGTATATTCTGCACACCTATCAGGCTATCGTAACGCTGGCCTGTGGGGCGGTAGTAAACATAGACAGAATATTCATTTTCCGTTTCGAAATAATTACCTTCCACATTGGCTGTAACAAAATTGTTTCCATCCTTTGTAAGATAGAGATAATTATACATACCCTGTTTCAGCAACAAGGAAAGGCGGTATACCTTCTCATTGTAATCATATTTCATCTTGTATTTGTCCGTGAAGGTATTATTTGTGAAATTTCCGTTTATATATATACTTTCCAACAAAGGATCGCCCATAGCCAATGTAAAATTGGTCGTAAAATAATCAGCCTCCGTTTCAGCATATTCTGTATCATTACTCCGAATAAAGAAACGGCCATTCTGATCCTGATCGTAACTATAAGAACGTCCTGCACGTACCTTATCCGCTTCAATATCCATCTCATAACCAGGACGGACATATTTGATACGGGCTACATTCATACCACTATACCTGTGGCTCGATGTCTCAAAGCGGCGATATTCGTTCCCGGCTTCGAATATCAGGTCTCTATTATGTTCATATATCAGTTTCCCGGGATTCACATATGTAGGTTTTAGTTTACGCTTTTCATTATCCAACCTGTTGTTTTGCTGTACAAATACCATGATTTCAGTATAGGGATCCCTGATATTCATACCCTGATGAAGGATGGTAAAAGATACCTGCTGATGACTTTTATTAAAGTCTATGTCGGTATTGGATGAGGCTGTAGCCGCTATACTTACAGCAGGCTCTAACAGAGAGAAGCAGGCTGTAAGCAACACTACATCGGGTTCTCCATCCTCATAAACTTCTACAACATAATTCCCGGATATTTTCAGGTTCACATCCCTGTTTGGTATCCCCAGATTAAAATGTGTATATTCGACTGTAGTATTGACCGATGGAGCATAATCATCTATAGGATTATCATTAAATCCGTTCAGGTAATCGATCTCGGAGACACCTTTACTTTTTAACCAATAAGCATCGCAATGTATGATACGATACCGGAGGCGGTTAAAGGAATTATCCGACAAGCGGTCAAAACTGATATTGATATTATCATCACTATTCAATCTAGCCACCGGATTCTGATTCGGAATTTCGTTCAGATTTACCTGTATTGTATATATTTCGGCCGAAAGAGCTTGTGTACGGTATGCCTGGGCCGAAAGTATGCTGTAAACGAACAGAAGTATCACTATAAGTTTGTATCTCATCATCGCTTCATTTTTCTTTATTGGCAAATGTAATAAAAAAAACTGCAAGAGTGGTGTCTTACAGTCTTTTATAAGATATCATCAAAGCAGGGTTACTCTTCCTCGAAATCTTCCTTCATATTGTGGAATACATTCTGAACATCGTCATCATCTTCGAATTTATCAAGTAGCTTTTGTATTTGTTCCTGCTGTTCTTTTGTCAGTTCCTTCAGGTCATTCGGAATGCGTTCAAACTCGGCACTGTGTATTTCAAATCCGTTTTCTTCGAGATATTTCTGTATTTCGGAGTAAGATTTAAACTCTCCGTAGAGTATTATATCATCACCGTCATGCTCTACTTCGTCAACACCGTAGTCAATTAATTCCAGTTCCAGATCTTCAAGTGAGACACCTTCCTTTGCTCCGATTTTAAACACACATTTGTGGTCGAAAAGAAATTCAAGGCTACCCGAAGTCCCCAGTGAACCATTATGCTTATTAAAGTAGCTGCGTACATTCGCAACAGTACGTGTCGGATTATCGGTTGCAGTCTCCACCACGATAGCAATACCAAACGGTCCGTATCCTTCATATACAACCTCCTTATAATCAGCCTCGTCTTTCGATATTGCTTTTTTTATGGCACGTTCTACATTTTCCTTCGGCATATTCTCCTTCTTCACTTGCTGCATCAACACGCGAAGACGGGGATTAGTATCGGGCTCCGGGCCACCCTCTTTCACTGCTATTGTTATTTGTCTCCCCAGTTTAGTGAACACGCGGGCCATATTGCCCCAACGTTTCATCTTTGTCGCTTTGCGGTATTCGAACGCTCTTCCCATAATATTATAATATCAATCGTTTATTCTTTTGGTAGGCAAAAGTATAAAAAATATTGGAGATTTGGAATAAGGACTATTTATTCGTTGTCACGAACAAGAATTTTCTCCTGTTCCTTTTTTATTCCTGATAGTTATCAGCTCTATAATTAACAATCAGTCCCAGTCCCCGATAATTTCATCACAAAAAATCACAGTAATTATCCGGTTTGTATAATCATTATTAAAAACAACCCTATATCAAAACTAATATGTACCATCTTTGTTTTAGGATATATAGAGTTCATAAATCTATATCCCCATATTATTATCAACCTTTAAAAGTCTACGGATATGGATATTATATACAATAACCTCAAATATGCGACCCTTACAGTTCAAGGCAATTGTGAGATATGCAAGCAACGGATAGAAAACGCAGCTTTATCAGTAGACGGCGTATTTTCCGCGACATGGAATATACAGAATGGCAAACTCCAGATAGGCTTTAACCCTGAGAAAACAAATCTCGAAGAGATCAGTAAAGCTATCGCAAAAGTAGGCCACGACACCGATAAGAACAAAGCCGACAAGGTAAAACATGATGAACTGTCCGACTGTTGTAAATGAGTTCTAAATCAATATAGAAAGCGATAAGATATTGGCTCTTACCGCTTTTTTTATGTATATCCTTTTTGCAGGCCTTATCTCAATTGTGCACCAAGTTCACTCTCCAACGATTTCTGTATCTTCTGCATAATGGCATCTATCTGCTTGTCATTAAGCGTCTTTTCATCGTCCTGCAATACAAACTTCACAGCATATGACTTCTTGCCTTCAGGCAGATTCTTGCCTTCATATACATCGAATAGCCTTACCTCTTTCAGTAATTTGCGTTCCGTCCTGTATGCTATTTTCTCTATCTGGTCGAACAATACAGCCTCATCCAGCAACAAAGCCAAATCCCGTTTCACAGCCGGGAATTTTGATATTTCAGAATAAGTGATCGTATTCTTCCTTATCTCTTTCATCAGCGCATCCCAGTTGAGCTCCGCAAAATATACTTCGACACTTATATCCTGTGCCTTAAGCAGCTTTTTATTTACTATTCCCAGTACACCCAGCGACTTTCCTTTACCCTTTGCCTGGATATCTACAGCCGTGCTGAATATCTCATTCGAAAACTGCCCATAATCGTATTTAGAGGCAGGTATGCCCAAACGGGCAAGTATATTTTCCACATAGGCTTTCAACTGGAAAACAGACGATTTCTCATTAGCCGACGTCCAGCTATTATCGATACTGCTTCCGCTGAGCCACATACCTAAATGGTATTCCTCACTGTATTCCTTCAGTGTTTCACCTTCCGTTTTCTTTTCGGCATCGTAGAAATAACAATTCCCGAATTCATAGAAACGGATATCGGGATTCTGCCGGTTGCGGTTATAAGCGATACTCTCCAGCCCCCCGTAAATAAGCGTCTGACGCATAACATTCAGGTCGGTACTCAAAGGATTGAGCAGATACACACACTTAGAAGCGGGATATACTTGAGAATCGCTATAGTAAGCCTCTTTCGTAAGCGAGTTGTTCATTATCTCATTGAACCCGCTTCCTGTCAGTTGTTCCGAGACCAGATTCTGGAGATCATACCCCTTATCGGTAGGTGTTTCGTATGACAGGTTCGATTTCAGGTTGTCGCCTATTTCTATATTATTGTAGCCATATACACGCAGTATATCTTCTATCACGTCCACGTCACGCAATACATCTACACGGTATGTCGGTATTTCGATAGTCAGCATATCATCGATTTCTTCAGTGATGACCATCTCCAGATTATTCAGGATAGACCTCACCGTTTGCTTATCTATAATCTTACCTATAAGCGAGTTTACCTTTTCGTATGATAATTTTACAATCGGCTTCGCTACAGGATTAGGATATACATCCTGGATATCTCCTGTAATCTTTCCTCCTGCAATTTCCTTTATCAGCATTGCGGCATATTTCAGTACATAAATGGTATCATTCGGATCGCAGCCGCGCTCAAAATGGAAAGACGCATCTGTATTCAGTCCGTGGCGGCGTGCTGTTTTGCGTATCCACGTAGGGTTGAAGTATGCCGATTCAAGAAACACCTCTGTTGTACTCTCGGTCACACCCGACTTCATTCCGCCGAATACCCCCCCGATACACATGCCCTCCTTATCGTTGCATATCATCAGGTCTCTGTCGCTAAGGGTACGCTCCACTTCATCCAGTGTAACAAATTTAGTGCCTTCGGGTAATGTCCTCACAATTACTTCTCCGCCTGTGATATGGGCCACATCGAAAGCATGAAGGGGATGTCCCATGCTGTGCAACACATAGTTGGTGATATCCACCACACTATTAATAGGACGCTGGCCGATAAGTGTAAGCTTTTCTTTCAGCCAGCCGGGACTTTCGGTTACTTTCACACCCCGGATCGTAAGTCCTGCATAACGCGGGCAAGCCTCTGTGTTTTCTACCCTTACAGTAATTGCACCCGTCGGTTCATCTATCTTGAAGTCATCCACAGATGGCAATGTGAGTGCCCCTTTCAGTTTATTCTGACGCAAATAGGCTTCCAGATCGCGGGCTACACCGTAATGCGACGCTCCGTCTATACGATTAGGTGTAATATCTACTTCGAGGATATAATCGCTTTTGATATTGTAATATTCTTTGGCCGGCATTCCTACCTTCGCATCGGCTGGCAGCACAATGATCCCCGCATGGCTGGTACCGATACCGATTTCATCTTCGGCACATATCATCCCGAAAGATTCCGTTCCCCTGATTTTGGATTTCTTGATTGTAAACGATTCTTCTCCCTGATACAGTTTAGTACCCACAAGAGCAACCACTACTTTCTGTCCGGCAGCCACATTCGGCGCGCCGCAAACAATCTGCAACGGCTCCTCCTGTCCCACGTTAACGGTGGTTACATGCAGGTGGTCGGAATCGGGATGATCTGCACACGTTAGCACTTCTCCGATAACAAGGCCTTCCAGCCCGCCTTTGATAGTTTCTACTTCTTCCACACCGCCTGTTTCCAAACCCAAAGATGTAAGGGCAGCGGATGTTTCCTCCGGAGTCAAATCGAAATCAAGGTAATCTTTCAACCAATTGTACGAAATATTCATTATATGATAGTTTATATTTTTTCATTTCATTTGCCGGTTTCCCGGCACTCAACACAATCAAAATAAATTTTGCTTCTGCTCTTGCTTTTTGAAACGTTCAAAAAAAGTCCGTCAAAAATACAAAATATATTTTAGTAAACAGTAATCAGAAATAAGCAAACAATAGACATAAGATATAAAAGGTAACAAAAGTAACACATATATCAGTTAGCAGAAAACAACCCGTATCCCGTCTATTCGTAACCCGTACTATTAAAAAGTAACAAAGGTTACACCTTTTCTGTAAGCAGTAAACAGTCTGCCAACTCGTACTTGTAACTGCCCTAGGGCGAAGTAACTCATTATTAAAAAACTTGACTTACTACTTAAAACTTACTACTTGTTAAAAGGTTACAAAGGTTACATTTTTTTAAGTCATTAAACCTTGAATCTTTAAATCCTCATATCATTCTTTCAAAAGCTGATAGCTATCAGCTAACGGCTAAAAGCTAAAAGCTATTATTACATATATAGATAAACTTTTTCCGCAAGAATCGGGTTTATTTTCTAATTCCCCTACCCTAACTTCGCTTTATAATATTTAAATTTGTTTCTTATGAACCAGCAAAACAATATAGACTTCGACCGCATAAAAGATGCTATTGGATATATAATAAATAATTATAAATTCCAGCCCGGTTTGGACGATGTTGCTGCCCATGTTGCGCTTAGCCCTTACCATCTTCAACGTATGTTTACCGAGTGGGCGGGAGTAAGCCCTAAAAAATTTCTCCAGTACATCAGTATCGAAAATGCCAAGAAGATACTCAAAGAGAGCCGTGCCACACTTTTTGATGCTGCTTTTGAGGTCGGATTATCGGGCACAGGACGCCTACATGACCTGTTTGTAAAAATAGAAGGGATGACACCCGGAGAATATAAAAACGGAGGAGAAAACCTGACTATCAATTACAGCTTTGCAGAAACACCCTTCGGCGAGATCCTGATAGCATCTACTATGAAAGGTATCTGCTATATGGCTTTCGCTAATAATGAAACAACCGCTTTGGAAGAACTTCAAAAACTATTCCCGAACGCAGACTATAAACAACTGACAGACAACAACCAACAAAACGCACTCTATATATTCAAACAAGACTGGCAACGACCGGAACAAATAAAACTGCATGTGAAAGGCACAGATTTTCAGCTTAAAGTATGGGAGTCCCTCCTGAAAATACCCATGGGTAGACTCTTAACTTATAGCGACATTGCCAGACAAACAGGCAACCCCAAGGCAAGCAGGGCCGTAGGTTCTGCCGTGGGCGACAACCCTGTTGCATACCTTATTCCCTGCCACCGTGTAATACTATCTTCGGGTTCATTCGGACAGTATCACTGGGACAGCGGCCGTAAGGCTGCAATAATAGGATGGGAAAATATAAACATACATAATCATTGAAAAGTGCCTTCACATCTTTGCGAGGGATTTCTTTATTAATAATGCGGATCAGTAGTTGAGTTTTAACGTTGGATTTTTTCTACTACGCGCAATCAAAGATTGCTTGTGTTCGTTTTGGGCAATGCCAAAATGAACATTTAAGCGGAACAAAGTGGAGCATAAAAAATTGAACAATAAATTCCAACCACTAATTCGCATTAATATCTAAAAAAGCAAACTTTCTGAAATATTTTTATTTCATTACCTTTCAAAACTATTGTATATTTCGGAAAAAATCTTATTTTTGTATTAAGCAAAAAAAGCGCAAATAAACTATTAACAAAGAACTGCCATGAAAGAGTTTTTTTCAAGTATGGATGCTACACAACAGTTTTATTGGTATGTGGCTATCGGAGCAAGTGTTATATTTATAATCCAGACCATTATGACTTTTATAGGGGCCGATACCGATACAGGTATAGATGCTGATTTCGATGGTAATCTGGATGGAGCCGATTCTCCTTTTCAATTATTTTCGCTAAGGAATCTGATTAACTTCCTGCTTGGATTCGGATGGACAGGAGCAGTATTGTACGGTTCGTTCGAAAGTAAGATTGTAGTAGGCATAATCGCATTCCTTGTAGGTTCACTATTTATCATTCTCTTTTTCCTTGTTATGAAAGGACTGATGAAATTGTCAGAAGACAATACATTCAAAATAGAAGATACAATAGGGAAAACAGCTGATGTATATATGAATATCCCTGCCGCAAAAAGCGGAAAAGGTAAAATATTTATAAGTATCAATGGTTCTACACACGAATTGCCGGCTATCACATCCTGTGATATGGATATAAAAAGCGGTTCACTCGTGAAAGTAGAGGCCATAGAAGGAGGTATCCTTCTGGTTTCGCCCATGGCTAATTAAAGTAACTCTATTATAAACTAATTTAAAAACATTTATTAATTATGATTGATGGTATACCTGATGTTGCGATTATTATAGTCGTAGGTGTCATTGCCCTGTTTGTATTTATTTCGGCCATGGTGTCGAGATACAAACGATGTCCGTCCGATAAAATCCTGGTAGTATATGGAAAAACAGGCGGTGCATCGGCCAAATGTATTCATGGTGGCGGTGCATTCATTATTCCTGTTATCCAGGATTTTGCTTATCTGGATCTGAAACCGATATCCATCGAAGCTAACCTCACCAGCGCGCTGAGTAAACAGAATATCCGTGTAGATGTTCCGTGTCGCTTTACTATTGCCATTTCCACCGAAAAGGAAAATATGAACAATGCCGCTGAAAGGCTTCTTGGGCTGACTACTTCTCAAATACAGGAATTGGCTAAAGATATCCTGTTCGGACAATTGCGTCTGGTTATCGCTACCATGATGATCGAGGAGATCAACTCCGACCGGGACAAGTTCCTTGACAACATTGCTAAAAACGTGGATACTGAACTTCGCAAAATTGGCCTGAAACTGATAAATGTAAACGTTACCGACATCAATGATGAATCTGGCTACATAGAGGCATTAGGTAAGGAAGCCGCTGCAAAAGCCATCAATGAAGCTAAAATAAGCGTGGCTGAACAGGAGAAAATCGGGGAAACAGGTAAGGCTGTCGCCGACAGAATGCGCGATGTACAAATTGCCGAAACTCACAGAGACAGGGACGTATCCATCGCTGTGGCTCAGAAGGACAGAGAAGTAAGCATTGCGGGTGCTGCAAGAGACGAATCTATCGGTAAGGCTGAAGCAGACAGGGATACCCGTGTGAAGACCGCCGAAGCCAATGCTATTGCTGTAAAGGGTGAAAATACCGCAAAAATAGAAATTGCAGGTTCGGATGCCCAACGCCGCGAGAAAGAAGCGGAAGCTGCACGTCTGGCTGTTGCTGCCGAAAAAGTACAGCAGGCCAAGGCTCTCGAAGAAGCATATATGGCTGAACAAAAAGCCGAGTTGGCTCGTTCGGAAAGAGAGCGTTCCACACAGATAGCCAACGTTGTGGTTCCTGCCGAAATAGAAAAGCAAAAAATTATCATTGAAGCACAGGCTGCCGCCGAACGTGTACGTGAACAGGCTAAAGGAGATGCAGACGCTATCTTCGCCAAAATGGATGCGGAAGCGCGCGGTTTGTATGAAATACTGACCAAACAGGCGGAAGGATACAGGGATGTGGTAAATGCTGCAAAAGGCGATCCTGTGGCAGCTTACCAGCTATTGTTGATAGAGAAACTGCCCGAACTGGTTAAAACTCAGGTTGAAGCCGTTAAGAATATCAAAATTGACAAAGTTACTGTCTGGGACACAGGAAACGGTGCGGGTGACGATGGCAGGACATCTACTGCCAACTTTATATCGGGCCTGATGAAATCCGTACCTCCGTTAAACGACTTGTTCGGAATGGCAGGAATGAATCTTCCGTCTTATTTGAAAGGACAGGCGGAAAAGGATAAAGAGGTAATAATTCCACTGGCTCCTACACCTGCTGAAGATGAAAAAAAGAAGAAATAATATCAGTAAATAATTGAAGAAAAGCCTTGCATGAAATATCGTGCGAGGCTTTTTTTTATATTCAGGCTTTATGGCAAATCAATAAGACCTTCCTGTCATCGGCTAATGTGGTGGCAAATATGTATATATCTCCCCCATCCTTCAGCCCTGTTTTTTTTCTTATTTCCTGGACAGACAAAGGGAAATTTCGGGTAGTAATATTTGCCTGCTTAATATCCGACAGGTATTCCTTCATATCTTTCTTATTCAGAGAGCAGATATTATCCACAACAAACTTTCGTCCCGGAAAATCCCCCGACAATACATCCGACATATACAGGTGGCTGCTGGGATGCAGCTTATCCAGAGAATAAGCTCTCGCTATGCTTTTATATGCACCGGCTTTCAATATCGACGCATTGGGTTCGTACAGATACTTTGCTGTTTTAGATGTATAATCCAAAGAGATAGTATCTTCATCTTCTTTATAGAAAGTATAAGTATCTGTACTCCTGTTTTGTATATTCACGCAATGGTAGAGTATTTTACCCGTATTTCCTTTTTTGATAAAGAGCAACTCTTTGCATTCATTATTCACACTGATGATATATACATCCGACACGGATTTCACCGATTTTACGGCAAGAGTAATATCCAACATCGGCGACAGTTTTATCATTACCTGCTCCGATTTTTCTTCCAGCAATGATTCTATATCGAGAATATTCGGGGTACAATCTTCTATCAGCACTGTTTTACGGCCTGTATTATCTCTGCGTGCAGGATCTATATAAATCAGGTTGACAGGAGGCATAGAAGACAAGTAGCTTACTGCATCTTCATTTACCACCTTTATATCCTGTTCCAGTATTTTAAAGTTATGAGCAGCTATTCCGGCCAGTTCGGGTTGTTGCTCTACATAAACAGCATGAGCGAAACCATGAGCGAGAAAAGAACAATCTACCCCCAGGCCACCAGTAAGATCGGCCATGGATTCACCACCACACAGCAAAGCCTTAAATAAGGCTGTCTGTTCCGACGAACATTGTTCCATCGACAAATGCTTGGGATAAACTATGTTGTCATTGGCATACCACGAAGGGATTTTCTCCTTAGCTATCCTGCGTCCCGTAATCTGACGAATAGCCATTTGTATATCTATACCGGGATATTGCTTTACCTGTAAAGCGAGCGAATGCACATCGTCTGCCTCATGAGCAAGTATAAAGGCCTTTAATCTGTCGCTAAGGTTCATTTTTTCTTCATTCTGATGAAAGGACTCAGTGTACTGCCCTTCTGTGTAGAATCAGGTACAACCGGAGGGGGCGGCACCGTATCTTTTTTGTGTCTTATCCACGGATAGTTGAACAAGTCGCGCAACCCGTCAAAATCTTTCTTATAAATGATGCCGACACCCTGTGTCTGGGTAGAACGTTCCTGTCCCAGAATATAATACTTCTCATTATAATGATTATAGGCCTTTATACGCCATGTACCCGCGTTATTAATCAGATATTCTATATCTATGTCGGTTATCATGGCTTCATTTTTCAAATTGATGTCGTTTCGGTAACCGAAGTTTCCATTTATCAGAAGCCTGTCGTTTAATAGCTGGCTCGACAATAACAATTCAGCCTCCGTATACATTAATTCGGCATCACTATACCGTATGTTTGTGCCCAGTTGCCACCTGTCATCTATATTGCTTACTATTTTTGTCAACTGATTGGATAAGGTGGCGGAGGCCACTGCGGCAAAATCTGATGTTTGCGCACCTGGCGTCGCGTAACCAGGCGCCTTGAACTTGGATAATATCAGCAGGTATGCAACCTGTTTATTTATCTCGTCCTGAGTATTCAACAGGTTCTTCACCTGCCGCTCTACCTCCGCATCAGTCGATGGTAATGCTATATCCAGATCTACATTGGGATGCTTGAGCGGACCGGTCAGGCTGAGTACACAATTGACCGGAATAGTAGTTTGCCCCACCTTACTAGCCAAATCATCATCCAAATCGTTGAGACTCGCATTTACTTTGTATATAGCATCCACACTCAGGGTTGCATCGAACGGATCACCCCTGAATTGCACATTACTTCCATCCTGTATATCGAACCGTCTCTCCATCAATCGCTGGAAAGTAAAGTTATAACTTCCCCTGTTGATATTATATGTGCCATAGAGGCGTGGCGAGGATTTCAGATTCCATTCGAAACGCATGGCCCCACTACCGGTTCCTCTCAGGATATCACCGCCCACAGGGTCCATCAGCAGTTCTAATGTAGCATCGGGAGTAACGTCTACATAAAAATTCATATTAATATCCATTCCCCCATCATTGCGGGGAGCCAGCATCGATGATTTCACCTGTTTTACCGTATCTTCTTCCTGTTTATTCTTATAGGTTATGAAAGAATATTCATTGACTACATCTTCCATAAAGTTCATGCGTACAAGTGTATTGGCTTCCGTACGCATCCTGATATTTACATCCACAGCACTTTCGTCACCGCCTATAGTCCCGTTTCCACTACCGAATACTTTTCCGTAAAACAATGGATTCACCGAATGAGAAGCGTTGTAAACAAGGAAATTATCAGCTTTCAGCTCGACCAGATACATAAATTTGCTGAAAAAATCATGAGCAACCTTGCCACTTGCATGTGCCCTGTTATTAAACTGATCGGTCAGTATCAAATCATTAAAGTAGATAAGGTCTTTTTTCAGGTAAATGGTATCTGAAAATGAATAGCGGGTATTCAGGAAGCGGATTCCCATGCTTCCGTCGTTGATAAACGCCTTCCCTTCTACTGTTACATTCGAAAAGTCTCCATATAGATGTACTTTTCCTGTGCCTCGTCCCGTTATATTGTCAAAGATAGTTTCGGCATATTTGTTCAGAAAGCCTATATTGATACTATCAGCATCGAAATTTAACGATAATCTCTGATTTACAGGATCTAACATTCCATCTACTTTCGTCTGCTTATTTTCCTTGCTGACGATCTGCCCGTCGAGCATAACCTGATTGGTCTCATCATCCAGTTCACTGAATATATTCAATTTACCTAATTCCGTTCCGTTAAATTTAAAGTCGGTCACTTCGAGGCGTGTATTTGCATACGGCTTCTTCTCTATACTCGATACGAACAGGCTGCCTGTGGCTGCTCCGCCAAACTGGAGGGCGTCTATAGCCAAAGTCTGGAAAACATATTCGAGATTAATATTTTTGAGTTCAGCCTTTAATATATCATTGGAATCCTTTTGGGTATATTTTCCGTTTACTTTTACCTCCTGACTACCGTCTTCGTTATATATACGGAAATTATCGACGGACACCAAACCATCCTGTATGGTTATATGAGACTGGTCCATCTTCCAACCGGCATTATTCAGCAACAGTTCACCGGGTAATGTATTTATGTCCACCCTGAAAGGCTCCGCTTCATTTTTAGTAAGAAGTGTACTTATCGAAAAATTCCCCCGGGCTTTCTGCGCACCTGTATTTATCAGTGATATATTTGTATTGATTAGATTATCTTTAATCTTAGAATTAATAGCAACATCATTGATTGTATTTTTCTTGCCTGCAACCAATGCGTTTATTTTAGCATCTATCGTATCGTGAGGATTGCGTATTGCAACATATCCCGACTGTATATTCATCCCTGCCACTTTTACCGAGGGTGCAAATATTTCGAGATTAAACCTGTCGTTTATATTGTTATAAGACCCTATTATTTTGGAAGTGCTCAATACTGTAACAGGCAAATTGAGTATACTGCTCAGCGATTCACTGTTGTTGATCTGCAACTCGAAATTAAGTATATTCGGTTTCTCTTCCGGCCTTTTTTTATTGTCAGGTTGTATCAGGGCCGGCAAATACATGCCCAATGTCTGCTTCACACTATTTATCATCGATGACATGGAATATACACCGTTGATATCCCCTTTCAGTAAATCAGACCTTATACTCAGCCTGCGGTTGTCAGGGAATCCGGCAACCCTCGCGACAAGGCTATCCATCTGGAAGAGTTTATCTTCCCTGATAAAGTCTATGGAATCTATCCTGACATATCCCTCAGCATTATCGATATGGCGGCCTATAAAATCTGCATCTATGACAAATGAAAGATAAGAATGCTGCATCTTTTCGGCTAAATGCAGATTAGCCAGCTGAACATTCTTCACCTTAGCTTTGAAATTCAATTCCGGATTTTCCTTATCTGTCAGGTCGAACAACCCGTTAACATTCAATATACCGTTCTCATCATTTACATTCAGTCGCCCATCTACCCGTAGGCCATCATAAGCAGCGTCCAGCGATATTTCCTTATATGTGTATCCCTTGAAATCGAAATTATGTATATCTCCGTCTGCTGTACCCCTGATTTTGCCATATACGGGCTTCTCCAAATCAACGGCCAGATTCAATGATATCTTGTTCAAGTCTTTGTTATCGAGAAGTTTTCCCAGTTCGAAGTCAGAAGTATAGACTTTCCCTTGTACAAAGGAACTTATCCCTTTTCTCGGATTCAAACCGAAAAGCATATCCGTTTTGACAATACCTAAATCTGTATCCAGACTGCCAAAGGCTGTAAGTTGCTTTAAATAACCTGAAATATCACCGATAAACGACAGTGTACCTAACTTTTTTAATTGCGGCGGCAATTGGGTCTTGTTTTTCGAGAAGTTATTAAGAATACTTTCCACTTCGTTAATCCCGATAGTCAGTTCATCTACATTACCCAAAAGATACGTCTTTTCAGAATCCCGGATATCTTTAACTTCTGCATTAGCAATCAAATGCATCTTTTCCCCATAATTCACAGATAATTCCGAAAGGGTCAGATTATTCAACGAACCTGAGATATGTGCACGTATATTAACCAGATCCTTAAAATTCTGCAATATGGGAGCAAATGCGGCTATATCTTTGGGGGCTATGTACGAAGGCGCTACGCGGCAATCGAGGACAGCATAATCAAGTATTTTAGTTGTATCACCAGTTGGAGTCAGGTCTACTTCACACCTGTCTAATACCAGATAGGAAGAGGGCAGATTCAACTCAAATCCCCTGACCGATATTTTTTTGCCCTGACTGATTACCCTGAATACAAGATTTGATATTTCCAGTCCGCTTTTTTCCTTCAGACTGATTTTTTTTACCTGAATATTAAGAGAGTCTTCCTGTACAGACTTTACAGTAAACTTTGCATCCATGGCGGATACTTGTATATGATTCGCATCAAACTGCCCTTCCTTAAAAGGGCGGTCTTTCACATCATATGAAAAGCGGCCGTTGGACAGATTGATCGCATTCAGCTTAATATCCAGCTTAGCTTTCGGTTTATCGTTTTTCGATTTGAAAGCATCGATCACATATTGTATATTCAGAGGGGCGTCTGTACTATCTTTTGATAAGTGAACTTCAAAATCGGTAAGCCATGCGGAAGTTATAACTATCTTGCCGTTTATGAGGGCAAGTATATCGACTCCTGCCGAAACCTTATCAGCCATAAGGACTCTTTCGTTAGACTGGTCGTAAAGATACAGGCTGTCGATAGCAATAGTGTTGAACGGCTGGAAATGAAGACGGCCTATGCCGAGTTCTGTGCCTAATTTAGCTTTCAGTTCCTTCACAATAAGGTCTTTGGCATATTCCTGAACAGCGGATGTGTTCAATAAGCCAAACAAAAGGATAACCAAACCGAAAATTATCCCAAGAATAGTGAGAAATATTTGCTTAAACCGTTTTATAACTCTTTCCTTTAAGGCCGCAGACCTATTTATTACTTTGGTAAGTATAATAACTAATGTAAGTACCGCTCGAAGACATATTATTAATACTTTCTTCTGCAAAGGAACGGTTTAAATTTCAGCAAAAAAGTTATTATACCCCCTGACATATAATCCTTAACAGCTTTTTCATGCTCTTTTTACCGTATTTCCTCCTTTCCCTTTCGGAATACCTATAAAAAAGATGTGCTATAAAATTTAAACAGCCTTTTATAATGCAAAAGTATTAAAAAAATGAGATTTTTCCTTATCCCGATACGGCTATCTTAAACAAAAGGAATGAAGTTAAGATTATTTATGGAAAATTCCTTTTCAACAAAAGAAAAGCTGCCTGTAAACCGTCTGTCTGTCAGTAGCTGTTATTCATTATCCGTACGGGGTTCCTTCTCTTTCCTTATCCGTCCCGCTTTACGAAGCGCCTGATCGAGAATATACTGTATCTGCCCGTTGGTACTGCGAAATTCATCAGCAGCCCATTTCTCAATTGCATCCATCATTTCGGGGTCGATACGCAGGACGAAGCTTTTTACAGTAGATTCTTTTTCTTTTTTAGCCACAATAATATTAATTTAAAGATTTCAAAATTTCAAAATGATATTTCTTTCAATATTGAAATCTTGAAATCTGAAATAGAATTAATGGTGCAGTGTTCCCGCATTTACAATCGGTTGAGCCGCCTCATCAGCACAAAGTACCACAAGCAGATTACTCACCATGGCAGCTTTACGCTCCTCGTCAAGTTCCACTATCTGGTCTTTTTGCAGTTTATCCAAAGCCAACTGCACCATGCTTACCGCGCCTTCCACTATCTTCTCACGGGCAGCGATAATCGCATCAGCCTGCTGCCGGCGGAGCATCACGCTTGCTATTTCAGCTGCATATGCGAGGTAATTGATGCGAGCTTCTATGACTTCGATACCAGCAATTGCCAAGCGGCTATTCAGTTCATCTTCCAGCTTCTGACTCACCTCGTCACCGTCGGAACGAAGAGTTATCGCATCCGCTTCATGATTGTTATTATCATATGCATACATACCGGCTACCTGACGCAAAGCGGCATCACTCTGTATTTTCACAAAGTTGGCGGCTGCAGTCATTACACTGCTTCCGGCTGCATCAATGTCGAAAGATGCTTTATATGTATCTTTTACTTTCCAAACCAACACTGCGCCAATCATTATAGGATTACCCACTTTGTCATTTACCTTTACAGGCTCTATATCGAGATTTCGTGCACGAATAGGAATCCGGCGTGTAGAATAGAAAGGATTTACCCAGAAAAAACCATTTTCGGTAAATGTTCCTCTATATTTTCCAAAGAATATCATTACACGGGTTTCGTTCGGTTCTATCATAATAAGCCCGTAGAATATTGCAGGAATCAGCAACACACAACCGACTATTCCTCCTGCCACCCCTGCGATCGTTTCTGTTGTTATAGCAAAAATACTTGCACCAACCAAAATCAATCCAATTACAATAGCTGCAAATCCTGAGATTTTAGCTCCTTCAAACTTCTTCTCCTGTGTTTCCATATTATTTATTTTTTTGATATTAAAATGATATCATAAAGATATAAATAATTTTATTATATACAAATGAAACAGGATATATTTTATATAAATAGGTTTCATAGTATATACACTATGAAACTACACCTGGACAATATTATGTTTTATTCAGATAAGTTCGAATTCTGATATCTGCCCGTACTCCGACAAATCATCGAACGCCCCGGCCAAATCTGTTTTACCGAAATACACTTTAAAACAGTTTATTACCCCGCCATGAGCAAAGACTGCCACAGTAGAGTGATCCTGTCCTTTTAGCTCATCGAGAAAAGATGCTATACGCTTATACATTTGTGCAAAGGATTCTCCGTTGGGCGCAGGGGTATTTATCCAGTCTTTTTCCCATTCCGTCATATCTATTTTGTTCCACTCCTGCATTTCCCATTCGCCGAAATTCAGTTCTTTCAATCTGTCCTTGAGACGTATATTTTCATATCCGCAATACTCGGCAAGTTTTTTTGCCCGGCTCAACGGACTGGAAAATACAGCATCGAAAGCTATATCTTTCAGGTTTTGCTTTACTATTTCAGCCTCACTTTCAAAGGTTTCTTTTAATGGCACATCAGTTTGTCCGTAGCAAACATCGTTTACGCCAACTGCTGTATGTCGTACAATATATATTTTCATGAAATCAATTAGTAAATTAGCCAATTTGAATATTAGCCTATTAAACAGCTAAACAATTCAATATTATCACTATTCCCAGATAAAAAGACAATTCACACATCAGGAATGTAGCTCCGCAACAATCACCTGTATAGCCCCCGATTTTCTTTTTCATCAGAAGAATTAATCCTGCGAAAACAAAGATAGGAAATATTATAGCCGGCAAAAAGTCAATTTTTAATAATAAAATAAAAGGAAGGAATCCAAATATAATGGAGATAATACCCATTTTGGCTGACATTTTGTTATAAACCACCTTCGATTTGCTGGTTTCCTCATTCCGGGCATATGGCAGGAACAGAGTTATGAGTGATGCTATGAATTTACATAACGGATCTGCCGATAATATCACAAGGCAAGCCATTTCGAGACTAAGATTGCTCAGAAGCAAATAAAATAATGAAAAATAAAATATCAGGCTGACAACCCCATATGTACCTATGTGCGAATCCTTCATTATCTCCAGCGTCCGCTCGCGTGTATTCCCTCCCCCAAATCCATCGAAGAAATCGGCCAGACCATCTTCGTGCAATGCGCCGGTAACGAGCAAACGGCTTAGTATTGCCAGAATAACAGCAATGGAATAAGGCAAAATTTGTGCAGCGCCCCAAAGCACCCCTGCCATCACCGCTGCCGTGAGCCATCCGGCAACGGGCCAGTAATTGATTACCTGCTTATAATACGGGGCAGGTACATTAAAGGCCCTCAACCGCCAGAACGGTAAGCGGGTAAAGAAAACGAGGGCGGCAGCTATATTTTTCATTATAAAACAGTTACGAGTTACAAGTTACATGTTACGAGTCAATAATTCGCCAACCTGTTTTTGATGTGTTAGCAAACTTGTAACTCGTAACTGCCTACAGGGCGAAGTAACTTGTAACTATTTAAAAATACTTTGTCACTTTTATCTCCTTAAACGAATGCATCTCGTTTATCATATGCAGGGCAGAAGCGACAATAGGATAGGCACATAACGCACCTGTGCCCTCTCCCAACCTGAGACCAAGATTCAGTATAGGTTTTGCCTTCAGATAATCCAGTACAAGTTTATGACCTGCTTCATCACCCTGATGCCCGAAAATAGCATAATGCAATACATTTTCGTTTAACTTAGATGCTACAAGCATGCAATTCGTCATAATGAAACCATCGACCAGAATCATCATTTTCAGTTCGGCAGCTTTGAGCATAGCACCCACAGTCATCACCATCTCATAACCGCCAAAGTAGCGCATAATATCCTCGGCAGAGGCATCTCCTTTGTAATTTTCCATAGATTGTTTCAGCACATTGTATTTGTGACTGATGATTTTACCTGTATGGTCACATCCGGCGCCAATGCACTGATCTAACGGGATACCCGTAAGATAGGTCATCCAGAGGGAAGAAGACGAAGTATTGGTTATCCCCATTTCACCGAATCCTATAACATTACACCCCTCATTATAGCAATCCTGTGCACACTCTGCCCCGCGCTGTATAGCCAGTTCCATTTCTTCATGCGTCATGGCTGCTTCGTGGAGGTAATTACGTGTACTTTTACGGATCTTCTTATTTATGATAGGATCATCATCTTTGAAATCGAAATTAACACCGGAATCCACTACTTTAAGCTTGAAACCATGCTGACGGGACAGAAAATTGATGCCTGCACCTCCTGCCCAGAAATTAAGTATCATCTGGTATGTTACTTCCTGCGGAGAGGGGCTTACACCTTCGGTCGCGATACCGTGATCGCCTGCAAATACGATATGGCAGGGATTCGTCAGTTTAGGACTGAGGGATTGTTGCACCCAGCCGATTTGCATGGCAAGGTCTTCCAGTACGCCTAATGAACCTTTCGGTTTGGTAAGATTATCAATTTTTTCCTGTAAATAAGAACGGACTTCGTCGTTTGGTTTTTCGATGTTGAATTGTTGCATTATATTTTAGTTTATGCTGCCAGCGAATACAGACAGATTATATTAGTCTCTTTTGTCCTCCCGGATTTGCAATCCGAAAGTTTTATACCATTCATAGCCAGTATATATTTTGTTAAAAAGTAACAAAGGTAACAACCTTTACAGTTATCAGTGAACAGTCATCAGTTAACAGCTCGTATCTCGTGTCTTGTCTACTTGTAACTCGTAACTGCCCGTAGGGCGAAGTAACTTGTAACTGTTAAAAAGTAACAAAGGTAACAACCTTTCGAAATTTTTCACACTGTTACTTTTCTATCGACAACACGCTTGTTATCTGTACCGTATAGATAAAATGACATTAAAAAAGTAACAGTTTTCGGGTCTATAGGGGCGAAAAATCATTCACCCATTAATTAGGGCAATTTTTTGCTCCTACGGAATCACCCGCAACGATCCTATTTATACCCGAAAGTATTCAGAGCATCAGCTACAACAAAGTTACTACCTCCGATGAATATGAAATCATTGGATGCCGCCCAGTCTTTTGCCGCCCGAACAGCTTCCGCCACCGTCGGATATGAATATCCCATCAAACCTTTCTTCTGGGCCTGCATTTGCAGTTCCCGTTCATTCATGGCGCGGGGAACAGATGCTTTGGTAAAATAATAAATGGCTTTGCGGGGCAATATTTCGAGGACAGAGGCAATATCCTTATCATTTACCATTCCCAGCACAATATGCAATGTATCATATTTCTCATTTACCAGTTGCCCGGCTATATATTTTATCCCCGCGGCATTATGGCCTGTATCGCATACTATTTTAGGGTGCGACTCCTGTAATATCTGCCAACGCCCCATCAATCCTGTCAGTTTGGTTACATAAGCAAAACCGTTGTAGACAGCCTTGGACGGAATAGTATATCCTATTTTCTGCAATTCCTTGACTGCACATAATACTGTGGTCGCATTCTTTATTTGCGCATATCCTGACAGCTCGCCTTTCAGGTGCAGATAATATTTCGTATCGAAAAGCCAGCCGCTTGCAGTCCTCAAACTCGATTGTATTATGTGTTCATCTTCGGCAAAGAGAATAGGCGCTCCTACCCTTTCCGCTGTGTCGGCAAATACAGTCTTTACCTCACCTTCCGCTTCTCCTATGATTACAGGTATATCTTTCTTTATAATACCGGCCTTTTCGGAAGCAATCTTTTCCAATGTATTGCCAAGAAACTGCATATGGTCGAAACTGATGTTTGTGATAACACTCAGGTCCGGTGTGATAATATTGGTACTATCCAGCCGCCCGCCCAGTCCTACTTCAATGATAGCTACATCCACATGCATATCTGCAAAGTAAAGGAACGACATCATCATTGTCAGTTCAAAAAACGAAGGCTCTACCGGTTCGAAATATTCCCGGTGCTTTTCTACAAAATCCACAACATACTGCTGTGATATTTTTTCCCCGTTGACACGTATACGCTCCCGAAAGTCTATCAGATGCGGAGAAGTATATAATCCGACTTTGTACCCTGCTTCCTGTAATATGGCTGCAAGCAAATGTGAGGTCGAGCCCTTGCCGTTTGTTCCGGCTATATGGATTGTTTTATATTTAGTGTGGGGATGAGCGAAGTAAGTATCGAGGGCAAGGCTGTTGTCCAATCCTTCTTTATAGGCACTTCCTCCTGTCTTCTGATATACTGGCAATTGGTTATATAAATATTCTATGGTTTCCTGATAGGTCATTATCCTTATTATCTTTTATATTTTAGAGCGAATGAATACACTCGTGTAACTTATCCAGAAATTGCGCTACATGCAAGCCATCCATTACAGCATGATTTACAGTTATAGAAACAGGCAATAGCAATTTTTGTTCTTTTGAAAAGAGTTTTCCCGTCGATATTTTAGGGATGGCCCCGTTATTACCGAACGAAACGGCATGCTTCATATCGGTAAACCGTATCCACGGAACTGATGAATAATGAATAACATTATTATTGCCGGGAAGGCCTTGCAGTCCCAACCCTGTCGTATCCTTCACCCGCTCTATGACCAATAAAGCATTGTTCGTAAATTCTTCTATATCGGGAAAATATTCGAAAAAAGAAAAACTGAATGTACCGTCATCACGGCCTACCGTCGATTCGGGATGAATGGTATCGTAGCAGACCAGTTCTTCACCCTCGATCCTGTAACGGAACGCTTCTACCGCATTGGCAGCCCGCATAATCCGGTGTAACGAATGAAGGAAAAACGAAGACTTACTATCTTTACTATAATTATAAACAGGAGTAAAATCAACATCGACCGTCATACCGAAAAAGGGATCGTCGAACGACCTGAAAAAATTGTAATGCTCTTTCCGGTTCCATGTATTTAAATCGATTCTTTTTTTCATCCGGCATTCTGCATAGTAGGAAGGTACATCAGTTTATAAGACAACATGATAGATGTATCATCTGCATCGAATGCTATTATCTGTATATCCATTATAAAAAATAATGCACTTAAGTATTAATAAAAATCAGTCTTTAGATTGTAAAGATATTAACTATTTAGGGGAATTATTCATTTTTTTCTTAATTAATTGCAGTATTATGGGAAAAGACATAATAAGAAATCCTCCAAGCAAACTTATTATTGCAAAAGAAATAGTCAGTATCCCTTTTAATAATAATTTACCAACAATAAATTTACGAGTCCAGTTGATGCTGCGGCTCCTATAAGTATAAAGGAGTGAACCGAATTAAATACAGTCGTTTTCCATCGTAAGGCAAACAGGTGAATTACAAGATGCGCAATCATCAGAATATTCCAGACTATCCATAATATTATATTATCAAGATTGTATACACTCCATAAATAATAAACTATAAGCAATAATAAGGGAATATGAAGATATAAGAAAATCAAAAATTGCGTATTTTCTTTCAAATGGCGGAGGAATTTAAACATTATCCATTCCCTATGATAGAAAGCGTCAAATTCGTGCATAATGAAAAATATAACATTCAGTACCGAAACTATTATGATTATATCTTTCATCGTATTTGATTTATATTTAAAACCTTTTATCCGAAAAGCTGCCTGAAAGCCTCTTCGACCTTTCTCACCTGAATGATTTCGATATTGACTCTCGATGTAAATCCTTTCAGATTATTTTGTGGTACAAGAATTTTCGAAAAGCCAAGTTTTTCAGCTTCCAGTATGCGTTGTTCTATACGGTTAACCGGACGGATTTCTCCGGACAGACCAACTTCACCCGTCATACACACATGTTTCTCGATGGAAATATCCAGGCTGGATGATAATACGGCGCTGATAACAGACAAGTCCATGCCGGGATCATTCACTTTCAGCCCGCCCGCAATATTCAGGAAAACATCTTTCTGGATAAGTTTGAAACCCGCCCGTTTTTCCAGCACGGCAAGAAGCATGTTCATCCGGCGGAGATCAAATCCGGTAGCCGAGCGTTGCGGCGTACCGTATGCAGCCGTGCTGACCAGTGCCTGTGTTTCTATCAGAAACGGACGTATGCCTTCGATAGACGCGGAAATGGATACACCACTCAGTCCTTCATGATTTTGTGTAAGCAATAGCTCTGACGGATTACTTACTTCACGCAATCCATTTTGACGCATCTCATAAATACCCAGTTCGGCAGTGCTGCCAAAACGGTTTTTAATACTGCGCAGGATACGGTACATATAGTGTTGGTCACCTTCGAACTGGAGTACAGTATCAACGATATGTTCCAATACCTTTGGTCCGGCTATACTGCCTTCTTTATTGATATGCCCTATCAGTACCACAGGTGTATTTGTTTCTTTTGCAAACTTAAGTATCGCGGCGGAACATTCGCGTACCTGCGATACGCTACCCGGCGATGATTCCACTGAGTCAGTAAAAACAGTCTGAATGGAATCGATAATAACGAAATCGGGATTCAGATTCTGTATATGTACGAATATCTGTTCCAGATTGGTTTCGCAGACAATAAAGCAATTCTCGCTATTGGAATTGATGCGGTCGGCCCTAAGTTTTAACTGACGAGCGCTTTCTTCACCTGAGATGTATAACGTTTTTATTTCGTTCAGGCCTAATACGGTCTGCAATATTAAAGTCGATTTTCCGATACCGGGCTCCCCTCCTATCAATACCAGCGAGCCGGGAACAAGCCCTCCCCCGAGTACACGGTTGAGTTCCCCGTCGCGCAAGTCTATACGTGGTTCTTCACCTGTCTGTACATCTTTCAGAAGTAAAGGCTTAGCCTTAGTGGTATCGAATATATGTAAGCCGCTTTTTGCCGGAGACTTCTCCTTACTTATTATTTCTTCCACATAAGTATTCCATTCGCCGCAAACAGGGCATTTACCCAGCCATTTGGGTGAATCATTGCCGCAATTGCTGCAAACATATACCGATTTTATCTTTACCATGTTATTTTCTCTGCTTTCTTTGTCCCGTTTTTGGTTATAGTTTGTATGATATATGTGTCCCTTGGCAAAATACTTATATCTATTGGCTCCTCTTTTGCATCAAGGCCTTTTTTATCAATGACCGTATCGCCGTTCAGATTGATTATCCGTACCCGATTAATAGAATCGTCCTCTTTATTAAGGGTTACTGTAAGGGTTTTTGTCCCGGTTATAGCGTATTTCACTGTACTTACCACTGAAACTGTTATTCTGGCTGTCTTATTTTTCTTATCCGTAACATTAACTGTTGCAGAACCAAAATTTAGAGCCTTAATTATAACCTTATTACTATTTAATTCTGCCGACACGATATTACTGTTAGACGATGAAACAGTATAATCACCATTTCCATCAAGAATTGTTACTTCAGTCGTTGCATTCAGAATCATAGAGAGATCATTATTATCCAATACAATATTTTTTTCTATACCATCATTGTTGTTCAGTCCGGCAAGCTTGGTTACTCCTTTATTTGTGGGGTCTAAATACTTACTCATATGCTTGTTTACATCTGCATATTGATCCCAATGATACCACATCTTTCCATAAAGGTCAGGCTTTGATAAATCACAAGAGATGTTTTCACCTCCTGTCAGCGTGCCTATTATCAACCCCGACGAATTAAAAACAGGACTGCCCGACGAACCACGCTGGGTTGCCCCTTTTGCATAAGTAACCACCCAATGCGCATTTGTTGCTGAGCCATTCCATGTACCCGTGGCCAATTCCTTTTCATAAAATGATATTTTCTTCACATCTCCCTCCGGATGGTGAATTATGGCACCGCTACTACTCGCTTTATTTTCTCTGTCCCAGCCATTGAAATATACATCCCAATCGTCGGGTATATTTCCCGTAAGCCTGAGCAATGCTCCGTCGCTTCCTCCGCTTATCGGATTAAGTACCATTACTTCCGAACCCTTGTGATACTTATATTTTGGAGGCTGCGCGTCTGTTCCCATCTCACAGGTAGGATATTCATATTCAAAAATGAATGATGTGTTACTCTGGATTTGGGCTACAGTCATATTTTCAAAACAATGGTCTGCTGTAAGCAAATACGGCGTTTTATCATTGTTGGTATTATTAATAAGTGTTCCCGAGCATAAATAGGTATTACTGCTTTTAACCATCCTTAACAAGACCACGCCTTTCTTTTGGTATTGCCAATTCTCAGCATCAGGGCAATTAACATTAATCATACAAGACGCGGATTCACCAAAATCGGCATGTTCTCCATTGCCATTTGTATATTTATATCCTACATCGGATAAAAGTATACGGGGTGTTTCCACTACTCTTCCCGGTGCAACATATTCCAATACGACATTGTCTCCCTTCAGGTTTTCTATCGAGTATGCGCCACCATCAGGATTATCTCCATGATTATATACTACTGCATCTGTCGTATTGTTCTTATTGTAGACATATAACTTTGCTCCTTCGGGTAAATAAAGGTCATCGAAACGGACAAAAAACCCTTTGGCCTGAGGCACACTTATGTTTAACTTCCATATCTTATCTTTGTCAGACAGGCCCGACCAGGAGCCTATAGTGTCCATATTGATGCCGAGTGTGTACAATTTTGCTTCCAACAGGGCTGTTCCCCGTTTATTGTATTGGATATCGGCAACTGTATATTTGGTCTGCTTCGAATCTACAATCAATGAAACCTGCGATTTATCTTCATTCAGTGTGTATTGCTTATCCTGAGCAACAACAGAAACAACTGACGCAAGTATTATCACGCCTGTTAAAAACTTCCTCGATAGATTGGATTTCATAATTTATTAATTAGTAGCTGAACATATTTATTAACATCTTCACGATTTACAAGTTCTTCCGTTTCGAATATAATTTGAGCCTGAGTGTAATACGGATTCCTTTTTTCTAGGCTTTGCACTATAAAGTCGAGAAGTTCCTCTTCATTCTTATCCTTTATAAGAGGGCGTTTTTCCTTACATGTGTTTAACCGTACAGCGAGTGCCTCAGGCGCAGCATTCAGATATACCGTAGTTCCGGCCTTATTCATATACTCCATATTATCAAAGAAACATGGAGTACCGCCTCCTGTAGAAATAACTACATTTTCAAATTCGCCAACTTCTTTCAGTACACTGCTCTCTATCTTGCGGAATTCTCTTTCGCCAATATCCTGAAACAACTGGCTCACAGTTTTCTGATACCGCGCTTGTATAAAGTGGTCTAAATCTATAAATTCAAGTTCCAGAACTTTAGCTAGTTCTTTTCCGGCAGTGGTTTTCCCGGCACCCATATACCCAACAAGGAATATTCTCTTCATTTATACTATCCGATATATCTAATCATACAAAAATAGAAATAAAATAGTTAACGAAGATGACAGTTCTTAATATTATTATGTTTTAACGACTATAAATATCCTTTACTGAAATCCTTTACTTCAATACTCCAGAACAGTAAAAAACAGTTAATAATTTGATTATTAACTTCTATTCGAAGTAAAGAAACATTTATGTCTAAAAAAATAGTCCAAAAGCCTTGCGTGTCTAAAAAAATAGACATACATTTGTCCAATAACAACAAAAAACAATATGCAACT
This sequence comes from Dysgonomonas termitidis, assembly GCF_042654545.1. Taxonomy (GTDB): domain Bacteria; phylum Bacteroidota; class Bacteroidia; order Bacteroidales; family Dysgonomonadaceae; genus Dysgonomonas; species Dysgonomonas termitidis. The sequence goes on from NZ_JBHSGN010000068.1 coordinate 38,613, forward strand.
GACTAAAGCTGAAGAACAAATAATGCAGATACTGTGGACAATGGAAGAAGGCACAGTGCAGGATATACTGAAAGGATTTACCGGAAATAAACCGGCAAGGACAACAATAGCCACAGTGCTGACTATTCTGGAGGGTAAAGATTTTGTATCGCACCGCAGTGAAGGACGTGTGAACATATATAGGGCTTTGGTATCGAAAGAGAATTATTCCAAGAAACAATTATTCGGATTTGTAAAGGACTATTTTAACGGCTCCTTCTCATCTATGGTTTCATTTTTTGCCAAAGAAACCAACCTCTCCATCGAACAAATGGATGAAATACTGGATGAAACACGCAAAGCACTCGAAGAGGAAACTGATAAAACCAGGTAGTCATGGAAGCATTTATCATTTATATAGCAAAAACCGGCATATGCCTCGGTATATTCCTTATTATATACTCTCTTTTTCTGCGGCCGGCTACATTCTTCCGTTTCAACAGGCTGTTTCTGTTATCCGGCTTTGTGGCATCGCTGATTATTCCGGCAATTAAATATACCTATGAGGTGGTTATTCCCGTCTCTGTTGTGCAAAGTATAGAAACGACCTTAGAAACTGTGCCTGCGACACCTTCCCCGGACATCAATATCTGGATCATATTATCGGTTCTGTACCTGATCGGCACATTGGTACTGATCGGGCGGAATATGTATGTGTATGTAAAACTCCGGAAACTGGTTAAAAGCGGTGTAAAATCCAGTAGCAAAGGTTTTAAAGTGATAGAAAGCACTGATATAAATTCTCCTTTTACCGTATTGAACTATATATTAGTCAATACAAATAATCTGAGCCTGATAGAAAAAGACCTTATACTCAAACATGAAATAACCCATATAAGCCAAAAGCATTGGGTTGACCTCCTTTGCGGCGAATGTATCCTGTTGTTGCAATGGTTCAATCCGTTGGCCTGGATATATGTAAAGTTATTAAAAGAAAACCATGAGTTCCTTGCAGACAAGGCTGTGATAGACTCAGGAGTTTCCCCCGCCCTTTATCAGGCTGTATTAATCAACCAGAAGTTTCAGGGGCCCGTATTCTCGTTTTCCAATTCATTCAATTATTCCAAACCCTTAAATCGTTTATCCATGATAAAAAAAGCTAAGAGTTCGCCATGGAAGAGGTCTATAGTTTTAGCCATCATTCCTATCTTCGGATTATTCTTGTGGGCGTCGTCAGAGCCCCGCTATGTATTCGACCAGACATATGTGCCCAATACTGTTCCTGATGATTCCATACTCGTTCTTGGATATGGTATATTGGATAAAAAAGAAAACATCCTGCGAACCGACTCTGCCACATTAACGACCAGGAAGGGAATTGTAAAGATGAGATATGACTCTATCAGCACGGATAAAGGCAATACAAAAATAGAGGTCAGAGGGGTATATACCATGACCGGAGGAGACGCAGATCCCGTAATTTTTATTGATGGCAAAAAATCGGATAAAGCAAAGATAAAAAGCATTAATCCTGCTGATGTAGAGTCTGTTTCGGTACTTAAAGATGCTCTCGCGGCAGAGATGTATGGAGAAGACACAAAACAAGGAGTTATCCATATCAAAACAAAGGAATATGTGAAGAAACATCCGGAACAGGAAGCAAAGACGATACAGGATATAAAGATAGTATCGGCAAAATCAATCAAAAAGGATAGTATCACCTGGGATAATAACCCTGCACCTGCCGTTATAGGAAGATTACATAAATCAGTCAAGAAGGATAGTATAAACCGAAGTCAAAACCCTGTTTATATAAGGGGACTGGACCTTTCATCAGGTGACAATACACCTATCTATTTCATTGATGGAAAGAAAGTAAAGAGCATTCAGGATGTGAAGCCCAACGATATAGAAAGCATCAGCGTACTTAAAGACGACGCGACCGTATCTATATATGGTCCCGCAGCGAAAAACGGTGTGATACTGATAACCACAAAGAAACAAGACAAAACCAAATAAGAAGATGTGAAAAGGAGAGGTTGGTCTAACTTCTCCTTTCTTATTTCATTTTACAAGATTCAATCAAAAAGCTTTCAGGCTCAAATCTATATTCGGAGCAGCATATATTATTGCCCCCGATGAAATGTAATCCACGCCCGTTTCAGCTATTGCATGCACAGATTCTTTCGTAATTCCGCCTGATGCTTCTACTTTAACAGCGCCATTGATGAGTTGTACGGCGGCAGCCATTTCAAAGATGGACATATTGTCGAGCATAATCACATCCACGGCTTTGGTTGCCAACGCTTCTTCCACTTCTTTCAGGTTACGGGTCTCCACTTCTATTTGCAGATCTTTTCCTATCTCTTTCAGATATTTTACTGTAGCTTGCACGGCGTTGGTAATACTTCCGGCATAATCGTTATGATTGTCTTTCAGCATTACCATATCAAAAAGCCCGTAACGGTGATTCTTTCCCCCGCCGATATACACTGCCCATTTCTCGCACATGCGAAAAATCGGGGATGTTTTGCGGGTATCGAGTATGCGGGTATTGGTATCGGCCAATAGCTCCACCATTTCGTGTGTATAAGTAGCTATACCGCTCATCCGTTGCATGCAATTCAGCACCAATCGCTCCATTGTAAGAATGGAACGGGCCGAGCCGGATACGATGAAAGCAATATCGCCTTCTTTTACGCTATCTCCGTCATTCTTATATACTTCTATTTTCAGGCTCTTATCATAATAATGGAATATTTCCTGTGCAAGGTCCACCCCTGCCAGAATACAGTCATGCTTGATAAGCAGACGGGCTCTTCGCTGCAGATCGGCAGGAACACTGGCCAATGTGGAGTGGTCGCCGTCGCCTATATCTTCTTTTATGGCTTCATCTATAAAATGATATAGCCTTTCATCTGTTACATAAGACGGTCTTTTCATTTTTTATCCAAATCTTTATTATAAAATGTACCTCTGTTTTCTGTTTGTTCCATACTCTGGGCTATAATCAGGAATGCGACACTGACCAGATTCCGCAATTCTGATAACTGTGGCGACAAAATGGAAAAGTTATATATTTCTTTCACCGACTTATATATCTCTTCTTCTTTTTGCTTTGCCAGCTTTAGGCGTCTGTTACTGCGAACAATACCTACCAGATCACTCATCAGGGTCTGCAATTCCTTGCGCAGATAATTCAGCAGGACCATTTCTTCGTTTACTTTCATTCCTTCCTGATCCCATTCCGGAATTTTAAGAAGTTGTTCATAGTTAAAATTGTCTTCACTGAGTCGTTCCAGCGTTTTTACGGCTGCACGATGACCGAATACCAATGCTTCAAGCAGGGAATTTGATGCCAGGCGGTTCGCTCCATGCAATCCCGTATTGGAACATTCGCCCACGGCAAACATATTTTTAATCGTACTTTGTCCGAATAAGTCTACATCAATACCTCCGCACAGGTAATGACTGGCTGGAACAACCGGGATCAGATCCCTGAACATATCCAGTCCCGCATCTTTGCACTGCTTGTAAATATTGGGGAAATGTTCCATAAACTTACGCTGATCGAGATGGCGGCAATCGAGGCATACATAATCATCTCCCCTCAGCTTCATTTCGCTATCGATAGCACGGGCTACAATATCGCGTGAGGCAAGCTCTTCCCGGTCATCGTATTTGTGCATAAAGGGTTCGCCGGATGCTGTACACAACTTTGCCCCGAATCCTCTCACAGCTTCCGAAATCAAGGGCAATTGTCCGGTGGTGAGACTGTAAAACGCAGTCGGATGAAACTGGATGAACTGCATATTGCTGATCCTTGCCTTTGCCCTGTGCGCCAGACCTATGCCATCACCCGTAGCAATTATCGGATTGGTTGTATTCTTATATACATGCCCGCAACCGCCCGTCGCCATAAGTGTTATCTTGGCCGACATCTTCTTTATGCGTTGCGTCTTCAGGTCAAGAACGTAAGCCCCATAACAATTCAGGTTATATTTATCGAATGATTCACCGGGTATATGATGTTCAGTAATAAGGTCTATCACATAGTGGTGATTAAGCAGTTCCACATTCGGCAGCCGCTCGATAGCTTTCAATAGGGCCCTCTCTATTTCCGCTCCGGTAATATCTTTATAATGCACTACACGGTTTTCCGTATGGCCGCCCTCACGTCCCAGATCGTACGTCTGAAACTCATTTTTATCGAAGTTAGCCCCCCACTCCACTATTTCGCGGATACGCTCAGGGCCTTCTGTTACCACTGCTTCCACAGCTTCTCTCTTGCATAATCCGTCTCCGGCACGCAGGGTATCTTCAATATGTTTTTCGAAACTGTCTTTTGTGAAGTCTGTTACTACAGCTACACCACCCTGGGCATACTTTGTATTCGACTCTTCATCATCCGATTTGGTTATAACCGCAACTTTGGCTCCGGGCTTCTGCTGCGCTATTTTCATCGCATAAGAGAGTCCGGATATGCCAGAGCCGATTACCAGAACATCTGTATATATCATTCTATAAATTAAAAAATTATAAATGAAGAATTATGAATTACTAAGCATCTGTGCCATTTTTCATTCTTAATTCTTAATTTCCTATTATCTATTTAATTGCTTTCGAAAGTTCCAGCATCTTATTTATCGGACGCAGGGCTTTAATTCGAATTTCTTCATCCATCAGGATTTCAGGAAGCTCATACTTCATACACAGATACAATTTTTCCATTGTATTCAGTTTCATAAAATGGCATTCACTGCAATTACATTTATCATCGATAGTAAGTGCCGGAATAAGTTTCTTTCCGGGCGCCCGTTTACGCATCTCATGCAATATACCTTCTTCTGTGGCTACTATAAATTCTTCCGCCGCATCGTTTACGACATAGTTCAACAGGTTGGCGGTAGAACCAATATAGTGTGCAACCTGCAATACCGGTTTCTGAGCTTCCGGGTGCGCTATCAACTTCGCTTTCGGATGATTGAGCATTTGCTCTGCTATCCGTTCCAGTGAAAATGCTTCATGCACAATACAGGCACCATCCCAAAGTATCATGTCACGGCCCGTTACCTGGTTGATGTAGCGTCCGAGATTTTTATCAGGAGCAAAAATTATTTTTTGTTCCTCAGGTAACGAATTTATTATATGCTCGGCATTGGATGAGGTTACTATAATGTCGCTTTCGGCTTTTACTCCCGAATCGCAGTTAATATAGCTTACCACGATTGCTCCGGGATGCTTCTTTTTCAACTCCCTCAAGCCTTCGCCCGAACAGGAATCGGCCAAAGAACAGCCAGCCAGTAAATCGGGTAATACGACTTTCTTGGTTGGATTAAGAATTTTCGCAGTTTCTGCCATAAAATGAACACCGCAAAATACAATCATGTCTGCATCCGTTTTTTCGGCTGCACGCGCCAGTTGCAGGCTATCGCCTAAAAAGTCGGCAATATCCTGAATATCGCCAGTCTGATAGTAGTGCGCGAGAATAATAGCATTCTTCTCTTTCCGCATACGGTTGATCTCCTCTATCAGATCGATTCCTTTTGGTATCTCCATATTCAGATAACCTTTGGCAGGTAGCAATTCAACCGCTTTATCGAATGTTGTCATATCTTTCGTGAAATAGAATTACTCGTTTTTTTAGTAAATAAGTATTGTAAAATATTTATCATTAAGCTATTCAGCCATAACCAACTATTGTTGTTACACTTACAAAATAACAACCAGGCCGGTGACCTTAGTTTCTAAATTCCGTAAGCAAAAATACTTATAAAAACTGATTTTTCCGAAAATCGGGTATATATAAATGAAAGGCTTATCTATTAGTTCATGTTACTATTACTCGCAAAAAGTAACATCTCCAATATATATACAAAAAGGGTTTAACTATAAAGCAATGGAAACCCTCATTGAATTAACCTTTATTTTCATTATATAGTTAAAAAGTAACAGATGTAACAGTTTTTTCTAACTTTTCTATTTGTTACATTCTCGGTTATCAAAACACCACAATAAAATTTTAGTACAATCATTTCAAAGAACCTTCCCGTATACAGCTTCTATGTATAGAGATAAACAAAAAGAAATATTATAAATCATTCTGCGGGTTATTAAAGAGATTAAATAGTTGGATTTTAACGTTCTGTTTTTAGTTACAGGTTACTACGCCCTGCGGGCAGTTACAAGTTACGAGTCGGCTGATGCATATATGGCCAGAGCATGAAGAGTCTCTGTCTTGTCGCCGCATCGCGATTCCGGCCTCGTCCCGCAGGCGGGGTACCCAATCCGTAAAGCGCCCGCTCGCGCAGACGTCCCGTCTGTGTGTTGCGTAGCAAACATTTTGCCCCACCGAAGCTGCGGTTTTGGGTCGCCGGGGGATGCAGCCTTGATTTTTTGTTTCGTTTTGCATCAAGGCAAAATGAATTGGAGCGAAGCGTAAATCGGCAGAGCCAAATATAAGCCGGCTGGCGCGTTAGAAAAAAATCCAGCAATTTTATACGGCAATAATAATTTCAGCTACTGATTGGCATAATTAGTTATCAATAGCAGGACAGGATTCGTTTGGTAAGCCCGAATCCTGTTTTTATATTACATAGTAGTGCGTGATAGGTTTTCCTCCAGGAAATTTTAGTCAGGAAAAATTTTAGCAATTCTTTATCTTTTCCTATTTTCGCTTGTGCTTGCTTCTATATTAGATTACTAATTTAAATCTATATATCATGCTGAAACATTTACTTTTATCGATCCTTACACTGCTTTTATCCATTTTACCCCTTGCTGCACAGGAGCAAAAGGAGTTGGTCTTAAAAACGGATGTATCCGAAGTTACGGTTTTTATCAATGGCGCACAGGTTTTAAGAAAAAAGACTGTCGATCTGCTGCCGGGCAAGACCAAAATAAGGTTTACAAACCTTTCCCCCTATATTGACGCTAAAAGTGTACAGGTAAAAATGGATGGGGAAGTGATGGTCGTCTCCGTAAACCATCAGTCGGGCTTTCTGGATAGTCTGAAAAAACCGGTGGTATCAAAAACTGCCGACCAGCAGGTAAAAGATATAAGTGACAAACTCGCTTCGGAACAAATATCCAAAACAGTGATCCAGGATGAACTGAAATTTTTGGAAGAAAACAAGAAGATTGGCGGTTCTAATACAGGCGTCAGCCTCCTGACATTAAAAGAAACAGCAAATTACTATAGGGAACGTATGACGGCCCTGAAAGTAAAAGACCTCGAAATATCGAATCGTATCCAAGCTTTGGAAGCCGAAAAAAAAGCAATTCTCAGCGAGGGCAGGCAAGATGGAAACACAACCAAACGTACTCCGATAGGGGAAGTCGTGGTGGAAGTGGATTGCAAAAGAGCTACCAGGGCCAATATGGAACTTATGTATTATGTGAAAAATGCAGGCTGGTATCCGGCATATGACGTGCGGGCTATCAGCATAGATAAACCGGTACAGCTGGTATATAAGGCCAATATCCATCAGAATACACAGGAAGAATGGAAGGATGTGAAATTGAAAATATCGTCGGCCGACCCGAATCAGGGAAACGTAGTGCCCAAGCTTAAAACATATTTGCTGAATTATTATACAGCTCCTCCGCGTTACGATACCCGTATAGATAATAATCAGGTAAGTGGTGTTGTGCTTGAAAACTCCGGCGAGCCGCTTATCGGAGTATCTGTAGTAGTGAAAGGTACGACTATAGGCACGGTTACAGACCTCGACGGCCGTTTTTCGCTTGTAATCCCTCAAAACGGCAAAGATTTGGTGTTCTCGTATGTGGGCATGGTGTCGCAGACTCTACCCATCACTGGTTCTAATATGACTGTATATATGCAGGAAGATTCCAAAATGCTGGATGAGGTAGTGGTAGTCGGTTATGGTGCTGTTAAGAAAGAACTTACAGGTGCTGTGGCCGGAGTCCGAGCCGAAGCTAAGCCCGCTTCTCCTGCTCCGGTATTTATAAGAAAAGATATCGCAATGCCTATAGTTCAGGTGGAAAACCAGACAGCGGTGGAGTTCGAAATTAAAATACCTTATACAGTCAAGTCTGATAACAAAAATACGATTGTAGAGGTAGACCGTTACGAACTGCCTGCCGATTATGAATATTTTGCGATCCCGAAAATTAATAAAGATGCTTTCCTTCTGGCAAATATTACCGACTGGGAAAAGTACAATTTGCTGGAGGGTGAGGCAAATATTTTCTTTGAAAATACATATATAGGTAAAACGATACTTGATACACGTTATGTCTCAGATACCTTAAGCATATCCCTTGGACGCGATAAGAATATTCTGGTCAGCCGCGATAAGGTAAAGGACTTTAATACGAAGAAATTTTTAGGGTCTAAGAAAGAAGATACACGGGCATGGAAAATTAGTGTGAGGAATAACAAAAGCCAGCCGATCAAATTTGTTGTACTCGACCAGATACCTGTATCTACTACCACCGAGATAGAGGTGAATGCGGAGAACCTATCGGGAGGAGATTTGAATACCGATACGGGGGAGGTGAAATGGAAAATGGAATTGAACCCGTCGGCAAAGAAAGAATTGGAACTCAGATATAAGGTGAAGTATCCGAAAGACCGGAACCTGACAATAGAATAGGAAAAGAAGGGAAAAGTGAAAAATAAGATAATTACCACCTTATTTTTCACTTTTCGCTTTTTAATTAATGTGCACTCTCAAATTGCTCCAGGAAACGTTTGTCGTTTTCTGAGAACATCCGCAGGTCTTTTACCCTGTATTTGAGATTCGTGATACGTTCTATTCCCATGCCAAGGGCATAGCCTGTATATACTTTACTGTCGATGCCGCAATTCTCCAGCACATTCGGGTCTACCATGCCGCAACCAAGTATTTCTACCCAGCCTGTGTGCTTACAGAAAGGACAGCCTTTGCCTCCACAGATATTACACGATATATCCATTTCGGCACTTGGTTCAGTGAAGGGGAAGTAAGACGGACGCAAACGGATTTTGGTGTCTGCACCGAACATTTCCTTGGCAAAGAAGAGTAGCGCCTGCTTGAGATCGGCAAATGAAACGTTTTTATCTATATATAATGCTTCTACCTGATGGAAAAAGCAGTGTGCGCGATACGATATGGCCTCGTTGCGGTAAACTCGTCCCGGGCAGATGATGCGGATAGGAGGTTGTTGTTTCTCCATCACGCGGGTTTGCACGGATGAGGTATGTGTGCGGAGCACTATCTCGGGACTGCGGGCTATGAAGAATGTATCCTGCATATCACGTGCCGGGTGGTCTTCGGCAAAGTTGAGCGATGAAAATACGTGCCAGTCGTCTTCTATCTCCGGCCCTTCGGCAATGGAGAAACCAAGGCGGCGGAATATATCACAGATCTCTTTCTTAACGATTGATAAGGGATGACGGGTGCCTAATGCTACCGGTGCAGCTGTGCGGGTAAGATCGATAGATAAATCACCTGTCTGTGAGTTTTCTAACGATTCTTTCAAAAGGTTGATTTTCTCCTGAGCCTTTTCCTTTAGCTCATTTAGTCTCATACCTACCTCGCGCTTTTGTTCAGCAGCAACATTGCGGAAGTCGTTCATCAACATTGAAACTTCACCTTTCTTACTCAGATATTTAATACGCAGAGCTTCTATTTCTTCTGCTTTAGCGGCTTTCAGGTTGTCTATTTCGGACAACAACTGGTTAATCTTGTCAATCATATCTTGTTTTCGTATTTTCTAAGAAACGAGTACAAAAATACATTTTTCTTTCTTTATATCCGATAGATGCAATACCTTTTTAAGGTAAACGCACGAAAATCGGCAAGGTTTCAGGTAACATCAATGCTTAGCAGTTAACGGTATTCTCACGCAGAAATGCAAAGGCGCAAAGTCCAATTCATGATTTATCACCGTATTCACATTCGTTGACTGTATTTGGTTAAAACCTGACACCTTTCAGTGAACAGTCAGTAGTAAACAGTCATCAACCCGTAACTTGTAACTGCCCGAAGGGCGCAGAAATAACATTCGCCGAAGCGAAGGCGAGGCAAACTCGTAACTATTTCAAAAAAGTAACAAACGTAACGGATTTTTCCACCTTTGTGCCCTTTGTGATTTCTTTTTGTGTACTTAATGATTAAAAACTCCTTACCACAAAGGTTTACACAAAGGGCACTACATAAAAATCTGACAAACCTGACACAAACTAACGACTTTTTCTTGTTTTTCTCCTGTCGACTTTTTACTTATTAATTCAAGTTGCTATTTATAGAATTATCCAATAAAAAAGGTCAATCCCTTAACTTTG
>NZ_JBHSGN010000069.1:0-13316 GCF_042654545.1 Dysgonomonas termitidis
AGCAAGCCTGCCCGTTGGTATTCCAGGAACTTATCCCTGTGTATGGATACCAGCCTGTCACCTGCCGGCAGGCTCATCAGCATAACTATAAACTGCCTGTTCCATCCCTTTTGCTTCATATCGGCAAGGCTGATGGCAATATCCATCCTGATAGCCTGCCTGCGGCAGAAAAACCATTCTTTCAAAGAAAGCCGCGCCTCATTAAAGTCCGAATATATAATACTGAATACTGACATACGCTATTTGTTAATTGGTAATTCTTGTTTTTTTAAAACATTTGCTAATCTGCTAATATTGACATCTGCTAAGTGATAAGTGAATTGAATTATGAATCGCCGAAGCCAAAAATATTCTTCACTTTTCATTTAAAAACATTGGCACATCGGCACATCATCTCATTGACTCATTAAATTTGCTAATCTGCTAATATTCAAATTTGCTAATTATCCAAATTTACTCAATCACTTACCAGTGTATCAATAAACTAACCCGGACTTATTTACATCTTAAAAACTTTTCGTAGTTACAGGAATAATTGAAGACAGGAAAGAATCAAAACAATATCGAGCCGGTTTGGGGACTTGAACCCCAGACCTGCGCATTACGAATGCGCTGCTCTGCCAACTGAGCTAAACCGGCGTTTGGGCTACCAAATATAGTATCATTCCGTAAAGAAAGAATATGCAAGACTATTTTTATTAATAAAAAGTGCGTTTCAGTTTTGTACTATGAAAATAAAAAAGCTGAATTTGTTCCGTCAGTAATATTTATGGTTTCTCAAAGTAATTATCTACATCATACGCTGTTGAGTTTTTGCCTTTATCTTTCAGATCTTTCATCCTTTTCTGGAATTCATTTGAATTGTTTACAAGAAAACGTTCCAATGCCACATTGAAATGGCTTGTTACATCATCATAATCGCCTTTGATAAAGTACATTTGCTCAAGGATATTCAGATAGGAACGCCCGCCATTGTGAGTGTCTATTGTTTGATGATAGTGCGCGAGTGCCTGTTCCCTATAATAGTGGCCTGACAACTGTTCCTTAAAATCGCTTCCTAAAAACTTTTGCAAGTGATTATTTATTTGCATATTCTTAAAAACATTCCTGATTGCATTTGTATGTTCCGATAAATATCCGTTGTTTTCGAATTTTGGAAAGTTCTTTTCAGCTTCCTCAAATTTTTTCGGCAGATTCTCTATATCTTTATCACTTTTATCACTGCAATAATAATCGTTTATAATTAGCAATGCTTCATATCTTGAAGTCCAAATTGCCAGTCTATCGTATATTGAAGCAAAAAAACTGTGGTTAAACAAATAAGAATCTCCTGCCGTTTTGATTAAGCGCAATATCTCGTCAAGACAGAAAATTGAATCTGCTATCAACATTTCAAGCACTGTAAAAAACTTGTTTTTACAATCTTGTGAAAATACGATATTGCTAAAAATCGTTTCTTTCGATTGTTCTTTTGTCAATATCCCCAAAATTTGACAATACATATTATCCTTTTTATTAGAAGTTTCATTTATCATTATCTCATACGCCTCACGATTCAATCGGTCTTTCATCCTTAATCTATGGATGCGAGCCGAAACGCTGTAATTTGTATGATATGGCGAAGTTATATATTGAGTATATATTTTTTCTACAGTCTTAACTTTTTCATCAGGATTATCTTTAACTAATTCCAATTCTAATTCCTTGACAATGGTACGAATGCGGCTTACTTCGCTGTCCACTTGAATATAGTGCAAAGATGTATTTCTATTGTTGTATGATTCGCTAAACCTGTCAAAATCTTCTTTGCGTTTATTTATATCAAACATATTCAGGCTATCGTATGCTAGATAGAGCGAGCGTATTGCTTTTCTTGTGAGCGCTTTTAATATAATTTCCTTTTTACAGTCTTGACAGTCTTTACAGTTTAAAAATTTTGTTATTTTGGTCTTGTGTATACTATATCGCAAACAATATTTTAAGCAGTTTAATATTTTTGCAACTTGAAAGGCATAATGCTTGTGCTGATTGGCTTTTTTATAATATTTCGCAGATAATGAATAAAAGAATAGCGAAAGCTCGATATTGCTTAATTTTAACTTCTTACCATTGTTGAAAATATTGTTAAAAATATTGTTATTCTTATTGTTATAAATATGCGCTATAAATTCCTTTGTTTTGTCTTCCTTTTTAGAATCTATAAACTCCCACCAATGATACCAAAAGCCTTCATTTTCTTTATTTTTTTTACTATCCTCTGGGTCACTTGCTATCCAAAAAGGACAGTTCTTTTTATATAACTCGCAAGATTCACATTGTCCTTTCTTTGCTTGAAAATACACATCACCCAAATTAGACAATACTCGAGCCATCATAGAACGGTATCTTGTACTTAATTTACTATCAATATATTCGGCTTTATTAAATGAGGAGTCTTGTAGAATTTGCAATATCGTTTTTTCTTTAAATTTTACTTTCTCTATTTCTTCTTCCCCTGTTTTCACGGTCAATGCAATAAATGCCTTTTTATAGTAAAGACAGGCATAATGGGAAATATCTATCTTTTTACTGCCTATTTTTTTTGGTTTTTCTTTGGGCGAACTGAAAACTTTATTTTTATAAAACAAAATATCGCCCATTTTTGAATAAAAATCGGCAGTAAGAATTTTCACTTCACTGTGGTTGATTGTGCGGGTAAGAAACTCAAATTCGTCTTCTATTAACTGAATATCTTTTGCAAGAATACCCACCAAAGAACATTTTTCTAAAATCTGTAATTTAGCAAGTAAAGGCAAATAAAGCAGTTGCAAGCCCTCGAATGTCATATTTTTAAACATTATCTGCTGCGTTATTGGAGTAAGTTCCTTAAATTTCATTGGGCAAATTTTGGCTTTATTACGTTCATCGTATATTGGAATATCGCTTCTTACATATTTAGGTGTTTCTATGTTTTTATCGTATGGTTCTGTTTTCCCGCTTTCACTATGTTTCACCATTATAAAATCCTTACCGTCTTTTCGTATGCTGATTCCATATTTTTCAAGATCAAAATTGCGGTATTTAATCACCAGCTTTGTTAACTCGCCATAAAGCAAATAAGCAAAATCGGATTGGTTGCGTTTTTCATAAAGGTATGCCAGTTTCAGCTGATTGCGTATGAAAAGATAGAAGATTTCGAGGTTTTCTTTTTCTTGGTCTTTTTCTAACTGTTTTTGAAGCAGATATAAGCCGTCTTTATAATAAAGCGCAGCTACATCAAGTTCGTCGTCTAAAAAGTGCAAATCGCCGAGAACAATCTGCAAAGAGGCAATAGAACTCACATAATCTTCGCCATATGTTTTATACTTTTCGTATTCTGTCTGTTTTTCTTTCAATAACTTTTTGTAATACTCTTTCAAAACCAACGATTCGTCGAGCGAAAAGTTGAATTGCGCTGAAAAACGCTCGTCCATTTTGGAAAGGAAAAATATTTCCTGCGTCAATAGCGCATCAAACTTAAATTCGTATAAACTGATTATGGGCTTGTGAAAATGTATCTGTTCAAAAAGCGTTACAATATCGTTAACAATTGCTTTAAGCTCTGGCGAACGATTGACTTCGATTAATTCGGGGGAAATATCGATACTGCGCCACGAAAAGTTCTGATTGTGAAACTTCATCATATAGTCGACAAAATGTAGCGTAGAAACAAGCAGCTTATCGCTGTGTTCCTGAATATTGGCATCAGACAAGCGATTGAAAACAGGCGTCATCAAATAAGAGGTCATTCCAATCGTATATTGATCATAATAGTCGAAATTCAGATAGAGCTTTGTTCTTCTAAACTGTTTTACATCCAAATATCTGTTGTTTAATTGTTCATTCTCATAACTTTTGATAAAACTTTCAAAAATCTGTACCATTTTCTTTGGAGCTCCTTTGCTTGTATGGGCAAGATAGATAATAAACTGCTGCAAGGTGGCTATGATTTTTTGTTTTTTCATATTGACTTGTTGCTGCTTTTCTTCCTCAACGTCTTTATAAATCTTATCATCAAGATATTTGTTGTATTCTTTCAAATTGTACTCAAGATTCGGGTAATCTTGGGGAATTAAGTGTCTGCAAACATATTCCTCTACCAGCGTAGTGATGTCAAACTGCTTTTTATTGTTTTTCACATCGGTAAGGAAACTCGGTACAAAAATCACATCGTTAAAAATACTGCCAAAATAATTGTTCCTGTCTGCAATATCGGCAAGGTACATGTCGTACATCTCGCGTCCTGCAATAAAAATAAATTTGGCTTTGGCTGTAGAAAGGAAATACTTCATATTCGATAGCAGTTTGAGAATAATCGCCTGCCTTTCCCTTGTAGAATCTGAGGCAAACAGCACTTCCTTATGCTTGGATTCACTTTCTTGGACTGAGATTTGAGTTTCGGGACTCACTTTGTCGAGTTCGTCAAAAACAATAACAAATTCAGGGCGCGCCATAAATGCAGGGATCTTCTGTATGTTTTCTAAGATGTCCTGCAATTCTTTTTCTATCTCGCGGGCGTCGGCAATGATTCTCGTTTGCTTTTTCCGTATACTGAAGTGCGGCTTATGTTGAGGGACATCGCCAATTCTGGCGCTTATTTCCCGTTCTGTGCTGTATGTTATATTTTCATTCAGTTGTTTTAGCTGCCTTTTGATTGTGTAAGGTGTTGTGAAAAATTTTAGTCGCAATAATAAACAGCCCAATATATAAAATATAAGGAAAATAAACCACCAATCGTATTTGATACTATAATACTGCTTTATTTCTATTGTATCTTTTTCCCAAAAATAATTTGGGCCATTAGCAATATAACTACATATTAGGTCAATAGTGTTATCTACTTTATACAATGTGTATTTGAAATAAATATTGAGCTTATTTATATTATCATTATTTGAATTTTGTTTTTGTAAAAAGATGTTATTTACCACTTGCGCACCGTCATTTGAATAGTATTGCATCATTGCATCATCTGTATTGTATATTTTAGAAACGGTTACATAACAATCAGATTTTTCTATCTCTGGTAATATATTTTTGTAAAACAAATGTGTCGCAGACAAAAGAACAACCAAAGCCAAAGTCCGCCAATAAAGCGTATGTATCCATGATTTACGGAAATTTTTATATTCGATTGTCAAGCTACGGGCTATCAAGCGAAGCATATCACGCTCATTTAACACATCGTGTCCAAAGTTTATTTTCAGATATACACGGTTTGAATTTTTGATGTAATGGTTGATTTTGTCTAAAAGAGAAGTTAATTGAGGTACAGAATATTGAATAGTAATTTTGATAGAAAAACATATTTTATTGAATATTGAATGCACTTTTTCTTTGTAAGATAATTCATTTGGATTTTTAGGAGATTTTTGTAAAAAAATAGAGTTTTCTTGTAAGGTTCTGTATATTACCATGGTATGTATAATAAATACAAATATGCATATAAAAATAACGCCAATTAATGATAGTATCCATATCCAATTAGTACATATCTTACAGGAGAATAATATACATGGCAAGGAAGATCGTATCCAATCATGCTTTAATATTGTAGATATCACTATCGCCATAGATATAAGTACGACAATAACAGTAACCCATTCCAAATGTTTAAAAGCATTAGCCAAAGTCGTCTCTTTATTTTTGTATTTCCAATCTTTAGATTTACCATTATAACTTTTTCGATATTCCTGAATTAAAATCTGTTTAGCGTATCTGACATAATAATAACCTGAAACAGCTCCCAGATAAATAATAAAAAGTTGAAAATGAGTAAAATCGGTTTGTGCTGCAAAAATTTGTATCAAAAGCAAAAGCAGCACAAGCTTTGAGATATTTCGTGTTTTCAAAAATGGGTTGGTTTTGGCTGGCAACATTAAGAAATCTTTTAACATGGCAGCGGAAGTATGCCCTATTCCACCTAGTTTGTTAGGTATTTCGTATTGCCTTGTTTTTTTTCTTAAATAACTTTTGTGGCCAGTAACAAAGAATAAACTTATGGCGGTGACTACTTGAACCCACCAAAAACAAGTAGGAATATGCCAATTCTGATTTGTCGCATATTGCAAGCCAAGCGTAAAAAAAAGCGCAATGAAAAGAAAACTGATATAATTAGTAATGCTGCGTTTTTGTATAGAAGTTTTTTTTATAACTTCTTCCACAAGCCGTGATTTTCCCACTCCTCGATTACCTGTAACAAGATAAACGCCTGTTTTGCTCACTGCTGTAGAAAGCAGGTTCTTTAGTTTATCCAACAGCGATTGCCGTCCTAAAAAGAATGATTGGTTTTCTCCCTGCGTTTGTGATGAATGACAATAAGAGTAATTGGGTAGTTCAAGAATGACACGTTCATTTCTCGAATTTAAAATATCGGGGATATTATTTTGTTTCATTAAAAATGATAAATTATGTGAGTTTAAATATAAAGTACATGATATTGTTTACCCGTTATTTGTCGCAAGGTGCAGTTCTTCCGTTTACACGGTAGGATAGGAATTTGGCGATTCTCTTGCCTTTGGGCAATATAACCGGAGCTGTACAAACCCCGGCTATACTTACTTATTGTTTTTTTTACATCTATCTAATACCTGTTCCTATACTCCTCTTTCAATTTCTTTCCCAAGCCTGTAGCTTCGAGGCTTCCACTCTTCACCATACCCGTTTTCAAGGTGCTGTTTGTAAACCCATAGCCGCTTTGCTGCGGGCATACCTGGCTTTCCCAGCTATTCCAACGGGAGTTATTCAGCAGGGACGACGGGATTTGCCCGTTCAGCTTATTTTGCGATAGCCAGAGCGTTTCCAACTGAAGTAATACACCCAGACTTGCGGGAATACTTCCCGTCAGGTTGTTATGGCTCAGACCCAGTGATTTCAGGTATGTAAGCGATTCGAGCCAGCCGGGAACAGATCCGGACAACGCATTGCCATACAGGTGCAGGGCTTTCAGGTTGGTTAACGCAGACCATCCACCCGGAATGCCGCCCGTGAAAGCGTTCGCGCTGGCGTCGATATAGACCAGCTTCCTGTAATCTGCCCAGCCTGCGGGTAAATTCCCTGATAATTTGTTTTTATGGACGGACAGATATTCCATATCCGGACTTTGAAGTGCCGGAAGAGTTGCGAAATCATTTGCGCTCAGGTCGAGCACAACCAGTTTTTTTAACTGGCTTAGTGAAGGTATGTTACCCGACAGGGCATTGTCCGACAAGTCCAGGTATTCAAGCTCCGTCAGGCTGCTTATTTCCGCAGGGAGGCTTCCGGTCAGGTCATTGCCGCTCAGGTCGCAATACCGCAATTGCGTAAGCCTGCCCAGGCTTGCAGGGATAGAGCCGCTCAGGTTACTATCCTTGAGCTTCAACATGGTGACATGACCGTCAGTCACCGTTACTCCCAGCCGGGCAAGCGAATTGGATGAACCGCCCGTTATATGGAACAGGTCGGACAGGGCGAGGCTGTCGCTTTGCAACTCCGTTACTTTGGACTGGGCGACACTCACCGAAACTGAAACATTCTTCCCGCTGATTGTACAGCGTACAACAGCCGAACGCGAAACATTCAGATTGGCGTTACTTTGTATTTTTACGGTGTTACTCCCCTGCCTGGCTACTGACAGCCAGCTTTCGGAAGACGTTACGCTCCAGTCGCTTGCATTGGTGGTAACAGTAAAGGTCTGTTCACCACCGACAGGAGACAGGCTGAGGCTTTTGGTACTTGCCGTTATCGTGATTTCAGGCCCCGGTGTTGGGGTTGGCGTAGGGGTTGGAACAGGTTCTACCTCATCGCCTCCTCCCCCGCAGCCCGCAAGCAATACGCACAGCATCATATATACATATATCTTCCTGCCGGAAAAACGGAATGGCGTCCTGTCCTTTATTTTATAGCTATTCATAATCATACTCTGGTGTGTTACTGTTTAATAATCCGGTGAATTTCTGTCTTTGTGCCGTCCGATACCTTTACCAGCAGGACTCCCGCAGGGCAGGGCGACAGGTCTATGCTGAATACAGGCGTACCTGAATCTTTTTCCAATAGCATTGCGCCTGCAAGGGAATATACCTGTACCCGTATCGTTGGCGTTGGGTTACCGCTTATAAACTCGATATTCAGTATATCCTTCACCGGATTCGGGTATAACCTGATTGTTGCCTCATCCAGCAGGATTTTAGCAGAGAGGGTATTCGAAACGCTTGTTCCGTCCGATACGGCGAAGAAGAGTTCCTTCATGCCGTTACCCGGCGATAATATATAGGAAAGCTCATGATTGTAAGGAAGCCATGTTT
Source organism: Dysgonomonas termitidis (assembly GCF_042654545.1). Classification (GTDB taxonomy): domain Bacteria; phylum Bacteroidota; class Bacteroidia; order Bacteroidales; family Dysgonomonadaceae; genus Dysgonomonas; species Dysgonomonas termitidis. The sequence goes on from NZ_JBHSGN010000069.1 coordinate 8,301, forward strand.
GCCCCACCTCCTGACTGTTTTCGGAAATACTGTACAATGTCGGCATACCGTCCCCTATGACGTGGTTCAGGCTTATCGTCCGTACCGCCGCGCTCTTTAGCCCGTTGTTCGGGGTAAAGGATGCAAGGTTTACCGGATGGTAAGGCTTGTAGTAAATATTGTCATTGCGGACTGCCGTTTCCCCCCTGCTGTTTTTTAGCTTCGTATATACGGTTTTAGTTCCCGCTTCATCCGAGGCAAAGGTATAGTTCAGCGCAGACAGGTCGTATGCCCTCCATGATGCGCCGCTGAAATCCTGTCTTTCACTGGCCATAAAATGCGTAGGTATGCCGCCGCTTAATGCGTAAGTTAAGTCCACCGTGCGGAATATGGCTATGCCGTCGCCATTGTTGAGCGAGAAGCCTGAAAGGACTACAGGCGTATCTGTGAAATTGGCGACAAGGTTCCGCGCAGCCGATACGGTGAATGTATAGCTTGCATTTGTAGAAACGACAGAGCCGTTTTCAGTCCAGTTGGCAAAGCTGTAACCGGTTTTCGCGGTCGCCATGACTGTACGTGACGCGCCATGATTATAATTTCCGCCGCCGCTTACCATACCGTATGCGGACGGATTGGCAGAAACAGAGACAGTATACGATTTCAGTTTAAAGTTGGCGACAAGGTTCCGCACGGCCGATACGGTAAATGTATAACCCGCGTTTGTAGAAACGACGGAGCTGTTCTCTGTCCAGTTGACAAAGTCATAACCGGTATTTGCTGTTGCCCTGACGGTGCAGGATGTTCCTTGCGTATAGCTTCCACTGCCGCTTGTTGTACCGCCGGAAGAAGGGCTTGATGATGTACCGATGGAATATACCGCCGGATTGGCGCGTGTAACAACCACTGTATAGGTTTTCGTTGTTGTTCCGTTTTCCGCTGTAACAACGATATTGAAGGTATTATTACCTACATTCAACTGTTTTATCCCTGTTCCGGTGACAGTGGCTGACGAACCGGCTGCGGTGGTGGAAATTTCAATTGAACTGACTGCATTTGCCACCGAAACGGTATAATTTGTCGTATTGACGTTGAAACCCGGTGAAAGGGTTCCCTGACTTACAGTCAGGCTTGATAAATCGGCATTATCACTCGGAGTCCAACCCAATTCATGGAAATTCGTAAACAAATTCCAATATTGCGCAGCCTTATATGTATTGGGAGATGGTACTATTACAGGAATGTTGGTATTAACACCGGAGAATGTATTGCTGCTAATAGTAGGTGGTATCGTAGCATTAACCGTCATCAAACCTAATTTTGTGCAACCAGAAAATGCCCTGCTTCCAATCGAGGTCAGACCACTGCCCAAAGTCAATGTAGTTAAGCCCGTGCAGCCGGAAAAGGCAGAACTCCCAATCGAGGTCAGACCACTGCCCAAAGTCAATGTAGTTAAGCCCGTGCAGCCGGAAAAGGCACTCCCTTCAATGATCTTTGCTTCTATTTTGGCAGTTTGCATGTTAACACAATTTTGAAAAGCATCATACCCGACGGAAGCAACGGAACCCGGAACTACTAACGAAGGTATCTTTTTGCAGTTTACAAAAGCATAATCTCCAATGCTTGTCACTCCGGCAGGAATATTCAGGGCACTTGATAAATTCTCACAGCCGTAAAATGCCCTGCTTCCAATCGAGGTCAGACCACTGCCCAAAGTCAATGTAGTTAAGCCCGTGCAGCCGGAAAAGGCAGAACTCCCGATTGAGGTTACTCCATTTTCTATTATAACTTTCGTTATCTCATTCTTTCTATCTGCATATTTGTTTATATCAGAAGCATGCAAAGCGCCACAACCGCCAATAATAAGTGTGCTGCCTGTTAGCATAGTTGTTACAGAACAATTTGTGTTGACTTTAGTCCAACTCCAATCAACATTTGACAATGCGTTGCCCATTTGCATAGTTGCCGAATAAGCACTACGAATGTCCCACAAGCACTTCGCAATCAACGGCACTCCCACTGTCCATGTTACGGGTCCACCGACTACAGTAACAAAAGCTGAAGTACAACTCGTAACCATATTTACCATAGAAAAAGCCCATGTAAATGAGTAATAAACCGCCTTAACCTCATCGGGCATACCTTTATCTATTCCCGAAATATTAATAAGAGTAGTAACGAGTCCTATCAAGGAAGGAGTTGTATTTTCCGCGAGAAGATAATCAGCTGAGTTGTGCTTAATAATTCCATTAAGAATTGAACTGACCGCTTTACTTGCTGCCGCTTTAACATTAATGACATTAACTGATGATTTTGTGGTGAAATTTATTTCAATATTGTCAACGGAACGGTATTCACCACCATATATTGATGCTATATTAAATTTGTTTTCATCATTCCTATCAATTAGAAGAATTATATTTTCAGATAAAATTCTTTCGGGAATACCTTCCTGATTATACTCGGCAACCATTTTTATAACATCTTTTACCCCGTCATATGCTGTTAACCGTCTGATTATGCTATGATTATTGTCCCAGTATTCATAATAATATGCTGTTCCATCCAATCCAACGGTCAAATAGTCGTCAACATCAACATAAGGCTCAACATATTTGAAGTTTTTCCAGATATTTGCAGTTTTGTAGGTTTCGGTCGTTTCCTTTTGCGTTGCAAGATAAATCGAGCTAATTGTTACACCTTGGAAAACATTACTGTTTATACTTTGCGGGATTGTAGACAAATTGGCTATTGACTTTAACCCTATACAATTTTTAAAGGCATTATTTTCAATAGTTAATACACTAAGAGGAATAGTTACTGCCGGTAGCGAAGTACAATTTTCAAATGCCCGCACTCCTATTATTTTAACGCCTTCGGAAATGGTTATCCATTGCAGGTTGGCGCAATCCCGGAACGCGGTATTGCCAATATTGGTTACGCCGTTTTCTATCACAACCGTTTGTATGGCAGAACGGCTATTATACCACGGGGCATTACCTTCCGCCGAAACATCGAAGTCGGCCATATTACCTGTGCCGCCGATAGTTAAAGTACCGTCGCTTAACGTCGCGGTAACATTATTCCCTGATGTGGAATTATCGCTGATATTCCACGTTTGCGCCGTTGCCGCCGTTGCAATGCACAAAGCAATAAGCAACAGCATTGCCGCCATAAAATTGTTTCTTCTATTTGTTTGGTTTTTCATATTTTATCATGTTAGCTTTATATTTTTGTGCTATATAAGTAAAGTAAAAGGCTCGTTGTTTGCGCTACTATAAATCCGACGCTTAACAATAAGCAGGATAAAATTAACACCACATCTTTTCTTCATACTTCATACATAATTTTATTAATACCAACATCCCTGTGAGGTCTGCTTTTTGAGTTACTTTTTTATAGATAGAGAGACAGGTAATTACCGGCTCAAAAGGTTTAAAACAGGTAAGTCCGGAACCGAAACGGCCCGGACGAAAAACGAAAAATCCCTGCACAGTCTGAAAAAACTGTACAAGGATTGTACTTTAAAAAAAAGTATATATTTACTATTATTATGCGCGGGCGTACTGCTCTCTCTCTCTCTCTCTCTCTCTCTCTCTCTCTCTCTCTAACAAAATACGGCTAACTTCCAAATTTCCGGGAGGAAAAATGGATGCCAGCGTTGTAGGAAAAACGGTGGATAATCCGCTTAAACTGCCTGCTCTTATCATAGAATTTCATTAAAAAAATCCAAACACCTACCCGTACAAAGAGAATACCTCCCGGACGGAATAAGTGTAAACAAAACAAAGAAAACGCCATCCTGTGCTAAAGGATTCCGGCATTTCCATGTACCGGATATTATATCCGGTATAAAGTAACAATAAATGTAGATGCAGGCAAATAGTATATCATTACCTATTTTTATCCGTTTATTACCTATTTCGCAACCTGATTGCATATAGTTGTGATATTGGTATATTTATGAAACCATACATATATGATTTGGGTAAAATATTCGTTCCGGAGGTATTTATAAGTTATTTGTGCTCATATATAAGTATTATGTTACGATTTCAGCTATTTTCGGCGGTTAGTTGTGGTTCCCTCGCCCTACCGGATTTGCAATCCGATAGCTTTTGATATAAGAATTTTTAATTCTATTTCTTTGGATCTTCGTCCTTCGGGGTTTGTAACCCCGAAGTTATTATTGTCCGGATTTGTTATCCGTTATAAGTTCTCTGGTAATAAGATATTATACACTGACCAGAATAAACTAAAATAAACCGATATAAAAAAATAAGAAGGATAAAAAATCCTTCTTATTTTTTTATGACTTCATTTTTCAATTTCTTATCGTCTTGCCGGCAATCCCAGACGGTGACAATATTGATTTTATTTTTGTCATTATCTATATAGTATATGACTTTATAATTATCTCTGATAACCAATGCCCTGTAGGTTTTCGGCAACTCTGAAAGAATTGGTTCTATTGCAGCCATTTGAGGAAATTTACTTAATGAATTTCCTGCGGATTCAATATCAAGAACGAGTTTTGACGCTGCGTTGTAACTTTTCTGTACATAAAATTCGAAAATCTGCCGGACTCTGAGCTTTGCTTTATTAGACCAGATTACAACCATGATTTCATTTCTTTAACAAAGTCCTCATGGCTGGTTCCTTTTCCGCTCTCCAGTTGTCCGGTCGCTTCCTGTACTTCTGCTTTCAGTTCTTCTACCGTCATAACGGCAGGACGGGGTACAGCCTTTTTTATGAATGCCCGGACTTTTTTGATTACATCCACATCTTTAATATCGACAATAGACTCTATCAATTTTGCTTTCTCTATATATAAAATATCTTTATCCATACCGGTAATATTTTTAGTTCATAATACAAAGTTATTCTTTTTATTTACTAATTAAAAACGAATAGGTTAAAGTTGTAAAATCAATATAGTCTTATCTAAAAACTCGCCTCCCCCACAGGCCTTTTCACCTTTACTTTCTTCACCTCATCCAGTAATACGGGCAATGCCAGTTGGAAACAGATATACAGGCC
>NZ_JBHSGN010000070.1:0-5356 GCF_042654545.1 Dysgonomonas termitidis
GGATGTAATCCGGTGTAGCGGTATCCCATTGTCCGCTGGCATGGGTATATTCGATGGCAGTCAATGCGGCCAGGGCGCTGTTTGCAGCCAATGCGCCGACCTGGCTGTCGGCATTGGCGACCACCACCAGGCGGCTGTAATCGCCCGCAGGGATGGACAGGGTCACCTTGACATTGCCGCTGCCGTCACTCGTGAATTCCGATGATGTGGCAACGATCATTTGTTGAAGCTCTTCGGTGCCGCTGATATCCTTGTAGGCCAGCACGGTAAGCTGGCTCACCTGGTTTTCCTGCCCCGCGGTCATGCCGTAGGTCGAGGGTGTTCGGGCGCCGGGGATGCGAACCTCGAGGGTCACATTCTTTTCCCCGTTCTGACCCGGATCAGGCTGAACCGGATTATCGCCATCCATGGTGCAACCGGATAACAGCGCCATGGTAAACAGCAATAAAGTAATAGTGATTGTTTTCATACGTTTTATCCTTTTATCCTTTTTTTCTTCTACGTTCTATCGTTCTGTATGTATGAAGCATGGATCGAATCATTAAATCGTTATTCATTTATTTTTTGTTCCTGCTTCCTGTTTTCTTTGTATGCTTGTTTTTTATATATCCTGTCCGGCTTTTAACCTTCCAATGATTGTGTCCGGTCTGTGCCGTAGCTTGTTTTTATTCGTGTTACAGCGTGTCTACAGGGATGTTTCCCCAGTTCTCGAGCAGCGTGACGATAACCACATTCCCCTCGAATGAGATAAGGATAGGTATGGTGACCTCTTTGCCGTCAGCGATGACGATGTTGTTGTCGGCTATGAACTGCTGCAGGTTTACGGTATGGAGCACCGTATTGTCCGTGCTGTTGTCCAGCACGTCTATCGTGATAGGGTTATCGGCCGTGAAGCGCAGCACGTCGCAGGTGGCCTGCGCCTGTTTGTTGCCCGTGTCTACCGTTACCGGCGGATAGTATGTCGTAGGGTTACCGTGGGTAACCATATTATAGTCGTATGCAGGTACAAGGTTGTTCACCCTGATATAAGGGTAGCCGGAAGTCGGTGCGCCGGCGTCGGTGCTTGCCAGGCCTTTGACTTGTATGATGAGCCGGATATAAGCCGGTGTGAATGGTACTGTTTCGCTATTGGCCGTGTTAGGTTTTACCGTAAAGGTATGTGTGCCGTAATACAGGGCATCGTTGGTCGGTATGCGCGCGGAATTGAAGTAACCGGGATTAGCCACTTCGTGCCGGCTAAGATCGGCTCCCTTTGTCAGCCCGTTGATTTGGGTATTGTCAAAAGCATTTCCCCAGCAGACAGCTGTATAATCATCTGCCGGCAGGTATAACCTGACTCCCTGGAAGGCATCCAGATCATCCTTATCAACTTGCACCGTCTCCACCAGCTTTCCATTCGGATTGTATATCGCGACTGTCACCCGGCTGATATGATCCGGAAAGTTCAGGTAGGTAAATGCGAGCGTCAGATTCTCATCCGGTGGGCAATCACTCAGGTCATCACCGATACATCCTGTGAAAAATACTGACGCAACTAGCAGGATTAATGTCTTCAGCTGTTTCATATGTGAATAATTTATTTTTGTAAGGCAATTGCAGGCAATAACCGCGTTACCGCTTGCTTGTTTATTGGCTTTATTTTTTTTGTCGTATCGTTTATTATACCGTTTTACAGGGTCCGTTTCCGGTAAGTTACCGTGAACCGCTTTATGATAAACCCTCCCGGGAGAGGAGGGGCGCCGGTCCGTTATATCCGGAACCCTTCCCCGTCCCTTCTGAAGGTTTTTGATTGGTTTCTCCGAAAGTAGCCGGGCAGTGTAAGCCCCGGCCCCTTTGAGGTGAAAGTTCAATAGCTGTTATTTAAAATGCAGGAACAACGTCCTGGTTTGACCATGGAGATACAGTACAGTTCACCGTTATGCTCTCAGTAGCATTTGTTTCCGGATACGGAGACAAATTTTCACCTCCTATTTTAATACCTTCACCAGTGCCAGTGACACCCAGGGTGTATACTTTTCCGGCTGCCAATTGTGTTAACGGTGTTCCACCTACTTTCAGGTCTTTAATAGTAATATAAGCAGGAGATGCAAGGCTATGGCCGACAGCAAATGCGTCCTCTATTTTTAATACGATATGGGGAACCGCTGATTGGTCTACCCCGTCGATGGTTGTTCCCGCAACCGACACTTTTACAGGCAATACATAATAAGCCCATCTGTTAGCCGGTGTAAAGCTTGTAGTGCCTGTAACTCCTGTAAATTCATCTTTGAAACGTGCAGGGTATGAACCGTTGGTCCAAATTGCATCAGACTTGCCATAGTTTAGAATACTAGCAGCCGAAATCGGCTTAGTTGTATAGTCCGTACCGAGTTGTGTGTATGTATTGTTGATATAAATCCCTGTCAGTTTGAAACTTGTCAATGGAATTTGTGCAAGCGGATCTGCCTCAACCTTGAGAAGCTCGATCCGGGAAATAGCAGGAACCAGCATTACATTGGCTACATATGAACCCGCACTTCCTGTGATAGCAGCCTGGCCGAATACATTAACATTTGTTTGCGGGTCGGTCTGACTGGCCTGTTGGAACAGTGTCTCGTTCAGTTTCGATAACGGATCATAGTCCACGATTTCACTGATACTACCGGAAGCGAGAGTAGGGGATGTTGTTTCAGTCTCGCTATTGGCGACAATAATCACATCGGTTACGGAACCCGGTACATTGTTAAATGTTTTACCTGACGCTACCTCCAAGGTAGTCAGCGTACCGACTTGTGCGATAACACCGCCACCGACGAAGAATACTTTCGCTTCCTTGATATCAGGTACCACGCCTACAGCTGACGCTTCATCGGCATAAGTCGACGGCACGGCGATACTCACGGTCACGTTTTTTTTAGGAAGATCGTCCGCTTGCGGCGCGTTCGCATCGTCATTCGAACAGCTGCTGAATCCTAATAGCAAGGCTGTTGCTGCAATAATTGCATGTTTGAAATTTGTTTTCATTTTTTGTTAATTTTAAAATTAAAGAATATAATTACTATCTGTTTTTATACCGTTCCATTTTCTGATTATCGGCCCGTTTGGCCGCCACTTCCTCCAGGTTGCGGGCTGCTTCCTCGCTACCGGCTGTTTTCGCCCGGTTAAACAGGGCTTCGGCTTCATCCAGTTCCCCTGCCAGCAGGCGTATCACGCCCAGGTTGTTCAGTACGGCCGGATGGTTGCCGCCGGGGGCTATGCCGGCTGCCTTGTCCAGCAGGCGCCCTGCGGTATTCAGCTCCCCGTTTTCGATCAGCAGCGCCGCCGCGTTGACGTTTGCCGTTACATCGTCGGGATAGTATCTGGGAATCGCCTCGAGCAATATATCCGCATAGTCCTTCGTGCCTTTGCCGTAACTTTGGGCCAGGTTGTAAAGCTCCAACTGGGACAGGTCTTCCGGTTTGCGGCTATACAGCGATTTGCTTTCTTCGACAGTGTAATCCCTGACCGTATAGTCGATCTGGTATTCCACCCTGCGGAGTCCGGGGAACATATCCCGGAGCATCTGCCGGTAGGGTGCACCCTTTGCCAGGCGCATCAGGGCCTTTTCGCATCCGTCCATTATTTCCGTGGTGGAAATAATTTCCAGTATCTTGTCCTTGTATTCCATATCGGAGGCTTGTACCTGTACGACCAGCCCGTCCCAATCCTCGGCCACATGGTTTACCTTGAATAGGCCCTCGTCGAATCCGAACTTCGTTTTCAGGTAATCTTTCAGCGCCAGCGACCGTTCTTTCGATAAACGCTCGTTGGTGGTGTACAATCCGTCGGGGGAAGCATAGCCTTCGATAAACAGGGCGGTGATCACCGCATCGGGATTGTCCTTTACATCCGAGACGGCTTCGTTGATCTTGGCCAGCTCCGCAGGATTCCGGCGGAAACCGGGGTTAATGACCGACCTGCCTGCCTGGAAGTCCAGGAAAGCTTTGCCCTGACGCTTGCGCGTCTTGACTTCCCTGCCCGGGGTGAGTAAGGATACTCCGGGGCTGACCTGATAGGGCACACGTGCTTCCAATTCCACCTTGCCGCTCAATGCCAGCGCATACAGCCGTGATTCCTGCCTGTAGCCCGTTATCTGCTGGTAGAGCACGAAGCGGGCGGAATCCATCCAGGATTCATAGGGGGTTTTCAGGTTATATAGAAGTGTCGTATCGGTGGACGGACGGGTATTTACCTGCATCAAAGGACGATGATAGGCGGTTACCCGGTCCATGTCCGCAAGGGTAAAATAGCGTTCGTTCAGCTTTTGGCGCCGGTCACCGTTGACCAGTATATAGGGAAAGGTTAACATGTTGCTGTCCGGATCGCTACCGGTACTCAGCTCGGGAACCAGCAGCATCGATTGACCACGGGAGACGGCCCGGCCCTGTATGCGTACGGAAAAACTTAATAGCAGGCTGTCGCCCTCTTCTTTCAGCCCGGCGCTTTCAACCGACAGCCGGCCTTTATAGAAATCCTTATTCTGTGCCGGCAGGCTGAGCGCCGCCAACAGGAAAAATACAGCTGATATATGGGAAATATGGAATCGTTTCATACGTTTCATTGTCTTATTTGATTATATAGATGATGGATATACCTGCCTTTGTAGGCCCGAAATAATGCCTGCTGCCGCTCTCCAGCAGCTTGCCGCAGGTTTTGCACTCATACCTGTCATAATCCGTATAGGCATACCCCAGGCCGATGGTGGCTTCCAGGCTCCAGCGGGGAGACAGCATCCATTGGTAACCGTAGGAGATGCCCGCCCCGAAAATGTCGCCCCGGTAACGGCCTGTCTCAAGGCCCGGGTACAGGTCCAGCGGCAGCTTGATGGCTCCTACATTGTAATTGGCATAGAGCGCATGCACACCGAAGAAATGACCGAAGAACGGTTCGTAAAGCCAGTAACGGAGCTCGGGTTGCACCAGTATATGCTTCAGCTTCTTATTCCCGCTATAGGTGAAAGGGTTGTAATTAACCGGTATATCCAGCGTATAGCGGCTGTCCAGCTTAACTTCCACCCCCAGGTTGAAGGTCGTGGTAGCATCGTACAATAAATTGGTTTTGACCGCCAGGCGAGGTGACGCCAAAGGCAGATTGCCTGCTTTGTCCTGCCCCCGTACGGATACCAGGGCAATTGTAAGAAGCAGAAAAATGAATGCGGATTGTTTCATAAAATATATAGGTATTATTTAGTTGACTTCATGTTGTATAGTTTGCCGGTTCACTGCTGTATGACGGTTATTTCCGCCCGGTCCATCCACTGTTCGTAGTCCAGCGATATGCGGTAAGGGTAATCGATGGCCGCCCGGCCGGTTGCCTGCAACAACTTTTTTATATGGTA
>NZ_JBHSGN010000071.1:0-102006 GCF_042654545.1 Dysgonomonas termitidis
CAGTTGATGATATTGAAAGGGAACGGCTTCCGTTCGGGCGGCTCGCTCAATCCGGAAGTAGTGGCGGCCGTGGACAAGGAACTGGAAGAGGAAGGCAAAATGAAAAGTGAAGAACCGGAAGTGAAAAGTGAAGAACTAAAAGTGAAAAATGAGCAGGGGCAAGTTATGGAGCAGCAGCCTGTCGCTCAACCATCTGCCGCTCCTGTAGAGAAGCCCAAGCCAAAGAATCTCTATCCGTTTCTGCCGCCGGGATATACATCGAGAACGGATTGAGGACGGATTAGTCCCTCAATGGCAGGGTTGTCAAGTTCTGAATCCTTATATCCTCTTTGTCATGTTGAACGAAGTGAATTGAATTGAAAATCGACGGAGTCAAAATCACCGAAGCGAAGGCGAGGCAAACATCTCTTAAATCGAAGGAGATCCTTCGTTCCACTCAGGATGACAGCAGAGAATAACAGAATAAAAGCGGAGAACTTAACAACCCTGCCCCGGAAAGGGACTTACATTGAAGATAAGAAGTAATAAGTGGAAAAAAACTGTATTTTTGTTTACTGCTAACTATTAGCTGATTTACAAAACAATATATCTTGAAATAAGAAAAATATATATTATTTTGTGACGATACAGGCTAAATGGCGACATATAAATAGAAACGAATCTCTGATAGATGGAACAAACGGCAAATGTGGATGTGCAGTTTTTGGAAATGATACGCCAGAATGAGGGTATCATTTACAAAGTTTCTTCTTTCTATACCGATATGGAACATCCTCTGGGAGATTTATATCAGGAGGTGGTACTTAACTTATGGAAAGCTTTTCCGTCTTTCAGGGGCGACAGTAAATGCTCTACATGGATATACCGGATTGCCCTGAATACATGCGTCTCCTTTTACCGGAGGAGTAAAAAGAATATCAGCTATGTGGATATATCGATGGATATACCCGATGTAGTGGATAATAATGAGGAAATACAGGAGTTATATAAACTTATAAACCGCCTGGGGAAAATAGAACGGGCTTTGGTATTGCTTTATCTCGATGATAAATCTTATAAAGAGATTGCTGAAATAACGGGGCTTACGGTAACCAATGTGGCTACAAAGATAAGCCGGATAAAGGATAAGCTGAGGGATATGTCGAATGAATAAAACGAATCATTATGGATTTGGATAATATAAAGAAAACATGGCAGGAAACGGAGATGAAACCTACCATAGATAATGAAAAAATACAAAAGATGATTTCTAATGAAGGCCGGAGTGCATTCAATAGCCTGCTCAGATATGAAAAATTGGGTATTATATTGCTTATTATATGTATTCCGATGATATTTGCACTCTCGCTTCGTCACACTCCTGTCATTGTCTTTTATTTATTAAGTGTCGCTATGTTTTTAGTGTGGCAGGTTTATAAGTTCAGAAAGTTGCGGAGGATTAATCTGTCGGAAATGGGCATCACGGAAATTTCGAGTCATTTCTATTGGTATAGGAAGGCGATACTAAAGGAGTTCGTCACAGGTTTGGTCTGGATTATGTTTTTCTTTATTTTGTTTGGCTATTTCGAATTACCTGATGATCCGGATTATCTCTACAGACACCTTATTATATTAGTTATCTCAGTATTAATAGGATTGTTTGTTGCCATAATAATATATAAGATGATTTATTGGAATAATATAAAGAAAATGGAAAACTCTATCGGGGAAATACAGGATTTTGAGAAGGATAACAAATAAATAGTACAGATCGGAAGCAAAAAGATTTAACTTTTCAGGAATAGTTATGGGTTTGCCTCGCCTTCGTTTCGGTAAATGTTATTTCTTCATCCTAGGGCAGTTGCGAGTTACAAGTTGGCTGGCGTTTTGTTTCACGCAAAGGCGCAAAGTTCTACATCTTACGAGTTGTTGACTGATGACTGTTAACTGATGACTGTAAATACTGTTACCTTTGTTACCTTTTTTAATAGTTACAAGTTTGCCTCGCCTTCGCTTCGGCGAATGTTATTTCTTCGCCCTAGGGCAGTTACGAGTTACAAGTTAGTTCACTGTTTACTGCTAACTGTTTACTGATATATCTGTTACCTTTTATAAACGATAGTCTGATTATAAGTTAAATAGGCCTCTGGCCTTAATTGATCATAAATATATTACGGATGAAAACTATCACATCGGCCATTCTCGCAGTTATACTGCTTCTTTCAGTGTCTTTAACTGTTTCTTCGCAGACAGGAGGAAAATATACCGGGGCTCTCCTTTGGAAAGTGTCCGGGAACGGGCTCTCCAAGCCGTCTTATATCCTGGGTACGCATCATCTTACACATGTGAGTTTTGTCGATAACATTCCGGGCTTGAGGGATGTTATGGCGAATACGCAACAGACTGTGGGTGAGCTATTGTTGTCGGATGAGGCCGGTATGCAGCAAAAAGTACAGGCGGCAGCAATGATGCCCGCAGGAGAATCTTATTCCAAACTGCTTTCGGCTGAAGATGCCCGGGCGTTGGATGAAGGGCTGAAATCTTTAGTAGGCGCGGGTCTGGATCAATTCGGGCAATTCAAGCCGGGAATGATCTCGATGATATATACCATCACGCTTTACACAAAACTTTATCCTGAGTTCAATCCTATGTCACATGAAGCTATCGACTCTTATGTGCAACGCATAGCAAAGGAGAATGGAAAATCGGTCTTAGGATTGGAATCGGTGGATGATCAGATTTATGCTTTATTTGAAGCCGAGCCGCTAAAAGATCAGGCGGAGTCTCTGGTTTGCAGCATCAAAACCCGCGATTTGGCGAAAGATCAACTGGATAAATTGAATGCTTATTACAAAGCCGGGGATTTGACCGGAATGTACAACATGGCTTTCAATAATCCGGATGAGCCATGTAAAGTGTCACAGGCGCAGCAAAATGCCATTAATAGAGATCGGAATGATAAATGGGTGGAGAAATTACCCGCGATAATGGAAGATAACTCTAACCTGATCGCTGTGGGCGCTTTGCATCTTGCCGGAGAAGAGGGGATACTGAACCAGTTGGCAACAAAAGGTTATACAGTAGAGCCTGTAAAATAATATCAGATGAGATTGCGCCCTATCCAAAACAGGATAATGACAAGTAGTACCGTATATATAGCCTTCTTGCTATAAAGCCATTGTCTGACACGGGGATACTTTTCTTTGCCCCCGAAATATTCCAGATAGATACATATCAGAATATAGGGGATTGCAATGACAAGTAAGGGATTGCTGGTGAATGCGTCTTTGATTCGCAGGTGCAGCAAATGATGTACAGCCCTTTGTGAACCGCATCCCGGACAATCTAACCCTGTAAACGTATGGAACGGACATCGGGGGAAAAGGGATGATTCTCCGGGACTGAACAGATAGTAAATGATACCGCCTGCAACCAGTAGTATCGCTATCCCGAGCAAGCGCCGGATATATGTGTGGTTTCCGCCAGATGCCGTTTTCCTGTCCATAATTAGGAGGGATTCAGATCGAAGAAAATACCGACGCTGCTATAACACCGAATATCACGAGTAATACATAGCAGGCGGGCAGGAATAAGATCCCGGCCAAAGCCCATTTCTTAGCATTCTGGGCAGCCTGTGTAGCTCGGTCGTATTCTTTGGCATAATAGAGGGATTCCACTTTGGCAGCGTAAAAAATGCCTGCCATACTGATAGGAGAGCAGCAGAATATGGATAATAGTATCGATTCCACTAACCAATTCTTAGGCATGGGAAGTATGTCATCCCATCTGCGGGCGTTATTGTCCTGAGTGTAGTTTGCCTGCTGGTAGCTGGTCGCAGGTTGAGGAGAAGCGATAGGTTGAGGCTTAGGTTCGGTGGTTACAGTTTCCGGTTTCCCAGCTTCGGGGACAGGTATCTCGGTATCGAAGAGGAAAGATAATTCGGGAACGCTTCCGGCATTTACCCAATCGGGCATGCCCGAACGCCACACCATTGTTTCGGGGCGGATTTTTTTTGAGAGTAAATCGTTCAGCGGAAATGGTCCGCATTGCTGCTTCGATATACCATCGATATAATAGTATTTTACCATAATGACTAAATCCGGTATTGAGTAGTAAGTAGTGAGTCTGGGTTTGCAGAGCCTATTTGAATATCTTATCGATTCCGACTGTTGGTGCTGCATCGGGAACTTCTTCGTCCATACCTTTGTCGCATACCCCGTATCCCGGAGCAGGAGCAAATTGGTCGGTTTGTTTATATCCCAGTTTAGGGTCGGCATACACTTTCTTCATAAACAAGCCGAATATAGGAAGTGCCATTGCGGCCCCCTGCCCGTCACTTGTGCGGTCGAAGTGTATGGAACGGTCTTCTCCACCTACCCAGCATCCGGCAGAAAGCTTAGGACTGAAGCCCATAAACCAGCCGTCGGAGTTGTTCTGTGTTGTCCCGGTTTTACCACCCAATGGAGCGGTAATGCCATAGTTGCGTCTTACGCGGCCGCCTGTTCCCCCATCGATTACACCACGGAGCATATCCAGCATCTTCACATAGGTGCCCTCACTGAACACTTCGTCGAGCTTGGCCGAGAAGTTTGCCACTACATTCCCTGAGCGGTCTTCTATATGCGTCACATAAACAGGGTTAGCTCTTACTCCTTTGTTGGCAAAGGCCGAATAGGCAGCTACCATTTCGGCTACTGTAACCTCCGGTGTTCCGAGACACATGGCTGGTACAGGATCGATATGTCCTGTCAGTCCGAATGAGCGCAGGAAGCGTGCAAATGCATAGGGTGAAGTCCTGTTCATCAGGTATGCGGTTACCATATTGTCGGAGTTTTGCAGTCCCCATTTTATAGTAACCATTTCTCCCACCTTAGATGCCCTTATTCCCCGTGGCGGATGCTGCCGTCCCATCTCGTCAATCAGAACTTGTTGCTCATATTGCATCTCGTCGCAAGGTGTCACACCTTCTTGCATGGATAATGCGTACAGGTATGGTTTGATTGTGGAACCGACCTGCCGGCGACCCATATTTACCATATCATACTGGAAGAAGCGATAGTCGATGCCGCCCACATATGCTTTTACATAGCCGGTATGTGTATCCATAGCCATGAATCCGGCACGCATAAATCCTTTATGATAACGGACCGAATCCCACGGAGTCATGATGGTGTCTATTTCACCCCTCCATGAGAAGACTTTCATATCTACCGGCTTCTTAAACTCGGCTAGTATCTCTTTCTCCGAAGCTCCGGCCTTCTTCATATTCCGGTAGCGGTCGGTTTGTTTCATCGCTTTATAGAGCAGAGAGTCTACTTGCTTGGACACCGAGTAGGAATATGGGGCGTAAGAACGTCCTTTCTTTTCTTTATCGAAATCAGGTTGCAGTTCTTTGCTCATATGCTCGGTCATTGCTTCCTCTGCATATTGTTGCATCCGGGAGTCTATTGTAGCATATATTTTAAGTCCGTCAGTTGCCAGATTGTAACTACTGCCATCAGGCTTCCTGTTTTTGCTGCACCAGCCGTACAAAGGGTTTGTCTCCCAGCTAAGTGAGTCTATTGTAAACTGATCCTGTTGCCATGAGGCGTAATTGGATCTGTCGGGCTTTTTTGCATTTAGTGTCAGACGCAGATATTCCCTGAAATAAGGGGCCAATCCGTCTTTGTGATCTACCCGTCTGAAATCCAGTTTTAATGGTATCTGTTTCAGTGAATCGTATTGTTGTTGTGTTATGTAGTCGTTTTTGCGCATCTGATCCAGTACGACATCCCTTCTTCCTCTTGTGCGCTCGGGTTGCCTTTTCGGATTGAAGTAAGACGGATTTTTACACATGCCGATAAGGGTGGCAGCCTCCTCTATTTTCAGGTCTTTCGGTGTCTTGTTGAAATATACCTGAGCTGCCGATTGGATACCCACGGCATTATTCAGAAAGTCGAACTGATTAAGATAAAGATTTATGATCTCGTCTTTTGTATAATAGCGTTCGAGCTTGGCTGCGATTACCCATTCGATTGGTTTGCGCAAAAATACACGCACCATCCAGTTCTCGGCCGGAGGAGAATATAATTGTTTTGCCAATTGCTGTGTGATGGTGCTACCGCCACCTCCGCTCGATTGCTGAAGTATAACCGTTTTTACTACTGCACGGGTCAATGCATAGGCATCGATTCCCGAATGCGAATAGAATCGCGCGTCTTCAGTGGCAACAAGCGCTTGCACCAAATATGGAGAGAGGTCGCTATAGTTTGAATAGATACGATTGTTTTTAGCTTGTGAATATGTTCCCAGCAATACGGCGTCCGAAGAATAAATCTGGGAAGCGTATTTGTCTATCGGATTCTCCAATTCTTCTACATCGGGCATGTAACCGACAATACCTGTCGCGATACAGGTGAACAGGATAATAATCAGCGCAATGATGCAGCCGAAAGCTACCCATAGTTTTTTTACTATTTGTTGAGGTGTGTATTTGCTAAGAAATTTCTTTTTCTTCGATTTTGCTTTCTTATCCATATAAAAGGTCTAAATCTAATCAGTTTGCAAATTTAAGTAAAACGTTTTTAATATTGCAGATAAAAATCCTTAAATGGTTATATATAGTAAACAGTAAACAGTGAACTAACTTGTAACTCGTAACTGCCCTAGGGCGAAGTAACTTGTAACTATTAAAAAAGGTAACAAAGGTAACAGTATTTACAGTCATCAGTTAACAGTCATCAGTCAACAACTCGTAAGATGTAGAACTTTGCGCCTTTGCGTGAAACAAAACGCCAGCCAACTTGTAACTCGTAACTGCTTTAATCAACCTTTCAAAGAACTATCAGCTAACAGCTAAAGGCTATTGGCTTATTATATAGATAAAATTATATGAATAAAACAACACTTGAATCTTATTACAAGAAACAGAGTTGTTGAGTTGATTATTACCCGCAGGCCCGAAAAGTATTATTGATGAGAGGGAGGTGTCAATAGCTGACAGTTCTCTGCTATACCGGATCTACATCGTAGTGCAGCAGGATCGCTTTAAAGTCGGTATTGGTGAATACAGTCGATTGGTGAAAGAGGATTGTTTCCCTTACTTTCTGTATAGACGCGTTGTTTTCTATCTTCAGCAGAATATTCCGGATATATAACGACTGAATGCGGGATACCGGCGGTTTTCCGGGGCCGAGTATCCGTCCGCCGAACGATTGCCTTAACGCGTGGGTAAATTGGGAGGCAGCATTTTCCGTGAGTTTTTCGTCCCGTCCCCTTACAACGATAGATATAAGCCTGAAAAAAGGGGGGTAGCGAAACAGCTTGCGTTCTTCTGTCTGTGTCTGATAGAACGATTCGTAGTCGTTGTGCTTTACAAAGTTGATAACAGGATGGGAGGGATGTGCTGTTTGCAGCATGACAAGCCCCTGCTTATTCTTGCGCCCCGCGCGTCCGCTGACCTGAGTAATGAGTTGGAAAGCTTTTTCATAAGCTCGGAAGTCCGGATAATTCAGCAGGTTGTCGGCATTCAGTATTCCGACAACAGATACATAGCCAAAATCCAGTCCTTTCGATACCATCTGTGTACCGATCAGGATATTTGTCCTGTTATCTTCGAATCGGGAAATAATATGTTCGTAAGATTTTTTTCCCCGTGTCGTATCCAGATCCATACGTGCGACAGCCGCTTCCGGGAAAAGAGTGTTCACTTCCTCTTCGATACGTTCCGTACCATAGCCCAGAAACTCAAGCGTGGGTGTCTTGCATTCCTCGCAGACATCCGGAACCCGGTATGTAGAACCGCAATAGTGACAGACAAGCATACGTTGTCCCTTGTGGTAAGTAAGGCATACATCGCAATGAGAGCAACGCGGCGTCCATGAACAGTTTTTACATTCAAGCAAGGAAGCGAAGCCGCGCCTGTTCTGGAACAGGATAATCTGTTCTTTCTTTTCCAGGGCTTCCTTTACTTTTTCTATCAGGGGAGGGGAGAGAACCGATTTCATCTGCTTCTTGCGTCTCAGTTCCTTGGTGTTGACAACAGCTATCTGAGGGAGTTCGATATCCTCATGCCTTTTGGTGAGCCTTACCAGGCCATACCTACCCGAAAGGGCATTATGGTATGTCTCTATGGAAGGTGTGGCGGTACCCAGTAATACTTTGGCTTTATACATATTTGCCAATACGATGGCGGCATTGCGGGCATGGTAGCGCGGAGCAGGGTCTTGTTGCTTGTAAGAGCCTTCGTGTTCTTCATCTACGATGATAAGTCCGAGGCTGGTGAACGGCAGGAATATGGCGGAACGTGCGCCCAGTATAACCTGCGTTTCTCCGTCTTTCAGTAGCCTGTTCCATGTTTCGGCCCGTTCGTTGTCATTGAATCGGGAATGATAGACGGCCAGCTTATTGCCGAAGACGGTTTTCAGGCGGTTGGTGATCTGCGTTGTCAGCGCTATTTCGGGTAGCAGGTATAATACCTGTTTGCCTTTGCTTATAGCATCGCTGATAAGCCGGATATATATTTCGGTCTTACCGCTGGAAGTTACTCCATACAATAAGGTGGTGTCTTGTTCTTCGAATGACTTTATAATTTCCCCGTAGGCCTGCTGCTGATAAGTGTTCAGTTCGCAGGCGGATTCTATGTTGGTTTCTCCGTAATCGAAGCGGCTGATTTCAATATCGTACACTTCAAGTGTTTTTTTCTTTACCAACTCGGATAGTACGGCGGGTGATGTGTCGGCATCTTCCAAAAGCTGCTTCTTTGTGACAATCGGGTTATTTTCGTTCAGATGGAGAAAAGCAGTCAATAGATGCTGTTGTTTTTTTGCTCTTCCCAACCCGCTGAGCATATCATTGAGCTCGTCATCGGTATATGCCCTTGTAAGCCTTACTGCTGAAAGAGTTTTCGCGGAATAAGCATCTTGGATGTTCTCATTTATATATGCCGCCCCTTTATCAGCCAGAGATTTGATGGCGGGAATGGCGTTTGTCAATCCGGCCCGTTTTTCTATTTCGGCAATTGTGGATGCCTTTTCCGGCGACAACAGGTAAAAGACCTTTTGCTCGTTGAGAGTCAAAGGTTCTGCCGCTTCAAAGTCCGGATTGAGAAAGACGTGAGTCTCACTCTCCAGTTTCAGGGCTGACGGTAAGGCTGCACGGTACACATCACCCAGCGAACACATGTAATAAAATGAAACCCACTCCCAGAATTTCAGCTGGAAGGGGGTTACTATAGGGTAGTCCTCCAAAGTGGAGACTATATCTTTGACCGGTGTTTGTTTTTCTTCCGATTCGTATGAACGGAAAACTATCGCCGTGTAAAATTTTTTCTTCCCGAACTGTACAATCACCCTGCTGCCTCCGTAGACCGTATCGGCCAGTTCCGGCGGAATAATGTATGTGTATAGTCCTTGTAAAGGAAGCGGTAATATTACGTCGGCGTATAATGTCATTCGTTAGAATAAGTATGCAAGACTGACTGTCCAGGTTTGTCTGTCTACCTTTTTGAAATCTTTAGCAGCTTCCTGATCGTAAGTATCGGTGAATTTATAACGGTAGTTCATACCCAGATCGAGGTGGCTCAATAAACTAACACCTGCACCTGCAATAAATCCTGTCTGGAATCCTTTTTGGTCGTATGTCTGATCTTCAATTTTCAGTTCGCCGCCGCCTACTTTCAGATTACCATATACACCAGCCGAGAAATATATGCCGGCAACGCCGAAAATAGAGAATCTTTTCTTCAGGCTGACAGGTACTGTCAGATAACTAAGGTTTGATATATCACCTTGTTTTTCGTTGCTGTCTACATTATAACCTTTGTTGCCATAGGCCAATCCCGTTTCTACGCCAAAACCTGTTAGTGGTACGTTTAGTTCAAGTATTCCTCCTACTTGGAACCCGACGCGGTTTTTTACGTTCAGTATACTAGAGTTTACTTTATGATCTGCAACATCTATTCCCCCTTTTAGTCCATATCTGATTATTTGGGCAGAAGATGGATTGATGCTAGTTATAAATAAGAGTAATAACAGGCCTAAAGGCAAAAAATACTTAGTTTTCATAATGAGCTTCATTTTTAATTATCTATATACTATAACAAATCGGAATATATATAGTTTTATTGTGGCACAAATATAGGAAAAAGATAGAGATTTTGATTTCCTCCTTATTTGCGAATGATATGGATATTGAATTAATTTATATCTCGTGATATGTTATATTGGAATAAGTTGAAAATTACTCCAAAGCATTTATGAAAACAATTTTATTTTTTGTGTTGTTCTAATTCTATGTAGAATATATTGCTAACCCTAAAAAACTCTATTATGTCCAATCATGATGAAAACTTAAACGACAACTCCTATTTGGATAAAAGGCTGGGAGCACCGATGAAGAAAATTGACGGACTGAGCAGTGATAAGAAGAGGGCTGAGTCGGAGCATCTTCATGCTTTTAGAGAAGATGTGGATAAAGACAAAAATAGCCGGGAAAATAAGGACTCAGAAGAGTAATTTAATAGACTAAATATCATGGATATATTAAAATATTTCTTTATATCAGTTGGTGTTATATCGATATTGGTGTTTCTTACCTTGTTGATTATAGGTGTTAAGGTTGTTTCGGCCATACTTTTATATGTTATTGGCGCAATCGCAGTAATATCAGCGATCGGATTCATTATTTTCTATATCGGGAAATGGACTGGCAAAAATGAATCGAAATAGGATCGCTTCGGTTCAATAATATCACTCAGTCTGGTTGTATCGCATGACGAAAACAGTTCTCGTTTCATAGAGCCGTGTTTACCTTGGGAGGCAGGACGGTTTTGCTTTATTATGTAAGTACGGTCTTATCCGGGCGATGGATATGAAATGCTAAATAAGAATAATACGAAATATTTACGCCTTTCATTATAACCCCTGAAATAAAACCGGCTGACTATCTGCGTGATAATCAGCCGGTATTTTGGTTTTTTTCTTGTAGCACAGCCGGGAATCGAACCCGAATCTAAAGTTTAGGAAACTTCTATTCTATCCATTGAACTACTGCGCCGGCACATTTGCTATTTGCAAATCAGATGCAAAAATAAGAGATTTTCCGACATATGGCAAATAGATTCTATAAATTCACGTTCTTAAAATGAAAACGTATTGTGTGAAGCCGTAATAATTGAAGATGGATTTAACGATAAAGCTTTATTAACAGGTGTGAATATATGGCAATTGGATACAAAAACGTATCTTTATAGCCAGATATCAAAAAAAACTATAACAAAATGCATAAGTAGAAGTAAATGTTTGTTAATGCATTGTCCCAATCTACTTGCTTGTTGTTTATAAACTTAACAAAATAGTAAATAGGTCTGTGACCTTAAAATAAAGATAAATGTTTCAAATTAATGATACGATAGTCGCATCGGATATAATAGAAGAGAATTTTTTGTGCGATTTATCGGTATGTAAGGGAGAATGTTGTGTAGAAGGGGATTCCGGTGCGCCTCTTGAAGATGAAGAAGTAAAGATTATCGAAGACCTGTTGCCTCAGGTCTGGGACGACTTGTCCCCCGCAGCCCGGGAAGTAATCAAGAAACAGGGTGTAGCATATAAAGACACCGATGGCGATATGGTAACTTCCATCGTCAACGGGAAAGACTGTGTGTTTACCTATTATGACGAGAAAGGAATTTGTAAATGTGCTATAGAAAAGGCTCATCGCGAAGGACGGGTAGACTTTTACAAACCGATCTCCTGCCATTTATATCCTATCCGTTTAGATAAATACAGAGATTTTACGGCGGTGAATTATCATCGCTGGCGGGTATGTAAGGCAGCCGTTCTGCTTGGCAATAAAGAAGGTCTGAAGATCTATCAGTTTCTGAAAGAGCCTCTTATCCGGCGGTTTGGTGAAGACTGGTATAATGAACTTACTCTGGTTGCGGAAGAATATAAGAAGTCAGTAAACAGTAAGCAGTAAACAGTGTATAACTCTTAATTATTCATTCTTAATTCTTAATTAATCACAATGCATCCTCTATCTCAATTTAAATATTGTCCCAAATGCGGTTCAAATCATTTTGTAGAAAATAACTTCAAGTCGAAGCGATGCGAAGATTGTGGCTTTATCTATTATTTCAACTCTTGTTCGTCTACTATTGCCATTATAATAAATGATAATAAAGAATTACTCGTGGCCACAAGGGCGCATGAGCCGGCAAAAGGTATGTTGGATTTGCCGGGCGGTTTTGTGGACATGGAGGAAACAGGGGAAGAGGCCGTGGCGCGTGAAGTAAAAGAAGAGACGGGGCTCGGTGTGGAAACGGTAAGCTATTTGTTTTCCATCCCCAATAAATATGTATATTCGGGTTTCGAGGTGCAGACTTTAGACCTGGTATATAGATGCTTTGTGAAGAATGCGGAGAATCTGAAAGCCGAGGACGATGTAGCTAAACTCGAATTTATAAAGATATCGGAATTAAACCCTGAATTGTTTGGGTTGTTATCAGTAAAGGAAGTAATAAAGGAAATACAAAAAATGAATATATGAAAAAACTACTAGTAGCTTTAGGTCTTGCATTAAGTATGCAATTTGCTTATGCGCAGAAATCCGTATATACGGAGTTGCCCGGCAGGCTCTTTACTCAGGGTAAAGAGATGTTTCTGGATAATAATTATGTAGGTTGTATTAATTCATTGGAGGGGTTCATGAAGCAATCGAAAGATGCCAAACTTCTGCCTGAGGCCGAGTATATGATTGTCAGCTCCATATACTATCAGGGAAAAGCCGGAGATGCAACACTATTGAAAGATTATCTTGAAAAATACCCGTCTACATATCACCGCAACCAAATATGTTTTTTCATAGGATCTACTCACTTTGCGGAAAAAGACTGGCAAAAAGCCTTGTACTGGCTTTCGCAGGCAGATATGGATTACCTGGATGTAAAAGAGCAGGAAGACTATAGTTACAGGACAGCTTATGCCAACTTACAGGCCGGGAACAGGAATGAGGCAAAACGTCTTTTCGGATTACTTACCCGCAATAGTAGTAAGTATGCCGAACCTGCATCCTATTATCTGGCATACGCTAATTTTCAGGATGGAGAGTACGAGCAGGCTATCCCGATTTTCCGTAAATTGAAAAATAAGGGAGAATATAAAGAAAGCGCTACTTTCTTCTTGGTTCAGACTTCATATTTGCAAGGAAATATGAGTGAAACCATTGCCGAAGGACGTGATTATATCGCGACTTATCCCGGTAATACGAATACTGCGGAGGTATACCGTCTGTTGGGAAACAGTTATTACCGCCAGGGAGACGCCCGTAACTCGATTGTTAGTTATGAGAAATATCTGGAAAGTGCGACTTCTACATTCCGGGATGATATGTACCAACTGGCAGAAGCCTACTATCAGACAAGCGCTCATGGTAATGCCATAAATGCGTTGAAACGCGATGTGGCTTCGACGGATGACCTGCTCGGACAAGCGGGGTATATGCTTTTGGGACAATCATACCTGAAAGTAAATGATACGCCGAATGCTATTATGGCATTCGATGCAGCTGCTCGTACCCGGTTTGATAAAACAATAAGTGAAGAAGCCTTATATAATTATGTAATGTTGATGAATCGTGGAGGAGGCTCGGCTTTCGGACAGGCTATAACCGCGTCACAACGCTTCCTTACGGAATATCCGTCATCGAAATATACAGATGAGGTGAACGAAGCATTGGCAAGCACGTTGCTGTCTACAAAGAATTACAATACGGCGCTTTCTGCAATCAATAGTATACAGACTCCGGGCAGGCAGATTCTGGATGCAAAACAATTGATTCTTTTCCAATTGGGTGTGCAGGAATCTATCGACGGACAATATGATGCCGCCGAGCGCGACCTGAACGCTGCGATCAATATGGGTAATTATAATGCAGAGGCACGAAACGAAGCTTACTTCTGGCGTGGCGATCTGGCTTACCGTAAAGGTAATTATCCGGCTGCTGCCCGCGATTACTCTTCTTATATCGCTCAGGCATCCACTAAGCAACAGAACTATCCGCTTGCTTTGTATAATCTGGCATACACTGATTTTCAGCAAAAGAATTACAGCAAGGCATTGACTAATTTCAAGAAATATATATCTGCGGAAACCAACCGCCAGTCGCCGAACTATCCGGATGCTCTGAACCGTATAGGAGACTGTTACTTGTATAACCGTAACTTCCCGGACGCGGAAAGCTATTATTCGCAGGCAGCAAATGTAAATCCGGCAAATGCGGATTATTCCGAATTTCAGAAGGCATTCGTGCTTGGTTTGCAGCGAAACTATAACGGGAAGGTATCAGCTTTGAATAGTATGATGGCAAAATATCCTGACTCTCAATATTACGATAATGCTTTATTTGAGAAAAGCCGTGCATTGGTTATGCTGAATAAAGAACCGGAAGCAATCTCCGTGCTTGAAAAGCTACTGAAAGAATATCCTAAATCAAATCTGGCACAAAAAGCAGGTGTGCAATTAGGACAGTTGTATTTCAATACAAATAATCCGCAGAAGTCAATCGCTGCCTATAAAGAGGTGGTTAATAATTATCCTAATTCGGAGGAGGCCCGCACTGCTATAGAAAGTATGGAAGGCGTATATAAAGATATAAACGATATAAGTTCTTACGCTTCTTATGTAAACTCTCTGGGTCAAGGCACTATCCTATCGGCCAGCCGTCAGGATTCACTAACCTATCTTGCCGCGGAAAACGTATATATGAAAGGACGTAAAGACGAGTCTAAGACTGCATTGAACAAATATCTCCAGACATATCCTAATGGCGTGTTTTCGAGTGATGCGCATTTCTATCTGGGAAGTATGGCATTCGAAGCTAAAGACTTTACTTCGGCATTAGGCCATTTTAAAGAAGTGATAAACAGTAATAATCCGAAATATATCGATGACGCGTTGATATATGCTTCAGGGATCGAGTTTGACAGAAAAAATTACGAAGCGGCATATGGCGCATACGAACACCTGAACATGGTAGCCTCGAAGAGTGAAAATAAGGATGTTGCCCAACTGGGTATGTTGCGTTGTGCTTACCTGATGAAGAAGGACAAGGATGTTGTCGCTGCTGCCGATAAGTTGTTACAGAATAAAGCGTCCGGAAATGTAGCTAACGAAGCCCGCTTCTACAGAGGTCAGTCGTTGAAGAATCTGGGGCAGTCCGAAAAGGCTATTGCGGATTTACAGGAAGTGGCAAAAGATACCCGTAGCGCATTTGGTGCAGAATCCCAATATCTGTTAGCTGATATATACTATCAGGCCAAATCGTACGACAAAGCCGAAAAGCAGATACAGTCTTTTATGAAAGAAGGTACTCCGCACGAATACTGGATGGCCCGTGCTATTGTGGTATTATCGGATGTATATGCGGCTAAAGGCGATAAATTTCAGGCTCGTCAGTATCTCGAAAGTTTGCAGGCAAACTATAAGGGACAGGAGACTGATTTGACAGAAATGATTTCATCACGTCTGGCAGCTTTGAAATAAGGTCTCAGACCTGTTTGTTACTTTGGTAAGTATAACAACTAATGTAAGTTAACGTCCGAAAATATATCATTAAATATCTTCTGTTACTAAATATGAAAATGTACAAAATTGAAAAACGAAGAACAATGAAAACATTATATAAATCTGTTTTTGTCACAGCATTAGGTATTGTAAGCCTGACCGCAACAGCCCAGAAAGATTCGACTCTGATCCGTCAGGTATTGCTCGAACGTGATTATAATCCTACATTGCAGGATGCATCGAAGGTAAATACCCAACCTTCTATATATTCACCCGTAATAAAAGCAAAAGAGCTGAAGTTTGTGAGCACAGTGCCGCAGATAAGTCTGACTAATAATAAATTGGGCAGTGCGGCACCCAGCGATATAAATACAGGAGTGGATTTTAGTAAGAAACGTGGTTACCTGGTATTGGGAGCCGGAAATAATTCGAATCTGGAAGGGGCCTTCGGATACAGGCTCGTCAATGGGAACAGGGATCGTTTAGACGTATTCGCTACCCACAGTTCTACCAGCGCGAATGTAGACTATATCAATGCCGACCCGTATACGATGGATAAAGCGAAAGCGAAATATTCGGCAAGTAAAGTAAACCTGAAGTATCAGCATATGTTCGATCCTTCAGTATTGTGGTTCGATGCATCGTTTTATAATACTTCATATAATTACTATGGCAATCCCTTTATACCTAGTATGTCATCCGTAGCCTATCCATTTGATATGGATTCACGCCAGAATGTGGATGTATTTAGTATAGGAGCGGGACTTAAATCCAGCGATAAGAACCAAGGGATATTGAAGTATAAGGGAGGCGTGCGTTATCAGAATTTTAAAAGTAAGTATGGTGTATATACCTCCCAAGACGGACCTAAGGGAGGTCAGCTGGATTTAGATGCGGACTTTTATACTGAATTTGGCTCTGACAGGAGTATCGGAGTAAAAGGATTCATTATGAATCAATCGTTCAGCAGTAAGAATGAAATTTTAGAGAATGCTTTCCACGGCTTTACCAACATTACGGCTACTCCTTACATCAAATTCCAAGGAGGTAACTGGGATGCTGATCTGGGGGTAAATGTGAGCGGAATGTTTGATACCAAGACAAAATTTATGGCAAGTCCGAATGTAAAGGCGGCTATCCATATTAATGATGTGAATACATTCTACGGAGAGGTGACCGGAGGAGTGAATAACAATACTTACCTTGATATTTTGCAAGAGAACAGATATGTAAATCCTATTGCACGGGTAGAATATTCAAAAACTTTATTCGATGCCCGCTTTGGTTTTAGATCGGGAGTTATTAGCGGTTTCGAATTCGATATATTTGCGGGATATAAAAAGACAGATAAAGACCATCTGTATTTGGCCCAATCATTATATGACCCATCATCAAGTACTTATTTTCCGGATGCACTTACGTGGGGCAATGTAGGAACGCCTTTATATGCCAATATAGGTACAGGACATGTGGGTGGATTGCTGAAGACTAAGCTTATTCCTTATACCGATTTATCCGCTAAGATTACAGCTTATTTTTACGATGTGAAATATGTAAACGGAAATGTGACATTGATAGATAAAGACCTGTATTCGGAAAAGAAAGCATGGGGACGTCCTACATTTACAGCCGAACTGAATGCTGACATTAAACCGATTGATAAACTGACATTTTCATTGAACTATCTGTATGCCGGTGGCCGTAAAACAGTATATAGCAGCTACATGATACCGGTACAGGAAGGCATAAAAATGAAGGATATCAACGAACTTAATTTCAGGGGTGAATATCAGGTGACAGATTGGTTATCTGTGAATGCGCGAGTAAACAATATTTTGTTTCAGAAATATGAGTTGCAGTATGGTTACGCTTTGCAGGGATTTAATGTTTTGGGAGGATTAAGCTTTAAGTTTTAAAATAAAAAACTAAATTTGCATTCTGTTTCATATGAAATAGTACTTAATTTAATATGCTATCTATAGATTGTGTACTTCATGTATATATTCCTAAAGAGAGTTGTGGGTATGATGGGGCAGAATTAGAATGAATAATCGATTTTTTGTACCTCCCGTTAAAATCTACCGGGTTAACGGATTTGATTGAGAATTCAAAAATTCTACAAAATTGATCTATATTATTATATAGATATATTAGAGACAAACGGATAATAGAGCGCTCCCGGTTATGTTCTTTTGATAATTTTTCTAAGATTTAAATCGCAGCTTGAATTACTTAACTAAAACTTTAACATTAAGGTTTAAATGAAGATATCAATTGTCAGCCCTGTTTATCGCGCAGAGAAAATCATTCCTCTATTAGTGGAGCGGATAGAAAAATCCGTGACTAAAATAACTTCCGATTATGAGATCATATTAGTCGAAGATTGCGGGCCGGACAATTCATGGGAAGTAATAGAACAAATAGCAAAGGACAATAAAAGAGTTATTGGTATAAAGTTAAGCCGGAATTTCGGCCAGCATTATGCCATTACGGCGGGATTGGACCATGTCTCCGGGAATTGGATCGTTGTTATGGACTGTGATTTGCAGGATCAGCCCGAAGAGATCCCTGGCTTATATAATAAGGCAAAAGAAGGATATGATGTCGTTCTTGCAGAACGTCATGAACGGCAGGATACTTTCCTGAAACGCCTTTCATCATCCTTATTTTACAAAGTATTGTCGTATCTCACAGGTGTGAAACAGGATAGAAGTGTGGCAAACTTTGGTATTTACAGCAAAAAGGCTATTGATGCTGTTTGCTCAATGCGTGAATCCATCAGATATTTTCCGACGATGGTCAACTGGGTCGGATTCAAAAAGACTAAAGTTAAGGTAGAACATAGTTCCCGGTATGAAGGGAAAACGTCATATAACCTCAGGAAACTACTGAATTTATCTTTAGATATAATTCTTGCATATTCCGACAAGCCTGTCAGACTGACGGTAAAGGCAGGAGTCTTTATCTCTTTTTTATCTATCATAGCAGCCATATATACATTGATATTATGGATATCAGGAAGTATAACTGTGTTGGGTTATACAAGTTTGATTATATCTGTTTGGTTTTTGTCAGGTATTATAATTATAACATTAGGTATTGTAGGGCTTTACATAGGGAAAATATTCGAAGGAGTAAAGAACAGGCCTATATATGTTATTGCAAAAGAGGTGAATGTTGAGAATTCAACAGGGAAAGATAATGAAAATTGAATATCTGGAATGGGATTCTAATTTTTTCCGGAAAAAAATAGGTAGAATAAATTGTCCGGAGGATGAAGATACTGGTAGTTTACCTATATTATTAGAGCAGGCGACACAGGATGGCTACGATCTGATATACTGTTTTGGAAACGAATCTTTTTATGTAGAACGTGTATTATTGAATGAGTTCCAAGGTACTCTTGTTGACCGGAAAGTCGTTTTTTCAGGTTCTACACAGATTGAGCAAGATGTTCCGCTTTCAGTAAAGGAGTATACAGATATAGAGCCTGACCCGGTATTAATTCATTTAGGCTATCTGAGTGGGGCGTATTCACGGTATAAGCTGGATTCGCATTTTACGGAAGCAGACTTTCAGTATTTTTATCAGACTTGGATTAGGAATTCTCTTACAAAACGTATTGCAGATAAGACTTTCGTTGCGTATGAGAATGATTGCATTATTGGATTTATAACAGTGAAAAAATATCCTGAATATGGTCAAATAGGTCTTATAGCGACAGATGAACCGGTACAAGGCAAAGGTTATGGCAAATTATTAATCGACGCAGTAAAGAAATATCTGGGTAATGAAGGATTACCTGTATTAGAGGTTGCCACACAGTTTGATAATAAGGGAGCTTGTCATTTTTACGAACGGTGTGGATTATCTGTAAATAGGATAAGCAATATATACCATTTTTGGCTTAAATAATATCAATTTATGATACCTTTCAACAAACCGTACTTAACCGGCAAAGAAGCCCATTATATATATCAGGCTGTATTTACCGGAAAGATCTCCGGGAATGGAGTATTTACAAAAAAGTGTCATTCTTTTTTTGAACAGCATTATGGTTTTAATAAATGCCTTCTCACGACTTCGTGTACCGATGCTTTGGAGATGGCTGCTATACTTATAGATACACAGCCGGGCGATGAAATCATAATGCCATCATACACATTTGTAAGTACGGCAAATGCATTTGTCTTGAGGGGGGCAAAGATTATATTTTGCGACTCTATGGAGAACCATCCTAATATAGATGCCGAAAAAATAGAAGCACTTATAACACCTAAAACTAAAGCGATAGTGCCGGTTCATTATGCAGGATTTGCCTGCGATATGGATAAAATAATGGGGATGGCAGAAAAATACAACCTATTTGTTGTAGAAGATGCTGCGCAGGCTGTCGATAATTATTATATCGGAAAAGACGGGACAAAGAGAGCACTCGGATCAATCGGGCATTTAGGCGCTTTCTCGTTTCATGAGACAAAGAATATCATATCAGGAGAAGGAGGAATGCTGGTTGTTAACGACCGACAATTTGAACAAAGAGCCGAAATAATATGGGAAAAAGGAACAAACCGCTCTGCTTTTTTCAGAGGAGAGACTGACAAATACGGCTGGGTGGATGTCGGTAGTTCTTTTCTGCCATCGGAAGTTATTGCTGCATTTTTATGGGCACAGTTAGAAAACCTGGAGGATATACAGAAAAAACGAATCAAGATATGGCAGACATATTATGAGAGACTGAAAGATTTTGCTGTAGCTAATGAAATAGCCCTGCCTGTAAAACCGCATTATTCAACAAATAATGCCCATATGTTTTATCTGGTTTGTAAAGATGTGGAGCAACGATCTAAACTGATTGCATATCTTAAATCAAAAGATATACTCAGTGTTTTTCACTATTTGAGTTTACATTCCAGTCCATATTATAAGAATAAGCACGATGGCCGCTCTCTGTCTCAATCTGATAGATATACAGATACTCTTGTGCGTTTACCTTTCTATTATGAACTGACAGATACAGATATGCAGACAATAATAAATGAAATAAAACAGTCTTTGGCATAATGAAAAAAGAACGTCTTCTTATTCTGTTTTCCAATGAGAGAATATTACTTGTTGCCGGAGTCCTGATAATAACAATGTTCTTTCTGCCCTATGTTTTCTGTGGGGAAAATATCCAGGTGCCTATTTTTGATAATCTGGATTCGAATGTCGTTTGGGCAAAAATGGTATTGGAACAAGGAGGTATATTTCTCCCTCCCGGTGCTACAGTTCACCAGATGATGAATGGAATTCCGCATTCTTCGGTCTATGGGACATATGATATAAGCCTTGTGTGGTTTCAACTATTTGGCATGTTTTGGGGATATGTGTTCAACAAATATCTGATGGCGTTAGTTGGATTTTTAGGAATGTATTTTCTTCTCAAGAAGCATTTTCTACCCCAGGGTACCTCTCCGTATATACCCGTAATAGTATCTGTCCTTTTCGGTTTATTGCCTTTTTGGTCATATATGGCTACCGTGTCGGGAGTCCCTATGGCTTTGCTGGCTTTCCTCAATATAAAAAAAGGTGATATCCGTCCCGGAAATTGGTTAATGCTGCTTATTTACGGGTTCTATTCATCTGCTGTATTGACAGGTTTCTTTCTATTATTGATTATGGCTTGCCTGTTTCTGTTCGATTGGATAAAGAATAAGAAGTTCAATACTTACTTTTTCTTGTCTATGGCTTTTCTTAGTTTGATGTATGTGGTAAGCCACTTACCATTGTTTTATTCGTTTTTCTATGATCCCGATTATGTTTCACATCGCTCTCAGTTCCACACCTATGGGGTGAATATGAAAGAAGTTATAAGGTTAATAAGGCACATATTTATGAATAGTGATCAATATGGACACGCCATTAGCCTACATCTATTTATGCTGATTCCTATATTACTGGCATTGGTTATAATGCTAAAAAAGAAAGATGTAAATAAATTGTTCATAGGTGTTCTTATCTTTCTTTTACTTACAGGCATTTTCTATGGGGTATATGAATCGGATAAAATAGCAAGGCTGATAAACGCCATGAACCGGATTTTCCCTATCGATATGCGCCGGTTCTATTGGCTGCATCCGATAGCATGGTCTATTGTTTTTGCCATGTCTTTATATTATATAAATGAGAAGATTAAATGGGGGAAATGGTTTGTCTTTGCCATGTTATTGATACAATTAGGCTATGTCATTAAAGAACAACCATATTTACAAAATCAGTCTGATCCTACTTATCAGAAATTCTATGCTGAAGAACAGTTTAATGATATCAGTACATTTATAGGGAAAGATCCGTCATCGTATAGGGTATTAAGCGTTTGGTTGAATCCGGCAGTCTCTCTTTATAATGGATTCTATACATTAGACGGGTTTTCCGCTAGTTACCCATTGTCTTATAAAATACAATTCAGAAAGATCATAGAAAAGGAACTGGATAAGACTTGGAATGTATTCTTTGATGCATGGGGGTCACGGTGTTATGCATATACATCGGAATTTGGTTCGAATGATTTGTCATACGATAATAACCTACCCGAAATACAGCATCTGAAATTCAATTATGATGTTATAAAAGAACTGGGGGGGCAATATATCCTTTCGGCAGTAAAGATAAATACCGTGAATAATCCCAGGCTAAAACTTCTCAAAATATTTGACAACTATGAAACCTCTCACTGGACCGTGTACCTGTATGAGGTGATATAAGGCTAAAATAGAAGAGCAGCCGGATTAATCCGGCTGCTCTTCTATTTTATTATTCTGAATATCAAAACTCAGCGTTATTCGGTGTCCGTGGGAAAGGTATTACATCTCGGATGTTAGCCATACCTGTAATAAACAGTATAAGGCGTTCAAATCCCAGTCCGAATCCGGCATGAGGAGCCGTCCCGAATTTACGGGTTTCCAGATACCACCAGATAGGATCTGTGTGCATATTCAATTCCTTAGTACGGTTGATGAGTTTTTCATAATCAGCCTCACGTTCTGATCCTCCGATGATTTCCCCGATCTTAGGGAACAGGACATCCATACCACGCACTGTTTTTCCATCCTCATTCTGCTTCATATAGAACGATTTGATTTCCTTTGGATAATCGGTCAGGATAACAGGACGTTTGAAATGCTTCTCTACCAGATACCGTTCGTGTTCCGACTGGAGGTCTGCCCCCCAATATACTGGGAACTCGAATTTGTGCCCGCTTTTTTCCAATATCTCCACGCCTTCAGTATAAGTAAGGCGGACGAAGTCATTGGCTGTGACAAAGTTTAGACGTTCGATAAGTTCCCTGTCGAACATCTCGTTGAGGAATGCGATGTCATCCTTACAATGCTCAAGAGCGTAGCGGATCAGATATTTCAGGAAGTCTTCCGCCAAATCCATATTGTCATGGATATCATAGAATGCAACTTCCGGTTCTATCATCCAAAACTCAGCCAGATGGCGGGGAGTATTGGAGTTTTCGGCACGGAACGTAGGACCGAATGTATATATAGCACCCAGGGCCATCGCTCCAAGTTCGCCTTCAAGCTGTCCGGATACAGTCAGGTTTGTCTGGCGACCGAAGAAATCTTGCGAATAGTCTACCTGTCCGCCTTCTGTACGGGGAACATTATTGAAGTCCAGGGTCGTCACCTGAAACATTGATCCCGCGCCTTCAGCATCAGAGGCTGTTACTATCGGCGTGTGAAAATAGAAGAACCCCTTGTCGTTGAAATACTTATGTATGGCATAGGCCATATGGTGACGGATACGGAATATTGCACCGAATGTATTTGTCCGTGGACGTAGATATGCTATTTCCCGTAAGAACTCCAGAGAATGCCCTTTCTTTTGCAAAGGGTATGTTTCAGGGTCGGCTGTTCCATATATCTCTATCGAATCAGCTTGTATTTCTGCGCTTTGCCCTTTACCTTGCGATTCTACCAATGTACCTGTAACATGTATACAGGATCCGGTAGTTACCGGCTTGAAGAAATCTTCTCCAAACTTTTGTACATCGGCTACAATCTGCAGATTATGGATTGTCGATCCATCATTCAGGTGGATGAAGTTTACATATTTATTACCACGGATGGTACGCACCCAACCTTTTACATCAATTACAGACCCAAATTGAGGGTCTTTAAACAAATCTACAATCTTTGTTCTGCGAATACTCTCCATTTTTATCAATTAGTTACGAGTTACGAGTTACAAATTACGGGTTACAAGCTGGCTAACGCATAAACGGCGCAAAGCAAAGAAAAACTTGTAGCTTATAACTGCCCGAAGGACGAAGTAACTCATAACTTATAATTTATAATTTATTCGAATGCTCCCATACGAAGCATGTTCACTTCTTTTTCCGACAGGTAGCGCCATTTTCCGCGTAATACATTTTTCTTGGTAAGGCCGGCAAAATATACACGGTCCAGTTTCATTACCTGATAGCCAAGTTTTTCGAATATGCGGCGTACGATGCGGTTACGTCCCGAGTGTATTTCAATACCTACGACGTTCAGCACATCTTCTGCCTGATATGCGATTGAGTCGGCATGTATTTCACCATCATCAAGTTCTACGCCATCGGCAATAGCCTGCATGTCTTCGATAGCTACATCGCGGTCGAGTGTCACCTGATATATTTTTTTCTTCTTAAATTTCGGATGCATCAACTTAGATGCCAGGTCTCCGTCATTGGTAAGTAACAGTACACCTGTAGTGTTTCTGTCGAGACGGCCAACCGGATAGATCCGTTCCGGACAGGCATTTTTTACCAGGTCCATAACAGTCAAACGGTTTTGAGGGTCATCTGATGTTGTTACACAATTTTTCGGTTTGTTCAAAAGAACATATACCTTACTTTCGAGGCGTACCGGCTTATCCTGAAATGTTACCAGGTCTCCACGGGTAACTTTGGCTCCCAGTTGGTCTACGACTTCACCGTTTACCTTGACTACACCTGATGTAATATAAGCATCGGCTTCGCGACGGGAACAAACTCCGGCGTTAGCCAGATATTTATTTAACCGCAGCGGTGTATTCGGGTCGATATTTTCTTTATACTTAACCGGTTTCACCAGTTTCTTTATACCATCTGAAGATGAGCCGTAACCTCCACCGCCACCTCTGCTGTCGCGATTTCCGGCAGGACGACGGTCATAACCACCGCCACCTCTGTTGTCACGGTTGCCGTATGATGAGCGGTTGTCTCCGCCCGAGTATCCGCCTCTGTTATTAGAATAACCACCTCCTCCGTTTCGGTTATTGGAGTAATTTCCACCACCTCTGTTTCCAGAGTAGTTTCCACCGCCTCGGTTGTCGGAGTAATTTCCACCACCCCTGTTGTCGGAATATCCACCTCTGTCCCCGGATTGACGGTTCTGATTCCCATACGAACTGTTTCCGTACGAACGGCGTTCTCCGCCTTCATTCCTATCATAAGAAGGCCTGGATGGTCTTTCTGAATTATAAGAGTTACCCTGGCGGTCTTGTCTGTCACCACCGGTTTTATAAGGATTCCGATCCCTGGAGTCGCGGTCTGTATTCACATCATAAGCTTGTTTGCGAAGATCACCTACGCGCGCGCGCTTCTTTTTCACAGGTTCTGACCCGTTTGCATTGTTTTCTGATGATGAGTAGCCATCCCGGCTTTCTCTGTCATTTCCATTGTCTGTCACCATTTTTTCCTTTTTGTTTAAATAATATACAAATACTAGTTTTATAACCTCACGGTTAAGTTCATTTTATACACCAGTGTATGAATGCGGTGTAATTTTTCTCAATTCATTTTTCACGGTTTCACTTACATCGAGGCCGTTAATAAATTCGGCGATCGATTCGGCCGTAATTGTATTATTGGTACGGGTAAGGGCTTTCAGCGCTTCGTATGGTTTTGGATATCCCTCACGGCGCAAGATTGTTTGAATTCCTTCAGCTACAACAGCCCAGCAGTTTTCCAAATCGTTATATAAGGCATCTTTATTCAATAACAATTTATCCAAACCTTTCTGTGTACTCTGTATAGCTATTATGATATGCCCCACAGGCACACCTACGTTTCGCAGGACTGTGGAATCAGTCAGGTCGCGTTGCAGGCGGGATATGGGTAACTTAGAAGACAAATGCTCTAAAATGGCATTTGCGATTCCCAGATTTCCTTCCGCATTTTCAAAATCGATTGGATTTACCTTATGCGGCATAGCCGATGAGCCTATTTCCCCCTCTTTAATTTTTTGTTTGAAATATTCCATCGAGATATACTGCCAGAAATCCCTGTTCAAGTCGATCATTATAGTATCAATTCGTTTCAGGGCATCGAAGACCGCAGCCAGATTGTCATAGTTCGATATTTGCGTCGTCCATTCCTCTCTGACAAGTCCCAGTTTTTCCGATACGAATTTATTTCCGAACGCTTTCCAGTCATACGACGGGTAAGCTACATTATGCGCATTGTAATTCCCTGTTGCTCCACCGAATTTAGCGGATAAAGGGATACTTTTAAGTAGTTGCAGCTGGCCTTCGAGCCTGCTCACAAATACCATTATTTCTTTGCCCAGGCGGGTAGGAGAGGCTGGTTGTCCATGCGTTTTAGCCAGCATGGCCACATCTGCCCATTCGTTTGCCTGTTTTTTTAGTTTGGCGATAAGCTCCTCAAGCATCGGATAATAGGTGTCGTTCAATGCGTCCTTTATCGAAAGCGGGATAGAGGTATTGTTTATATCCTGGGATGTGAGGCCAAAGTGTATAAATTCTTTGTATTCCTGCAAACCTAATTTATCAAATTCTTCCTTGATAAAATATTCGACTGCCTTTACATCATGATTGGTAATTTTTTCAGTATCCTTGATACGCATCGCATCACTTTCTGAAAAACCGGTTACAATATTCTTCAGTTTTCCAAAAATAGCCTTGTCTATATTTTTCAATTGAGGGAGAGGTAATTCACATAGTGCGATAAAATACTCTATCTCTACTAATACACGATATTTAATCAATGCATATTCTGAAAAATAATTAGCTAGTTCTTCTGTTTTATTACGATAACGTCCATCTATCGGTGAAATGGAGGTTAGGGGTGTTAGTGTCATTACGCTGCCAGAAATTTTGTGTTTTTAATCAACTTAGAAATTTATTTTCGATATCACTATTTACTTATAATTAGTATACAAATATATAACAAATATATATGCGCAAGTGTTTTTACAAAAGGAAAATGTTGATTTTTTCATCTTTTTTAATTAGTTTCTGATCCATCATGGAAAACCATTGTTAAAAATCAGGATATTTATTCATTTCTTCCACTAAATCAGAGGTGAAAAAGTGTTGGATACAGGCTTTTCGCAAAAAAACGAATTTCTCTTTCATTCCCTTTAATAATTGTTCAGAGCTTCTACTATCCGGTGCAGTTCGTCATCAGTCAATGATGCATATAGCGGCAAACTCAATACTTCATCCTGCAACTGTTCCGCTACAGGTAAATTTAATCCTGCCGATACGGAATATGCAGGCTGTTTATGTATTGCTATAGGATAATGTATCTGCGTCTGGATGCCTTTGTCGCTTAAAAATAGCTGAAGCTGCTCCCTGTTGTCTGTCCGGATCACATATAAATGAAAAACGTGGCTTTTACCATCTTTATTGTCCGGTAATATAATATTTACATTCTTGATATTTTCGGAATAATAGGCTGCAATCTCTTTCCGCCTTTGATTATCTCTATCCAGATGTTTTAGCTTGACTGACAATATTGCTGCCTGCATCTCATCGAGGCGGGAGTTCAGCCCCTTGTATTCATGCATATATTTCCTGTCGGAGCCATAATTGGACAGGCTGCGGACGATTCGCGCCAGGTCTTCATTGTCAGTCGTCACAGCCCCTGCATCACCTAGAGCGCCAAGATTTTTCACAGGATAAAAACTGAATGCCGCCGCGTCGGAGAGGTTTCCGGCTTTCTTGCCATTGTATATTGCCCCCTGTGCCTGTGCCGCGTCTTCTATCAGTTTCAGATTGTGTTGCCTTGCTATTTGCTTTAGTTGATCCATCGCTGCAATTTGCCCGTATAAGTGGACGGCTATAATTGCTTTTGTCCTGGATGTAATCTTTTCTATTACAGATTCAGGAGCAATATTGTAAGTTGTAATGTCACAATCGGCAAAAACCGGTATAAGCCCGCACTGAGATACGGCCAGAGCCGTTGCAATGAACGTATTGGCAGGGAGAATTACTTCATCCCCTTTCTGCATCACACCTTGCTCCATATAGGCCATCAGTATCAGGCGGATAGCATCGAGCCCATTGCCTGCCCCTATACAGTGCTTTACTCCGCAATAGGTGGCGTACTCATTTTCAAAGCTGTTTTTTTCCTCTCCCAGAATATACCAGCCTGAGTTTATGACGCGCGACACAGCTTCCCGTATTTCGGATGTGTAGCGCTCGTTTTCCCGTTTTAGGTTGAGAAAAGGAATTTCCATATTTGTCAACAACCCCCGACCCCCATAAGGGGAATAATGTTACCTCAATCAGGGGCTTTAAAAGGTAACAAAGGTAACACATATCAGTGAACAGTTAACTAACTTGTAACTCGTAACTGCCCGCAGGGCGAAGTAACTTGTAACTATTAAAAAAGGTAACAAAAGTAACACTTTTTTTTACTCTTTTACGTTGTTACTTTTCGCCTACTCTACTTATCTTTTACTCTCTGTAAGTCCCCCTTGGGGGATTTAGGGGGCTAAAACCCCAACATTACCTTAGCGTTTTGTATTGCCGCGTCCGTTACGGTAGAACCGCTCAACATCCGAGCTATCTCTTCCAGCCTCTCCGCATTATCCAGCCTGTCGAGATGGGTCGAGGTATATAGTTCATTATCCGATTTATATACTTTATAATGTGTTTTACCTTTCGCAGCTATCTGTGGCAGGTGGCTGATGGCGATTACCTGCATGCTTTTTCCGAAATCGAGCATGATCTGTCCCATCTTATCGGCTATTTCGCCTGATACACCTGTGTCTATTTCATCGAATATGATAGTCGGCAGGGCTGTTGCTCCTGCAATCATAGACTTGAGGCAAAGCATCAGGCGGGAAATTTCACCACCCGAAGCCACATCGGCAACCGGTTGTAATGGTGCATTTTTGTTTGCCGAGAACAGGAATAGTATCTTGTCGGTTCCGTATATGTTAGGATGTTCTTCTGCTGTGACCTCGCATTTGAAACGGATATTCGGCATGCCCAGGTTCGCAACTTTCTCTACCAGTCCTTTTTCCAGCTCTGTTGTAATTGCCTTACGATGGTCACTCAGTTTTTTCGCCAGGGTGAGCATCTTATCATATTTTTCAGAAACTTCCTTTTCCAAAGTTTCAACCTGCTGGTCGGAAGATTCTATTTCCTCCAGTTTCTGCGCCAGTTCATCATACAATTCCAGTAAGCCCGATATCAGAGACACATGATGCTTTTTTTGTAATGAATAAATCAAATCGAGCCGCGATTCGATATAGGCCAGTCGTTCCGGGTTGAACTCTATATCGTTGGCAGAACGTTCCAGTTCCGAAGACAGGTCTTTGAGGTCTAAATAAGAAGTCTCCAGTCGTTGGGAAATTTCTTCCGTTTTAGGATATACTTTAGCCAGCGAGTATGATGTATTCAGGCTTTCTTTCAAAGCTGCCACAATGCCTCTTTCGTCTTCCGACAGCAATGTATGTATCTTGTACAACGCCGATTTTATATCCTCGGCATGGTTTAGAGTCTCCTGTTCGGCTTCCAGTTCTTCCTGTTCTCCTTCGGTGAGGGCAGCTTCGTGTAGCGCCTGATACTGGAAGCGGAGGTAATCTTCTTCCTCTTTATTCTTTCTGATAGCATCTCGTAATTCAGCCAAAGCTTTTTCAGCCTGTTTATATTGATGAAAAGCCTGCTGGTATTCTTTCAATAAGGCTTTATTACCGGCTAATGCGTCCACTACCTGCATCTGGAAACGGCTGTCTGATAATAACAGGTTCTGATGCTGCGAATGTATATCTATCAGTTGGCTACCCAGTTCTTTCAGGTCGTTCAGTCCTACGGGTGAATCGTTTATAAAAGCGCGTGATTTTCCTGTGGAAAGTATTTCCCTTCGCAGGATATAGCTGTGCGGGTCGTACTCGATGCCTTTCTCCTCACAAAAATCTTTGAGGTCATAGGCCGATACATCGAAAGCCCCTTCGATAATACATTTACTTTCGCCTTGTTTGATGGCTTTAATGTCGGCTCTTTGTCCCAGAATAAGTGACAAGGCTCCCAGTATGATTGATTTTCCTGCACCCGTTTCTCCCGTAATGACAGAGAAGCCCGGCTCGAAATCTATCTCGAGACTGTCAATCAGTGCATAATTTTTAATATAAAGCGATTTTAGCATAGCTAAAGATAAGTAAAAGATAGTATTTAGGATATATTATTTCAATCTGACTGCTTATTATATTTAATTTTAAGAAATTGATAAATAGGTCTGAGACCTTAGATATCATTTTTCAAATTTCACATTCAAAACCACAATCTCGGATATAGTGCCTATCCGGAACTGAGGTCCCGCAAGGCCGAGCCCTGACGATACGTAGATATGCGTATTGTCTTTTTTCTTATATCCGTATGGTATCTCGTACATCGACCTGTATTTCAGGTGTTCGGGTATAATGCCGGTGTTATATATCGCTGAGGATATGGACATAATCGTATTTACAGGAAAGAACTGTCCGTTATGCGTATGTCCGAA
Source organism: Dysgonomonas termitidis (assembly GCF_042654545.1). Lineage (GTDB taxonomy): Bacteria > Bacteroidota > Bacteroidia > Bacteroidales > Dysgonomonadaceae > Dysgonomonas > Dysgonomonas termitidis. The sequence continues at coordinate 30,283 of NZ_JBHSGN010000071.1, forward strand.
TACAGCTATATCCGCTCCGGCGTCGGATTCTTCGTACAGGCGGTGGGGTTCGTGGTTCATTACAATGATTGGCAGATCTTTGTTTACGCCCTGCATGAGTTCGGGTAAATCTTTTCTGGTCGTGCACTTATCGTCTTCACGGCCGACCAGATAGAACGAATCTGCAATCAGTATTGTTGTATCCCGTAAGACTGTAAGTCCTGCGTATTTACTCAGCCAAAGTATTTTTTCATCTTTTTCCTCGCCCAAGTCGATATATTCGTGGTTTCCTGTAGAAGCGTAAACTCCATATGGGGCTTTCAGACGCAGAAATTCGGTTTCCATCCGTTGTTCGTACAGTGATTTTACATCATAGTCGATGATATCGCCTACCAGCAGGATAATGTCCGGTTTCTGCTCCATAATCTTATCCACATACATGGATATGATATTCTTATCGATGAGGTATCCGGCATGAATATCTGTGGCAACTACAATGCGTAGGTCTTTTACATTCGGCGAATGTTTGTCAACGGTCAGGTTCATCTCTGTTACGACCGGATTGTGGAAGCGATAGCTGCCATAACCCATCACACAGCAAACCCATAGGAGGGAGGCACAAAAGTAAATCAACCGGGGCTTTTTTGCTTTCAGATCTAGAGCGAATATTTTTTTCCTGCCATTGATATATTTTACCAAATCGTATAATAACAGCAAAATAGTCATATATATGGTGAAAAGCATCCATGTAGTCCCTATCCATGCAAAACTGTGCAAGGCATCGAAAGGTAACAAACCTGTCCCGGAGGTAAAGAATCCCATGAAATAAATTGCCAGTTCGGCAATATAGATGGATGCATAGGGGATCTTAATATATTTCTTATCTGGCAGTCCCTGCCAGCCACGCCAATAAATATAGGCGCTGAGAAATATCTGTACAATTATCGCATTAAAAAATACTCTCATTCCTTTGTTTTTAAATCGATGACCACATATTCCGATTGTGTTCCGATACGGAATTTACCTCCCCAGATACCGATACCCGAGCTGACATATATATTGGCATTCCCTTTTTTTACAAAGCCATGGTCTTTTTCGTATATCGCATTGGTGATTGCCGAAATAGGCCATACTTGTCCCTGATGGGTATGCCCTGATATTTGCAGATCAATGCCGTATGCCTCAGTTTCTTCGAGATTATAAGGCTGATGGTCGAGCAGGATAAGCGGCTTTGACTTGTCGAGGCTGTCTACTAATGCATTCAATGGTTTGCGCCATTTGTTCGACCTGTCGTCGCGCCCTATGACGTAAAAACTGTTGTCGACCAATTCGGCGGTATCGCGCAGCAGATGGATACCTGCTTTCTCATAAAAGTCGAGACTGTTTTTGAGGCCACTGATAAATTCATGATTTCCCAGGCATGCGTAAATTCCCAGCGGAGCTTTTATTTTATGAAAACTTTCGGCAAAGTTGCCTTCGTTTAGTGGGCGCACACTATTATCTATAATATCTCCGGCAATGAGTACAATGTCCGGCTTCTCGGCATTTATCGTATTTACCCATTCCTCGAATTCCTTTTTCCCTATACCGTACCCCAGATGCAGGTCGCTAATGGCAACTATTCGTAAAGGTTTAACGGATGTAGAATCTCCCAGAGTTTTATATATCTGTACAGGCAGTTCAACACGGACTTTCCATTGGTATTTCAGATATCCGCAAATCATCAGCAAGGTGATGAAGCCTACCATAAAGCCCAGCCCTACCCAATTTTCTTTTGTATAGCGGGTGATCGCATCGCTTGGCATAAAATGAAGCAGCCGGTTGGTAAGACCGAATAAATCCTTTACTGCCATTACGATGAGAAAATACAAGAGAATGAAAAACCAGGCAGTACCTACCTTGTATAAAAAAGATGTCATCCATACAGGCAATGCGTCTCCGGCCAGGAAAGATATGAAAAAGGAGGAAACTGCTATCACCCCGAATGAAAGAAGTGTAATGCGTCCGATAGTATTCGGGGGCATTGCCATCCATATATGGTGGAAAACATAAAAGTTTGCTAAAAGGTATATGATGAAAATTATTATAAACATGATCGGTTTCATTCAGACTTTATAGAATAGTTTCGAAATGTACAAAGATATATAATCCTGTTTATTACGGAATATTTATGATAAAAAAAGAGTAGCCGGAAAAAGACCACTCTTTTGTAATTTATAAATTGTTCCCTTCAGTTAATTACGTCTGCCACCTAAGGCTATCATAATGTAATAAAGTAACGTAGCCAAAGATCCTATTGCTGCAATAACATATGTATAAGCCGCCCATTTCAAGGCGTCTTTAGCCATGTCATGATTGTTTATGTTGGTTACGCCGGCTGTATTGAGCCATACCAAAGCTCTCTGGCTGGCATTGATCTCTACAGGTAATGTAACAAAACTGAATATGGTAGTCAGGGCGAAAAGGCCAATGCCTATCCAGATGAGGGTAGGGAATGTTTGTATAAAGATAATTCCCGCAAGAATTATCCATGTCACCCATGATGAAGCGAAACTGACAACAGGTACCAGAGCCGAACGCATTTTCAACGGTCCGTAGGCATGTGCGTGCTGTACGGCATGTCCACACTCATGAGCGGCTACCGCGGCCGCGGCTACACTGTTGCTGGCGTAAACGCCTTCGCTCAGGTTTACAGTCTTATTGGCAGGGTTATAGTGGTCGGTAAGCATTCCTTGGGTAGAAACTACTTTGACATCATATATGCCGTTGTCGTGAAGCATCTTTTCGGCTACATCCCGTCCGGTCATCCCGTTGGTCAAAGGGATTTTAGAGTATTTATTAAATTTACTTTTCAGCATTTGCGAAACGGCAAAACTGGCTATCCCTACTAATATCAATATAATCCAACCTATATACATATTTATATCTTTTTGTGAATATTCTTTTTATGATATATGAAACAAAAAATGTGCCAATAATGTTTGTTGGCACACTTTATATCCTTAAAAAGGGTTTAATTACCTTATAATAGTTTGTTCCCTGTCAGGCCCTAACGATACTATTCTGATAGGTACTTCCAGTTCTTTTTCCAGAAAGGAAATATAATGCTTGAATTCGGCAGGAAATTCATCCTCCTTTTGCATTTTTGTCATATCTGCTTGCCATCCTTTCATATCTACATAGACCGGCTTGATTCTGTCATCTGCCTCGAACGGAAAATCCGTTACTTTTTCTCCGTTTATTTCGTAGCCGATGCACGCCCTGATGGTTTCGAATGTATCCAGTACATCGCTTTTCATCATTATCAGCTGGCTAACACCATCTATCATAATGGCATAGCGCAAAGCTACCAGGTCTATCCATCCGCAACGGCGTGGACGCCCTGTTACGGAGCCGAATTCAAATCCCAATTCACGCAGTTTATCTCCTGTGGCATCGAATAATTCGGTCGGGAACGGGCCGCTGCCCACACGGGTACAGTATGCCTTGAATATCCCGTACACTTCACCTACCGACTGTGGTGCTATCCCCAGTCCTGTACATGCTCCTGCCGATATGGTATTGGACGATGTCACAAAAGGATATGACCCGAAATCTATATCGAGCATTGTTCCCTGAGCGCCTTCGGCCAGTATTTTCTTTCCTTGTTTTACTGCATTGTTGATATAGTGCTCACTATCAATGAATGTAAACTCTTTCAGCTTCGCCACACCTGCAAACCATTCTTTTTCTATTTCAGCCAGCGCACTGGTATCGTGCCCGTATTGCTGTAATATTCTCAGATGTTTAGATTTGGCGGTATTGTATTTCTCTTCGAAATTGTGGAGTATATCACCTACACGCAGGCCATTCCTGCTGATTTTATCCGTATATGCAGGTCCTATACCTTTACCGGTAGTGCCTATTTTGGAATCTCCTTTGGCTGCTTCGTAGCAGGCGTCGAGCAAGCGGTGGGTCGGAAGTATAAGGTGTGCTTTCTTGGAGATAAGAAGGCGCTTTGTTAAATCATGGCCGGATGATTCCAATGACTCGATCTCTCCTTTGAACAAAGCGGGGTCAAGTACAACACCATTTCCTATGATATTGATTTTGTTTCCCTGGAAAATACCTGAAGGCACAGAGCGAAGGACATATTTCTTTCCTTCGAATTCCAGTGTGTGCCCTGCATTTGGCCCACCCTGAAAACGGGCTACAATCTCATAGTCGGGTGTGAGCACATCCACGATCTTACCTTTTCCTTCGTCGCCCCATTGCAAACCTAGCAATACATCTACTTTCATTTCTTTTTAATACGTGTATTTTTATTTTCTGTTAGTTTATTCTTTTTCTCTTCTGCTTTTTTTGCCCGTATACATTTATTGCATATGCCATATATATACATGCTGTAGTAGCTGATCTTGAATCGTTGCAGCTTTTTTTGCTGGGTGGGTGTGAAGAGATTCCCGTTTTTATGTTCTTTCACTTCCCCGCAATTCAGGCAGATCAGATGATCGTGATTCTCATTGCCATATGCCCGCTCATATTGGGATACATTAGCCCCAAACTGATGTTTTACGACCAGGCCACAGTCCAGAAGCAATTCTATAGTGTTATACAATGTAGCACGGCTGACTCTGAAGCTGGATTGTTTCATGGCATTATATAAAGAATCCATGTCAAAGTGTCCTTTCGTAGAATAGATATGCTCAAGTATGGCATATCTTTCAGGGGTTTTACGATGTTTGTGCAGACCGAGATAGTCTGTAAACTCGCTTTTGACTTGTTCCTTCACTTTTGAATTGTCCATTTATAGAAAAATCTGATATGAACAAAAATACATCTTTTTAATAGAATATCAGGTAGTATGAGGGAGAAAAAGTTATTAACTATTCAGAATTTGTATTTTGTAAGGAAAGAAAATCTTTTGCCCGTTGTATGGACCCGGATATTTGGATTCATTCCAAATAAACGGGAGCCTTGTATAAAATTAAAAAGAGAACTCTCACGAGCTCTCTTTTTAGAAAGGAAATCAAAAAGAATATTATAATAAATATTCAGGTTAGTATGTATTTGCTTATTCATCCAGTGGTTCGTCCACTGTGTATTTGTATTCTATTTTGAATGTTTTTGTTTCTCCACCAAAATCTTTGGATGTTATCTCAAATGTAACTTTGTCACGTCCTGCGATTTTGTAAGGTGTAAGATCGAAACTTACATAGCCTTTTACCGGATATCGTGATGGTTCATCCCCGTTTATGTTATGCCTGAACTCCAGTTTTACAACATCTTTGTCTACCGATAAGTCCGGTTCTGCCGATATCAAGTTAATCATATGCGGTTCTTTTTCCCCGGTGTTGTATCCGAAGTTGAAATTAAGATATCCGCCTCCTTCCCAAACAGAATATACTTTGATCGGGTCATTTCCTATACTGTCCTGTTTTGCCTGATCGTCGGGTGCTATATAAATAACGCCTTTGGTCAGTACGTCATAAAAATCATTTAGTCTGATATAATGGTCGTAACCATCTTTCTCATCAGACAGGATGGTATAGTTTATTATCGCTCTGTCGTACTTAGGTTTCAGGTTAAGACCTACAGGAGCAGCAACCCACAATTTGTCACCATTATCCCGTACGAAGGAATAAGTATTGTCATCTATCTTTTGAACTGTCACTATGTCTTCCCAGAAATTACCAAGGGAATAACCGTCATCATCAAGGCATGAAGGGAATCCTAAGGCTAAGACAGTAGATAGAATCAGTGCTGAAAATAGTTTCATATACTTTCTCATTTTTTTACTTAATAAATTTGGTTGATTAATTTAATAATTTTGCTCACATATATTAGATGCGCAATTAGTATGCCATGTTGCATCGGCATGTCAAAATAAATGTTAAGAATTTCTTTTTATTATGAGAAGAAGACAGGTTATCTTTTCTGCCTGAAGAATTCTTTTAGCAGCGAAGCGCATTCTTTTTCCAGTATTCCTGATATTATGGTTGTTTTGGAATGTAGTATATTCGGTGAAAAAAGTGTGTATCCTTTCTTTTCATCTTTAGCCCCGTAGACTATTTTAGGTATTTGCGACCATAGGAGCCCTCCGGCACACATCGGGCAAGGTTCTAATGTGACATACAACGTACAATTTGTCAGGTATTTGCCTCCAAGGAAATTTGCTGCGGCAGTGATCGCCTGCATTTCGGCATGTGCGGTGACGTCATTGAGAGTTTCTGTCAGGTTGTGGGCACGTGCAATAATTCTGTTTTGGCATACAATAACAGCACCGATGGGCACTTCGTTCTTTTCGAAAGCAATTTGAGCCTCATTCAAGGCTTGCTTCATATAGTGTTCGTCGTTGAGGATAGAAGTCATCGGCGCATCTCATTTTCACCGAAAAGCGTAGGGTAATCCTGATCCAGACTTTTCAGGACGTGAGCAATAAGAGTCTCCCTGCACCAGCGGGAACGGTTGGCAATCTTATACTTTTTTATATAAGAGGAGATGAGAGCATATTCTTCTTCGTTGAGTGAAAAAAGAAGATGTTTTGTCCTGTTGCTATGTGCCCCTTTCTTTTTTAGTTTCATTACCGCAAAAATAAGGACTTATCCCAATATGTGAAAGGATTTTCGAGAGAATATTTTGTTTTGGCGATGTAGTTTAACTTTGATCTTCGAAATTGATGCGTAGCTGGATGGCCTCACCCCATCCCATCTCGTCTTCATTGTTCTTCAGTCCAAGACCTATCAATCTTACTTTAGGTGACAAATCCACATTTTGCAGGAGTTCGAAGCCGGCTTGGTAAAAGGATTCATAATCTGCAACGGATGCGGGAAAGGTCTTGCTCCTCGTGATAGTCTTAAAGTTGGCGTACTTTATCTTTAAGGTTACTGTCCGTGCTTTGAATTTCTTTTTTTCAATGTCGTGAAACGCATCACGGGCAACTTCATCCAGGATTACAGCCAGTTCTTCCACATTGTCAATGTCGTGCTCAAAGGTAGTTTCAGAGCTTATAGATTTTCTTATCCGTTGCGATTCTACCGGGCGGTCGTCCACAGCCCGTGCATTCTGGTAATAAATATGTCCGGCTTTGCCGAAGGCGCCTACTAATTCATTTTCGGAACATTGCTTCAGATCCCATCCGTTTTTTATACCTAATTGGTGCATCCGCTTAGCTGTGACTTTACCTACTCCGAAAAATTGTTCGATAGCTAATGTTTCAACAAACTGCTCTGCATTTTTTGGTTTGACAACAAATAATCCGTCCGGCTTATTTTGGTCTGAAGCTATCTTTGCAAGGAACTTATTGAACGATACTCCGGCTGAAGCGGTTAGACGGGTGGCTTTCAATATCTTTTGTTTGATCTCCTGTGCTATCTGTGTCGCAGATGGAATATTCTTATGATTTTCGGTTACATCCAGAAAGGCCTCATCGAGAGACAGGGGTTCGACCAGATCGGTATATTCGTGAAATATTCCCATTATCTGCCGGGATACAGATTTATAGACGTCGAAACGGGCGGGCACGAATATCAACTGAGGGCACTTCCTTAATGCGGTTTTGGAGGCCATCGCCGAACGCACTCCGTACCTCCTTGCTTCGTAACTTGCCGCAGCAACAACTCCCCTCGGCCCTGAATATCCTACAGCCAAAGGTTTTCCTCTATACTCTTTATTATCGCGTTGTTCGATTGAAGCATAGAAGGCATCCATGTCGATATGGATTATCTTACGCATGCTTAAAGGTAGAAAGTTTTTCTATTCGAGGGTGATCCGGTTCACCTCAATATCTTTATTCAAGAATATTGTCGCGGCCTCTGAAAATTTTTGCGGCGATTCTGTCGTGAAATACTTTGTTACACCGCCCTTTGTGCATACTTTGTCCATTTCGGGATGGCGATGCAGATAATCTTGCAGACTACGGGCAATGTATTCGCCTTGGGGTATGGCTATTATACCATCCGGCAGGAACGACTTTATTTTATCCAAAAGCAAGGGATAGTGAGTGCACCCAAGTATAAGTGTATCTATTTGCGGGTCTTTGGAAAGGATATTGGAGAGATTCTTTTTGATGAAGTAATCCGCCCCTTCATTTTCATATTCTCTGTTTTCGACCAAAGGTACCCACATGGGGCACGCTTCGCCTGATACTTTAATATCCGGGAAAAGCTTATTGATTTCGATAGGATACGATTCGGATTGTATAGTTCCTGTCGTACCTAAAATACCGACATGCCTGCTTTTGGTTATAGGTCCTATAATTTCGGCTGTAGGTCGGATAACGCCCAATACTCTTTTATCCGGATTTATATATGGCAGGTCTTTTTGCTGGATTGTACGCAGAGCCTTTGCTGATGCTGTGTTGCATGCCAGTATTACGAGGTTGCAACCCATGTCGAACAGACTTAATACGGCTTGTTTCGTGAACTCATATACAACATCGAAAGAACGTGAACCGTATGGTGCACGGGAATTATCTCCGAGATAACAATAGTCGTATTCAGGCATCAGCGATTGTATTTCGGAAAGGATGGTCAATCCTCCGTAGCCTGAATCAAATACGCCGATAGGTCCAGCTTTAAGCATATATATAGTGATTTAATGATTCAAAGATAGAAAATAATTAAGAATGAATAATGAATAATCAGGAATCCTTTTTCCCGCCACTTATTATCATCCTGTTATCAGGAAGAGACTGTCCCCGATAGTAAAAAAAAGGTAACACATATCAGTTAACAGTAAACAGTTAGCAGTAAACAGTCATTAACCCGTAAGATGTAAAAAAAATTGCGCCTTTGCGTCTTTGCGTGAAACAAAATAGGGCGCTAGCCAACCTGTAAGTTGTAACTGCCCAAAGGGCGCAGAAATAACATTCGCCGAAGCGAAGGCGAGTCAAACTCGTAACTGTTAAAAGGTAACAAAAGTAACAGATATATCAGTAAACAGTAAACAGTCATCAGTAAACAGTATTTCATGCAGAGACGCTAAGGCGCAAAAGGTAACAAAGGTAACAGATATATCAGTGAACAGTGAACAGTAAACAGTCATCAGTTAACAACTTGTATCTCGTATCTTGTCTACTCGTAACTCGTAACTGCTTTAATCAATATTTCAAAGAGCTATCAGCTAACAGCTAAAGGCTACCGGCTCTTATTCTATAGATAAACTTCTTCGAAAATATTAATTCTGTGCTCCCGATACTTTGAAATCCTATATTATCAGTCATACAACCACCAGGTGCAAAAAAAATGCTCCTGTGTACAGAAGCATTTTACTATCGTTATTTTGTGTCCTGTTGTTTCTACCTTACACCCAGCTTTTGCTTTACAAGATCCGTTGCATTCGTAGCATCCGGAGTAACAAATGCTATGGCCGGATTAGCCAGGTCATAAATGCAGACGAAGCCTTGTTCTATTCCTACCTGATAGATGGCATCTTTCACTTTCTTGCGCAGAGGTGCTATCAGTATCTGTTCCTGATTCAGGATGTCATCCTGCGCCACTTTCATAAAGTTGTTTATCTGGCGTTCGAGCTCATACAACTCCTGCATACGGCGAAGACGTACATTGTCTGCCATCGAGTTCTGATATGAAATAAAATCGGAATATTTTTTATTATAATCATTCTGCATCACTTGCAGTTCGTCTTTGTACTTTTTATTCAAATCATTGATTGTATTTGTCGCAGTTACCTTGTCAGGTATTGCTTCGAGAAGTTCATTTGAATTAACAAAGGCTATTTGCTGCACAGTCTGGGCAACAGTATTCTCCACAAAGAGGAGCGAAAGGGCAATGATTGATATTAAAATGATTTTTTTCATCACGATAATTGCTGTTTTGTAGTAACACAACTTATATAATCTGACGAAGAAACGGATTAACCTTTAAACCTGTTGATAGTTGTGTGTTTCGGTGGCATGGTTAGTACCACCGACTTTCAAGGCAAGATTGCTTGTCAACAACTATCAATTGGTTTTTCTTAGGTTATTTCATAATGAGTACAAAGATATGTAATATTTTTTAATTACAATGTTTTCTTTACCTCTATTTCTTCAAAAGGTTCAATTACGTCACCTATTTTTATATCATTATAATTATGGATATTCAGTCCGCACTCATATCCGGCGGCAACTTCTTTCACATCGTCTTTGAAACGTTTCAGTGAACCCAGCTCTCCGGAGTAAATCACAATACCATCGCGTATAAGTCGTATTTTGTTGGCTCTCTTAAGTTTACCTTCTTTAACCATACATCCTGCAACTGTGCCGACTTTTGTAATCTTGAACACTTCGCGTACTTCCACATATCCGGTCAATACTTCTTTTATTTCAGGAGAAAGCATACCTTCCATAGCGGATTTAACCTCTTCGATGGCATCGTATATAATAGAATACAAGCGGATTTCAACGCCGTCTTTTTCTGCTGCCCTGCGGGCTGCCTGTGACGGACGCACCTGGAATCCGATAATAATGGCATCGGAGGCTGCGGCCAGTACAATATCCGATTCGGATATCTGACCTACAGCTTTATGGATCACATTTACCTGTATTTCTTCAGTCGACAGCCTGATAAGGGAATCGGAAAGGGCTTCTACCGAACCGTCCACATCACCTTTGACGATTACGTTCAGCTGCTGGAAGTTTCCGATAGCGATACGGCGTCCTATGTCGTCGAGTGTAAGTATCTTCTGTGTGCGGAGACCTTGTTCGCGCTGCAACTGCTCACGTTTTGTCGCAATTTCACGAGCTTCCTGCTCTGTTTCCAGCACATGGAATATATCTCCTGCCTGCGGAGCGCCGTTTAGTCCTAAGACGAGTGCCGGAGCTGCCGGAGCTGCCGCGTCTATGCTGGCATTACGTTCATTGAACATTGCTTTTACACGGCCGAAGTATGTTCCTGCAAGAACGATGTCTCCTTTCTTGAGGGTACCGTTCTCAACAAGTACGGTGGACAGGTATCCTCTGCCTTTATCGAGGGAGGATTCTATAACCGAACCTGTCGCTCTTCTGTTAGGATTTGCTTTCAGGTCAAGTAATTCTGCTTCGAGAAGAACTTTTTCCAATAATTCATCTACCCCTAAACCTTGTTTAGCTGAAATATCCTGAGACTGGTATTTTCCTCCCCAGTCTTCTACCAGGTAATTCATTCCGGCAAGGGTTTCTTTTATCTTTTCGGGGTTTGCACCCGGCTTATCTATTTTGTTTATCGCAAAAACGATAGGTACGCCTGCCGCAGAAGCATGGTTGATCGCCTCTACCGTCTGTGGCATGACATTGTCGTCGGCAGCCACAATGATGATCGCGATATCCGTTACTTTCGCACCACGTGCACGCATCGCCGTAAAGGCCTCGTGTCCGGGAGTATCCAGGAATGTGATACGGCGTCCCGACTTCAGTTTGACGTTGTATGCCCCGATATGCTGGGTGATTCCCCCTGCTTCGCCGGCGATAACGTTGGTTTGGCGTATATTGTCGAGCAGTGAAGTCTTACCGTGGTCTACGTGTCCCATTACCGTAACGATTGGTGCACGGGGTTCCAGGTCGTCTGCATTGTCTTCTTCTTCGTTGATGGCTTCAACTACTTCCGCGCTTACATATTCTGTTTTGAATCCGAACTCTTCAGCGACGATATTGATCGTTTCCGCATCCAGACGCTGATTGATGGACACCATGATGCCGATGCTCATACAGGTAGAAATAACTTTTACTACCGGAACATTCATCATGTTTGCCAGATCGTTGGCTGTTACAAATTCTGTGATTTTGAGTGTTTTGCTTTCCTGCTCCTGCATTTCCAGTTCTTCCTGGTATTTTTGGGAGAAGGCATCACGTTTTTCTTTTCTGTATTTAGCACCTTTGTTCTTACCTCCTTTTCCGGTCAGACGGGCTAATGTTTCCTTTATTTGCTTCTGAACGTCTTCTTCGTTCACAGCCTGCTTAATAATAGGTTTGCGCAGATTATGTTTGGTGCGGTCACCGCCACTGCCGGCATGATGCTGGCCTCCTCCGCCTCCGCCTCCTCCGCCTTGAGGGGGAACACCTTTTTCAATATCTACTTTACCTCGTTTTATACGGTTGCGTTTTTTCTTAGCGGCGTCTTCTGCTTCATCGCTGCTTGCTTTCCGTTTTTTTGCTTCTTCGTCGGTTTCTTTTTTCAGGAGACGAACGGTATTTTCTTTTACCTTTCTCTGATCCTGCTGTTCTTTTTCAAGACGCTCTTTTTTCTTTTCTGCTTTCGTTTTCTTGGCAGGACGCGTCTTGTCATTGATCGAACTAAGGTCTATGGAACCTTTGACCACAATGTTCGACTTGATTGTGGTTTTGTTGAGTCTGAAAATATCGTCCTCTTCTTTTTCTTCTTCGACTACCGGTGCTACAACCGGAGTGGGAATTTTCGGCTCTTGTTCTTTTTCTTCTACTATCAACACAGGTTCTTCTTTTACTTCTTCTTTTTTAACGACAGGTTCCGGTTCGGGCTCAGGTGTGGGTTCGGGGAGAGGCGTTTCTACCTTTGTTTCAATAACAGGCTCAACAGCGGTTATCTCCGGTTCTTCTTCCACCACTTCTTTTACCTCTGCCTTTTTAGGTTTATTCAGTGCTTCCAGATCTATTTTATCCACTACTTGTACATGTGGTTTAAAAGATTCGGGTACTTCAGTTCTGATTTCTTCAGGTTCTTGTTTTTTAGGAGCAACATCCTCTGCTTCTTTAGGGGCTTGAACTTCTTCTCTTTCTTTTTCTCTTTCCTTGCGGTTTCTGAGAAGAGCTTCAAAATCAGCATTATTGCCGAATTCTTTCACAAGTAATTCATGTTGTTCACCGTCAACTTTTGCATTAGGATTCGATTCTACATCAAATCCTTTTTTATGTAGGAATTCAACCAGACTGTTGATCCCTACATTCAAATCTTTGGATATTTTTATTAATCTTATAGACATATTCTCTTTTTAAATCAAAAAAATGGACAGTGAACCCGTAAATATTCTTGTTATATGCACGAATGGTAAGTTCTGCCAAGATGCTCCGAATACAAAAGTATTAAGAAATCAGCGAATAACCAAATCAGGACTTACTTTCATCGTCAAATTCCGCACGCAGAATATTTAATATTTCATCCACTGTATCCTCTTCAAGGTCTGCTTCTTGTATAAGCTTATCTCTGTCAGCGGCCAGTACATTCTTGGCTGTAACACAACCGATTTTCTTCAATTGGTCGATAACCCATCCGTCGATTTCATCGCGGAACTCATCCAGATAGATATCTTCTTCATCAAAGTCGTCAATGTCGCGATATACATCGATGGTGTAACCTGTGAGCATACTCGCCAACTTGATGTTGAAACCTCCTTTTCCGATAGCCAGGGAAACTTCTTCGGGGCGAAGCAGTACTTCCGCGCGTTTCTCTTCTTCATTCAGTTTAACCGAAGTTATTTTTGCCGGACTAAGGGCGCGCTGAATGAACAGGCTCATGTTAGGCGTATAGTTGATAATATCGATGTTCTCGTTACGCAACTCCCGAACGATACCATGTATACGCGATCCTTTCATACCCACACAGGCGCCTACAGGGTCGATGCGGTCGTCATATGATTCTACGGCTACCTTCGCTCTTTCTCCCGGTATGCGGGCTATGTTCTTTATTGTTATCAATCCGTCGTTTATTTCCGGAACTTCAATCTCCAGCAGTCTTTCGAGTAATACGGGAGAGGTACGTGACAGTATAATTTTAGGATTGTTATTCTTATTTTCTACTCTTTCCACCACCGCGCGCACATGCTCGCCCTTGCGGAAGAAATCGCTGGGGATTTGTTCTGTTTTAGGCAAAAGAAGTTCTTCTTTTTCGTCATCGAGAAGCAATATTTCCTTTTTCCATATCTGATATACTTCTCCGGATACGATTTCCCCGATTTTTTCTTTGTAACGGTTATAAAGTCCTTCCTTCTGGAGTTCCAGTATTTTTGAAGTCAGGGTCTGGCGTAGGTTCAGGATAGCACGGCGGCCAAAGTCTTCGAAGAAAACTTCGTCGGTTACGTCTTCGCCTACCTCAAAATCTTCATCTATTTTTCTTGCGGCCGTAAGTGAGATCTGGGTATTCTCATCCTCAAGTTCATCATCTTCCACAATGGTACGGTTGCGCCATATTTCAAGGTCTCCTTTATCAGGATTGATAATTACATCATAATTGTCATTCGATCCGAAGAGTTTCGCTATCACATTGCGGAACGAATCTTCGAGAACGCTTATCATTGTCATCCTGTCAATATTTTTCAGTTCTTTGAATTCTGAAAAAGTATCGATCATACTAATAACTTCCTTTTTAGCCATAACAGTTATTTAAATCGTATTAAGTATTTTGTATATTTCACTTCGTCATAGGCAAATGAAAGATCTTCTTCCAATGCCGTTTTCTTTTTTGCACCTTCCGGCTTTACCATTTTTGTAACAGTGATTACAAATCCGTTGTTATCGGAAGTTTTAAGTATCCCGGAAAGCTTTTGTCCTGCTTTTGTAAGTACTTCGACTTCGTTACCCTCATTTTTTTTATACTGACGGGGTATTTTGAAGGGGGATGTAACGCCGGCAGAGCCTACCTCCAGTTCGAAATCTTCGGCATCTCTATCCAAACGGGATTCTATACCACGGCTGAGCGCAATACAATCGTCGATCCCGATACTATCGTCGCTGTCTATTTCTACGACAATGATATTGCCTGGCCTGACAATCACGTCCACAAGAAACATTGGCGTCTCCTGTAAGAACTTGTCCGCTATATCTTTTATAAAATCTTTATCTATCATTTGTTTTATGAACAACAAAGAGGAAGCCACGGCCTCCTCTCCCTCTATTTCGAATACAAAAGTAGTGAAAATAATTTTTTATACCAAATTTTGATAATAAATAACTCAATATGTTTACTTTTCTTATACTCAATGTGATTTTCAGGCTCCACTTTGTTTTCTGTTTACTGCTTTTACGCCTTTTATTTTAGCTATGCGCGAGCATAACGTTTGCAGATCGTTCACGTCATGTACATAAACAATAATCCTTCCTTCGAATACCCCGTCATTCGACTCTATGTTCATTCCTTTGATATTCAACGAACCGGCTGTAATTACCTTTGTGATATCGTTCAGCATCCCCATCCGGTCTATGCCTGTAACAATGATGGAGGTAAGAAAAGGGAACTGGGTGTAACTTCCCCATTCCAGATTTACGATCTTATCCCCGTGGCTCGCCTTCAGTTTTAGTCCTATCGGGCAATGTATGCTGTGGACATCTACCTCATTATCGTCATTCAGATAACCGAATACTTTATCACCAGGTATCGGGTTGCAGCAGGTAGGCATCCTGAAATTCTTGTTAAAAGAGTCTTCTTCGAGGATATATGTTTTTTTAGTATCTATTTGTTCGTATTCCTGCGGTTTTTCGGCTTTGTCCTTATCCGTTTTCTTTACAGCGTGGAAAGCCTGCTTCATGTATTTGAGCAAAACATTGTCGGAGTTTTGTTTCTTCAGGGTCAATAATTTCTCTATTTTTTGAGGGAGGGATATATCATTGTTGCCGATAGCGTAATATAAATCTTCTTTGGTCTGTTTCTGATAATAGTCCAGCATCTGGTCTATGATCGCAGGTGTCAGTTCAACGGTTGTTCCTTCCAGGGTTTTCAGTAATAGTTCTTCTCCCTGTTTGGCTACTTCTCTTTTATGTTTCCTGAGGGCATATTCTATTTTGGTGCGGGCTTTGGCTGTTGTTACCAGTCCGAGCCACTCGTATTTGGGTATTTGGGATTTGGAAGTCAGGATTTCCACCTGATCCCCGCTATTCAGTTTCTCGCTGAGAGGAACCAGTTTGTGATTGACTTTGGCTCCTATACAATGGTCTCCGATGTCGGAATGCAGGTCGTAGGCAAAATCCAGGGCCGTTGCTCCCTGTGCCAGAGTCCTTATCTCGCCCTTGGGTGTGAAAACGAAGATTTCCTGTGAGTATAGGTTTAATTTTATAGTGTCGAGGAAGTCCATTGCGTTGGGGCTGGGGCTTTCCAATATTTCTTTAATTGTTTTCAGCCATTTGTCCAGTTCCGTATCTTCTTCTATTTTTCCTTCTTTGTATTTCCAGTGCGCGGCGAATCCTTTTTCTGCTATGTCATCCATGCGCCGGCTGCGTATCTGTATTTCGATCCATTGCCCGTCGGGTCCCATGACGGTGAGGTGTAGTGCCTGATAACCGTTTGCTTTTGGGCGGCTCACCCAATCCCTGATTCTGTCGGGACGAAGTTTGTAAATATCCGTTATGACTGAATATATATCCCAACATCGCTTTTTCTCATCTATGCCCGGCTCGTTTTCAAAGATGATACGGACGGCGAAAATGTCATATATCTCTTCGAAGGGAACACCTTTTGCCTGCATTTTATTCCAGATGGAATAGACCGATTTTTCCCGCGCCCTTATTTCGTATTTGAAGCCGAGTTCGTTGAGCTTTTCAACTACAGGCTTGGCAAAATGCTGATAGACATCGGACCTGATTTTATAGGTTGCCTGTAACTTGTACTGTATATCTTTATATACTTCGGGATTTTCCCATTTAAAGCTAAGTTCTTCCAGTTCTGTCTTTATCGCGAACAGGCCTAAACGGTGGGCCAGTGGGGCATATATATACATTGTTTCCCCGGCTATCTTATACTGTTTGGCGGGAGCCATAGAGCCCAATGTACGCATATTATGCAGTCGGTCGGCTATTTTGACCAGTATCACACGTATATCGTCCGACATGGTGAGCAATAGCTTGCGGAAGTTTTCGGCTTGTGCCGAGACATTCTCCCCGAACATTCCGCTCGATATTTTTGTGAGTCCGTCCACTATCTGTGCTATCTTATCTCCAAACAGCACTTTCATGTCTTCGACCGTGTATTCGGTATCCTCCACTACGTCGTGCAGCAACGCGGCACAGATAGAGGTCGATCCAAGTCCGATTTCGCCGCAGACGATACGGGCAACCGAAATAGGATGTAATATATATGGTTCCCCGGAACGGCGGCGCGCGCCTTTATGCGCTTCCTTTGCAAAAAGAAAGGCTTTTGTTATAATTTCGACTTTGCGCCTGTGATTCGTTTTTAGGTAATCGTCGATAAGAGCATTAAATTCCTGCTCGATTAAAATATCATCCTGAGTATGCGTATCCTCTTTTGCCATAAGTTTTGAGTAAGGAACAAAAATAGTAAAATCAATTTTAATTAGGAGCTATTCGCATCATAATAAAAATTGATTTAACGATTAAATTATTCTATAATTGCTTACATATTTGTGGCTGTAAGCGATTTATTTCCTTTGTTGGCTTGAGTACCATCACTGGTTTGGCCACTGTCGTTCTGTTCGGGAAGAAGTATCAGCAGGCGTTGACCAACTTTTGCCATATTGGATGACAACTTGTTCCACGTTATAATGTCCTTTTTTGTAACATTATAGCGGGCAGCTATCTGAGTAATGGTTTCCCCGATTTTTACTTTGTGATATATTATTTTTGAATCATCGGCATTTTTCCGGTCCGGATCTTCAGAGTCTGTCGTAGATATTCGAACACGTGGCAATGTGGATTCGTCCCGTACAATTTTCTTCAGGTATCCGTCGATCAGGTCGGCGGTATAAGTCGAATCTATAATTACTGTTGGTAGTTCGGGTTCAGGGAGTTTAACCGCTTCCTGAATCTGTACATATTCTATCTTCTGTATTTTTAGTTGTTTTCCTGCAATTAATTTATTCGAACGGTTCCATTCTTTTAGTTCGGAGACTGAGACTCCGTTCTTTTTTGCGATACCTGCCCATGTGTCTCCTTTACGGATTTTGTAGTAGGAGATGGTTTCTTTAGGGACGGAGACGGTTCTGGTCAGCCCTGAAACAGATACGACTGTGGTGTCGGCCGATGTATTGTCAGATGCCAGTATCTCTTCTGCCGGTTGTTCTTCTGTCTTGTAGATCTTCAGACGTCTTCCTACTGTTAATTTATTTGAAGCAAGATTATTCCATTGTTTTATCTGGCTGGATGTCACGCCGTACCGGCTGGCCAGGCGGGATAATGTATCTCCTCTTTTCACCCTGTATGTGATAGCATCGCCGGCAGATCTGTTGCCTCCCACTGCATCAACACCCGCCACTTTACGGTGAGTCAGGTACTGGTCTGCTTTATATGCATAGATGTCGTCTTTTTTATCCAGAAATAAAGAGAGCTTGTCGATAGGGAGATTCAGTGAATAGTGTTTATAATCACCCGGTATTATATCACTCTTGAATTGAGGATTGAACTGGCGCAGGTCATCAAGCGAGACGTTCAGATTGTCTGCAATTTGTTGGAAATGAATATTTTTGTCAATCATTAAAGAGTCTATTGAAGCCGGATTTTTGCATTCGGCAGGACAGATATTATGATCGTTGTAATAATTCATTATATATGTGGCGGCTATAAAGGCCGGAACGTATCCTCTTGTTTCCCGTGGCAGATAGGGATAAATGGCCCAGTAATCGGTTTGCCCGCCACTACGGCGGATAGCTTTGTTTACATTACCCGGCCCGCAGTTGTAAGCGGCGATTACCAGATTCCAGTCTCCATAGATTCCGTATAAGTCTTTCAGGTATCTGGCAGCTGCGTCTGTCGATTTAAGCGGGTCGCGGCGTTCGTCCACGAGGCTGTTTATTTCAAGATCATACATCTTGCCGGTAGGAGCCATGAATTGCCATAGACCTGTTGCACCGACTCTGGAGCGTGCTATCGGGTTCAGAGCCGATTCTATTACCGGAAGGTATTTGAGTTCCAGTGGTAAGCCTTCTTTATCCAATGCTTCTTCGAACAGAGGGAAGTAGTATTTGCCCTGCCCCAGCATATAGCTGACCTGATTGCGCCGGCGGCCTGCATACATTTCTATGTAGTCGCGCACAACGGGGTTAAATACCAGTTCCATCTTGGTCGGCAAAGAATATAATCTCTGTATATAAACAGAATCATTGAAAGATACGGCACTGTCGTCATTCGAACGGCAATCATCACCATATTTTACATTATTACTCCAGCTTTTCAGCAATTCGTCGTAATTGCGCTCCATGTCTGCCGGATATACTATCGACCTGTCAGTTAATGTGTCACGTGCCGACAATTCTCTACGACCGGACTGTCCTAACACGATAAGTGTGCCGGATAGGAAGAGCCCTGTGATTAATAGTTTTTTCAGCATAAGTATTCCTTTATGGTATTTGCAGAGGTTTCACATAGAGTAAGGTTTCTGCACGGTTTAAAAATTTATACTACATTGAAGCCCTACCGAGGCTTTAGAATAAGATGTCGGTGGCCAGAATACCGGTGTAACTCTCATGGAGAGATCCGGTGACATATCAAAATCATACAATTGCGCGTCTACATAAGCATCGATCATGCATAGCGCATACACCCCCACGGCCGCAATAATGGCCAAGTCCCTGTTTCTTCTATAGAAATCCTTTTTGCTCTTCAGAGCTGATTGGAGCCTGTCGCGGCCATAGTCGTCGACAGTTTGTCCTGGTCTTAAATAATTCGTATAACTGGTACCGGAACCTGTTACCAAATCCCGGAAAGCCTGATTGTAATCATTATATACCCGCCCGTTCCATGTAATGGCATATGTGAGTCCGAGTACTCCTCCATATACAATCGGCAGTTTCCAGTACTTACGATTGTAAAATTGTCCTAATCCCGGGAAAATAGCAGAATATATGACTGCTTTTTTCGAATCGGGTTTAAATTCATGTTTACTTATTGTAATTACCGAATCCACTGAAACCACAGCTTTTTCGCTTATTAATGGTTTTATAGTATCGGCAGGTAAACGTTTGCCATCTGAACGAAGCACGGAATCCTGAACTTGAGGTTCTTGTGCATTCAACGGAAGAAGTATTCCACCCAGCATGCACCATAAACAAATAAATAAACCTCTCCTCATATATAATATTACGGAAAATACCTCGTTTTATTTTTTCAATTGGTCAAATATCGAAATTATTCTCTCCAACTCTTCTTCTGTTTTAAACGGAATACTTATTTTGCCTTTACCCTTCTCGTTACAGGTAAGCTGTACCTTGGTGGAGAAGAATTTCGATAAGTGAGTTTTTAGTATCTCAAATTCTTCGGGAGTAGCTTTTTTTACTCCTGATTTTTTTACTGTTTCTACTACTTTTTCTTCTTTGAGCAGGTCTTCCAGTTTTTCACCTTTGGCTATTGCTCTTACATACTCTTCTACCTTTCTTACCGATAATCCTTCTTCCAGAATAAGTTCGTAAACTTCGAGTTGGGCAGCTGCATCTTCCAGTGTAACAAGAGTACGCGCATGTGCCATATCTACTTTTTTATCCCTGATTCCCATCTGTATTTCTGCAGGTAACTTCAGCAGGCGGAGATAGTTGGCTATGGTAGTTCTTTTTTTGCCGATGCGTTCGCTTAGACGTTCCTGGGTAAGATTGTATGCTTCGATAAGGTTCTGGTATGCCAGTGCAATTTCTATGGAGTTCAGGTCTTCACGCTGGATGTTTTCTATCAGTGCCATCTCCATCACAGCTTCATCTTCGGCCGTACGGATATAGGCAGGAATTGAACTTAATCCGGCAATTGAAGAGGCCCTGTAACGCCGTTCTCCTGCGATGATCTGATATAGATCGTCGTCTATCTTACGCAATGTTATGGGTTGGATAACTCCTATCTGACGAATAGATGCGGCCAGTTCCTGCAATGCTTCTTCATCGAATACACGCCGGGGCTGATCAGGGTTTACCTGTATTTTGGATAACTCTATTTCGTTGATCGAAGAGGAGCCCTCGGTTTTTACATCATCAATGGTAATAAGGGCGTCCAACCCTCTTCCTAGCACCATTTTCTTAGCCATAACAATTTATTAAATATTTAATCAGGAAAGCAAAGTTAAGAATTTTTCTCAATAAGTTCTTGTGCCAGCTGCATATGATTTACAGAACCTTTCGATGCTGCATCATAAACAAGCACCGGTTGAGCAAAGCTTTGCGATTCGCTAAGCTTCACATTCCGCTGTATTACAGTGGTGAAAACCAGTTCCTGGAAATGGCTTTTCACTTCTTCATATATCTGGTTGGCCAGACGCAGGCGTGCATCATACATAGTGAGAAGAAAGCCTTCTATTTCGAGGGCCGGATTCAGCTTATTTTTGATTATCTTTATAGTATTGAGTAATTTGCTTATTCCTTCCAGCGCAAAATATTCACATTGTACAGGTATAATTATTGAGTCTGCGGCTGTAAGAGCATTTACTGTAATCAATCCAAGCGACGGAGAGCAATCTATCAGTATATAATCGTAATGGGGCTTAAGCGGTACGAGGACTTCCCGCAGCTGTTTTTCCCTGTTTTCCACATTCAGCATTTCCAGTTCTGCCCCTACCAGATTGATATGGGATGGTAATACATAAAGCCGTTCTATCTCTGTGGGTACGATTGCTTCTTCCGGAGTGGCAGTGCCAATCAGGCATTCGTAGATGGTCTTGTTCACTTTTTTGATATCAATGCCCAAACCCGAGGAGGCATTGGCTTGCGGATCGGCATCGACTACCAATACTTTTTTTTCGAGTGCAGCCAGTGACGCCGCCAGATTGATTGTAGTTGTTGTTTTTCCTACGCCGCCTTTTTGGTTGGCTAATGCGATTATTTTTCCCATAAAAAGCTATTAATATTTTTTGATGACAAATTAAATAATAAAAAACAGGAAGTGGATGTTAAATTTGTGTAACAATGTATATCTTGTTGAAAAGTCTGCCTGATTGTTAATAAATAAGAGCGAATAATCTGCTGCAAGTTTACAAAATTATATTGGAATTCAGAGGTTATCATATTTTAAATGGCCAGTAATTTTTCTACGCTTTTCAGCCATCCCTGATAATCGAACCTCGACACCGCTTCGTCCAGGTGCGCACTGTATTTAACGGAGAGTTCCGGATCATCCAATACGGATTTCATCCCCCGGTAAACCCCTTCGGCGCTATTGTTGACAAGTATGCCGTATTTGCCTCTGCCTACAATGTCACGCGGGCCTCCGCAGTCTGTGGTTATTACCGGGGTATTTAAAGCCATCGATTCCAGCAGGGCGAGGGAGAAACTTTCCCGTTCCGATACGCATAAGGACCATTTGTTCTGCAATATATATGGAAAAGGGTTGTCTATTCTCCCCTTTAGCGTGATCATCCCGCTTATTTCCTTTTGTATCAGTTCTTCTCTCATTGTCCGGTTGTCCATCCCGTCTCCTATTATATAGACATGGAAGTTATAGCCTTCATCTTTGAGGCGTATAACGGCATTGAAAAGCCTGTCTGTCCGTTTTTCGGGTGAAGCTCTTGTGATAAGTATGAAGTTAGTCTCGCTTTGAGGTAAATCAATAATTGGTTCTTTCGCCTTTTCTTTTACTTTGGCCAGGTTTATGGCATTGTATAATACGCTGACATCCTGCTTCGGGGTTTTCCCATCATACAAGACGGACAGATAAGCATTTTTCGCGGCATCGGATACACATATTACTTTGTCGAAACTGTCGTAGGACCTTTCTACGAGTTTTAATTGTCTCTTATTCAGCCATACTGAGATTTTTTCCCTGAAAGAACGGGTTTCATATTTTCTTTTATAAATAATATTATGTATCCAGAGAATCTTGGGAATATTCATTTTTGCAAAAATACGGGCGAAAAATGTTTCCTTGAAACAAACAATTTCATCATACTCACTTTCGGAAATGCCCTTTTGCCTGGCAAACATGCGGGGGAAGAAGATCATTATATTCTCCCATATCTTTTTTTGAAAATGAGGAAGGTTGTCCGGGTATAAATATTTTATAGAAACAGCCGGTGATACTTTACGTAACAGTACATCCTTATCGGACGGTTCCGGCAAAAGAAGGGTGATTTGCGCTTTAGCCGCCAGATGATTGAGGAGGTCGACCAGCAGTATCTCCGTACCGCCCATCACAAGACTGTCATTGAAAAATAATATACGTTTCATTAGCCTTCCGGGTTACTCATTCTAAGAAATTATTTTGGCGACGCTTTCTACCCAGTAGTCTTCACTGTTGAGGCAGGGGATAAAAGTTAATTGTGCCCCTCCTTTATCAATAAAGAGTTCCTTTGCTTTTATGTTGATATCGTATAGTGTTTCCAGATTGTCGGCAGCAAATCCCGGTGCTATTACCAGCAGTTTCTTCGCCTGTTCTTCGGCCTGTTCTTCTATGACTTCGTCCAGGCTGGGTCCGAGCCATTTTTTTCCCATTGCCGAATGATATACCTGTCTGGTCCTTTTCATTTCCATATCCAGCTCTTTCAATACAAGACGGACAGTTTCCTTTGTCTGATAAACGTAATCGAATTCTTTCCCTTTTTTCCAGCCTTCTTCTACATGGGAAAGGGGCAGGCTGTGGAAAGTGAATATCAATTTGTCGAAATCTTCGGTTATGTATGGCCTGATACTTTTTGCCAGAGATGATATATATGCCGGATGCCGGAAATAAGGTTCTATCACTTTCAACCGGAAAGGGTATGGCCGTTTGAAAAAGATTTTACCAACTTCATCAACTACCGTTTTGTAAGAAGATTCTGCATACTGCGGGAATAATGGCAATACGATGACCTCATGTAATCTGTTGTTTTTAGCCATCAGTCTTTCCAGAGCCAATTGCACATCAGGTTGTCCGTATCTCATCGCTACCTCGACAGGCATATCCGTTAGGGTTTCAAGTTTTTTTGCCAGGGATTTAGCATGATCGAGCAGAGGCGAATCTTCCTTTGTATGATCCCAGATCATCCTGTAATGGGCTGTAGAACTGAATTGCCTCAAAGGTATTATAAGTCCGTTGACCAGGATAGGGCGGAACCAGTCGGGTACGGTCATTACGTACGGATCGGAAAGCATAGCCCTTATAAAGAACTTCACATCCGGTCGTGTACATGTTTTAGGACTACCTGTGTTTACTAATAATACTCCCTTCATAATTTCCTTAAATACAAATACCACAGATTCCCGTTTTGCCTGAAAATATGTGGTATTCCTATTGTTTTATATTTTCAATTGCCTTTAGACATATGTTTCGAGAAGCAATACATTCCCTTCCGGACTGATTGCGATGTTTTTGGTATCGGCCGGAATGAGGATCGTTTCGCCTTGCTTTACAGGCAGGTCGTTTCCTTTATCGTCCCTGATACTGCAAACTCCCCCCATGCAAATATAAGCAACAAACGAGTCGGTATCACTGTAATCTCTGGTAATATCTTTGGTCACCTCCAGCAGATTCGTGGTAAAGTATCGGCACGATTCCAGCCTTACAGGCTGATTCTCCGCTCTTGTATATGAATTTTTATAATTATCGTACAGTTTAAAATCTATCGCATCCTTCGCCAGTTCGGTATGAAGTTCGCGTCCGTTACCGTTCGCGTCTTTACGGTTATAGTCGTAGATACGGTATGTGATGTTCGATGTTTGCTGTATTTCGGCGATAAATGTTCCGGCACCGATAGCATGTACGCGTCCTGCGGGGAGAAAGAACACATCTCCGGCTTTTACATCGTGTTTTGCTAATGAGTCTACGAATGTATTATCCTCAATGCTCTTAACGTATGATTCCGGAGTCATTTGCTTTTCGAAACCTGAATACAGGAATGCCGACGGTGTCGCGTTTATAACATACCACATTTCCGTTTTGCCGAACGAATCGTGCCTTTTCTTTGCCAGTTCATCGTCGGGATGCACTTGTATGGAAAGATTGTCGCGGGCATCAATAAATTTGATAAGCAAAGGGAATGTGTTGCCGAAAGTCTCGAAATTCTTTTTCCCTACCAACTGAGCTTTGTAAGTATCTATTATTTCGCCCAGGTCTTTATTCTCCAGTTCTCCGTTGGCAACTACAGAAACATTGCCTTTTACACTGGATATTTCCCAACTTTCGCCGATGCCGTCCTGGCCGGGCGTTACACCTTTAAACTTACATATTTCATCTCCACCCCAGATAATGGATTTAAGGATGGGTTTAAACTTTAATGGATATAAATTCATCTTATTACACGTTATATTAAAATTCTTATACAAAAGTAATCAAACTTTGTCTATTTCGCTGCGTTTCGTTTCCTCTATTGAACAGCGAACGGCCCTGAATGTTTATAAAAGGTTAAAATTGCTCTGTATCAAGTAAAAACGGACCGGTAATCTTCGTTATCCGGTCCGTCTGTTATTTATCCGTTAATTTATTTTCTTTAACACAAATGCCGTCCGTGCCGGAATATATAGTTTCAGCCAGCCTTTACCATCCTTGTGATACAATTCGTCGGAAACAGTGAAATGTTCGATGGAGTCATCAGTCAGCCCATTACCTCCGAAAGCGGGCGAATCCGTATCCAGTACTACCTTGTATTTTCCTTCAGGTGCAAGAAATCCGTAATCGACAAACGATTGGCCCGGATTGAAGTTGAATACAAATATGTAATCTTCGCGCATAAAGGCTAATATCTGGTCTTCGTCCTTGTCCCACAATCTTATAACAGGTGTTTTCTGGAATCCTTTAATACTGCTGATCAGGGTAAGCATTGCCTTGTCGAAGTCGCCAAGAAAATGATATTTGAGGTCGTGATTATCTGCCAGCCACCATTGCCTGCGTGCATACTTATAAGACCAGCCGTTCCCTTCACGGGGGAAATCTATCCACTCGGGATGCCCAAATTCGTTTCCCATGAAATTGAGATACCCGCCGTTGATAGTCGATGCCGTAACAAGCCGGATTATCTTGTGCAGGGCAATGCCTCTGTCAGTCATGTGCGAGCTGCCATAATGCTTAGACATATACCAGTACATGTCCGAGTCTATTAGCCTGAAAATTATCGTTTTGTCTCCTACCAGGGCCTGGTCGTGGCTTTCGGCGTATGAGATTGTCTTTTCGTCTTCCCGCCTGTTGGTCAATTCCCAGAAGATGCTTGTCGGATGCCAGTCTTCGTCTTTCCTTTCTTTGATTATTTTAATCCAGTAGTCGGGTATGTTCATCGCCATACGGTAGTCGAATCCGTAGCCGCCGTCTTTGATTTTGGCTGCTAGTCCGGGCATTCCGCTAACTTCTTCGGCTATAGTAATCGCTTTGGGATTTACTTCATGTATCAGTTTGTTGGCCAGAGTGAGATAGCAGATAGCATCCCCGTCCTCATTACCATTGAAGTAATCCTGATAACCGGTGAAATTATCGCCTAGCCCGTGGCTGTAATATAGCATCGAGGTTACTCCGTCGAATCGGAATCCGTCGAACTTGTATTCCTCCAGCCAGTATTTACAGTTCGAAAGCAGGAAGTGCATGACTTCATCTTTATTGTAATTGAAATTCAGCGAATCCCAGGCCGGATGCTCCCTCCTGTTCCCTTCGTGGAAGTATTGGGAGTATGATCCGTCGAAACGCCCGAGACCTTCCACTTCATTTTTTACGGCATGGGAATGTACGATG
This sequence comes from Dysgonomonas termitidis, assembly GCF_042654545.1. Taxonomy (GTDB): domain Bacteria; phylum Bacteroidota; class Bacteroidia; order Bacteroidales; family Dysgonomonadaceae; genus Dysgonomonas; species Dysgonomonas termitidis. The sequence continues at coordinate 56,732 of NZ_JBHSGN010000071.1, forward strand.
TCCATAATGACGGCGATGCCCATCCCGTGCGCATCATCTATCAGATGTTTCAATTCGTCCGGAGTACCGAAGCGCGAGGATGCCGCGAAAAAGCTGGAGACATGGTACCCGAACGAACCGTAGTATGGATGCTCCTGGATAGCCATTATCTGGATGGTATTATAACCGTCCTCTTTTATGCGGGGGAGGATATTCAGCCTGAACTCTTCGTATGTGCCGACCTTTTCCGATTCGGCCGCCATGCCTATGTGGCATTCGTAGATCAGCAGCGGATCGGTTTTTGGTTTAAATGTTTTTTTACTGAACTCATACGGGATTTCGGGGAACCAGACCTGTGCGCTGAATATTTTGGTGTGATCGTCCTGTACAACCCGTGTAGCCCAAGCCGGGATTCTTTCGGCTTCGCCGCCATCCCAACACATGATGAGTTTGAACAGGTCGCCATGCTTTATTTTACTCAAAGGCAGTTTCAGTTCCCATTCACCGCCATCTTTACGGTTGAGTTTATAATCATCCTGTTTCTGCCAGTTGTTGAAATCACCTACCATATATATGGCCGTAGCATTCGGGGCCCATTCCCTGAATATCCACATACGGGCAGTTTTATGCAAACCGAAATAAAGATGTCCCGATGCAAAATCGGAAAGGGTTATTTTCCCATTATTGGTTATAGCCGCTTCTCTTTTCAACACATAGTCGTATCGTCCTTCTATTGCTTCCGCATAAGGCTCTAACCACGGATCGTTTTTTATCAGTTTAAGCATGGTCTTTTAATTATGAGTTATGAGTTATAAGTTACAAATTATTCGTAATATATAACTCATAATTTGTTTATAATCTTATTTTTACGACAACTTTTCTTATTTTCCCTTCACCGATACAAGGAGCATGCCCGTCTTCGGGGAAGAAAACAGTGAAATCGCCCGGTACTGCCGTAACGAGAGTCGTACCTTTATCGAAGAAGAATTGAATATCTTTTTCTTCATTAAACGCGTCACGTTCCTCTTTGAGTTCCGCACGGGCTTTCCATCCGTATGTTTCGGGTTTGCTTACCGGGAGTTGTATGTCTATATATTTGTTATGTACTTCCATTTTGGCATCTTCTTCAGTCTTCATATCGCTATCGCTGACCATCAGGAAAAGATCTTTACCTTCAATTTCTGTTTTGCCTGTTTCCGTATTGGTGAAATCAACCGATTTCAGGTATTCAAACGCTTTTTTAAACAAAGGGTGGAGTTTGTAGTACGCCTCTGCATTTTTTAAACTGTCTAGTATCATATTATTTATTTTTTAGTAAAATCGCAATCCTGTTTGTTGTTATATTAAATTCGTCCCGTTACTTATAAGGTCTCCGGGCTAATGTTTACAGAGAAAAGATATTTGCCTGTCTGATCCCTGTATTCGTATTGCATAGTGACATTGTTTTCCCTGAAAAACTTCATGTCGGGATTTGTTTTCACCGAACTTATTATCTGGGGCTGTAACTGCGATTTAAAAAGGGTAGTATCGGTAATGGTTACTTCGCTCAGGGTATGGTAATACCTTATCGTCTGATTCGGGAAAGCGGCACAACTGTCCAGTCTTGTCCACTGATCCAGCACTTTCGGACATTTGGTATTTGCCTCCTCCGACAACTTTTTCAACTGACTGTCAACGCTTTCTGTGCATCCGGGGGATATAATGATACCGACAAGTAGTATGATATAGAGTAAACCTTGTTTCATAAACAGTTTATTCATGGTTTTGAAAAAATATTCTTACAAGTTTAAGGATTTTAATCGGATTATCTGTTAATATTCCCGATTTTTATCTCTCATATTTATCTCTATGTTTTAGCGTACAGTAATTTTTACCTATTTTTGCTAAAAATCAATTCATTCACATAAATACTACTGTATGAAGAAGTTTCTATTTATTATTAGTTTTTTAATTATGGTTTACTCTTGTAATACTACAAGTACCAAGGATGCGGATAATCCTTTCTTTTCAGAGTTTAGTACTCCTAATGGTGTGCCTCCTTTCGACAAGATAAAAGCAGAGCATTACCTGCCTGCTTTTGAAGAAGGAATGAAAAGGCACAATGCCGAAATAGATTCCATCGTAAACAACCCGGATGCCCCGACTTTCGAAAATACGATTGTGGCGCTCGATGAATCGGGCAGGATGTTGAACAGGGTAGGAGCAGTGCTGTCGGTAATGACAGGGACAATGTCCGATTCTACTTACCAAAGTATTGAGAAAGAAATTACTCCTAAGCGGACAGAGCATTATGATAATATCAATTTTAACGAAAAGCTTTTTGCCCGTATCAAGACTGTATATGACGCGGCACCTGCTAATCTGACCACTGAACAGAAAATGTTGCTGGATAAAACCTATAAAGGTTTTGTTCGTTCAGGTATATTGCTTGACGGGTCGAAACAGGACCGTTTGCGCGAGATAAATAAAGAATTGAGTTCTACGGCTTTAAGTTTCAATCAGAACCTGTTGAAAGAAACAGATAATTATCAGCTGGTAATAGATAAAAAAGAAGACCTCGCCGGATTGCCGGAAGATATAATCGCGGCGGCAGCCAAAATGGCGAAAGATAAAGGAATGGAAGGCAAATGGATGTTCGGTCTGAGCAAGCCCAGCTGGGAACCATTCCTTCAATATGCCGACAACCGTGAACTGCGTGAGAAATTGTACAAAGCCATGTATATGCGGGGCGACAATAATAACGAGTTCGATAATAAAGAGAATATAAAGAAAATAGTAAGTCTTCGTTTGGAAAAGGCTAATGTACTTGGTTATGATACGCATGCCGATTACGTTCTCGAAGAAACAATGGCTAAGACTCCGGATAATGTGATGAACCTGCTGAACGGCATTTGGAAATATGCATTGCCGCAAGCAAAGAAAGAAGCGACAGAATTGCAGGCAATAGCTAAAAAAGAAGGAAAGGACATTAAGATCGAGTCTTGGGACTGGGCGTATTATGCGGAAAAACTGCGTAAAGAAAAATATGCTTTGGACGAAGATGCATTGAAACCATATTTCAAAGCCGATAATGTACGTGAAGGAGTATTTGCCGTTGCGAATAAATTGTATGGCATTACATTCAGGCAAAAAACGGATGTGCCGGTTTATCAGCAAGATGTAAAAGCATATGAGGTAAATGACGCTGATGGTTCTTTTATCGGTATGATATACTTTGATGACTTTGCGCGTCAGGGTAAACGTCCGGGTGCATGGATGAGCAGTTTCCGCAAGCAGGAAATATTCAAGGGAGAATTTGTTCACCCGTTGATATACAATGTAGGAAACTATAATCCACCGACAGATGGCAAACCGGCACTTCTTACTCTGGATCAGGTAGAAACTATGTTCCATGAATTTGGTCACGGATTGCACGGGCTTTTGTCTAAATGTACATATAACGGGCTTTCGGGAACTTCAGTGTACCGTGATTTTGTGGAGTTGCCTTCGCAGGTGATGGAACACTGGGCTTTTGAGCCGGAAGTGTTGAAAATGTATGCAAAACATTATGAAACGGGTAAGGTGATTCCTGACGAATTGATACAGAAAATCCAGAATGCAGGATACTTCAATCAGGGATTCAGAACTACAGAACTTGTAGCGGCTGCTATTCTGGATATGAAATGGTATACAATAACCGCTACTCCAAACTTTAACCCTAAGCAGACAGAGGGTGTTGAGAAACTGGATGTAGACAAGTTTGAAGCTGATGCAATGGCTGAAATAGGACTGATACCGGAAATTATACCTCGATACAGAAGTACATATTTCCAACATGTATTCAGTGGTGGCTATTCTGCAGGATATTATAGTTACTTATGGTCGGAAGTGCTGGATTCGGACGCGTTCCAGGCCTTTGTGGAAAAGGGTAATATCTTCGATCAGGCAACAGCTAAGTCGTTCCGTGAGAATGTATTGTCGAAAGGCGGAACAGATGAACCTATGACTTTATACAAAAAATTCAGAGGGGCAGAACCAAATCCTATTTACTTGTTAAAAAACAGGGGATTTGTAAAATAAGTTATAAATTATGGGTTATAAGTTGGGAGTTTTTGGGCGAAAACCCTTAATTCATAACTTATAACTCATAACTCGTAACTGTTTTTAATTATCTTTGCAACTCGAATTTTTTTAATCTAAACATAAAATACAATTAATGGCAACAACAGCAGATATAAGAAATGGTATGTGCATCGACATCGACGGGCAATACTATGTTATTATTGAGTTTCTTCACGTAAAACCGGGTAAAGGCGCAGCTTTTGTCCGTACAAAAATGCGTAGCGTTACTACCGGACGTGTTCTGGAAAGGACATTCAATGCCGGGGTGAAACTCGACGAAGTGCGTATCGAAAGACGTCCTTATCAATATCTTTATCAGGACGATATGGGTTATAATTTCATGAATACCGAGACTTTCGAGCAGATTTCCATTGCCGGAGATATGATTGAAGGGGTGGCATTCCTGAAAGAAGGTGACAAGGTAGAGGTACAGGTACATGCAGAAACAGAAGCGATACTGACAGCCGAGATGCCGACTAATGTTATCTTAGAGGTTACATATACCGAGCCCGGAATGAAAGGTGATACAGCTACCAACACATTGAAACCCGCAACTGTGGAAACCGGTGCGGAGGTACGTGTACCGCTTTTCATCAATGAAGGCGATAAGATCAAGATCAGCACGAAAGATGGTTCGTATGTAGAACGTGTGAAAGGTTAAGTCTTTCGGTTAAGAATAAAATCGGGCTCTCTGTTTATAAAAATAGGGGGCCCGAAACGTTTTGCAAGCACAAAAAGAGTTGAAACAACTCATGAAAACAATTGATGTACGATAGGAATCAGTAAGGCCGTCATTACTCCCATTAGTCCGATAGCCAGTCCACTGAGAGCTCCTTCTATTACCCCCATCTCCATCGCTTTGGCAGTTCCGACCCCATGAGCAGATGCTCCCATCGCTAGACCTCTGGCAACACTGCTCTTAATGCCAAGCAGGCGCAATATCGGCGGACCGACAATACTTCCGAAGATACCACAAGCTACTACTATTACAGCCGTAAGCGAAACATTTCCGCCCGATTGCTGGGCTATACTCATGGCAATAGGCGTGGTTACTGATTTAGGCTCAAGACTGTGGATAAGTATCTGGTCTGCACCTGTCAGTTTCGCAAGTATAATAACACTCATAATTCCGACGACACTGCCTATAAACACTGATGTGAGTATGGATACGACATTCCCTTTCAGGTAAGCCAGTTGTTCGTATAACACGTATCCCAAAGCTACGACCGAAGGGCCTAGCATAAAGCTGACAAATTCACTTCCCCGTTCGAAAGTCTGGTAGCTGATACCGGATATTTTCAGGAAAGCGATAATGATAGCGATCGATATGATGAGCGGGTGTAACAAGCCTATCTTTGTCTTCTTGAAAACCCACTGCCCAAAAAGATAACTCCCGAAAATGAGCAGGAGTATAAATTCTGTGGATTCAAATAGTGCTTTCATTTTCTTCTCCTCTCCATTTGTTGTTGAATGACGGCAACCACGGCAATAACCAAAACTGTACTTACCGAACATATAATAAGGATAGACATCCAGAATTTGCTAATCAGTCCGTAAGAGCCGATTAACCCGGCACCGGCAGGGATAAAAAATATAGCCATATTGCGGGTAAAAGCATTGGCGACATCCTTCACATAGTCTGGTTTGATAGCTTTGAAGTAAAGACTGAAGAACAATAGGATCATTCCGATAATATTCCCCGGCACAAATCCATTAATCACATAACTGATACCTTGTCCCAGAAAATAGAATATAAGAATGATAAAGATACCTTTTACCATTTTCATAATGATAACCTCCTAAATTAACTCGGATGCAAAGGTAGTATTAAGTTGTAAGTTATGAGTTATAAGTCCTCATTTTTTCTACAACCTATCTGCTTTCTTCCGACTCTTCGAAGATTTCCAGTGAGAAATTCTCTCCATCAAAAACCCCATAGGAGAAGTATTTAATCCAGTCACCCAATATTACAATCCTGCTTTGCATCGAGAGCATAAGGTCGAGCATAATATGGCGGTGTCCGAATATGAAGTAATTGATATTGGGAGCAAGCTTCAGATGATTCTTTGCAAAAAGAACGAGATGTTCCTTATCTTCACCGAAATAATCAGGCATCTCATCATTTTCACGGTTATGATTCGACCACCACTGGGCAAAGCCTACTGTCCATCTGGGATGAATGGCAGCATAAAGTTTCCGGCAAAACTTATTATGGAAAAGAGCTCGCAAAAGTTTGAATGATGCGGAGTTATCTCCTAATCCGTCTCCATGCGCCAGAAAAAACTTCTTACCATGAATATCCCTGACTAAGGGCTGAGTATGGACGATCATCCCACATTCTTTATAAAGATAGTCCGTAACCCAGATGTCGTGGTTGCCGATAAAAAAGTGCACTTCGATATCCATATCTGTCAGCTCGGCAATTTTTCCCAGGAAACGGACAAAACCGCGGGGTACTACATTACGGTATTCGAACCAATAGTCGAAAATATCCCCGAGCAGATAAATTGTCTGAGCATCGCCTTTAACCATATCGAGCCACCGGCAAAGCTTTCTCTCCACTTCGTGTTGTGGAAAATAATGATTGTCGACTTTGACCGAAGGCAGGGTCATTTGCTGATGCTTATCCACATTCTTTTTGTGAAAAGCAGACCCTAAATGTACATCTGATAAGAAATAGACTTTCTTCCCCACTCTGTCCTGTTTATAAAAATCCTAATTCCAGTTTGGCTTCCTCGCTCAACATATCCTTGTTCCACTGGGGTTCGAATGTCAGATTAACTATGACATTATTCACTTCCCGGATAGATTCTACCTTATACCTTACATCTTCGAGAATAAAGTCGGCAGCAGGGCAATTGGGCGCAGTCAGCGTCATTGTGATAGTCACATTATTATCGTCATCTACCTCCACCTCATAAATAAGGCCGAGATCGTAAACATTGACAGGTATTTCGGGATCGTAAACAGTTTTCAACATGTTTACTATTTTTACTTCTAAGTTTAGTAATTCGCTCATAATTCAAATTTATATTTGTTATAAACAATTCCGGATATTATTAGTTTATAACTATTTTAAGGCTGCAAGCCTCTTTATTAACTATTCAAGTATAATGACGGCTGATTGTCATAGTTTCAAGCGCGTCATTAAATACTCTCTTCTAATTGTTTCGTGCCACAAAGGTAATACTAAGTTACAAGTTATGAGTTATAAGTCGTGAGTTTTTTGAGTACCCAATGTCCTACATCCTCCCTCTGTCCATATAGCTGTAATATGAATGGTCGCACACTATAATATGATCGAGAAGCCTGACGTCCATTATTTGCCCTGCCTCTTTCAGCCGGAGGGTAATATTATCATCATCACCGCTCGGATCAGAGTTGCCCGACGGATGATTATGACAAAGTACCATAGCCGAAGCAAGAGAATCTATCGCTTCTTTCATTATCATGCGGATATCGGCGACAGTACCGGTAACACCTCCTTTGCTAACCTGTATTTTCTTCAATACCTTATTCGCTCTGTTCAATAATAATACCCAGACTTCCTCGTGCCTCAGGTCAGCCAGTATAGGATGGAACATCTGATAGACTGTTTCACTCGATGTTATCTGCGGCTGCACAACTACTTCCGATAGTTTCCTGCGTTTTCCCAGCTCCATCGCTGCAGCTATGGTTATCGCTTTAGCCTCGCCGATACCGTTAAAGTTCTTGATGAGGTCTTTTATCTCCTGCTTACCCAATATATTCAGATTATTGGATACGCTATGGAGGATGCGTTGCGCCAGTTCGACCGCAGTCTCGTTCTTATTTCCCGAACCAATAAGGATACCCAGCAATTCGGCGTCGGACAATGCTCCGGCTCCTTTCATAAGCATTTTTTCCCTCGGACGGTCTTCTTCTGCCCAGTCTTTGATATTCAGTTTTGTTTTGTTATCCATAGTTCAAAAAGTAAAGTCTGTTTGTGTTTTATTTACTATATATCGTTAAAAAGTAACAAAGGTAACAGTTTTTTCAGTCAACAGTCAACAGTTAGCAGTCAACAGTATTTCATCCAGAGACGCTAAGGCGCAAAAGGTAACAAAGGTAACAGATAATATCAGTTAACAGTTAGCAGTCATCAGTCATCAGTCAACAACTCGTAAGATGTAAAACTTTGCGCCTTTGCGTCTTTGCGTGAAACAAAACAAAACGCCAGCCAACTTGTAACTCGTAACTGCCCGAAGGGCGAAGTAACTCGTAACTGTTAAAAGGTAACAAAGGTAACAGATATATCAGTGAACAGTAAACAGTCAGCAGTTAACAACTCGTATCTTGTATCTCGTCTACTGGTAATCCGTCGACTTTTTTGTAACAGAGTAATCTAAAAATGAGAAAGAACGCTTTTGGTATATAGATAAACGTCCCTAAAATAAATTGATTTTTACAGAATAAATATAATGGACTGCAAACTCTCTCTTTTTGCTTACCTTTGTCTAAAAATTTTTCTATGGCATCTTTTTTACAGGTAGACGGACTAACAAAAAGCTTTGGCGACCTTATACTGTTTCGTGAAATATCTTTCGGAATAGCTGAAGGAGAACGTATAGGATTGATCGCAAAAAATGGTTCGGGCAAAACTACTTTACTCAATATACTTGTCGGAAGGGAATCGTACGATAACGGCGCGGTTGTTTTCCGTCGCGATTTACGCGTGGCTTATCTGGAGCAGGACCCTGTATATCCTGGCGATCTTACTGTTTTGCAGGCTTGTTTTAGTTCAGGAAACGAGATCACGGAACTGATTGCGGAATATGAGAAAGTGATAAATTCAAAAGACCATTCCAATCTCGATAATATCCTGCAAAAGATGGATATGTTGCAGGCATGGGACTATGAGCATAGGGCAAAGCAGATTCTGGCACAACTCAAGATTACGGATTTCGAACAGAAAATTTCAGAATTATCGGGAGGGCAGCTCAAGCGGGTAGCCCTTGCCAATGTGCTGATTACCGAACCTGACCTTATTATACTGGATGAGCCTACCAACCACCTCGATCTGGATATGGTGGAATGGCTGGAGGAATATCTTCAACGTTCGCGCCTTAGCCTGTTGATGGTTACGCATGACCGTTATTTCCTCGACCGGGTTTGCAACGAGATTATAGAGATAGACCAGCAGCAGCTCTACCAATATAAAGGAAATTATTCTTATTACCTTGAAAAAAGGGATGAACGGGTCAGCGCTCAGAATGTGGAGATAGACCGGGCCAATAACCTTATGCGCAAGGAACTCGAATGGATGCGCCGCCAGCCGCAGGCACGGGGGACAAAGGCAAAATCGCGAATCGACGCATTCTACGATCTGGAGAAAAAAGCACAACAGGTGCGTGATGCCGGAAACGTCCAGTTGCAAATGAAAGGCTCCTATATCGGTAACAAGATATTTGAGGCGAAGCATGTATATAAGGCTTTTGGCGATATTAAGATTGTAGAGGATTTCAATTATGTATTTGCCCGTTATGAAAAGCTGGGGATTGTCGGTAATAACGGGACAGGGAAATCTACTTTTATAAAAATGCTGATGGGGGAAGTTGCTCCCGATAAAGGAAATTTCGATATCGGCGAGACGGTGAAATTCGGTTATTACAGTCAGGACGGACTAAAGTTCGATGAACAAATGAAAGTGCTGGATGTGATACAAAATATAGCTGAGGTTATTGATTTAGGTAATGGCAACCGTCTGACAGCATCCCAATTCCTGCAACATTTCCTGTTTCCGCCCGAAAAGCAGCATAATTTTGTCTATAAGTTGTCGGGAGGAGAGAAACGCCGCCTGTATTTGTGTACGGTGCTGATAACCAATCCTAATTTCCTGGTATTGGATGAGCCTACCAATGATCTGGATATCGTCACGCTCAATATATTGGAAGAATACCTGCAACAGTTTAAAGGCTGTGTGATAGTGGTTTCCCACGACCGTTATTTCATGGATAAAGTGGTAGACCATCTGCTTGCTTTTCAGGGGAACGCGAAGATTAAAGACTTTCCGGGTAATTATACTGAATACAGGGAATGGAAAGAGATACAGGAAACCATTGAGAAAGAAAAAGAGCTGTCCGCGAAGCCAAAAGAAAATAAGCCTCAGGCTGTATCACCGAAGAGTGATGATAAAAAAAAGCTGTCGTTCAAGGAAAAACGGGAATTTGAAGAACTTGATGTCCTGATTCCGAAACTGGAAGAGGAAAAAGAGAAACTTGAAAACGAATTGTCGAGCGGAACTCTTTCTACTGACAAATTGCTATCCAAATCGAACCGCATCAGCGAATTGATTGATGAGATAGATGAAAAAACAATGCGCTGGATGGAACTTAGTGACCTCCTGTAACGTTAATGTGTTATGGAAATCCAAATTGCGAAACCGAAGCTATGGTCGTTAAGCTATCTGAATGTTTGCCTTGCAAACTTCCTGATGGCCTGTTCATTCAATTTACTGATGCCCTCTATCCCTCTTTACATAACAGAGCAGATGGGAGTTGCCCAGTCTAAAACGGGGATCGTACTGGCATCATATGCTATTGCCCTTATGTTTGTTCGTCCATTCTCCGGTTATATAGTCGATTTGTATTCCCGGAAGAAAGTTCTCCTAATAGCTTTTTCATGCTATGTCCTTATCTTTTTCGGTTACTTCTGGGCTACAACAGTCATGCTTTTTATCCTTGTGCGCTTCCTGCACGGTATTACATGGGGGCTTTCCACCGTATCGTCCAGTACACTGGCGATAGACGTAGTACCAACCGAGCGGCGGGCTGAGGGCATAGGTTATTATGGTACTTTTATGAATGTGGCAATGGCCATAGGGCCTTTCGTCGCAATACATATATACAATAACTGGGGCTTTCAGATATTACTTTGGTGCGCCATTGCTATGGGAACATTGGGTATTGTGGCCACTGCGATGATTAAAGCACCTGAAAGGCCCAAAATAGAACAAGCCCAAAAACTTTCGCTGGACCGTTTTTTCCTCCTGAAAGGCTGGCCTGTATTTCTCAATCAGTTGCTGCCGTGTTTTGCCTGGGGTACAATAGGCCCTTTTGTAGCGCAATACGGGAAGCAGATCGGGATATTTAATGCCGGTATCTTCTTCCTGTTCTGGGCGGGCGGTATCATCGCATCTCGGGTATTCGCGGGTAAGCTGGTAGACAGGGGTAAAATACATGAGGTGAATGTATCGGCAATGGCCATTGTGGCTATTGCATTCTTCGCTTTTGCCACTATACACAATATTTATGCATTCTGTATATCGGGGCTGTTTATCGGTGTCGGTTTCGGGATGATGTTTCCGGCTTTGCAGACCCTGTATATAAACCTTGCCGAAAACAGTCAGCGGGGAACTGCCAACTCCACGTATCTTATCGGTTTCGATCTCGGGTTGGCAATAGGCATGTTGTTAGGCGGATATATTACAGGCTTCTTTTCATTCGAGACCTTATACCTTGTCGCATCCGGTTTATGTCTTATCAGTGTCGTTATATACTGGACCTGCTCAAGGGTCTTGTTCGAAAGAAACCGGTTAAGATAACCAGCCACCCGGCTCCTTTGGGGAGGCTAGGAGGGGTTGATTATCATATCCATCACCCTTGACGTCCTTGCGCCTGATATTCCTGTAGACGGACAGGTTCCTGCACCCCTCAATTCATCGACAATGGTTTGAATAAGCGGCTGCTGGATATGTTCGGGATGTTCGGTTTCGAACAGTTCGGTTCCTTTTGCCGTGGTCAGGCAAATAGGACGGAAGTCGAATGTGTTGAAACGGATAAATCCATCAGTACCGTTGATAATGATTGTATCCTGCCGGGCATGTCCGGATGAAACGAAACACCATTGTCCTGTGCCTGTGACTCCTGATTTGAACTGCATAATCGCAGATATAGTGTCCGAAACGGAATAATAACCTCCGAGATTCTGTGCATATCCTTTAGCTTCTTCTATCTCCCCCAACAGGAAATCGAGGATGTCGAGCGTATGCGGGGCCAGATCGAAGAAATAGCCGTCTCCTGCGATCTCCCTGTTCACACGCCATGTTTGATTCCGGGTATCCATATCGGATTCACTGGCCGGACGGAAATACTTTACATCAACAGTCAGGACTTTTCCTATTCTGTTATTGTCGATCAATTCTTTTACTTTCAGGAAATAGGGCAGGGCGCGACGGTAGAAAGCTACGAATAGTTTCTGGTTCGCATTTTTGGCAGCATCCACTATTTCCATACATTCTGCATAGCTCATCGCCATCGGTTTTTCCACATAGACAGGTTTTCCCGCTTTCAGGGCTTTGATGGCGTATTCCTTATGTGATGCGGGCGGAGTGGCCACATATATCATATTTACGCCGGCGTCATTTATTAACTGCTCTGCATCCGTATAGTATTTACTCACACCATGACGGGCGGCAAAATCTTTTACTTTGGTTTCATCGCGGCGCATTACGGCAGCAAGTTCAGAATGTTCTATTTTGTAAAAGGCAGGGCCGCTTTTCTTTTCACATACATTCCCGGCTCCAATTATTCCCCATTTTATTTTATCCATAATTCTTCGGTTTTTTATTGAAAGTACAGAGCCCTAATTTAAGAAATAATCCGGATATATTCTTCTTTATCCGAAAGTAAATCAATTGGCAGATTGGCAGCTTTGCCAATACCCTGATCCGGAAATGTGCTAATGACGCAAACCGTAAAGCTTGTAGCTTTTGTTTTTTATACTACATTTGCATAGATATAACGTATAACGGATGAATATACAATCAAATACATTTGAACGTGCTCTTTCTTCACTAAAGGATATATATACCAGGACAGAGCGTGTAATTGACAGGATAGGCGATAGCAAGCTGAAAAAGTCATTCCTGTGGACTCTGACAGTTCTTTTCTGCCTTTCTGCTTTACTCTTTCTGAATATACTTACCCCGCTTATATCCGATGATTTTGCCTATCTGTTTATCTATGGAGAAAACATACGTGTCGCGTCTATAGGAGATATTGTCCAGTCCCAGATTAATCACTATTATCAGTGGGGAGGACGCAGCGTAGCGCATTTTATAGCGCAGGCACTGCTATTATTGCCTGCTTATTTTGCCGATGTATTGAACACATTGGTGTATCTGGGCTACGCTCTTCTTATCTATTTTCATGTTACAGGACGAAACAAGGCGAGTTTATCCCTGTTCATATTCATCAACTTAGCCATCTGGTTTATGCAACCTGTATTTGGAGATACGGTATTATGGCTTACGGGTTCGGCTAATTATCTATGGTGTACGTTCCTTATTCTTTTATTTCTGCTTCCATACCGTTTTTATAAAGGGGGCGAATTAAATGTCGCAGGGAAGATACTGGTATCGGCAGGGCTTTTTCTTTCCGGTATTATCGCCGGATGGACCAACGAGAATACAGCAGGCGCGATGGTCCTTATTATAGCCTTTTTCTTTATCTATTACAGGTCGCATAAATGGAAAATACCGGTATGGGCTGTTTCGGGGTTGCTGGGTGGTATCATAGGCTATGCGATTTTGATTCTGGCTCCCGGTAATTTTGAGAGGGCAGGGGAGTCTGCATTTGGCTTCTCGGTCATTGCCTACAGGCTATTCAATTGTACACTTACATTCTTTTTTTATTCAGGCACATTGATCTTGAGTTGTCTGGTAATATATATATTATACTACCGTTTTCCCGGAGGGGGGAGAAACGATAAATTGAAACTGAGTATTATCTATTCCATAGCCGCTATCGCTGCAGTGTATGCGATGTTGTTTTCACCTACTTTTCCCCGCAGGGCATTGTTCGGTGTTGTCACTTTTCTTATTGTCGGGGCGGGGATTTTATATTACAACCTCGATTTCAGTCAGAAACTCCTGCGTCAGTTACGCTTGTCGGTCATAACAATAGGAACCATCAGCTTTTTTTTCACGTTCTATCTGGCGGCAAAAGATATTAATACCTTCAGGAATATAATGGAAGAAAGGGAAATAAAGATAGAAGAGGCCAAACGGAAAGGTGTCGCTTCCTGCGAATTCGAAAGATATGAAGGTAGTGCATATATACATGGAGAAGATCCGTTTTCAGAAGAGTTGATGACTCGCCACTATGGAATAAAGATCAGGCTGAAAGGGCGTGATTAGAAGAAATCTATACCCATCAGTGTTCCGGTAATGATACCGGCAACTCCTAATCCGATAAGTAACAGTCCTATTATCCGGTTAAATATCTGTAATCCTCTCGGGTTGAACCGGCTACGCAGTTTATTCACAAAGTAGGTTACCAGCAACCACCACAGAAATGCTCCTATCCCGATAAACAGAATCGTTATGAGGTCGTAACCGAAAGGTTTATCGGCATCAATAACATTGAACCGGGCAAAGAGTGCTATATAAAGGAATAAGGTGGCAATATTGGAAACGGTAAGGATAAGAGAAGAAATGAACACTGTCCAGGTAGAGACCGACTTCTCTTTTAGTTTTGTGAGGCTTTTCGAGGGGTTTTTGTTAAATACGATATATCCGAAAACGATGAGGACAATACTACCCACGACTTTGAGCGGACCTTCGTGCTGTTGGATAAATTCCGTGCTGAAACCCAGTCCCAGAGCGGCAACAATGGCTAACAACGCTATCAGCATATCGCCTACCACAGCGCCTATACCCGTTATTAAACCGTTTTTTCTGCCTTCATTCAGGGTGCGCTGTATGCAAAGCATACCCACAGGCCCCATTGGAGCTGAAGATAAGAATCCGATAAACAAACCTTTTATAATGATATATACCATTAATTACCTTTTATGTCAGACGTTTCGCCCTTGTAAAGTAATGTACAAAAGCTATATTATCCGCCGATCTGACTGCGCTACAGCACAAAGATAGTATCAAAATCTTAGAAAATATCACATAAATGGCTAAAAGCAAGCGAGCCGTTAGATTAAAAATGCTTAACGGCTTGCTAATGTTAATTATAGGGAACTAATTTTCAGCCCGATAAAGAATGTGCGGGGCTGTGACGGCCCGTAGATATATTCCGAGTCCCGGTCAGGGCCTCTGTCATAATCTTTCTGTATCTGGTTAAACATGTTCTGTATCCCCCCGTTAATCTCTATTTTATTTGTTGAGCTAATATTGAAGAAGTAAGATAATTTGATTGTTGTATCGAAGAAACTCTTTGTTTTTACGGTTTCATCCCTTGTTACACCCTCTGCTCCGGCAAAGTGGGGTGTGAGCATAGAGCCTGTATATACTCCTGACAGGGATACGGCATAACTTTTTTTCGGAGTCGCTGTAGCAGAAACGAATCCGTATGTGTCGGGCGAACGTAGCATCCTTTTTACAGGGGCTACATAATCTTCTCCCGACCAGCTTACAGGTTCCGTATACCGGCTTTTCTGCCAGGTAAAGCCCCCTTGCAACTCGAGCCAGTTTACAGGTTGTATGGTGGTCTCCAGATTCAATCCGTATACATATGCTCCATCACCGTTCCGACGGGTCATTATTGTATTTCCTGCGGCATCTGTTCCGGTCTCTTCAACAATGAAGACCCTGTTTATTTTGGTATAAAATCCTTCCAGAAGAAAATAGGAATATACCTTTTCGTTGTAGAGGCTGAAATCAATCCCCCCGTTTACGGAGTTCGAATATTCCCTTTTCAGGTTTTCTCCCAGTTGGGTAATGGTTGCACTACCTCCTATAACGGGTATATCCAGATCCGAGGCAATGATCTCAGGGGCACGGTACCCCATCGAATACGCTGCTCTCAGATTGGTATTTTCTCCAATGCGGTAACGGATACTGCTTCTGGGAATAATGTTGACATTGTCCAGCTTATTGTGTTTATCTCCCCGCAGGCCGACAATGAAAGTAAGGTTGTCGTCCCTCCATTCATTCTGGACATACAGGCTGCTTATGTTCTTTATTTGCTTCACAGTGCGGCTGTGAATCGTATCATGGAGGTTTGTATATTCCTGAGTGAATCCGGCTGTGAACTTGGCCGGCATAAAAAGGAATCTGTCCATATTTATTTCATAACGGACTGTTCCTGTCAATGCCAGTTCCGATGTATTTCCATATCCATCAGGGTCGTATCCTCCCCCATAGTAGCTATCCCGTCCGGTCTTTTGAGCAGACAGGTTGATAGTAAGCTTCTTTTTGTTGTCATCGCTTGAATGGGTGTATCCGGCACTACCCGAATGTATCCTGTAATCAGTTGTTTCGGCAATCAGTGCTTCGTGTGGCGGACGGCTCATATTGTCCCCGCCGCGACGGTATTCAGAAATATAATGATACTCCAGTGTAAACTTATCATGTAAGGTTGGTTTGGAGAAAGATCGGAAACCGATAGAAGAAGCCCTGTTTTTCCCTATTTCCGAAAATCCGTCCCCATTAGCGTCCCAAGGATTACGGTTACGCATATTTGCAAACAGGGATATACCTGATTTCTTGGAGCGGTCTACAAAAGACGAATTGAGGGATAGGATATTATCCGCCGATTTGCCATCGATGAGAGACATATTATATTTTGCCTGATAAGAGTTCTTTTCGGGCTCTTTTGTTATAATATTTATAACTCCGCCGATCGCATTAGCTCCATATAGCACAGATCCTCCCCCACGCACGACTTCGACCTGCTCTATCATATTGGCCGGTAATTGTTCCAACCCGTACATTGTAGATAATGAGCTGAATACAGGTTGTCCGTCGATTAAGATCTGAGAATATTGTCCCTCCAGTCCGTTAATCCGTACTTCCTGTGTTCCGCAATTCTGACAGTTTGTTTCTACTCTCAGTCCCGGCATATAGTTCAGCCCTTGCGAAAGAGAATTGGAATTGGTAGCCTCAAATGTCTTGGCCGTCAGCTGGTTTACAACTATGGGCGACATTTGCCTGTTGAGACTCCGGGCAGAAGCTGTAACCATTACTTCGCCGAGCAACTGGTTTTCGGGTTCTATATAAAGGGAAACGTTTTTGGTAGTGTTCCTCTCTATTGTGACTTCTTGCTTCAGAGATGAATATCCAATATATTGTGTCACTATGATGTACGTTCCTGCCGGAATATTTTCTAAGGCAAAATGTCCCGATTCGTCTGTTACCGTAGTCATTTGGGTGCCTTCTATTGAGATTGTTACACCCGGTAAATGTTCATCTGTCTGCCCGTCCAGTACATGGCCTTTGAGAGATGATCTGCTTGTTTGCTGAGCTAAGAGCCCAATAACACAAAATATATAGAATGATAAGAGTATAATCTTTTTCATATTGAATTATTTAGAGTCGATAATCCGGCTGCATGAATAAAAAATGCCGCTACAGGTTATCGATATAAGTGAAAGATAGTGTTGATAATACATTTTTTAAGCTAGCTACTTATTGTATTTGAAATAGATAGGTCTGTAGCCTTAGGTTATTTCGGGGTAAACAGTCATTGTTTACACCTCTATTTCAATCTTTTCCGAAATTTTATCGAGAATAGATCGACCGTATGTTTATACAAGATTGGGATTGAATACAGAAGTGTATCAATCCTAAATTATATTTCTTGAATCGAAAAAATATTGTTATTAAGAATTACGATAATCTAGGTGGCGCCCTGAGGCTGAAGTAAGCTACAACAGGAGGTGTAACTATTTGTGGAGAGAGTTGTTTATATGTAACAATTTGTACAGGCTGGATTATTTCGCCTATATTATTATTCTCCAATGCTTCGAATGAAGCAAGGTTTGATAACTGATTGAAAGTAAAGAAGCCCGCCGATGTATGATGATGGGTTTCGAAAGGTGGTGTCTGGCTGTCGTCTGCATCTTTTGCAAACTTATTATAGGGGTGGGAATGGACATATATAACCCCGTTATAGACGTGTGTATGAATAAAATAAGAAACACAGCTAAAGTATCCTATATATAATAAGAGCAGTACTTTAGCTGTATTTCTTATCTGTTTTGCAGACACGGTTATATTATGTTATCTGTTTCGTACTATTAGTATTTACTGTATATAATAGACATTTTCATATTCTTCGGTTCTGTTCTTAATATGGCCGATGTAGGAAACATCTGATTGTACAGATCCGTTATCACATTGACAGTATATCCGCTCGAGTTTGTCGTTTGCGTATATGCAGCTGATACCGGAATAATAAGATATTTCAAGTCGGGAAGAGGCGATACCCCTTTCTCCTTGTAATATTTTGCATAGTGATTGATGACACTTGCCAGATTTCCAAAGTCATATGAATTGTTGCTGGAGGAACGGGTCGTTATAAAGCTGGTTTGCGCATCGTGTAATTTTCTGTTAAAGAAGAAATTCGGTAACGAGTCTCTGTTTATAAACAGGACATCCGAAGGTCTGCTCAGACCCGATCCTGCTTCCATTTCCGTATTTCCCAGTATTTTAAAGTTAGCGGCATTGATAACCGCATCTTTACCTGCACCAGCTACCGCGGCATTCACTATAGCATCCAATGGAATGGTCACTTCTGTATATAGTCCCGCAGGAGTACTCATATATGTTTTGGTAGGCCATTCGTTGTTGATAGGCTTTTCCAATTTCTTGTCGAGGATATCCATATCAGCCGGAGGCGAATTTTTGACATGGTTCAACTGTATAACCTCAGGTGTCACAGGTAAACGGAATACACCCAGAGTATCTCTGTCAACGGTGTTTTCCGAGGCATCTCCTTTTTGGTATGTATATGTATAGTAGATATCGAATTCTGTATAGTCTACATTGATAATGCTGCCCGAACCGAAGTTAGTGGTTACATATACGCCTTTGAAGAATTCTTTCAGGGCATTGGAGTTTTTGAAAGTAGCTCCGTCCGAATTTTTCCACTCGTTATAAAAACGGAGACCCAGTTCTAAATTGAGATTGGTTGAAATAGTCCTGATTCTGGTGCTGCTGATGACTGTGTCGGGAACATCCTGTATCGAGAAGATACTTTGCCCCAGCAACTTTTGCATATCGCAGTAATTTTCAGGATTTACGCTTGTAAAGAAGAAAGCCTTCAGAGGTTTTGTGACCTCATATACGGATAGCCCCATAGGTGATACGGTATCTCCTGTATAATATGTAAACTCCGTATTCAGCCTGACAGAATCAATGGTTATTCCCATTTTATACGGATCTGCGAAAGCTGAATTTTCTGCACAGTAGAACTCGCATAAGTAGTCGGATTTTATCTTGCCGAATACAGGATCGGTGTACTCTCCGAGTAGACCATAAACAGTGCGCGCATATACAGAATCGTTAAATGAACGGGTTACAGCTGTGAGGTTAAGTGTGTCGGATCCTACGAATATATCGTCACCGCCAGGTTGTATACTGCTACCGAGGGAGGTTAGGTCATCATCACAAGCCACAAATGTTATCGTGGAAAGAGTGATCGCCAGAATCAATAATGTCTTAATTTTCATTCAAACTATTGTTAAATTCAATTTGGGGTTCAAATATCAAAAAAAATGCTATTCTCAAGAAATAAAACAGCAATTTTCTGTATTTATTTTAGATACTTTAAAGATTCTCGTAAAAATTATTGATGGCATCTACGGAAACGTCTAAATTACCAGGGTAAGACAGGAATTTTTTTCCTGATTTATTAACGTTGTCAAGGATGTTATTATTCACATTCTCTTCACTTTGTATAACGCCATCTGCATATTTCACGGCAAAGTTAGAAAGTGTTTCGTAATCGACAACACCTTTTAGTGTGTCAACATCTTTGTCCTTTATTCCGTCAAATTTTAGTTTGTCGATAAATTTATCGCTGAACGGTTGCTTAAAGTCGTCATTGTATAAAGAATATACAATTTTCGAGTTTTTAAAACAAGGATCGTCAGCGTATGCTGTTTTTATGTATAAGCCGGTCAGTGCGGTCATCCATCCGTGGCAATCTATCACATCAGGTATCCAACGCAGTTTTTTTATTGTTTCCAATACGCCTCTTACATAAAATATGCTGCGTTCATCATTATCGGTGAACTCCACATTCTTATCGTCAGCTATTGTATGCTTACGCTTAAAGTAGTCGTCGTTATCTATAAAATAGATTTGCATCCGGGCAGCCTGTATAGATGCCACTTTGATAATCAGGGGGTGATCGGTATCATCGATGATTAGATTCATACCCGAAAGCCGTATCACTTCGTGAAGTTGGTTCCGCCTTTCATTTATGCTTCCGAATTTGGGCATGAATGTTCTGATTTCCTGGCCTTTTTCTTGTATAGCTTGAGGTAAGTATCTACAATTTGTCGCAATTGGTGAATCAGGCAGATAAGGCGTTATCTCCTGTGTGATGTATAAAACTTTTTTTGTACCCATTTAATTTACTCTCTTCTGAATTCGATTGAGAGTACAAAGATAATAAAAAAAAAACTTCTTTTTTGCAAACTTTGCTTCACAAAATGTTGAATTCTCTCTTTTTACGAGGGATGAGTAGTCTTTTGAGCAATTTTATACGTTAAATTACCGAACAAAAAACCTGGATTGTTTCGCCAATCCATAAATATTTACTTGCTTTGTATCCGTTTTTTATTGATGTGGATAAATGGATTTGATTAAAACAACTCAGGGAGTGTGTGACAAAGTTACAGCCCTGCGTTCGGAAGGTAAAACGATTGGTTTTGTTCCCACTATGGGGGCTTTGCACGAGGGGCATCTTTCTCTTGTCAAACAATGTATTGCCGATAACGATGTTTGCATTGTGAGCATCTTTGTAAACCCTACCCAGTTTAATAATAAGGAAGACCTGCAAAAATATCCGAGAAATCTGGAACGGGACTGTGAATATATGGAATCGGCAGGGGTTGGCGTGGTTTTTGCTCCTTCTGTGGATGAGATTTATCCGCAACCGGATACGCGGCAATTCGATTTCGGGCAGATAGATAAGGTAATGGAAGGCGAGCATCGTCCGGGCCATTTTAATGGAGTTGCCCAGGTGGTAAGCCGCCTGTTTGATATAGTGAAGCCTGACAGGGCATATTTCGGGGAAAAAGATTTTCAGCAACTGGCAATTATACGCGAGATGGTGAAACAGCTGAAGCTAAATGTCGGTATCGTCCCGATGCCTATTGTAAGGGAGCCCGGCGGGTTGGCTCTAAGCAGCCGCAACGAGCGACTGACCGCTGCTCAGAAAGAAGTTGCGGTAAATATATCCAGGATTCTTGCGGAAAGTAAGGAGTGGATGAAGAATAGTTCTGTAGAGAAGGTGATAAAGGAGGTGATAGCTGTACTGGACTCTTTTGCCGAACTGAAAGTTGAATATTACGAAATTGTGGATGGCTATACTTTACAGTCGGTGGCAGATTGGAAGGATAGCGATTATATAGTGGGTTGCATCGCTATATTCTGTGGCGAAGTACGATTGATAGATAATATTATATACAAGGCGAATAGCTAAATTTAAGGAAACGAAAAAATGATTGTAGAGGTTGTAAAATCGAAGTTACATCGTGTTACGGTAACCGAAGCCAACTTGAATTATATAGGAAGTATCACGATAGACGAAGACCTGATGGATGCCGTAAACCTGATCGAAGGAGAGAAGGTGCAGATTGTCAACAACAATAACGGGGAACGTATCGAAACCTATATTATAAAAGGGCTGCGAGGTTCGGGCGCTATATGCCTGAATGGGGCGGCGGCCCGGAAAGTCCAGCCCGGAGATATTGTTATCATCATGTCGTACGCGCATATGGACTTTGAGGAAGCCAAGACTTTCAAGCCGTGGGTCGCATTTCCCGATACAAAAACTAACAGGCTGATTAAATAAAACTGACACTTTAAAGATGCTAATAGCTATGTGCTAATAGCTATCGGCGCGGATTATGTATTCATACAAAGATATATGGAAGGTAAGTTTGCCTATTATGTTAGGCTTGCTTGCTCAGAATATTGTCCAGATTACCGCTACTATCTTTCTGGGCAGAGTAGGTGAGGTGGAGCAAAGTGCGTCCGGACTGGCCGGTATCTATTATATCGCTTTTTTTACGCTTTGTTTCGGATTCAGTATCGGAGGCCAGATTATGATTAGCCGCCGCAATGGCGAGAAGAATTATGATAAGATTGGCAGTATTGTAATTCAGGGAGTAATCTTCCTGGAACTTATTGCTTTGATGCTATTTATAGGTTCCTCCCTGCTGAGCGAATATGTGCTTCCCCGTTTCATGGAATCGGAGAAGGTTTACGAGGCTGTACATTCTTACCTTTCGTGGCGTATATACGGTTTTTTCTTTGCTTCCATAAATGTCATGTTCCGGGCTTTCTATGTAGGTATAGCCCGTACTCCTGTATTGACAATGAATGCGGTAGTAATGGCAGTGGTCAATTTTATAGGAGACTATGTCCTCATATTCGGTAAATTTGGCTTCCCCGAACTTGGAATAGAAGGAGCCGGCATTGCTGCCGTGATATCGGAAATAGCATCCGTGCTGTTCTTTGTAATATATACACTGAAGACAGTAGATCTCAAGAAATACGGTTTTATGAAAATGCGATTCAGATTCTCTATTGTAAAGAGTATCCTGAATATTTCATCCTTTACGATGGTCCAGTATTTAATATCCATGTCTACATGGTTCATATTCTTTATGGCAATTGAACAGCATTCTTCACGGGCATTGGCTGTCACAAATATCGTCCGTAGCTTCTATATGCTTTTCTTTATCCCGATGAATGCTTTTGCGACCACGGCCAATACTCTCGTAGGCAATACGATGGGCGCAGGGAAGATAAAAGATGTAATACCTCTTATAAAGAGGATTTGCTCGCTGAGCCTCGGAGTCATTATCATTGTGATGCTGGTAACTGGTTTTGGGGCTGAATTCTGGATATCATTAATAGCCTCGCACGAAGATGTGTCTTTGATATCCGAATCGGTAACGCCATTATTGGTAGTGGTATTTGCTTTGCCTGTCTGTAGTCTGAGTACGGTGATATTCAATTCCATTTCAGGTACAGGAAACACCCGTGCAGCTTTGCAACTCGAAATAATAACCTTGGTGTCCTACGTCCTGTATATGTACTGGATAGTAATATACAAATCGGCATCCGTGGCAGTATGCTGGACAGTGGAGTATGTATATTGGGGTGGCTTGCTATTGTTCTCGTCCTTGTATCTGAGATATGCCAAATGGCAGCATAAGATTGTGTAAATGATATATAGCCTGCTTATTATAGGTTACATCTTCAGATAAAAATTCTTAACCAATCCGGTAAATTCATCAGAATATACATGCCTATCTTTTTCAATGATCAGATTGGTCTCAATTAATGGCAGTTCTGTTTTTGAAAATTCGATCAGTACCCGCTTAGGCAAGGATACCGGAGTCGGATATACGTTGGTGACACGGGATGGGTATAAGTTGTGTTTTTTTGATAAAGAGAATAATGTTTCCTTATGTCCGAATGGATATATAATAGAAAGTTTACCATTGTCCGTTAATAAGGCTGCTGAAATTTCTAATAATTCGTCCGACGATAAACTGTCTGTATGACGGGCCAATGTTCGTCCATCATGCGGCGATTTTAATGATTGGATGAAAAACGGAGGATTGGAAACGATTAAGTCATATTGCTGGCCGCATAACCTGAAGTCCTGTAACGATGATCCGAGTATATGTATTTGTGAAAAAAAAGGTGACTGCCTGATATTTTCTTTTGCCTGCTCTATTGCATTACTGTCTATATCGATAGCATTTATGCATAGCTTGTTGTCCCTTTGGGCAAGCATCAGGGCTATCAGGCCTGTGCCCGTGCCTATGTCGAGGGCTTTCTTTGCTTCAGGAATATTTGTCCATGCCCCCAATAATACCCCATCAGTACCCACTTTCATAGCACAAAGGTTATGGTATATGGTGAACTGTTTAAACTTGAAATAGGGATTCGGCATGTTTTGTCTGTTTTATTCTGAAATGTCAATTCTGAAATCTATTATGGCACAAATTTTGTTATATATTAAAACAAAGTTAATTATAATTCTGTAATTTTACAGCCCCTTGCAGATGAGGGGGTAAATCCAATTTAAATAAAAGGATAATATGTCTAATAAAAAGAAAAATTTTCTTCATCTAAGCGAAAGTAACGAACCTGTTATTTCAATCATATCCAATGACTTTGATGATGGAGATTGCTATATAAACGAAAAAGACCTGAAAGAAGAATTACCGATTTTACCGCTTCGTAATACGGTGATTTTTCCCGGAACGAGTATGCCGATCTCGGTAGCCCGTAAAAAATCATTGAAACTAATAAAGAGTGTAAACCGTCTGAAAGGAAAGTATGTCGGCCTTGTCTGCCAAAAGGACGCAGAAAATGATGATCCGGAATCTGCCGACCTGTACTCAATGGGAGTAATCGGTGAGATTATACGCGTGATCGAGCTTCCCGACGATGAAAATGTAACTGTCATTTTTCAGGGCAAAAGGCGTTTCCGACTGACAGAACTGACACAGACCGAACCTTTTCTCAAGGGGCATTACGAAATACGAGAAACAGTACCTGTTCTTAAAAACGATACAGAATACAAGGCATTGTTGGATTCTATAAGGGATATGACAATACAAATGCTGCGTATGTATGGTGAACCGCCAAAAGAATTTATACAACGCCTTAAGTCGGATGTCGTGTCTTCGCTATTGGTGAATTATTGTTGTGCCAACCTTCCTGTATCCGGGACGGAAAAACAAAGTTTACTCGAGATAGATGATGACAAAGAGCGGGCATACCGCCTGCTTGTTATCCTCAACCGTGAAACTCAGATGATGGAGATGAAGCTCAATATTCAGATGAAAACACGTGAAGAGCTGAACCAGCAGCAAAAAGAGTATTTCCTGCAACAGCAGATCAAGACTATACAGGACGAACTGGGAGGAAACCCTCAGCAGGCCGATCTGGATGAATTCAGGCAACGGGGACAAAAGAAGAAATGGAACAAAGAGGCTGCTCAAACATTTGAAAAGGAAATGAGTAAACTGGAACGTCTGCATCCGCAGTCTCCTGATTATTCCACTCAGTTTACATATATAGAGACATTGCTTGATTTGCCCTGGGGCGAATATACCAAGGATAATTTCAACCTGAAAAATGCGCAGAAAGTACTGGATCAGGATCATTTCGGTTTGGAGAAGGTAAAAGAGCGCATAATCGAACACCTGGCAGTATTGAAGCTGAAAGGTGATTTGAAATCGCCTATCATCTGTCTCTACGGCCCTCCCGGAGTAGGTAAAACATCGTTAGGTAAATCCATAGCGAAAGCCTTGAACCGTAAATATGTACGTGTTTCGTTCGGTGGATTACACGATGAATCTGAAATTCGAGGCCACCGCCGTACATATATCGGGGCCATGCCGGGGCGTATTATTCAGAATATACTGAAAGCAGGCTCATCGAACCCTGTATTTGTACTCGATGAAGTGGATAAGGTGGGCAATGATTTTAAGGGAGATCCTTCGTCAGCCCTGCTGGAAGTGTTGGACCCTGAGCAGAACTCGGCTTTCCATGACAATTATCTGAATATTGATTACGATTTGTCGAAAGTAATGTTTATTGCTACGGCTAATAACCTGTCTACAATTTCCCAGCCATTACTCGACCGTATGGAACTGATCGATGTAAGTGGTTATATCATTGAGGAAAAAGTGGAGATAGCCCGCCGTCACCTGATTCCCAAGCAGCTCGAAAATCATGGGTTGGCTAAAGATGTTATAGATATTCCGAAAAAGACAATAGAGAAAATCGTTGAGAATTATACACGTGAATCCGGTGTGCGTGAACTGGACAAAAAGATAGCCAAGGTGATGCGCAAGGTTGCCCGGAAGGTTGCCTCGGAAGAAAAATATAAGAAGGTGATCGAGCCTGAAGATTTACACGAATATCTCGGCGCCATAGAATATACACGCGATCAGTATCAGGGAAATGGTTATGCCGGAGTGGTTACAGGTCTGGCCTGGACATCGGTTGGAGGAGAAATACTCTTTATTGAAACGTCTTTGAGCAAGGGTAAAGGCGGTAAACTGACGCTTACCGGAAACCTGGGCGATGTGATGAAAGAATCTGCCGTATTGGCATTGGAATATCTTCATTCCCATTCTCAATACTTCGGCATCGATGAAAAAGTGTTTGATAACTGGAATGTCCATGTCCACGTACCGGAAGGTGCTATTCCGAAAGATGGTCCGTCGGCAGGTATTACTATGGTAACATCTTTGGCTTCGGCCTTTACCCAACGTAAAGTGAAACCAAACCTTGCCATGACCGGTGAAATTACTTTACGCGGTAAAGTATTGCCGGTAGGAGGTATCCGGGAAAAAATACTGGCGGCTAAACGCGCAGGGATAAAAGATATAATCTTATGTAACGAGAATAAGAAAGATATCGACGAAATTAAGCCGCTTTATCTGAAAGGGTTGACTTTCCACTATGTGGATGATATAAAGCAGGTTCTGGATATAGCCCTGTTAAAGGAGAAAGTAAATGAACCACTGGATTTGTCTATAAATGAGGAAAAGGTAGCGAACTGATAAAACAAATAAGTGCAAATCCCCGATTTGCACTTATTTGTTTTTAAAGAATCCTTTTACATTTGTATTTACCCGCCTGCGCAGGCTTGCAGCCTGTGTGTTATTCATATAGTAAGTGAAGCAGACATGGTTTGCAACCGTGTACTTGTGATCTGTATCTTCACCTGCTTAGCGAGAAACTAAAATCAGAGATAGAAATATGCGAAAAAAAAGAAAATGTTTATCTATATTATTTTAGCTCTTTGAAATATTGATTAAAGCAGTTACGAGTTACGAGTAGACAAGATACGAGTAAACGAGATACAAGTTGTTAACTGATGACTGTTTACTGTTTACTGTTCACTGTTCACTGATATATCTGTTACCTTTGTTACCTTTTGCGCCTTAGCGTCTCTGCATGAAATACTGTTTACTGATGACTGTTTACTGTTCACTGATATATCTGTTACTTTTGTTACCTTTTAACAGTTACGAGTTTGCCTCGCCTTCGCTTCGGCGAATGTTATTTCTGCGCCCTTTGGGCAGTTACAACTTACAGGTTGGCTAGCGCCCTATTTTGTTTCACGCAAAGATGCAAAGGCGCAATTTTTTTTACATCTTACGGGTTAATGACTGTTTACTGCTAACTGTTTACTGTTAACTGATATGTGTTACCTTTTTGAGCCTTAGCGTCTCGGTGAGAGAAACTTTTTATAAAAGAGATGCTTCGTTCCTCAGTATGGCAACCAAATTATTAATTATTCATTCTTAATTATTCATTGTTTTCTGTTACCTTTGTACCACAATGATCGATAGTACGGATATAAAAGAAAGAGGAACGTCGTTACTCAGGTATGCCATGCATTATGGCGCTATGCTGGGGCTTTTTTGGATGTTCAAGTACATGTTTAAGATAGGGGCGGGATTTTCGGATCATGTCTTCATCTATATATTCTATTTACTAAATGTAGGCACGTTCCTGCTTATATATATTTTTACTTTTAAATATAAAGCTTCAGAACCGGATAAGCCGAAGGGTATATGGTCATGTGTCTTTTTCGTTGTACTGATCTGTTTCTTTGCTTCGTTTTTCGAAGCTGTGATTATGTACGCTCACTTTAAGTTCATCGATCCGGGTTTTTTCATGAAGATGACCGCCCCTTTTATCGCGATGGTAGATAAAATGCCTAATCTCCAGCCGGATCAGAAAGAAATATTTATGTATATCGTTACGGGGAAGCCATTATATATTATTTCCGAATTTATAGGTAATATGATATTGGGGGTGATCCTCGGTTTTCTTATGAGCTTTCTTGTAAATAGTACAAATAATAATATGAATAATAAATAGGCTTAGAGCCTCTAACGAACTATAGTAGTATCCCGATGGACATATCTGTTGTAATACCGTTGCTGAATGAAGAAGAATCTCTTCCTGAACTCTACGCTTGGATAAAGCGGGTGATGGATGAGAACGGGTATTCATATGAAGTAATTTTTGTAGATGACGGCAGTACAGACCGGTCATGGGATATTATAAGTAACTTAAAGAAGACTTCTCCTGAAATAAAAGCAATACGTTTCAGACGTAACTACGGTAAGTCTCCCGCCCTTCATTGTGCATTTCAGAAAGCGGAGGGAGATGTTGTGGTCACAATGGACGCTGATATGCAGGATAGCCCCGATGAGATTCCTGCTTTGTACAAAATGATAAAGGAGGATGATTATGATTTGGTTTCAGGTTGGAAAAAGAAGCGTTACGACCCGTTGTCAAAGACCCTGCCTACCAAATTATTCAATGCGACAGCCCGTAAAGTGTCGGGAGTGAAGCTGCATGATTTTAATTGCGGATTGAAATCGTACCGTAAAGAAGTCGTGAAAAGTATAGAGGTATACAACGATATGCATCGTTATATCCCTTATCTGGCGAAGATAGCCGGATTCAATAAAATAGGGGAGAAAGTTGTACATCATCAGGCGCGTAAATACGGTAAAAGTAAATTTGCAGGTCTCAGCCGCTTCGTAAACGGTTATCTGGATTTGCTTACACTTTGGTTCCTTTCGGTATTCGGACGTAAGCCGATGCATTTTTTCGGACTATGGGGAACGGTTATGTTCCTGCTGGGCCTGATAGCCGTAGTTATTGTAGGTGCGAATAAGTTATACGCTATCAGTAAAGGTATTCCGCATCCGTTGGTTACAAATTCTCCGTATTTTTATATTGCTCTGACTATGATGTTGTTGGGCACGCAATTATTCCTCGCAGGATTTTTAGGCGAAATTGTCTCCCGAAATTCCACAGTCAGGAACGATTATAAGATAACAGAAGAACTATAAATCTGAAATGCCGATGTAAAAATACCGGCATTTTTTGCAACTATAAGATCACTAATGAAACTAAAAGAACTCATCGAAAGTCGCTATTCGGTCAGGGCTTATCTTCCCCGGTCGGTAGAGGAAGATAAGATCAATTACATTCTCGAATGTGCGAGGCTCGCGCCTTCCGCCTGTAATAACCAGCCGTGGAAATTTTTTATCATCCGTAATCAATCCGTGATATCCTGCATACAGGAGTCGTATAACAGAGCGTGGTTTAAAACCGCTCCCGTTCATATTGTGGTGTGCAAAGATTCTTCCGTATCATGGAAAAGAACGGCATCGGATAATAAGGATTTCGGAGATGTGGATGCGGCCATTGCAGCAGAACATATATGTCTTGCGGCTGCGGAGAGCGGTTTGGGTACATGCTGGGTATGTAACTTTAATCCGGGTTTGCTGACGGAAGTGCTGAACTTGTCACCGGATCTTGAACCTATTGCCATATTCCCTCTCGGTTACATTGATATGGATAAAAGTATTGCAACAGAAAAGAAGCGTAAGTCCTTATCTGAAATAACCGAATGGATATGATTCAGATTGTTGCATTGGCAGTAGGGCTTTCGATGGATAGCCTGGTTGTTGCTCTTACTAGCGGGGCAGCAATAGGGAACCACAAAACAATTAATGTACTCAAAATAGCCGGTATGCTGGCCTTTATACAGATGAGTCTTACCATTTTCGGATGGTTTGTGGGATTTACATTCGCGTGTTATATTGAACAGTTTGATCATTGGCTGGCCTTTGGTATTTTATGCTTTCTTGGCTTCAGGGTTATAGTAGCCAGTCTGAAAGATGAGGAAAGCTCTCCATTCGATCCGCTTAACTTTAAAGTGATGCTTGGTCTGGCAGTAGCCACGAGTATAGATGCCACGGCGGTAGGATTGTCTTTATCTCTTGTGAACGTTGAAATACTGCTTCCTGCATTGATTATCGGAGTGGTAACTTTTATGATGTCTTCATTTGGTATCATTTTTGGATGTAAGGCAGGGCAGAGGTGTAATTTGCGTATAAATATTACCGGAGGTATAATTCTTATTCTTATCGGTTGCAGCATATTATTTCAGCATACGGTTATGGCCCGGACCCATATGGCTTTCCTGTGATTATTGTTTAAGATAATAAACTCTTGTTAAATAAATTGAAACCATCGAACTAACAGGTTGTTTCATAGTTTTATTTATCACCAGTGTATTATATTTGTCAGGGTTAGTAACTAATAATTTATATAAAATGACATTTTTGCTTTTTCTAATATTCGCCATAATTATATTCGGAGTAATGGTTCTGCTATCGATAGTTAGAGGAGTGTCGTCTTTTATCTTCGGAAAGCCTTCTACGTCACATAGCGGATATACTTCCAATAATAGATATACTTCAGGTAATACTTCATCATCGGGCAGAGCAGATACTGCTTCAAATAAAAAAATATTCTCGAAAGATGAGGGCGAATATGTAAAGTATGAGGAGATAAAAGATTGAACGATATACCCTTCTGTTTCATTAAACACTCATGGTTTTTCGTAGCCGGTATCGCCGGGTCAGGCTTTTTATACATTCTTTCCGGGTTGTAAAAATATGTCTTACCTTTAACTCAGGGAATATATGTGTCCCTTGATAAAAGAGATTGAATAGTCAGACAGGTTCTTTCGTCCGTGACTCCCGGATATTATAATGAGATGAAGCGGAATATTACTGAAATGAGTAAGAAACTCCAATCCGGCTTTTATCTGAAACAGATAGATACAATATTTAAATGTCATGAATAGAAACGGGTTGCATTTACAAAAAATGCAACCCGCTTTGTACTATAATAGGATTTCAATTCTTTCCTTTGAGCAAGCTGTTATACAGATTATCATCATGTATAATTTCATATGCTTTTTTGAATGTCTCACTGTATCCGTTATATATTTTGAGAGATGTTTCCGTATCATAAACATCCCGCGCCAGAAGCATCTTCAGCTGCATTCTGATTAAGTCCGAAGCCTTATTGAATTCATCCTCGTTATATGTAATTTTCTCTTCTTCTCCGGCAGCTACAATCTTCTCCAAGAGGCTCTGTGGAACAACGTATTTCTTCAGAAAAACTTCTTTTGTTGGATATTCTTCCAGAATCTCTTTACGGTGATTATCCACTTCACTGTATGCAACTTTGTAGATAAGTCCCCTGTTTGCAATATTTCTGAAATAGGGTGTATAATTTGTCGTGTCCAGCGGAACAAAGTAGTCCGGCATAATTCCTCCGCCCCCATATACAGTTCTGTGATTCATCAGGGTTGTATATTTGAGTGAGTCAGGAAAGTGGATACTGTCCGCATGCATCATTTCTCCTTTATTGTATCTTTCTATTACATCCATATTATAGGAGGTAAGGTCTCCACTTGTATAAGGTTTTTGTATAGAGCGTCCTGTCGGTGTATAGTAACGGGCAACGGTAAGCCTTATCATGGATTCATCCGGTAGGGGGATTTGCCTTTGTACAAGTCCTTTACCGAAACTGCGGCGACCTACAATCACACCTCTGTCCCAGTCCTGTACAGCACCTGACAATATTTCACTCGCCGAAGCCGAACCTTCATTAATCATAATGACCAATTTCCCATTCTCAAAATCGCCTTTTTCAGTCGATACTTCATCCCTTCTCGGTTGACGCAATCCTTCTGTATAGACAATAAGTTTACCTTTACTCAGAAACTCGTCTGACAGGTCGATTGCAGGAGCCATATATCCCCCGCCATTACCTTCAAGGTCGAGTATGAGGTTTTTCATTCCTTCCTTTTTTAATTTTGCTAAAGCGTCCTGAAATTCCTTTGTTGTTGTGGCCCCGAAGCGGATGATGCGTATATACCCCGTATTGTTATCCACCATATAAGAAGCATCTATGCTATATACAGGTATTTTTGCACGGGTTATTTTGAATTCCAGCAGCTCCGGCACGCCGCGGCGCAGAACCTTTACATTCACCTTTGTTCCTTTGGGCCCTTTAAGACGCGACATAACATATTTTGTCGACCTTTTTGTCCCTGCTATAAGCGTATCATTTACATAGAGAATTTTATCCCCGGCCATCAATCCGGCTTTTTCGGAAGGGCCTCCGGGTAAAGCTTCGATGACATAAAGTGTATCGGTCATCATATTAAATGAAATCCCGATTCCATCAAAATTGCCCTCCAATGGCTCATTCATATCTTTTACTTCATCTGTACTGATATAGGTAGAGTGAGGGTCCAGCTTTTCAAGAAGTGATTTAATAGCATCTTCTGCAAGCTTTTGGTCATTTACATCATCTACATACAGATTTTCGATGATTGCCATTGTAGTCGCTACCTTTTTCGACCCTTCACTCATTTTGAACTGGGCAGAGGCGGAAGCTACAATAGTAAGAAAGCACAGAGCCGCGATAATAACTCTTTTCATATATATTTATCTTGATTATATTTATGTTTCCGCAAAATGCGGAGTATTGTTCTGCGTAATTCAGATTTAATACTGGGTCTTCAGATTCATGCCTTCGGGTATAAACTCGCTGACATCATGCCCGAATCTTAACAACTCGCGTACTATGGTAGAACTAATATGTGTGAGTTCTGGTTCAGTGAAAAGGATAAAAGTTTCGATTCCCGAAATTTTCCGGTTCATGTCGGCAATTGTTTTTTCGTATTCAAAATCGTTTACCGAACGTATACCTCTTACAATAAAATTAGCTTTGACCGTTTTGGCAAAATCCACAGTCAGACTGTCATAGGTTTCTACCGATATGCGAGGCTCGTTTTTATAGAGGGAGCGTATCATATCGATGCGGTGTTCAAGAGAAAAATAGCTTTTTTTTGCATCGTTCTTTCCTATGGCAATAACGATCTCATCGACTAATGCGAGAGACCGTTTTACCAATGAATGATGTCCTATCGTAAAGGGATCGAATGTCCCCGGAAAGATTGCTTTTTTCTTCATTATTTTAATTCGCCATATCAGATATAAATTTGATACGGACCAGGCGGATTTCATCTTCTGAATATTCGCCTAACTCGTTGATTGCTTCTTCGAGATCGTCCGATTCGGCTTCCTGGAAATATTGGAATATATCGTCCAGATGATCTTCGTCTATTACTTCATGCAGGAAATAATCAATGTTTATCTTGGTTCCCGAATATACAATTGCTTCAACTTCATTAAGTAGTTCTGCAAAATCTATTCCTTTCGATTCGGCCAGATCATCCAGAGCCACTTTTCTGTCAATAGCCTGTACGATGGCTACTTTCAGTTTCGATTTGTTGGCAACGGTCCTTACACGTAAATCTTCGGGGCGTTCAATCTCGTTTTCTTCAACATGTTTTTTTATAATTTGCAGGAATTCGGCTCCGTATCTTTTAGCCTTACCCGCACCTACACCCGGAATATTCTGTAATTCCTCCATTGTGATAGGGTAGATGGTTGCCATCGCTTCCAATGATGGGTCCTGGAAAATCACATATGGCGGAACGTTATTGTTCTTAGCCATTTTTTTGCGAAGGTCCTTCATTATGGAAAACAATACCGGGTCTACGGCCGAACCGCCGCCACCACCTTTCACTACTACATCGTCTATGTTGTCATCGTCTTCCAGATCTTCTTCATCCGCAGTCGTGATTTTGAAAGATACAGGCTTTTTAAGGAAATCTTTTCCTTTTTTTGTAATCTTTAATAGCCCGTAATTTTCGATATCTTTATCAAAGTATCCTGCGATAATGGCCTGACGAATCACTGCATTCCATGTATCTTCATCGGCATCATCCCCGGAACCGAACACTTCCAGATCCTGATGCTCGTATGTTTCAATTTCGGATGTCTCTTTACCTCTGAGGATATTAATAACATAATCCGTCTTGAATTTTTCTTTTAACGCAACTACAGCTTCCAGAGCTGTTAACAATAAATCTTTAGCTTCCACCTGTTTTTTTGGATTTACACAATTGTCACAATTTCCACAATTTCTTACTTTATATTCTTCACCGAAATAGTGAAGGAGCACCTTTTTCCTGCATAATGCAGTCTCTGCGTATGCCGCTGTTTCAAGGAGCAGTTGTTTCCCTATTTCTTGTTCTGCAACAGGTTTTCCCTGCATGAACTTCTCTAGTTTCTGTAAGTCTTTAAAGGAGTAGAAGGCAATACATTTTCCTTCACCTCCGTCTCGTCCGGCCCGGCCTGTTTCCTGATAATATCCTTCAAGACTCTTTGGCATGTCGTAATGTATTACATACCTTACGTCCGGCTTGTCTATTCCCATACCGAAGGCGATCGTAGCTACGATAACGTCGACCTGTTCCATCAGGAATGCATCCTGGTTAGCCGAGCGCGTATTTGCATCCAATCCTGCGTGATATGGTAATGCATTGATATTATTTGTCTGCAGTATCTCTGCGAATTCTTCTACTTTTTTGCGGCTCAGGCAATATATAATGCCCGACTTATGTCCCTGCGACTTGATATATTTTATAATATCCTTGTCTACATTGTTCGTTTTGGAACGCACTTCATAGAAAAGATTTTCTCTGTTGAATGAAGCTTTGAAAACATCGGCTTCGACCATCCCCAGATTCTTCTGGATGTCGAGCTGTACTTTTGGCGTAGCTGTCGCTGTGAGCGCAATAATCGGATGTTTACCTATCTCGGTAACGATAGGACGTATCCGCCTGTATTCGGGGCGAAAATCATGTCCCCATTCCGATATACAGTGTGCTTCGTCTATAGCGTAAAACGAAATCTTTATTTGCCGGAGGAAATCTATGTTTTCTTCTTTTGTCAAGGATTCAGGCGCTACATAGAGCAACTTGGTTTTGCCTGAAAGGATATCGCCTTTTACCTGTTCTATAGCCGCTTTGTTGAGTGATGAATTGATGAAATGGGCAACCCCGTCTTCTTCACTGAAATTGCGCATCGCGTCTACCTGATTCTTCATCAGCGCTATAAGCGGAGATATGATAACAGCTGTACCACCCATCAATAAAGCCGGCAACTGGTAACAAAGCGACTTTCCTCCCCCTGTAGGCATCAGGACAAAAGTATCCTTCTCGTCCAGAAGATTCTGGATGATTGCCTCTTGGTTTCCTTTGAATTTATCAAAGCCAAAATGCTTTTTTAAAGCAACGGTCAGTTTATCGTTTCGGTCAGGCATATTTGTAAAAAAATAGGCTATTATGTTATACGAAGATAAAGTCCTAATTTTAAATCTCCAACTTAAAATAGGCTATTTTTTATGAAAAAAACAAACTTTATTGTGAATTTTTGAGTTTTATCATTTGCGACTTCTCGAGTTGTTCCCCGGCATAGTCTTTGGTGATGTGTAATTGCGTTTGTTTTGTAGAAGGTATGGTAAACATTGCGTCCATCATTATATTTTCTACAATAGAGCGCAATCCTCTTGCTCCCAACTTGTATTCTATCGCCTTGTCCACAATAAATTCGTATACATCTTCGTCGAATGTGAGTTCCACATCGTCCATTTTGAAGAGCTTGATATATTGCTTTATGATAGAGTTTTTAGGTTCGGTAAGAATTCGGCGTAAAGCACTCCGGTCCAACGTATCCAGATATGTCAGTATTGGCAGACGCCCGATGATTTCGGGGATTAGTCCGTAAGATTTTAAATCCTGGGGCGCTACATATTGCAACAGGTTTTCTCTGTCTACTTCTGCATTTCTCAGAGAAGAGGCATATCCTACTACTTTAGTATTCAGGCGTTGGGCAATCTTCCGTTCTATGCCGTCAAACGCTCCTCCGCAAATAAAGAGAATGTTTTTGGTGTCGACAGCGATCATTTTCTGGTCAGGGTGCTTACGGCCTCCTTGTGGCGGTACATTTACGATTGATCCTTCCAATAATTTTAGTAGTCCTTGTTGTACCCCTTCGCCGCTTACATCACGGGTAATGGATGGGTTGTCGCTTTTGCGTGCTATCTTATCTATCTCGTCAATGAATACGATTCCTCTCTCGGCTGATGCTACATCATAGTCCGAAGCCTGAAGTAGCCGGGTAAGGATACTTTCTATGTCTTCTCCTACATATCCGGCTTCGGTAAGTACGGTTGCGTCTACAATGGCGAAAGGTACGTGCAGCATCTTTGCTATTGTACGGGCCAGAAGCGTCTTTCCGGTACCGGTAGGTCCTACAAGGATAATATTCGACTTTTCTATTTCAATATCATCGTTCTTTTCCTGTAATATCCGTTTGTAGTGATTATAAACGGCAACAGCCAGATAGCGTTTGGCGTTATCTTGCCCGATAATATATCCGTCGAGGTATTCTTTTATCTTTTTAGGGTCAGGTAATTGTGTTTTATCAATGCCTATCGACGATTTTTGTTTAGCTTCGATGCTTTCTTTTACTATTTGATAGGCCTGTTCGGCACAGCTGTCGCAGATATCTGCGGACAAACCGGATATAAGCATGTTCACATCCTTATCGCTTCGTCCGCAAAAGCTGCATTGGTTTATTTCTTTTTTTGCCATAAATTGAATTATAAGTATTGAGTTCTAAGCTTTATCCGAACCCATTACTTATTATTACTTATTTCTAATTAAAACGTCGTCTACCATACCATAATCTTTGGCTTCGGCCGAAGTCATCCAGTAGTCACGGTCCGAGTCTTTTTCAACCCTGTCGAATGGTTGTCCTGAGTGATCGGCTATGATGGTATATAGTTCTTTCTTTATTTTTCCTATTTCGCGTGCGGTGATTTCAATATCGGAAGCCTGTCCCTGCGCGCCGCCTAGTGGCTGGTGGATCATTACGCGTGAATGTTTCAGCGCAAAACGTTTGCCTTTTTCTCCTGCTACAAGCAGTACGGCTGCCATAGACGCCGCAATTCCTGTACAGATGGTAGAGACATTACTGTTTATAAACTGCATGGTATCGTAGATGCCGTATCCTGCATAAACAGAACCGCCGGGAGAATTAATGTAGATAGATATATCTTTTCCGGAATCAGCGGAATCAAGATAAAGCAGCTGCGCCTGAATTACATTAGCAGTATAATCGTCTATTTGGGTGCCAAGAAAGATGATCCGGTCCATCATCAGACGGGAGAATACATCCATCTGCGCCACATTCAGCTGACGCTCTTCTATGATAGTGGGTGAAATATAGCTGCTTGTGATATCTACATATTTATCTAGAGCAAGTCCGTTCATTCCTAAATGCTTGGTAGCATATTTCTTAAATTCATTGTTCATAACGTTTTCCTTTCAATAAGTGAATAATTAAATACTATAAGTCTTATAAACAATTATCATGCCATTGTAACCGGCACAAAAAAGAGGCTAATATTCAGCCCCATTTCTTATAAACAAAGTTATAAATAAAAAATTGAAAAGCTGAGATATTATTCACTGTATTTCTTCTATTATTTCACTGAAAACGGGCAGAAAGAGTAATTATCCTTCTGCCCGCTATATAATTTCATTCAGGTTTAAGCTTCTTCCTGTTTGTCATCTTCTTTTTCGAAGAATTTACGAAAGTCATCCAGTGAAATGGATTTTTCTTCTATTCCTAATTTTGTTTTCAATGCATCGATTATCTTGTTTTCCATTGCGCGATCGAGCAGGTTGCGGGCGTTGTCTTTGTTTTTCAACATGTCATTCGCATAATTTTCAACCATTTCATCCGGCAGGTTCATCATGCCATATTGAGCGAACTGTGCTCTTGCTGCCTGCATCGCAATAGTTTTCATATCTTCATTCTCGATCTTGATATCATAGTCTTTTGCGATTTGTTCCTTAATGAGGTGGAATTTCAGGTCGGCAACGATTTTCGGATAATCAGCTTCAATAGATTCTGCAGTTCTTTCTTCACCTGATGCTAGCAGCCATCTTTTCAGGAAAGCATCTGGAAATTGAAGGTCTCCGACTTTTTTCTCCAGCAGTTCTTTTGCATCCAAGAGGAATTTGTAATCACTATCCGGAGCAAACTGGTCTTCGATAGTTTCTTTTACTTTAGCCTTGAACTCAGCTGCATCTTTTACTGTATCTGCGCCGAATACTTTGTCGAACAGATCTTTATCCAGCTCAGCTTCTTTGTAACGGGTGATTTCAGTAATTTCGAATTTAAATTCAGGAGCAATGGCTTCTACTGCATCTTTTTCGATGTGAAGTAATGAAGCTATTTCCGTTTCGTTTCCTTCATATGCTTTGCCCGGATTGAATGTGATTACATCCCCGGCTTTTGCACCTACGAATTTGGCTTGTTCGTCGGCATCTTTCATGTAAGATGGCATTACTACACCTGCTTCTACGTTGATACCGCCTTCTTTTGCTTTCCCGTCTTCCAGTTCAGAGATAGTGCCTCTGATAAGGTCAGTTGCGATGGCGCCATCCTCGATCTTGTCGTACTTACCATAGTTTGCTTTGTAAGACTCGATTTGCTTGTCAACAAGCTCTTCGTTTACATCAATCTTGTAGTAAGTCACTTTGTCTTTCTTGGTAAGCGACAGTTTAATTTCAGGGGCAAGGGCGATATCGAAATAGAAATCATAGTCGCCTTCTGTTGCAAAATCGATTGCCTGTTGTTTTTCTTCGTTAGGAAGTGGTTCGCCAAGCACGTTCAATTTGTTTTCCTGAATATAGTTATATAGGCTTTCACCTACTATTTTGTTTATTTCTTCGGCCATTATGGATTTACCATACATTTTTTTTACCATACCCACAGGCACGGTTCCCGGACGGAATCCCGGTACATTTGCTTTTTTGCGGAAAGTTTTCAGTGCGCTGTCAAGTTTTTCCTGATAGTCGGCTTTAGCAACACTGATTTGTAGAATAGCGTTTACACTATCGACATTTGTTAGAGATACATTCATCTTAACGGGTTTATTTTAAATTATTACAAGTTTATTCAAATGTATAAGAAAAAGTTAGCTTTCCCAGCTCTCTTTTTTGGTGGTGCAAAAATAGTCTTATTATTGTAATATTCAAAGAGAAATAATAATTAATCTCAAAGCCCTTTTTATAAAAATAAGGCATAATGCGTTAAAAATATGTTTTGTAACATGTTTTATATAAAAAAATACTAACTTTGTTTTTAAGTTAATTATTGAACCTGATTTATATATCAAGCTTTTCTCTATGGTAGCAGATAGCAGCAATGTTGTGAGTATATCGGAATGCATTCCGGAGATTTGGGATTTGTTGAATAATAAGGAACGTGACTTAATTTCGGCAAACGCGAAGATTCTTGACTATAAAAAGAATGAGGTGATCTACAGAGAAGAAGAAACGCCTCAGGATCTGATGTGTCTGTGCAAAGGCAAAGTCAAGATATATAAAGATGGGGTAGGAGGACGTAGCCAGATAATCAGGATGATACGTCCAACCCAGTATTTCGGTTACCGGGCCTATTTTGCAAACCAGCCTTATGTGACTGCTGCTTCGGCATTTGAAGCCTCCACCATCTGTCTCATATCGATGCGGATTATTGAAGAGATAGTTTCCGTAAATTCAAAATTAGGTATGTTCTTTATCCGTGAGTTGTCGACAGATCTGGGAATTGCGGATGAGAGAGTCGTTAATCTTACCCAGAAACATATCCGGGGACGTTTGGCCGAATCGCTTATCTTCCTTATTGAAAACTACGGGCTGGAAGAAGACGGCGCTACTATCAGTATCTACTTGTCACGGGAAGACCTCGCCAATTTGTCGAATATGACGACCTCGAATGCCATCAGGACATTGTCTACATTCGTCGATGAGCATATAATTACACTCGACGGTCGAAAAATCAAGATAATAGACGAAGAAAAGCTACGAAGAATAAGCAAAATCGGATGATTACCAATATTGCTCATAAATATCTGGACTTCAAATATAAAGAGGTTGCCGGATTCATCAATAAACCAATCTGTACTCAGGAAAAAGTACTATCCTATTTGCTTCGCA
Organism: Dysgonomonas termitidis; assembly: GCF_042654545.1. Lineage (GTDB taxonomy): Bacteria > Bacteroidota > Bacteroidia > Bacteroidales > Dysgonomonadaceae > Dysgonomonas > Dysgonomonas termitidis. The sequence goes on from NZ_JBHSGN010000071.1 coordinate 96,595, forward strand.
ACGGAGCTCAAACATCAATAGGAGATCAATATAACTTTTCCTCAATTGAGAATAAGGATGATTTCAGGAAGCAGGTTCCTGTTTTCCATTATGAAGATTTACGTCCCTATCTTGATAAGATACTGATAGATAAACAACAGAACGTGTTGTGGAACAAACCTGTAAAGTGGTTCGCCATGTCGTCCGGTACTACCGAGGATAAGAGCAAATACATTCCCGTAACTCAGGAATCTCTGGCAAAGGGTCACTACAAATGTGGAGAGCAGATGCTCGCTATATACGGGCAGGCAAACCATAAGGCCGGATTCTTTTTCGGAAAGACATTAGTTCTGGGAGGGAGTAAACAGATAAACAACATAGGGGACGGGATCTTTACCGGAGATATATCCGCCATCTTGATTAAGAATCTGTATTTCTGGGCTAAGAGAAGCCGTACACCTGAGAGTATCTCGCTTTTACCCGATTGGGAAGTGAAACTGCAGGCATTAGCGGACTATGCTGTAAAGAATGATATCAGGGCATTTATGGGCGTGCCTTCATGGCTGCTTGTCCTCTTGAAAAAGATAAAGGCTGATACAGGACGTGAACTGACTGATATCTGGCCTAACCTGGAAGTCTTTTTCCACGGGGGAGTCAGTTTCACTCCATTCGAAGAGCAATATAAGAAGATCATACGAAAACCTGAGATGCATTATTGGGAGATATATAATGCTTCGGAAGGATTCTTCGGAGTACAGTTCTCCGATAAGTCGAAAGATATGCTTCTGATGCTGGATAGCGGTATCTACTACGAATTTGTGCCGATGAGCGAATGGAATAGCGAGTATCCCAGGACACTGACATTGGACGAAGTGGAGACCGGGCAGAATTACGCTCTCCTCATCTCTACCAATGGCGGGCTTTGGCGCTACATGATAGGGGATACTATCGAATTTACTTCTACTACTCCTTATCTGTTCCGGATAACGGGCCGTACGAAGAACTTTATCAATGCTTTCGGAGAGGAGATCATTATAGACAATGCCGAGAGAGCTTTATCCGAAGCGTGTAAAGATACCGGTGCACAGATAACTGAATATACAGCAGCCCCCGTTTATTTTGGGGACGAAAATACCGGAGCTCATGAGTGGTTTATCGAGTTTTCCGTCGAGCCTGACGATTTGGATGAGTTTGTCAAATCTTTGGATGATAACCTGAAGAGAGTAAACTCAGACTATGAAGCCAAGCGTTCTTATAATCTCTCTTTAGGTTTGCCTATCGTAAAAAGTTTGCCAAAAGGAACATTCAATGAGTGGCTGAAATCGATAGGGAAACTGGGCGGCCAGAACAAAGTGCCTCGGTTATCGAATAATAGGGACTATATAGACAGGCTAAGGCTGTTTATAGAACAGACAAGATAAGATGAAAAAGGATGGTTGTACGACCATCCTTTTTTATTCTTGCGCGTTATTCCAGCAAACTTGCCGCTTCAGCGTCCAGGAACCAATACAAATAGCCCCTTTTCGGATTTACTTTCGCCGCAGGGTATTTATTCAGGTATTCCTTCCGGTTCTTTATTATGTCTCTGACTTTTTCTGCCTTGTTATTTCCTGTGGCAAGGAATACGACATACTGTGAGTTGTTCACCACTTTGCCGCTGATAGTTACCCGCTGCATACCTGTTTCAGGATGCTCTCCGATAACACAGATATCTTTGCTGTCCCAGAGTTCAATCTGGTTAGGGAAAATAGATACGGTATGTCCGTCATCTCCCAGTCCAAGCATGACGATCTCGAAGCTCGGCATGTCCTGTTTTTGCATTAGTTTCGATTTCAGAACCGTGCCGTACCATAACGCTTCTTCTTCCGGTTCGTTCTCTCCGTGTATGCGGTAGATGTTATTATTCGGAATGCCGGGCACCTTGTCGAACAAATGGTCCTTTGTCATCCCGAAATTATTCATCACATTTTCCGGTGGTACGCAACGTTCGTCCCCCCAGAAAAACGAGATACGGTTCCAGTCGATAGACTCTTTACAGTTTTCAGCCCAATGGTCAAAAATTACCTTAGGCGTGGTTCCCCCCGACAGGGCCAGGTTGATGTGCGGATATACATCCAGCAACTTTAGTACAAACTCGGTGAATCCTTTGCTTAAAGCCTTAGGATCTTCATAAACTTTAATCTCTTCTTTTATCATAGTTCGCAATATATACCATCGTCAGACAGATTCTTACAAGGATATCTCCATGTCAGATTTTTTTCTTCAATCAGGTCATCGGCACAATTAGGTCCCCATGAGCCGGCAGGATAACCATGTAGCGGCGCATCCGGATTCTTCTCCCAAAAATCGAGCAGGGGTTGCACAAATTTCCATGTGGCTTCCAAGGCATCGCCCCGGATATATAACGTAGAATCGCCTACCATACAGTCGAGCAGCAGACGTTCGTATGCTTCGGGCAGATAGGTGTCTTGCAGTTGCGAATAATGGAAATCCATATTCACATTCTTTACCTGATAACCGCTTCCCGGTACTTTCATCTTTGTTTTCAGCAGAATGCCTTCATCCGGCTGGATTCTTATTACCAGTTGGTTGTCGTCATTGTTAAGGTCAGTAGTTTCCGGAAACAATCGTTGCGGAGCCGGCTTGAAGTGTATAACTACTTCCGATACCCGTGTCGGTAAACGTTTTCCGGTGCGGATGTAAAAAGGGACATCCCCCCAGCGCCAGTTGTCAATAAACAGTTTCATAGCCACATAGGTTTCGGTGCGTGAGTCCTTGTCCACATCTTTTTCTTCCCGGTAACCTTTGGCATATTTACCTTTTATGTTGGCAGCTGTATATTGTCCGCGAATGACATTTTTGAACAGATCGTCATTTGACATAGGGCGGAAAGCCTGAAATACTTTCAGTTTTTCGTTCCGTATCGAAACTGAGTCTATAGACATCGGAGGTTCCATCGCGACAAGGGCTACTAATTGCAGCAGATGATTTTGTACCATGTCGCGTAATGCACCTGAATGGTCGTAATATCCTCCGCGATTTTCCACGCCAATACTTTCGGCAGCCGTGATTTCGACATGATGGATATAATTCCTGTTCCACAGAGGTTCATAGATACCGTTTGCAAAACGGGTAACCAGCATATTCTGTACAGTTTCCTTGCCCAGATAATGGTCGATACGGTATATCTGCTCTTCATCGTAATCTTCGCGTAAAGAGGCATTTAGTGAAATGGCAGATTCCAAATCTGTGCCGAAAGGCTTTTCTATAATGATCCGTCTGAAATTATCATCTTCTTTGTTCAATCCCTGCTCTGCCAGGAATTTAGGTATGAGAGGATAGAGCGCAGGCGGAGTAGATAAATAGAAAATATAATTTCCCGCAGTATTTTCTTCTTTGTCCAGCAGGTCTAAACGGTCTTTCAGTTTCGGGTATTCTTTACCGTCATCTGTATTGATAGACAGATAATGAAGTTTCTGGCAGAATGTATTCAATTCTTCATCAGAGACGTCTTTAGCCGTAGCGAATTGCTTAATACCATCTTTCATCTTTTCACGGAAAGAATCATCCGTAAAAGGACTGCGAGCCACTCCCAATACTGCAAAGTTTTTAGGAAGTGAATTCTGTTTATGCAAATCGAATATAGCAGGAATCAGTTTCCTGTATGTAAGATCTCCCGATGCACCGAATATGACCAGTGCCTGATCTTTTATAATTTTTGGTTTCATCGTATTTTAGTTACGAGTTACGAGTTACAAGTTACGAGTTTGTAGAAGCGACTTATTGTGTGTCCGACTTATTATAACCCGTAACTTGTAACTGCCCGTAGGGCGAAGTAACTAAGTTAGTCTTTCTTTATTTCGTGGCCGCCAAACTGATTTCTCATGGCTGCGAGAAGTTTCATTGCATAAGATGATTCCTGTCTCGATTCGAAACGGGTAAAGAGTGAAGCTGTAATAACGTGTGCCGGTACATCAAAATCCATCGCGGTCTGCACTGTCCAACGGCCTTCGCCGCTATCGGCTACATAATCTTTGATGCCGTCCAGATTTTCGTTCCCTTCAAGTGCATTGCCTATCAGTTCCAACAACCATGAACGGACAACCGAACCCTGCATCCATACACGGGAAACTTTTTCTAAGTCCACATTGTATGGCGAATTTTTCATTATCTCAAATCCTTCTGCGTATGCCTGCATCATGCCATATTCGATACCATTGTGTACCATTTTCACCATATGACCGGAACCGCTTTCGCCACAACGCATATAGCCGTTTTCGGGGGCAAGGCTCTTAAAGATAGGTTCGGCAAAGTCACAGGCTTCCTTATCACCGCCATACATCAGGCAGTATCCGTTCTGAAGCCCCCATACACCGCCGCTTGTACCACAATCGAGGTAATGGACCCCGTGTTCTTTTATCTTTTTTCCTCGTTCTACGGTCTCTCTCCAGTAACTATTACCGCCATCTACAATTATATCGTTTGGATTAAGTAATGTAAGCAGTTCGGCAATGTTGGCATCTACCGGCTTACCCGCAGGAACCATTAACCATACTAATTTGCGTCCATCCAATTTATTCACAAGGTCTTTCAGGCTGGAGGCAGGTATAGCTCCTTTTGCAACTACTTCATCTATTTCTTTTTGGGTTAAGTTGTAAGCAACTACTTCGTGTCCATAATTCAACAGGCGTTCTACCATTTTACCGCCCATCTTGCCTAATCCTACAAATCCGATTTTCATATTAGCTTCTATTTTTGATTTTTATAATATAAACAAGTTAGTATCTGAAAAGATTTTGATAATTAATCTTTTAAACCGTACGAAGTTAGTGTTTTTTTATGATTTTAAGTTAAAATAGAATAGTATATTATTCCGCTGATCGATAGTGAATATTGGTTATCAATAATTTATATCTAAAAAATGTTTCATAAATATTATCTATTTATTTTGTCGTTATATTTCAATTATCAATATTTAAAAGAGAGTAGGGTCTGTTTCGGTAATTCATGAAATACTTTTCCTGTGGCAGCTTGTAATGGCAAATAAATATTCGCCCTTTGCACCGAATAAATACTTTATGCTGTTTAATGTTGCTTATTGTCCCGAAATTATATGCATTTTATAATTTTCCTATCTGTCGACTTTTCAGAAATAGTTTTTAAAAAAGTTGCAGATATATCAGTAAACAGTCATTAACCCGTAAGATGTAAAAAAATTGCGCCTTTGCGCCTTTGCGTCTTTGCGTGAAACAAAATAGGGCGTTAGCCAACCTGTAACTTGTAACTGCCTGCAGGGCGCAGTAACTTGTAACTGTTAAAAGGTAACAAAGGTAAATGGTATTTGTAATCAATTGATAATAAATACATAAGCCTACTTTTTAAAAATAGTGAGTAACAACCGGGTAACAAAAATGCAGAAAACAACATTCGCCT
>NZ_JBHSGN010000072.1:0-121621 GCF_042654545.1 Dysgonomonas termitidis
CATACATATCACTTTTGTTTTCGTTTGTTTTCTTGGAGAATTTTGGAGATAACTTTTAAAGGTAACAAAGGTAACAGTTTTTTCAGTGAACAGTAAACAATCATCAGTAAACAGTATCGTGGTTTGTCATATACTCTGTCCATTTCCAAATTTTTCGTTCCCTCCGCTCGCGCAGACGTCCCGTCTGTGTGTTGCATGTCAACAAGACACGGACTGGAAGTCCGCGCCAGCGGGTTAACTTTTCAGTTAACAGTAAACGGTAAGCAGGCATTAGTTTACAGCTCGTGACTCGTATCTCGTCTACTTGTATCTCGTGTCTCTTTTACTCGTAACTGCTTTAATCAATACTTCAAAGAACAGCTATAAGCTAAAGGCTAACAGCTCCTACCTATAGATAAAGTTTTATGTAATAATAAAGAAATTGTGAGTTATTATTATCTATAAAATAACTATTCCAACAAACCATTCAATATATCTTCAGAAACAGTAAAAGCCGTACCATGCCGCACGCCCACAGGGAAAACAATAGAATCGGAAACATCCTCCCATACTTTCATATCCTTCGACCTTACCGCTCCATATTTATGATCCCTGTATTTATCAAAATACACATAAACATATTCTCCAACTGATAACGGCGCAGGTCCTTCGGCCCAATAGTCTCCTGTAATAGGTTCTGACACCGTAACAGGAAAGCCGTAAGGCTTATCATTGGATACTACACGGATATTCTTCTCCGCCGGACTTGAATTTTCATTCTTTATAAAAAGATAGTAAAGCCCTTCCCTATCCAATATGGCACCGTCAATCACACTGAACCCCGGTTCAAAGAACAGTTTGGTATCGCTGAAGGTTTTGAAATCTTTAGTCGTTACATAATATTGCCTGTGATTTAATCCCTTTTCACTTTCAGAAGTAGGTAAATCCGGAAACACACCCGGTATAGTCGAGGCCCAGAAGATATAGAAAGTCCTGTCTTTCTTATCATAGAATAGTTCCGGCGCCCATGTGTTCTTCGTTCCTTCAAACTTTTCCATAACCGGAATATTCGTCTGTCGCGACCATGTTTTCAAATCTTTGGACGATGCATAGCCAATACCCTGATCCCACCAACCCGAAGTCCATACCATGTGGAAGGTACCTTCTTCGTCCCGAACGATACTGGGGTCACGCATCAGCTTGTCTTTTCCAATTTCAGGTTTCAGGTAAATGGAATCGTTATTCAATGCTTCCCATTTCATCCCGTCTTTGCTATATGCCAAATGCAGGCCGTCTCCATTTCCCTTGAAATACGAGAATAAATACACAGATTTTGCATCCTCGGCTTCTGCCGTTCTTTGCTTTCCTCCACAAGAGAAAAGAAGTACCGGTAATAAAATAAGGTTAATTAATGTCTTCATTCTTTCTCTGTCCTTTTTTGTTCTTTAACCGAATTATTGTTGTATAAAGTTATTCAATTATAGATATTTTTTCATATTGCCGGTTTATATTCAGAGCAAGCCTCATCATCATTCCTTCCATACAGAGACTCCCGCCGCAGGAATATCCTTACCGCCAATCACATATTTTGTGGTTGCGGGCAAAGGCAGCGAATATATTTTGTCCGCGTAATTCACTGCGATTCCAAAGCCGTCACGATATTCGATATGCAATCCCGCAGGCAAATCCGCTAATGGAATATTCAAAACGCCATACAGTTTTTTCAAAACAGCCTTTTCCATCTCCCCCTTTTGAGAATCCACCCCTACATAAGTAACCGTGCCTTTACCCAAACGATGAAATACTATTGCAGGACTTCCTTCATAAAAATCGCCCTCATATGTAGCCCATGTGTCAGTATTTGCTTCGGGAACCAATATTTCGCCCCAGCTTGTCCAGTCATATTTCCGGCCGTCGAATGCTATCCGGTCGGGAGTCCGGGGTTGCAGCAAATCGTAAAAATCAATCTTTGCTCCTATCAAAGAATAGATAGGTTCGCCAAAAGGAGCCTCAAACAATTGTCCGTTGCGTGATTTATGACCAGTGCGGCTCGTTAAAACCAGATTTCCACCTTGCTCCACATAGTTCCGCCAACGTTGCACCAATTCCCTGTCCAGCATCTCATATGCGGGAGCGATCATTACATTATATTCCGAAAAGTCGTTTCGTTCATCTATAAAATCGACAGGCGCCCCGAAGTTTTTCAATGCATTATAATACTTGTCTATATGCTTTTCAGTATCCCATTCGGTTGTCTGCCTGTTACGCTGTATTTCCCATGTATTCTCATGGTTATAAAGAATAGCGGTACGGCGTTTCTCATAACTGTCCGGATTTTTTGTACTACCCTTATATTCCCTGCGCAGTTGTGCGATCTCCTTTATAAACCGGGAATATTCTAGTCCGCTTTTTGTAGGTGTCACACCATCCGGGCCAACAATACCATAGTGATAAAGTTCCGTTCCGTATATCGGCTGACGGTAGCGGTAAGTACAAGTAAATTTGCTCCCTCCCGCAAATACATGCCACAACCACAGCCTGACTGCTCCGGGCAACGGTTGCGAATTTATCCTGCCCCAGTTCACTTGTCCGGGTTGCAGTTCCATCACGCCATACACCCCGTCTATAGTGCGGAAAAAGTCATTCGCCTTTGCTATTCTTTCCACCGGCCCTAAACGATAACCTTTGCGCCCGATACCATAATCTTCACCGAACACCATATAGCGGGTATAGGAGTGGAAGTCCAGCTCATTGCTTTTCCTCAGATGTCCGTCACTATATTCGGGAATGTAGTTAGTAGTAATCCATTGTTGAGGATTCGCATATTTACGTATAAGCACCGCCTGCTCATCCAGAAAACCAGCCATTTCGTCTGTTGTAAAACGATGGTAGTCGAGTATTTGATGGGAATTCATAAACATCTGTGATAAACGGGGAATGTTTATCTCCGAAAAACCAGAATATACCTGGCTCCAGAATGCTGTGCCCCAGGCCTTATTTACGGCGTCTATTGTCTTATATTTAGCCTTCACATAATCGCGGAACCGTTGCTGCGCGTCCTTCCCGTAATCCTGTGCCGGACGTGGTTCGTTGTCGAGCTGCCAACCCATTATACGTTTGTCATCCCCATAATGCTGCGCCAGTTTCTCTATCATCTTCATCGAATATTCCCGATAGAAGTTATTTGAAACCGAGGGGTGCTGGCGTGCGCCGTGATCCATCTTCGTACCGTCCTCATGTTCTATCAGCACATCAGGATACCGGCGTACAAGCCATACGGGAGGGGTAGCCGTGGATGTACACATAATCACTTTCAAGCCGTTTCTGCCGGCAATATCCACCGCCCTGTCGAGCCATGCAAAATCATACACACCTTCTTCCGGTTCAAGCTGCGCCCATGCAAATTCGGCATAATGCACAAAATCGAAGCCGAGCTCCTTTATTTGTTTCAGGTCGCGCTCCCATTGCGATTCGTCCCAATGTTCCGGATAATAATAAGTTCCTACTATCGTAAGGTCTTTCGGATTAAACCTGTCCGGATTTTGGGCTGTGAGGCCAAGTCCTAAAAGCAAAAGGAAGGTCAATAAAAACGTCTTCTTCATGGTTGTATTTTTCTTAATTCTTTTATTGTTACAGGGCCTAATAGTCCCGACGGAACAGGGTTCCACGTATCGAAACGCACATCTTTATAAGTGATGCTCACAAAGTTGATTTCCCGGAATATGCGCCATTCGATACCCCGCTTATCAAAATCGGCAATACGGTTGGCAGGCAGGTTGGTAACTTCGATCTCCAGTGTATTCTCGCCGTTGACAAGCAACTGTCCGATATTTGTTTCGAATGGCACGGCGAACAGCGTACCTGCATCCTTCCCGTTAACACGCACCCTTGCACTTTCACGGACATCACCCAGGCACAAACGGTATTCTTCATTCGCAGGCTTCTTAAAATTAAATTTCATCGTGTAGCGGGCAGTGCCCATATTCCTTTTAAGATTGTTATTGCCAAGTTCGGTCCATGAGCCTAACGTATGTAATTTGAAAGTTTCATCAATGGCCGGCTCACTTTCTACGAAGTTCATCTCCCATCCGTCTTTCAGTTCCGTTTGATTTCCTGCCGGTTGGTAATAATTCCAACTATCCGTTGTTATTTTGGTGTTAGTAAATGTTTTCAGGATAATGGATTCCCCCGGTTGCAACTGCATGTAAACTTCTGTTTTTCCATTCCGCTTTCTTATAGCCGCCTTGCCCTTTTGGCCCGTCATCGGATCAAAGAACATAGCACTTTCTGCATCTACACCCAAAGTCACCCAGTCATCTACACGTTTATTTTTCAGCATAGTAAAGAAATAGTGGTATCCGGTAGCATTCTTGCGGCGAATGAGTTGCCCGCCAAGTTCAGACACAAATATTTCTTTGTCTGCCCCGCATGCCGGTAATATTTCCCCATAGTCATTTCCGGTAATAATTTTCCCTTTACCGGATACATTCACAGAAACTTTACCGAATGAATCTATATCCGGAAATAATTTCATTACCGAAGTAAACTTTGCTCTCCTCTCTTCCAGATTAGATAATCCCGGAACATCGGAAGGATACTGTTCGGCGAAAATAACCGTAGCGCCTTGTTCCGCCAGTTTCTGAATCCGGGCCAATGTTTCAAGCGGGATCAGTTTTGCTGCCGGAAGTATAAGGGCTTTATAAGTGGTTCCACCTTCAGTCTTCAACAATCCGTTTTCTATGGTGGTTGTTTGTATAAAACGATCCGAAATATAGTCCAGATCATAGCCATTAGCCATTATTTGTTCCACAGCCCCGCAAAAATCAGGAAGACGGTCGCGCATTCCATGTATGGCAAAGGTGGTAAAATATTTTCCGCGTTGCCCTTCCCAAATATCATACATTGGCAAATACAATAAGAAGTCGTTATCCGGAGCTCCTTCCTGTAAAAACGACTGTATTCTTGTGATATAACTAAAAAACGCAGGGGCATCACGCCAGATGGAATTTGTCGGGGACATATCCACCGAAGCGTAAAATTTCCAGCCCGGCCAAGCTGCATCTTCAGGTGAATAAGTAGAACCATGAAAGTACACATGGTTTACACCTGATGTAAACATCTGGTCGATCTCCGGCTTACATTGCGATAAGGATGTGCGGAAATGCTCTGTCAGCCAGGTAAATGTTTCGGATGAAGTGTATTTTTTACCTGTTATATGTGCAGCCGAAGACGCATATTTCAGTGTGGTAGGATCTCCATCGTTCTCTTTCCGTATAGAATCTTTACGCAGATAAGGAATATCAAAATCTGTTATACCGAAAGATTCACATTCGGGAATATCTACCGCGGCATATAAATCCAGCAAGTTCGCAGGTGACCCATGAGCCTGATTCTTTGTAGTCGTATTATGTAAATGCGCCCATGTAGTCCATGCCTGAGTAAAGTTTTCCCGCAATATGTCGCCGACAGTTTCACGATAATCGCAAATGACACGTGCCGAAATACCTGTCGCTCCATCCCCCAGTAATTCGGGAAAATAGTCCTGTAGTTTATATCCACGCCTGCGCTCGAACTGATCAAGTAGATCCGGTGTCCAATCCCCGCCATATACTTCGTACGAATCGTTGAAGAAGCTATGCGGAAATGATATTTTATTATCGGAGAAAGCCTTGTCAAACTTGCCGAAATAGCGTTGTACCGCATCTGCATCGAAATGGTTAAGGACATAACCCTGTCCGCCGGGCGCGGCACGTTTTACCTGCTGGAATGTTTTTCCTATAAACAGAGCGACCAGGTTGTAATTATCGCCGGCAGGCGCTATCCATATCAGTTTTCCGTCAGAGCCTACTTTATCTGTTATATCCAGTTTTTCTCCTTTTGAAGAATAAGCGATCAGTTTGCTCAGATAAGCAACTTCTTTTTGCTTATCATCCTTTACCTGAACAGATTCTTTAAGTTCCTGTCCTCCTTTTAGTTCATATTGCTGAAAAATCGCTTTGGTTGCAGCATCTTCAATTGTAATTTCAGGCCCTCCGAACGGCCATCCCGTGCCCATATTCATATCTACCGCCATCCCCAAACGGCTGGCTTCCGATTCGGTAAAAGCTAACATTTGCATCCATTTTGGAGTCAGATAATCGATATAATGACTTTCACGGCCCTTAACTCCATAGATAGGGGTGATTTCCACCCCCCCGATTCCGGCCCTGCCCATCTCCTCCAGATTATAAGTCAGATTCACAGAATCGACATCGCTCCCCATCCACCACCAGCGGGTCCACGGCTTTGCTTCTTTTGTTACTTCGGGCCAGTCCGTTATGCCTTTATCCTGAGTACAGTTGATGAATGTTATCAGTAGTATAACTGCTAATAATAGTTTTTTCATGTTATTATCTTATAATATTTTTCAACTCATCCGGAGCATCTGTCGTATGTGTATTGATACGCTCTCCTTCATTCCTCACCAAATACTCTATTACAGACAGTTGCACTGACTTTTCGGGTACAAAATGAATTGTGTTCATATAGTTTATTATCGAGTAATACAGCTGTCTTGCCACAATACGTCTATCTGGTTCAGTTGTAATATCGGCGCTGCATACCATCATCTTGCCATTCCCCACATTGGCTTCAAACAATGTACCTAATTTACGGTTGATAAACCAGGTATCGATAGGCTGAATGATCGGCTGAAAACCGGCAGGAAAATTATTCATCTCCATCACCTGCCCTTTTTGCACTAGCTCCCACCACTGCAATCCGGTATAGAAGTCTGTAGGAAAATCTTTAAATACAGGATGATAATTATTTATCAATGAGCCTTCTGTATGTGGCGGGCGCATTTTAAACCATGAAGTATTCCAGAACGAAGGGGTCATATATTGTACGACGTCTTTGCCCTGTTCTACTTTTCCGGCTAAAAGCAGGAGGACTTTGCCTCCCTTGTCCAATACGCTTTTTGTTTGTCCGTCTATCCGGTTGGTTATGTATATATCCGAAGTATCCGCTTCCGGTAACTGTGCCGGATATACCCAGAAATCCCAGTTATTGGAAATATCCGTACAATCGAACGATATTTCAAGATTTAGTTTTTGTGCTTTATCGATTGATTGAAGCGCAAAAGAGACTGTGCCCAACTGCTGACAGTTGCCTATCTGAATATCTTTAGGCGAAAGTTGTCCTTTTGCCAGTATTTTCCCGTAAGTATCCGTTATACGCCATTTGACCGATTGTTGTCTCAATACATTTTCTCCAAAATGAGCGACCTCGATACGGGCGGTCATTGTCTCGTCATTTTTAAATGTAAATTTATCCATGCGGGACAATAAGACGGTAGGCGCACAAAACTTACGGAATTCGTCGGCATCAATATATCCTTTTTCTTCCCAGAAAGCATTTAATACACCAACCAGAGCGGTACCCTGCCCCGAGTAATCATTCAGGCTTAATAACTGAAATCCTGCATATTCGGGTGTACGCAATGTCTTTTCTATTTCATGTTTATAGCATAATGCCTGTAATTTGCCCGAAGCCATCAGAAAATCATAGGCCAAATCTCCCATGTGCCTGTCGGCCAAATCTTCACGGAATAATTCAAAATTACGGGCACGCATTACCCCTGTATATTTCTTTATCTCCGAAAAGTCGGGAAATACACACCATTGCCCTGTTTCGTGCGATACATAGGGCTGTTTTACCGTGTCTATACGTGACAAATAATCCGATTCCGATTCCGGTTGATTATCCCATGCAAGCCCTCTGGCTCCCGCTTTCACATGGAACTGATTGTGAGGCTGCCAAGCCCAGCTATTCCCCACCGAAGCACCTGTATAAACACGTCTCGTATCCGCTTCTTTCCAATAATCGACAAATTTACTTACCCATGGCACCCAACGCCCCCGGGGTTCATTGCCAATAGCAAACATGCAGAATGAGGGATAATTGCCATATTGCTTCACTATACGTTCAGCCTCTTTCCACAGATAATCATCTACAGGACGGCCGTCGCCTAAAGACGAACCATGATTAGGCCAGCTGGGTCCTTCAGGTTGCAAATAAAAGCCGACTAAATCAGCTGCTTCCATTGCTGCTTCAGGGGGACAAAATGAATGGAAACGCATATGATTAAGCCCGAAACTACGGCAAATACGGAAAATCCTTTCCCAAGAATCCACATCCATAGGAGCATAGCCTGTAAGGGGAAAAACACAATTTTCGACAGTTCCGCGAAGCATGGTTTTCTGACCATTTACATAAAAGTATTTCCCCTCTATCATAAACTCACGCATACCAAAGCGGACTTCTTTTGTATCTGTTCCTTTCGACGTCTTCAATGATACTGATAATTTATACAGGTTGGGATGAAACTCATTCCAGGTAAGCATTTCATCACCCATAAATAATTCCAGTTCTACCTTTGTAGACTGACTTTTAGCCGTATAATTTTGCAGAACCGGCTCTACCGTATGTACTTTCTCTCCATTGTAGCTTTGCGCCTTAAGTGTTATCTGCCCCGATGCCCGGCCTGCAATGGTGAGTCTTACCAGTGCTTTTTTATTCTTCAGGTCGGGATATAGCTGTACATCCTCTATATATGTAACTGAAGTGGATTGCAGTTCCAGTTTGCCGACTATTCCGTTCCAGTTTCCTTGTGTCTGGTCGGTTATACTGTGTGAATCTTTACCTACATCAATATCTTTTGTACGATTATCAATGCGTAAAGTAATAGTATTACTTCCTGCTTTGAGGAAGCCACTGATGTCAAAAACATGAGGAACAGAAAGAGAATTATCCGTACCTACTTCTTTTTCATTGATCCAAAGGCGGGATTCTGTATGCGGACGCTCCAAAAATAAGACGATCCGTTCTCCCTTCCAATCTGCCGGAATAATCACATCTTTCTGATACCACGCCGCACCGACATAGTATTTTACAGGAGTGAGCCAAAACGGAAGTTTAAGATTGTCCGGTTTACGGAACTTTTCTAACCTCGGATTGAAGAAAAACGAACTGTCGTATATACTGGCTGTCCATTGCGTAGTGAGCGTGACATCGTCCCCTTTGTAATTTTCGGTCATGGAACCGGGCAGATGGATATTATCGTTTAGTTTTTTACTAAACCATTTTTCTTTCTCCCCTATATCAGACCTGTCTACCTGAAACCGCCACTGTCCTTCTATGCTTATTGTTTTATTCTGAGCCTGAGATGTCAGGCAAATTAATAAAAATAGTGTATTGAGTAATATGGAAATGTATTTCATGGTTTTTCCCCGGTTTTATATTTTAAGGTAATTTCATATTATTACATGATACAAAAATACCGTTTAAGGGCATAAACAGGTATGTAATTTCATTCAAATACCTATATATTTTGACAAAATCAGGATAAATATGGCGGATGCATAATAATAGTATTAACCGGAGTAAGAGAAAATTTACATTCAACTACAAACTAAAAATTACCATCCATATCTATTTTTTTAGAGATTAATTTCCTTAAAAAGAATAATTATTATACTTTTGCACCTACAAAAAAGACTCCGTAGCTCAGTTGGTAGAGCAATTGACTCTTAATCAATGGGTCGAGGGTTCGAGCCCCTCCGGGGTCACTTTTAAAAACTTTGTAAGACGTTGTGATCAAGCCGATTGCAGCGTTTTCTTTTTCACAGGGATAGTAACAGGGAATAGAGTCAATTAAGCACAAGCAAAAAAACACTATTAATCAACCACATACACTTTGACAAATTTATTTTTGTAACTTAGTTGCAACTTAATTGTGCCGGTAAAGCATGGGACTCGCATTAATGGAAAGTCTATTTATAAATATATTAAGGAATGTCCTGTTATAAATAAGGCACTCAATATACTTAGCCGCTTGTCAGTGATAGCCGGCTAATTAATATAGAACAGAGATAAAATTATGGTAGAAAAACCTTTAGTAAATAAGGATTATATATTACAGAAATTTGAAGGAAAGGGAGGATGGACCTACGCTGAAATAACCGAAATCCCGATGCCCAAGACGGCTTTCGGAATGATGAAAGTAATGGGAAAGATAGATAATTATAAATTTTCCAATGTCCGTTTATTACCTCTTGGTAACGGGCATTTATTTTTAGCCGTCAATTCGGAATTAAGAAGAAAAATCAAAAAGCAAAGCGGCGACATTGTACATATTGTTCTATATGAAGATAATATACCTGCCGAAATTCCCGAAGAGTTAATTTTATGTATGAAGTATGAAGAGGGTATCTTCGAAAAATTCGAAACATACAGTGATGGCGGGAAAAAAGCGTTTATAGATTGGATATATTCGGCAAAAACAGAGCAAACAAAAGCAGAACGTATTGCCAAGACAATGATAATGATACAAAACGGAGAAAGGTTCTATGATAAAGTAAAGCAGCAGCAAAAGTAATTGTACCGCATTATTTTCTCTTCCTCACATCCTTTTCCTCAAACTCACAAATAGCCTTCACCCACTCATCTTTCAAAGGCATTGTATTTTTACTTGCCAGGTCATAAGTTACCATTGTAGAATTGCAGACACATTTTACCTCTTCAGTTTCTGTATCGATTAGAATCTGGCGTAGGTCGAAGCTCTTGGTTCCGATAGCCGTTACAGCAGTACGAACTGCTATATTGTCTGTACTGAAAATTTGGCTTTTAAACATAACCTCCAGATATACAACAATAATCGCTTCTTTTTCCCAGTCAACATTCGGGCAGACCGAACTAAAATAATCCGTTTTGGCCGTGTCATAAAAGTTTAGATATACAGCATTATTTACATGCCCGAATTTGTCAACATCATTGAAACGAATTTGAAGCGGTAAGGTGTGCTTATATACTATTTCTTCCATAAATATTTAAGTAAATTTACGGACACAAAGTTATAACATTTCGATAAAATATATAATTCTAAGCAACTAGAATTTAAAAGCAATCATATATTATTGAAAATGCAACCTTGTTATGAAATCTATATTTAGACCTTATCTTATTTAAGTTTTACCACATAAATATGATTGAAGTAATTGATTGTAGTTAATACCAATAATCAGCCGATATCAGGTCTATAGAGGATCGTCCGCGTCAATACAAATTAACCCGGACGATTTCCTGTTTTTAAATTCTGTTCCGCCTCATCGATAGCCGCTTATTAGCCTTATTATACGAACCGACTATCAACTAAGCCGGAGTCCCGGAAGAAAAGCATCTTAATATCCTTTATTTTGTGACCAATTGGTATTAGTATTCAGAATATATTTTGGAACAGGGAAGATACGGCGATAAAGTTCCGTTTTGGCACTCGGATTGATAATATGCTTATAACCCCAGTCATTTTCAAACTTACCGAAACGGATCAGATCATTACGGCGCCAGTTCTCATCGGCAAATTCACGGGCACGTTCATCCAAAAGCTCATCCAGTGTCGGATTCCGGGTAACTTTCGGAGCATGAACATAATCCCGGATCTGATTCATCAGAGACATGGGCGTATCCCCGTTAGTAGCGGTAGCTCCACGTAAAACAGCTTCTGCTTTCATTAACAAGACATCTGCAAAGCGGAAAATAGGTACATCATTACTTTGGTTACGACTCTGAGAAGCTGTCGTTTTCAGGTCCATATAGAATTTGATGGAACGATAACCCTGCGAACGGCCTCCATGAGCTGTATTGTCCACCGGCATAGTTTCATCCAATTTATTCAATGTGATATTTTTCGTCAATGTCACCTGCTTTCCGTCAACCACCCAGGGTGTAGAAGTTGCTTTGTAAGTGCTCGCAGAACGCACATATAATGGTCCGCCGATAATCTGTTCGTTACGATCATCTCCCGCCAGATTAAATTTGTCTACAAATTCGGAGTTAATCGCAAAACAACCGCCTACACTACTCGGCAAATCCACGCCATAGAATTCCTTGTTTCCATTACGGTGTGTCCAAAAGCGGGCGTATGTCATACCTTGCTGAGTTTCGCGATCGAAAGGCATGGCATAAATGAAGTCTTTGATATGTGCCCCGTTTTCCGAATTAAATTTAGACATATAGCTATCTGTCAGGTCAAATTTACCGGAAGTAATAATGTCGTCACAGAATTTCACCACATCACTTAGCTTATTATTCGCCATTGCGGGAGTATAGGTAGCCACATCGCCGCAAGTATAAACGGCCCAGTTCAGATAGAGCTTTGCCAACAGGGCATCGGCCATCCAGCGGGTAGGCTTTCCATACGTAGAGATATCAACATTCGTAGACAACAGATCGATAACAGCCAACAATTCCGATTCTATGAACTGAGCTATATCAGCACGGGGTGAGCGGTCTATCGCTTCGTCTTCCGCCAATATACGATTCAGCAAAGGTACATCACCATAGCTATCCATCAATACCCAGAGATAATAGGCACGGACAGCACGGATAGGCGCGGTTACAGCAGCCTCATCCCCTCCCATTTCTGCAATCAGTCCATTACAGGTTGTAATGCCCTGGGTGAAATTTTCCCAATAACCGATTGTAGCATCATCCGGCGTCCAGTTATGCAAAGCCATGTGATTATAACGGCCATTGTCGTAATAATCAGAACCATTAAAAGAAAAAGACATAGTTTCGTCTGAAGACAAAGTCTGAGCGTGATTATAATCACGTCCCAACGGGCCGCGCATAGCAAAATAAGCATTGGCCGCTTTTGCTTCCGCAGCAATCTCCGAATCAGGAAATTCTGTATACTGTGATTTAATATCTACATCGAGATCCGTACAGCTTGCTGCTAAAACCAGCAGAGCAACTGTCATGAATGATTTTATATATTTAACTTTCATATTCATAGTATTTTAGAAATTGACATTAACTCCGAACATAAAGGTACGCGTACGCGGGTAAGTCTGACGATTGTCGATACCCGGTTCTATACCACCCAGATTCACCTCCGGATCAAGACCTTTGTAACCTGTAATAGTAAATACATTGTTGCAGGTGGCATAAACGCGAAGTCCTTTGATATAATCATTCATACGGCCAAAGTTATATCCCAGGGTAAGGGATGACAGGCGTACATAGCTACCATTTTCCAAATAGCGATCAGATGGAGCATGAGAGTTGTTATCAGTTACCGGATTCTCATCTGCGATAGAAGCCAATACATTTTTCCCGGCCGTCACGTTACCGATATTGCTCAGGTAAGCGCGCGAAGCATTCAGTATTTTGTTACCGAATACACCCTGAAAGAATGCGGTCATTGTCCAGTTTTTATAAGTGAACGTATTGCTCCATCCTGCATTCAGTTTCGGTTGTGCCGAACCTGCTTTAGCACGGTCATCGTATAAAGGCTTGCTGGTAGTCACATACTCTCCGGTTTCATTATCGATATAGCGTCCGTCCTCCTGTTTCGTTACTTTACCTTCAAAACCTCCCTGATCTTTATAGATTTCAGTCAGGCTGCTTTCACTATATACATAAAAATTTGAAACTCCATCTTTAACTCCCGCCCATTTCCAAAGGTAGAACTGGCCGATAGGAAAGCCTTCCATCACACGTTGGTTGGTTGCAGTCGCAAAACCTCCGGCATCAACATTCGCTTTGTCGAAATAGTCGACAGAATACATGCTATTGGATAATTTAACGACCTTATTTTTATTGTGGGAAAGATTCAATGACGTTTCCCAGCTAAAGTCATTTGTTTTCACGGGCATTGCATTGATCGTTAACTCAATACCTTTATTACTGATTTCACCAACGTTAGTAGTCAGCCAGTTATATTGGTACTTGGTCGTGGAAACTGCATAATCGGCAATAAGATCTTTTGTACGCTTATCATAGTACTCGATAGTACCACCCAGACGGTTATTGAAGAAACCAAAGTCTAAACCTACATTGAACATGCCTGTACGTTCCCATTTCAAGTCCGGATTAGCATTGCGGGTAGCACCAAGTATATGGATCTGCTCTGATTCACCCGTCGAGGTCAAATGGTCGTACCAGCCTGTCGCACCGTAAATCTGGGTAGCAGTAAATACATCAAAACCTAATGAATTACCACTTACACCATAACCCATACGCAATTTTAAATCGTCAAATATATTCAGGTTCCTGATGAATCCTTCTTCTGAAAGACGCCATGCCAAAGAAACGGAAGGAAAAGTCGCCCATCGGTTGTTATTACCGAAAGCAGATGAGCCGTCACGACGAACAGTTGCCTGGAATAA
This sequence comes from Dysgonomonas termitidis, assembly GCF_042654545.1. Classification (GTDB taxonomy): domain Bacteria; phylum Bacteroidota; class Bacteroidia; order Bacteroidales; family Dysgonomonadaceae; genus Dysgonomonas; species Dysgonomonas termitidis. The sequence continues at coordinate 14,187 of NZ_JBHSGN010000072.1, forward strand.
ATATTTGCTGGCGTAAGAGTAATTGACACGGCCGTAGAATGAAATCATGCGCAGAGTAGAAAGCGCCCAGCCTCCAAGACCATTCTTATCTATCTTATTTGCCATACCCATATTGTGGTAAGTCAAATCATCGTTATAATAATTATAAGTTGTCAATTGGAAACCATCGTTATCATTGGATTCTTCCCAAGAGTAACCGCCCATTAAACCAAATTTATGAACATCTTTGAATGTTTTGTCGTAGTTCAGGTATGTTTCAAAAACTTTCTTTTTATTGGTTACGGAAGAGCGTTCGGCCTTACCCTCCATACCGTTAGCAATCAATGACTTGGTAGAGTTATAATTACTATAGATATTTTGTTCGTTCTGATAGGCCAGACTTAAATTATAGACCAAGCCATCTATGAGTTTCAACGAAGCCTTACCGTTTCCCTGAATACGTTTGCTTTCCGTGTCATAGATATTTTCATTGATCAAAGCCACCGGATTATAGTTCTGAGAGATACCGCTATTTTCGTACCAACTGCCGTTATCATTGCGAACGGGCACCAACGGAGAATAATAATACATGGCATCCAATACGCTCTTTCCCTGAGTATCCATCGGGACGGTGTGATTGTTCGTTACACTGGCATTGACATTGAATGACAGGGTCAGACGGTCCTTCAAGCCTTTGGACTGAATAAACGCACGCCCAATCAGGCGATCCATATCTGTACCTTTAATCACCCCCTGACGTTCCATATAATTGATACTGGTATTGTAAGAAGTCTGTTCCGTACCTCCACTGATAGAGACATTATGGTTGTGGCTGACACCTGTGCGTTGTACTTCATCCTGCCATTTGGTATCGGCGCCTAAATCGTTAACCAGCTCGATACCTCCCGATTGTGCATAACTGCGAAGTTGCGCGGCATTCATCACATCATAATTCTTCATCACATTATCCACTGCTACATATGCACTGTAACTGATATTTGTATGTCCGGCCTTACCTTTCTTGGTAGTCACTATAATAACACCATTAGCCGCTTTCGAGCCATAGATCGCGGTTGCCGTAGCATCACGAAGAACGTCTATACTTTCAATATCGTCCGGCGAGATCAGAGATAAAGACATTCCAGGGATACCATCAATTACATAGTAAGGTTCCATCGCTGCCCCTGTACGTAAGGTGGAAGCGCCACGTAATGTGATAGAAGGAGTAGCATTCGGGTTACTGCTTTGGGTAATCGTCAGCCCGGGAACTTTACCTTGCAACAACTGGGAAGGATCTGAATAAACACCTACATTCAGCTTGTCAGCGCTTACCGTAGTGATGGAACTGGTCACATCTTTACGCGTCATAACACCATAACCAACCACCACCACTTCATCGAGAGTTTTGGCGTCTTCTTCCAAAGTAATGTTGATCACATTCTGGCTGACTTTTACTTCTTGTTTGGTAAAGCCAATGAAGGAAAATATGAGGGTTTGCCCTCTTTCCGCTTCTATTGTATATTTACCGTCTACGTCAGTAATATAACCGATTGTAGTACCTGCCACTAGTACATTGGCGCCTGCCAGCGGTTCACCTGTCTTATCGGTCACTATACCGGTCACCTTGTTCTGGGCAAATGCCAAGGTACTACTTAGCAAGAGCACAACAAAGAGCATTCCTCGTGTAAATGTTCTTTTTCTTTTTATTTGCACATTCAGCATAAAATAAAGTTTTAGTTAGAAATTCAGTTCTTATTTTCCTATGTATTTATAAGTACTGTACCAATTGTAGAAATATAATTTACCTGCTTACAGGTATCTTCTCAAAAGTTACAATACGAATCACGGTTATTTGATCAGCTATTTATTGAAGAAAAAGACAAACAGATTTTACATTACTCTTTATATAAAGCAGTGTAAAAGGGATACAGCAATCTTACTGTCCTCCATAATAAGTGTCAATCGGAGGGAGAAACGAAAATGTCTTTGCTTCCATAGTATTCCAGATTTTAATTACGGCAAATTTAAGTCAACAAAAGAAGACGCAGGGGGAAAATGATGCAAAAGAAGAGGAAAATAGTGAAGTTAACATTTTGAATATCCGGAGAGGTTCCCGATATTAAAAATAAAGTCGTACCTTTTCGGGCACTAATCGCACCTAACGGATACTAAAGACGGGAATTATCATGAAACGACATATCTCACTGGCCACCTTTTGGCTGATACAAGTAGTGGTGCTTTTTTCTCAGAACACAGACCGCTTTTTCGACCAATACAACTTCAAATTCATTACAGAAAGCAAAGGATTGCCTTATAGCTTCGTGAGTGATATTTTCAAGGATTCGGAAGGATATATCTGGGTTGCTACACATCATGGGATAGGAAGGTATGATGGTTATGAATTTCTGAATTACGACATGCAAACTGCACCTATACATTTGAAGAACGACTTTGTACACAAAATATGTGAAGACAATTATAAACGGCTCTGGATTGCTTCCGAAGGAGGAATTGATATTATTGACCTCAATACTTATTCTTCCTTCGAACTTAATCTACCCCCGGACAGCCCGTTACAACGGTTAATAAATGAATATGTCAGTACGGTATACAAAGACAAACGAGGCAATTTATGGTTTTCCGGTAACAAAGACCTATGGTGTATAGAATTGGATGAGAAAGGAAATATCAAAACCTATTATTGCCTGAAGAACGCTTCCGCTTCGCCTGTTCACGCGATCCTTGATATAGGCTGGGCCATCTGTGCAGGGATTGATAACCAGGTCTGCCGCATCGAGAAACAACCCGATAACCTCCTGAAGGCGAAGATCCTATCCGATAGTCTGACCTCTTTTAGTGAAGACTGGCGCATTTCATGCATGCAGGCTGATGGCGAATATCTGTGGATAGGTTCGAACCGGGGAGTATTCAAGTATAATCATACGGAACACAGCCTGAAAAGATACCGTTACTCTACTCATCGCTCAGGCATGTTGAGTCAGGCATATATAACGGACATCAAACTGACCGACAAAGAACATCTTATTGTATCTACTCTTAACGGGCTGAATGTCTATCACAGAGATACGGATACTTTCTCATTCATCCGTCAGACCAGTGAACAAAACGGCGCTACGGTCAACTGTAATGCGATTAACTGCCTGCTAACGGATGGGAAGATAATCTGGCTGGGCACCGAAACAGGAGGAGTCAATGTGCTTTCTCCGAAACGTCTGCATACCGAGTTATGGTCATGCGGAACATCTTCTGTCAATATGGATACTCCTACTCCTGTAAATGCAGTGGATGAAGATAAGGAGGGTAATCTCTGGATCGGGATGGTGGAACGTGGGTTGATGAAATGGAGTAAGGAAAATAAGGCATGCACCCACTATCTTTTTTCACCTAATGATATCACCTCCATCAGCAATAATACGATCAATGGAATCCTGATAGACTCTGACAACTATCTATGGGCATATACCTGGGGGGTCGGAATAAATGGTCTGGACCTGAATATCCGAAATAATCGTACCTTCAAACGCTATACCCGTGAGATCATACCTGAATTGGAAGGCGATTTCATTAATAGTGCCTGTGAAGATAAAATTAATCATGGGATCTGGTTTGGGTCCACCCGTGGAGTACATTTTTACGATAAACGAAAAAACACTTTCACAAGAATATTATTCGATCAGTCCGATAACGAATTTGAGGCTATACACGCACTTTTAATCGACCGGAAGAAACGTTTGTGGATAGGAACAACCCAAGGGGTCTTTATCGTCGACCTGCCATCTTTTGCCAAATCCAATAAACGATTCGATTATAAATACCTGAAGTATAAGCTGGACAGCCCGGAGTCGACACAACTGGAAAAGATAAACAGTATAATGGAAGACAAAAACGGCACAATCTGGCTGGGAGGCAATGGAAGCGGATTGTATCAATTGACAAATGACAAGAACAATCATTTCATCTTCAAGAATTATACGACAAGGCACGGGCTGCCCAACAATACGATCATTGGTATGGCAGAAGACGGACAGGGAAATTTATGGCTGGCAACCAATGATGGAATTTCACGGTTGAAAATCCAGTCGATGACATTCAGTAATTACACGCAAGCCGACGGATTACCTGCCACTCAGTTCTATTGGAATGGCATTCATTATTCAGCAATACATGATTTTATATATCTGGCTACTACAGACGGCCTGGTCATCATCCATCCGGAGAGTGAAACTTTATTACATACAGATTCACAAGTAAAATTGTCATCTCTGGCAATCGGAGGAAACACTATTTATCCATCCGGCGGTAATTACCTTGAGAAGAACATAACATTTGCTTCTAAAATCTTTCTACATGAAAAAGACAATCGCTTCTCCATCGGCTTTACTACACAGGATTATGGGAACAGTAGCCGTATCCGATTCGCATACCGGCTGAAAGGATATGAAGAAGAATGGAACGAAACACAGCCCGGAGAGCATCTGGCACGATATACGTCCGTACCTTCCGGAAACTATACATTGCAGGTGCGTGCAACGGATGAATTGGGACGCTGGTCGGATAAGATCACTGAAATAGAAGTTGATATCACTCCTTATTTCTATAAGTCCGGCTGGTTCTATCTGCTACTTATTGGGATAACCTGTCTGTTCATCTATTTATTGTATAAGAGAAAAATCCGTACTTACCGTGAACAGAAAGTACGACTGGAGAGTAAAGTCAAGCAACGCACACAGGAACTGGCAGTCCAGAACAAACAGCTGGAAGCCATGGCACAACACATAAAGGAAATAACGGAAGAAAAAATATCCTTCTTCACCAATATTACCCACGAGTTCCGTACACCCGTCACGCTTATCCATGGCCCTATCGAACATGCCCTGAAAGAAACGAAGAACGAAACTGTAAAAATGCAATTGCAGATTGCCGAACGAAACTCCCGCTATTTGCTCTCGCTGGTTAATGAACTGATGGACTTCCGAAAACTGGAAATGGACAAGGTCGTATTGGATAGGCGTCCGGAGAACGTTGTAGACTTCCTGTCCGAATTGCTTCTGCCTTTCAGGGTCTTTGCTAAAGAAAGACATATAGATATACAGACCTATTTCCGCCTGGATAATCCTTTCCTGATCATCGATGCAGCATATATGCGTAAGGTGATGGTAAATCTGATTTCGAATGCCATTAAATTTACACCGGACAATGGGCATATCAGCATATTTATGGCATCAGTCAAAAGACACGACAGGGAAAAAGCTCTTTATATAAATGTACGCGATACAGGACATGGCATTGTGACAGAAGACATGGAAAAAATATTTGACCGCTTTTATCAATCCAAAAAAGTATTGAAATACCCTGTTTATGGACAAAGCGGCACAGGCATCGGGCTTTTCCTTTGCTGGAAAATAGTAGAACTGCATGGCGGAGAAATATGGGCACGTAATAATCCTGACAAGGGAGCCTCATTCCGCATATTGATGCCATTAATTCCTGCCGGAGATGTAGAACTGACTGCCGGAGAAGACATGAAAATTAAGGAAGACAATCGCCTGCGGAATATATTACAACCGGCTGATGGAACAAAGAAAGAAACGGTTCTTATAGTAGAAGACAATAAGGATATGCGTTTGTATATCCGTATGCTACTTGAGGGTGATTATCGTCTGTTTGAAGCCGAAGATGGGAAAGAAGCCCTGCAAATTGTACAGAAGCATACGATTGATCTGATTGTCTGTGATCTTATGATGCCTGTAATGGATGGAATGGAACTATCACGCCATATTAAAGAAAATCTGGCGACCTCGCATATCCCTATTCTCATCCTTACTGCTGTTCACTCAGAACTTCAGGAGAAAAGAAGTTTTGAAATTGGTGTAGATGAATACCTCTGTAAGCCTTTTGACGAGGAAGTGCTCCGGCTCCGCATCCGTAACATTTTAAATTTGAGAAATAAGTACAAAATGATGTTCTCGGCAAGCAGCAACGTATAGGAACTGCACATACAGGAAGAATCCAGGGACAAGGCATTCATTGCAAACGCCGTCAATCTGATGAAAGAAAATTATGCAGAGCCGGAATATAATCTGGAACGTTTTGTCCGTGATATGGGATATAGCAAGACATTGGTAAACAATAAAATGCAGGATCTGACAGGTCAACCCATCGGACAGTTTATGAAGAATTACCGGCTGAATGTAGCACAAAGAATGCTACAGGAAGGACCGGGAGATATAAATGTCTCCGAAATAGCTTATTCCGTAGGCTTCAATGATCCCAAGTATTTCACTAAATGCTTCAAGGAGTTTTTCGGATATTTACCAAGTTCTAAACTTAATAAGAGATAAGTGTTTTTTTACTATTCGCCATATCTGTATGCACCTCTTATTTGTGTTAAATAGGAGTATGAATAAAGTTTGAACCGACTAAAACGAAAAGTGTAAATTCTCCACTTTACTATTTTCTTCCCAATCTTTCTTATTTTCCTCTTTTCATAGAGGATAAGCCGCTATTTTTGCATATCACCCTAAATAATGGATACTATGAAGATGAAGCCCAAGTTCTGTTTTCTCATTTTTCCTGCTTCCGGTCAGTCAATAAACAGAATTATTGCTGATTCAAAAATTTTGACAAGCAATTACTTCACCAGTCATTTCCGGAATAGGATATTAATAAGATACAAATGAGACAAACCATTTACACATATTGTTTCGCACTGCTTGCTATTATATTGCTACAGTCTATAATGTCGTGCTTCGGCGGCTACCGCGATACTATCGAAGATTCGCGGATAAAATACATCGATACCCGTGTCGGCACTGCTGCGAGCACAACTCATACAGCGGGTAAATTCGGAAAGAATACGGAGGAATACGGACAGACACTCCCTGCGGTACTCGAACCGAATGGCATGAATTTCTGGACTCCTCAAACACGCGATACAGAACAGAAATGTATAGCTCCTTATTATTATGCAGACACATTATTGCAAGGGTTCCGTAACTCTCACTGGATTGTAGGCGGCTGTACTCAGGATTATGGTTCAATGACGCTTATGCCTCTTTACGGGACTCTGCGCTGTCAACCCGAATCCCGGACAACCCGTTTTTCCCACCAGACAGAGAAAGCGACCCCGTCTTATTATGCCGCTCTCCTACCCGATGAGAATATTTATACCGAGATGACAGCCCGTTCCCGTTCGGCTATTTACCGTTTTACTTATAAGAAAGCAGGGAAAGGATATTTGATAGTCAATCCTAACAGCGATGAAGGTCAGGGATACATCTCCATCGATACGCTCAACAACCTGATTTATGGGTATAATCCTGTTCACCGCATTTATCAGGGCTGGGGAGAACCTGCCGGATACAGTGGCCACTTTATTATCCGGTTCAAGAAGAAAATAACAAGCTATGGGACATACAAGGGCGACTCCTTGTTTTCGCATACCAGACAAATAGGAAATGCTAAGCAGATAGGCATATACGCGGAATTTGATGTGGAAGAAGGAGAAGAAGTCCTGATAAAGGCCGCTTCATCTTTTGTCAGCCGGGAAGGTGCCATCCGTAATCTGGAGGCTGAAATTCCTCATTGGAACTTTGACCTGACAAGGACAGAGCTAAACCGGATATGGGAGCAACATCTTTCCACAATACAGGTGGAAACCGAAAACCTTGTGGATAAAGAGCAGTTTTACGGCGCCTTCTACCGGGCCTCTTTCCTCCCACGCACATTTAACGATGTGGACGGACGTTATCCGTCTTTTGCCAAAGGCCTTCCGATACGTCAGTTACCCGGGGGGGAAACGTACTATGAGGATTACAGCATGTGGGACACATACCGTGCACTACATCCTCTGATTAACATCCTCTTTCCTACCAAAGGCGGAAATATGATGCAATCGCTTGTACATAAATACGAACAAGGTGGCTGGCTACCTATCTTTCCCTGCTGGAACAGCTATACTGCCGCTATGATAGGCGACCATTCTATTGCCGCTATCGGCGACGCTTATAGCAAAGGTATCCGCAATTTCGATATTGAAAAGGCATATGAAGGGATGAGAAAGAATGCTTTTGAGACTCCTTCCGATCCGGATGAATATAGAAACGGCATGGGACGCCGTGCACTGACATCTTATCTCAAATATGGTTACATTCCCCTTGAAGATGCCGTGCCGGATGCTTTTCACACCAATGAGCAGGCTTCAAGGACTTTAGAATATGCCTATGACGATTTTGTCCTCGCACAGATGGCTAAATCTCTGGGCAAAACGAAAGATTACCAGGAATTGATATCACGTGCGGCTAATTACCGGAACGTCATTGATCCCCGCACCGGATACGCTCAGGGACGTCATGCCAACGGCACTTTCCTGAATGAATACAATGCTTTCGACTTTGCCCGGTTCATTACCGAAGGAGCCCCTTGTCACTATACATGGTATGCTCCTCACGACCCATACGGACTGATGGAGTGTATGGGTGGTAAAACAAACTATATAGCGAAGTTGGATTCCATGTTCAGCGAACAGCGCTATTGGCACGGTAACGAGCCATGCCATCAGATTGCCTTTATGTTTAACTATGCAGGAGAACCGTGGAAGACCCAACGTGCCGTACGCCACATTATGGCAACGGAATATATGAATACACCGGGCGGACTTTCGGGTAATGATGATGCCGGACAGATGTCGGCATGGTACATGTTCGCAGCTATGGGATTTTATCCTGTCTGCCCCGGTACGCCATATTATATGCTTGCCAGCCCTTCATTCCCCAGTCTTACCCTGCATCTGGAAAATGGAAAGACCTTTACTGTAAAGGCTCCGGATACATCCGAAGAGAACATCTACATACAATCGGCAACGCTGAACGGAAAACCTTATACACGTAATTACATTACCCATCAGGATATAATGAATGGCGGAGCTATTGAATTTGTTATGGGGAACGAGCCGAACCGGGAATGGGGAACCAAACCGAAGGATTGTCCGCCTGATATGATGGAGGCTGCAAAAGACTAACCATAGACAAGTAATTAATCAGAAAAGCTATATTTATGAAAATTAAAGCACTTTTGTTTACCTTATGCGCCATCTCCCTGTTAGGTGCCTGTAATAGCCAGAAGACAGGCGAGAGCACCTATAACATTATAGATTATGGTGCTAAGGGGGACGGAAAGACCGATGATGCCGCAGCAATACAGGCAGCGATTAATGCATGTTCCCAATCGGGTGGCGGCACAGTACTTATCCCCGCAGGACATACTTTTATGTGCAGTCCTTTTGAGCTGGCTTCATATGTCGAACTCCGGCTGGAATCCAATTCCCGCCTGCTCGCCAATTCTGACGAGACGGTATATACACAAAGCGCTTTCCGCGACAACCGGGGCGAAGGCATGATGTGGATACACGGGAAAGATCTGAAAGAGGTCTCCATTACCGGAAGCGGCACGATCGACGGGAACGGCGTCGCATTTATGGGAAAAGAGTTGGAAGACTCTTATGAATTGAAGCCCGTGACCGACTTTGATCCCCGCCCACATGTATTGACTCTCATCAATGTGGAGAGAACCGTGATAAGAGATATTACCATCCGCAACAGTGCCTATTGGACTGTTCACCTTATCGGCTGCAACGATGCTTCCATCGACGGCATCACGATACTGAATGACCTGAAAATACGCAACGGTGACGGCATTGATATAGACCATTCCAAAAACGTACGCATTGCCAACTGCCATATCGAGTCCGGTGATGATTGCATATGCCTGAAAAACCGGCGGGAGTTCGAAGAATACGGCTCCTGCGAGGACATTGTTGTAACAAACTGCACCATGGTCTCCCGTTCGTGCGCCATCAAGATAGGGTCGGAGAATATGGATAAGATCAATAATGTGTTGTTCAATAACTGCATTATCAAGAACAGCAACCGTGGCATAGGCATCCAGAACCGCGACGAAGGAACCGTCACCAATGTGATATTCTCAAATATGATCGTGGACTGCATGTTCTTCTCCGATGTATGGTGGGGAAAAGCCGAACCGATTTACATCACATCTTACCCGCGTGCCATAGGCAATCACAAAGATGCCGGCTGGCGTTTCCCGAAAGGAGCTACCGAAGGCCGATGCGGAGAAGTAAGCCGTATCTGTTTCTCGAATATCAAATGTACCAGTGAGAACGGTATTTTTATAGGCGGGGATACTCCCGACAAAGTCAATCATATCTATTTCAAGGATGTAGACCTGCTATTACAGAAACGTACTGCATACGAAGGCGGCATCTACGACAAGCGTCCGTGCGACGGTGAAGGCTTCATCCGTGATAAGACTTACAGTTTCTACATAGATACGGCATCTGATATCAGACTTGATGACTGCAATATTACGTGGGGTGACATTCGCCCGGATCATGCGGCTGAAGGCATCTGGCAAAAGAATGTCCGCAATTTAAAAATCACCAATTAAGTAGGAAACAGTATTCAATGGTACGCTATCGAATTATAACTTACTCTTGCATTTTCACTTACCAAAGTAATAAACAGGTCTGCGACCTTAAGATAAGGCTTATGAGACAATATATTATATTCACTATACTTTTACTAAGCGGACTTTCGGTCTACTCTCAACCGACGCCGGAACAAACCGGAAGTATTTATTACGCTTATCCTGCTCCTCCCGAGGTCTACACTCCTGCACCGGAAGGATACGAACCTTTCTACATCAGTCATTATGGCCGTCATGGTTCCCGCTGGATGACAGCGGACGAACGTTATATAGAAGTCCTGCACGTTTTTGACTCGCTTTATCAGCGTTCCGAATTGACTCCGCTCGGCATAGATGTCCGTAAACGCCTGCAACAAGTATGGGAAGACGCCCGGGGCAAGAGCGGCAATATCACCCCTCTGGGCGAACGCCAGCAACATGAAATAGCCGGACGAATGTACCATAATTTCCCTCAGGTATTCCGTGGAGATGCATTTATTGACGCCCGTTCGTCCACCTCGCTGCGCTGTGCCATGAGTATGAGTTATTTCACAGAACATCTGAAAGAACTGAACCCTGCATTGCACGTAGACCGGAGAGCTTACCAGCGATATATGGATTATATCGCCTACACCTCACCGGAAGGAGAAAAGTTTTCTTCTGGAAAAGCCCCATGGAGACGTGACTTCCGCGATTTTGAGAAGAAAAATGTTCGTCCGGAACGCCTGATGGCTTCACTGTTTGTAAATCCCGATGCAATAACAAATCAGGATGCCCTTATGCGTGGAATCTACTGGATTGCAGCCGATATGCAGAATGTAGACATAGATGTTACTTTCTATGACATCTTCCGGTATGAAGAATTAGCCGGGATTTGGAAAACAGTAAATGCCCGCATGTATGTCTGCAATGCCGGTGCTCCGCTTAATGGTGGTTTGATGCCCCGTTGCGCCATACCTTTACTACGCAATATAGTGGAAAGTGCGGAAACCGCTATAAAAGAAGGAACTCCTGCGGCCGATCTTCGTTTCGGACATGATACGCACCTCATCCGCCTGCTTACACTGATGCAGGTAGAAGGATGCAGTAATCAGGAAACCGATATGGAGAAATTCCATCTGGCCTGGCAGGATTACCGGGTTTCTCCTATGGGAGCTAATCTGCAACTTATCTTCTTCCGTAATAAGAAGAATGAGATACTGGTAAAACTTCTTTTAAATGAAAATGAAGTAAATTTACCTTTAGAGAGCCATACCGGCCCCTACTATCCGTGGGAGACAGTTAAGGCATTCTTTAAAGAGCAATTAAAACAGGACGAAACCGAAATACATCCGGCTACCCATAGTCCGCTCTCTGAAGATACGGACTACTAGAGCAACGGGTGTGAGGTTATCCATCTTAATTAGCTTTTAATCCGCTAAAAGGTAACAAAGGTAAATGGTTCTTGTAGTCAATTAATAATGAGCACATAAGCCTATTTTTTAAATTCAGTGAGTAACAACTGGGTAACAAAAATACAGAAAACAACATTCGCTTGGAAAGATTAAGTATGTAAAGATACATTTCTTTTCCGATATTACAAACTACCTTTCTTTTCCTTTCTGTAACATCATTATACAGGCAATAGTCGAGAGATAAAAAAAGATAATTGAAATAATTATATACCATGTATATTATCTATAATAAACTATATTTTATAGAATTTATAAATTAAAAAAACATAATCGAAACTATATACTCATCATAAAATCTATACGGCGACTCGCTGTGGTTTATCCTGACTATTTTTTGCTCATAGATATTGTGCTCATCTACCGTATAAAAGTTTAAGGTATAAACATACTTAAATTGCCTCCGCACTCAGTAGTAAGATAAACATCATATGGATAATTAAAACGACAGTAAACACATACACAGCCAAAAACTGCGCATAAATTGCAGCCAACCAAAAAGATAATAATAGAAACTAAAAAATTATAGCCTATGGTATAGGGGCGCAGTAATTATTTCGTATTATCTCCCTGCCGGTATCTCCCTGCTTCTATCATTTTTTTTACCAATCTTGCTGTTATTTAATCTTTTTACTTATTTTTGCATCAATTCCGGCTGGCTGATGCGTCAGTGTTTTGCCGGAAGGACATATTGATAACAGAAGCGTTTAAGATATTATCCCGAATTGGAATCTCGACAATTTCAGCTACTTGGGATGATAAACAAGAACGCTCACGTCTTTGTTATATACTACTCCCTCATACAAGGGGGTGCGCTATATCACAATGGGCGTGGGCTATTGTTTATTACTAAGTAGCGGGCAGTCGAGAGCCTCAATTCGGTAATAAATGATAGTTCCCACGCCTTTTTTGTGTGGTTACCAAAAGCCAAGAATACCTTTAACTAACTTACTGTCAACTATTTAAAAATCAGTTTATGAATCAGAAATTCAAAGGAACAGTAGCGCACAGCACAGTGTGGCGGGAGACTATATCAAAAAACCGCGTCAGGCCGAAAAACGCAGGAGTAGGAATTAACTTTTTAATGGAGGGAAACATGGAAATAACCGGTAGAAAACCGGATTTGAAAAGTCCTTCTCATGGTTCTTAAATAGGCAGATTACAAAGATATAATATTATTTTATAGACAAAAACTAATATTATAATATTTCTGAAAGCAAAATGATATGACAGCAACGGCAGGAATATTGAAATTTATAATTTAACTATATTATTATGTTCAAATCAATTATCAAAACATCAGCAAGTGCAACAACTTGCAGCGCAATAGGGCGGGAGACTATTCCAAAAAACGCAGTTGGCTCCAAAGTATACCGATTTATGAGCAAAGCGTTTTGCTTTTTGATGATAGCAACTGCTATTGCGAGTTTTGCCTCGTGCGATTCCCGCAAAAAGTTAAACGTACAGGAGTTTGAGGACAATTTCAGGGCGGCAGTCGCCATAGAGAAGTATACATACGATTATGGCTTGCCACAATCTTTTGCTCACACGACCGACCCTTACGGCTTGGCAAAAAGAGCAATCGAAATTTTCGATGAAGAAATAGCAAAAGGGAATTTGGTAGTTATTGAGCCTTACGATAATCCATTAGCGATTTCTGAAAAGTATGGCAAAACTTTGACTTTCATTGGCAAAGACAATCATTATTACTTCAAAAATGGACTCTTATATTTCGCAACAGGGGGATGGTCTACGGTGGGAGATGGTAAAATCTTTCATATTGGTGGAAGTCCTGTTTATTTTGTTTCGCAAATAGATAACTATAAAAAGTATTTTCAGGATACTTATGGCATCAGCGAGGAACTGATGGATTGCTTGGGCGACCTGTCTTATACAAAACGCACGAAACATTTTATCGAAGATTACGAGAACACCGTCCTGTCATTGACAAAGCCGGAATTAGTCTCAGAATCCGAGTCGGCAATCGTCCATAGGGTGAAAGACATAAATTCGGGATATGTGTTTTATGTTACCCAAGAATGGTCTGCCGATGGCGCGACAAGTAAAAAATCTTTTAAGTTCAAGAAAGAGTAAGTTTTAATTCATTAAACACAATACTTTAAATGAGAAACATTCCGGTTTTTATTCCTGTTTTGCTCGCAATTTTGTTGATTGCAGGCAGCGGACAAGCAAAAGCAAGCGAGAAAAACACTCAAAGCAGACTGACCGCGATAGGCACAACTTCCACGCCCGCGAATTCGGAAGTGAGTTTAACGCTTGTGCAACGCTTCCAGCAGCGTCAGCAGAAGACAAAATCGCCTGCCGACCGCTACGATGTGACTGTCAATTCGCCGAAGTCGGTCAATATCCTTGACACGAAAGACAAGTTTTATGTACATTCGCTCGAAGGCTGCCAGACTTCCGTTTACCGCCTGTCCGATTTTAAGCCGCTTGCCGTTGTCAACCATATGTTTGACCGCAGGAATCAGCACCTTTTCAGCGAAACCGCCTACTTCGATTACAAATTTAAAACACGAAAAAGCAGCCTGAACGTGTTCGCGGGCAAGCCCGTGGAAAGTTGCTTTTCGCACAACGGCAAATACCTGTGGGTTACTTACTACCGCCGCAGTTACGACCAGAATGCTATCGACCCTTCGGCGTTGTGCGTTATCGACACCGATGCCGATACCATTGTGCGCGTGATGCCCACCGCGCCGCTGCCAAAAATGATTGCCTGCTCTCCCGACAGCCGCACCATTGCCGTAACGCACTGGGGCGACAATACAATGGCGCTGATAGACGTTTCGTCACGCGACCCCAAAGCGTGGAAGTATCTGAAAAACATTACCATTGACCGCCGTTTGTTCTTTAAATTTGACGAAAACGATGCCGTGAAAATAGACCGCGACAATAATTGCGGGCATTGCCTGCGCGGAACGGTTTTTTCGCCCGACAACAACTTTGTTTTGATTGGAAAAATGGGTGGAAACGGTATTGCGGTAATTGATGCTGTCAAACAAAAATATATTGGCACGTTGGCGGGTATGAAACAGAATCTGCGGCATCTGGTTATCAAACACGGCTATATTTATTGCAGCATCAACAAAACGGGCTTTGTTCAGCAAGCCTCGCTTGACGATTTTCTGACACACGCCGCCAAAAATACAGGCAAACTTTTTACCGCGTGGAAAAGTGTGTATGTGGGCGAGGGAGCGCGGACTGTTGTTGTCAGTCCTAACGGAAAATACGTTTTCGCAGCGGTAAATAATAAAAGCAAGATTGCAGTTGTGCGCACCGCCGATATGAAAGTGATTGCCGAATGCGCCGCCGACAGTTATCCGGTGGGAATGGACATTAGCGAAGACGGCAAAACGCTGATTGTTACCGCGCAGGGAAAATCCGGCAACGGCGGCAACAGCGTGATGATATACAGCATTAAGAATAACAGATTAAAAGTATGAAAAAACTTTTGATCGCCATATTCTGTGTTATGCCTTTTTTATCGCGGGCTCAAACGCTTACAGCGTGCCGCGACATTGTAAAAGGCAGTTACAATTTCTGGTTTTACGAGCCTGCAAACGGCGATTCTGCAACAACCCGAAAACCGCTCATTATCTTTCTTCACGGACAAAGTTTGAGTGGAAACAGTCTGTCGCAGGTTTTGCACTACGGAACTGTTGACGCAATCAGAATGGGCAGACCGATTGACGCTTTCGTACTCGCGCCGCAAAAACAGAAAGACGCGTGGCAGCCGTCAAAAATCCTGGATTTGCTTGAATGGGCAACAGCACGTTACGCGATAGACACCGCCCGCGTTTATGTTGTCGGAATGAGCGCAGGCGGCTATGGCACAATCAATTTCGTTGGAACATATCCCGAAAAAGTTGCGGCGGCAATGGCATTGTGTGGCGGCGGCTCGTTGCTGTCTTCCTATTGCGGCTTGACAAAAGTTCCCCTGTGGATTATTCACGGCACGGCAGACCGCGCGGTTACAGTTGCTCAATCGCATAAAGTTGTAGATGCGATGAAGGCTTGCGGCGACACCACCCTGTTGCGTTTCGACCAGTTGAAAGGCGTAAATCATTCCCGCCTTGCCCGTTTTTTTTACTGGGAAAAAACCTACGAATGGCTGTTCGCCCATTCCTTAAACGACTCGGTAAAAACTGTCAGCCGTGACTTTAGTGCCGCACTTGCGCTTAAAGAGGCGTACCGGAATTTTGACAGAACGGCGCAAAAAAATACGGTTATCGACTCGCATCCGGAGGTAAAGAAGGCAGTAAAGAAGCGAAAAAAACATTAAAAACAAAATAAATTCAAAAAATCAGGAAAATGGAAAATCAAGTTTGCAGGGCAAACACACACAGTTTTATGAGCAAAAGATTTTGCTCGGTAATGATAGCAATGGTTATCGTGAGTTTTGCTTCGTGCGACTCCCGCAAAAAATCCAACGAACAGGGTTTAGCAAGGCAACAAGAAACAAAAGAAATAGAAGAATACCATGACGAAAAACTTGTCGGTTTCTGGAAACGTGCCTACAATATTGTAATGGAAGATGGTCGTAAACCTTATAATCGCGGACCTCAGCAACTTCAACTATGGAGCGACGGCGAAGGAAGTGCTGATGGATACCCAATCACATGGTCAGTAACAAAAGGAAGACTTAAATATTCGGATAAGTCAGGCATGATAGCGTGGATGGGCAAATACAAGGTAGATAACACCCATTTGATAACTTTCGATGCTGACGGAGGACCGAGGGATAGTTACAAAAAGCAATAATGTATAACTAACTTAAATTAAAATTCAGAAATATGCAAAAGTTAAATTTCAATCGCGCAAAAGCGCACAGTTTTTTGAGCAAAGCACTTTGTACTTTGATGATAGCAATGGCTGCCGTGAGTTCAATCTCTTGCTCGAAAGATGATGACAACGACAGCGGTAGCCTTGCTGAAACCATCTGGCAGTATGTTTACGTAAAAACGGGCACTTCTTTATTTTATCTCCAATTGGAGTTCACTTCCGAAACGGACGCTACGATGAAAGTAGTGATGTCTGCAAATGACATCATTACCGATGTAACTCAGCCAGCCGACTTCACTTACGAGTATGACGGCAAGAATGGTCTGCTCGATTGGGGAAGCAGCGAACCGCTTAATTTCACCGTCAGCGGCAACAAACTGACATTTGATGAGAGAACTACGGTGCAGGTGGGTATGGGCATACCTTTGGCCGGCACCGTATTCACGAAGAAATAGGACAACGGAAATATAGCCGCATGCGGTGGGACATTCACGGGAGGTCCCTCCCGACGGGTGCGGCTAAACATAACTTTTATTTTCGGGACTTCCCTATTATTTAATTCTTATATCAAGATGAAAAAGATTTTGTTTTTATGTGTATGCGCTTTCGTGGCGCTGGCAGCTTCGGCACAGGAAGTCGGAGACAAGGAAATAGGCGGACACATCAGTTCCCTTTCCGGTGATTTGAAGAAGTTCGGTATAGGCGCAAAGTTTCAGTATCAAGTGACCGAGCCTATTCGTCTGGAAGTGGCTGGAACATATTACTTCGGGAAGAAAGAAGAGCTGGTGAAGAGTGCCTATACTCTGGAAGTGAACGGACACTATCTGTTCCCCGTCAGTGAGAAAGTTACCCTTTATCCGTTGGCAGGCATCGGTGTAATCGGAGGCGGTAAGCCCGATTTGAAAGCAATAGTGGAGGGTAAAGCGAAGGGTCTTAACATTTCCGGGGACTACTTGGACGAGTGGATGGACAAGTATATGGACATATTGGAGGAAGACATGGAGGATATGGGTATGGAGGATTTCTGGGATGAGTACGGTGCTAAAGAAAAGTGGCTTGATGGAACCAAGATTGGTATCAATTTGGGCGGGGGCATAGACTACAAGCTAAACGAGACTGTTACGATCGGCGCCCAACTGAAGAAAATGTTCTTCGGCGACGGCTATTCTCCTATTGCTATCTCGGCGGGCATTACCTGTAAATTCTGATGTAAAAAAAATAAAAACAACTACGTACCAGAGTCTGAAATCTTGACAATTTCAGTTGCAAAGAGAAAATGCTCACGTCGTTGTTATATATCTTCCTCAGTGGACACGTTATATAATGGACGTGGGTATTGTTTATTATCTACAGAAAAAGGCTGCTAAGAGTCTCTGATTAAATAATAGTTCTCTCGCCTTTTTTGTGTGGTTGCCAAAAGTCGGAAATATTACAATTCACTCAATATAAATTGTTTAAAATTAGTTTTATGTATCAGGAATTCAAAGAAGTAGTAGCGCACAGCGCAATGGAGCGAGAACCCATTTCAAAAAACCGCGTCAATCCGAAAAACGTGAGGAGTAGGGTGTGTTTCATGTTGTTGACAGCAATGTTATTTTTGTTTTCAACGGCAAATGTATCGGCTCAAAATCAAAGTGTGAAGTCCCAAGTGGCGAAGCCGGATGTTATCACATTGCTAAACGGTGATGACATTAATGCATCAGTGCAAAAAGTTGGCGACACTGATATTGAGTACAAGAAATGGAGCAATAAGAACGGACCAGCTTACACATTAAAGAAATCAGAGATTTTTAGAATTTGCTATGCAAACGGGGAGAAAGATGTGTTTTTCAAAAAAGAAGAGCAGGCTGTTGTTGCACCCAATCAACAGCAAACAAACCCTCTACAATCAACAAACGCTTCACAGCAAACAGCGACAGATGCCCAATCAAATGAATATGTTGAGATTAATGGTGTAAAATGGGCTACCCGCAATGTTGATGAACCCGGAACATTTGCGGCAACTCCTGAGAGTCCTGGTATGTTCTATCAATGGAATATTAAAGAAGCAATTCATCCATCAGGAAAAGGGGGATATGTAGCAACAGGAGGCTCTTCAGCGAAAATATGGGACGAAGGTAAAGATCCCAGCCCAAACGGTTTCCGTGTTCCAACAGCAGACGAACTGAAAAGTTTGCTTGACACTGAAAAAGTAACTGGTGAATGGCTAATTCAAAATCATCAGTATGGGTACAAATTCACAGACAAAACGTCAGGAAATATCATTTTCTTGCCTGCTGCAGGTGCTTTACAGAAAGGTAAGAATACCATCGCAAATACGTTTGGTGACTACTGGAGCAGTAAGAAAAAGAATTTATTAATGGTAAACTTTCTCCAATTTTACAAAAAAAAGGCAGTAGTAAAAGGTTTCGGATACGTTGGTATCGCGATGCCTATACGTCCTGTTGTTGCCGAATGATTTTCGTTGTACGCCCACGTCAGGTACACGCGACTACAAATGCAAGTCGAGCAGCAATTTTAAAACCTGCGGGAACTTCGAAGCGAAAATGAGAGGTACAAATTATAAAAACAAATAAAGAAAGGAGAATAAATTATGAATTATTCGAAAGATACAGAAAGTTATGAACGCGCTGTTGCTGATGCAAAGAAAGGCAACTATAATGATGCTCTTGATGTATTGAAAAAACTGTATCAGGATGACCCTGGTAATAATGTTTTAATTGAAACAGCATACATAATATTTCAAGTAAAAAGTATAAGGCGGTTATTTATTTTCGCTATTGTTTTTGCCGTTATTGTAGCTGTTTTCTTTGGGTATATCTCCTCTGGTGGCACCGATATTTTTAGCGGAATCTGGCTAGGTTCTGGTCTCGGTTGTGCTGCGGAACATTATTGGAAACATGGGGAGTGGTGGGATGACGCGAAGAATGATTTTTCTAAATTCATTAGATGGATTTTATTCTTTATATTTCTCTTTGGAGGACCTGTTACTCTGCTTATAAGGTATTTGCTCAAGAGGAAATACATACAAGAACTGAAAAATTTATAAATCACAGAGTTTAGTTTCTTGCCGGAGTGTAACGAGTACACTACATTCGGCAGGAAACTAATCATACGAACAAAAGAAAGTAGGAAAATTTATGAACTCAAACATAACAAACGGCAAACTCACCCTGCCTAACGGCGGGAAGTACGAAGGTGAAATCATTGATGGCAAGCCGGTCGGCAAAGGCGTTGTAAAATTCGACGACGGCGAAACCTTCGAGGGAACATTCCTTAACGGTCGTCCGCACGGATGGTGCAAACGCTCGTGGGCTGACGGTATGTATATCGAAAGCGTGTTTGAAAACGGCTCGTCTGGCGACGAAGGCAAAGTGTATCAACCCGGCGTAGGTTTGTGTGAAGGTACTATCTATGGCAGGGGAAAATGCAGAATAGAGTACAGTAGCTGTAAGATGCCCGAAGGCTCATATTATGAAGGCGAGTGCCTTGATATGAAGCCCGACGGGTGGGGGAAAAAGGTGTTGGAAGGATGGTCTGAAACGGAGGGCGAGTGGCGCAACGGAGAGTCGCGCGGTTATTCCGTTAATATAGAGAGTGATGCTTTTGCCGCTCAAATTGGCGCAAAAACCGGATGGACAGGCGAGGGCATTATAACCCAAGGCGCACAGCGACAATGGTGGATTAGGACAGGTTCGGATATGAATAATGGAAAACCGACAATAATACGTGCCTCCGACGAGAATTTTGATATTCCGCAGGAAGATTTGCCCTTAAGCACTAATGCGCAGCTCTTTTTGGGGTTTATTGATATGTATAAAAAGAAAATCAGCGGATTAGAATCACAAATCAATGAACTTGCAACAAAAGACCAAAAGTTAGTTGCAGAATTTAACTCACAGTCCTCAAACGTTAATCATTTGCAGGATGTTGTTACTTCTTACGATAATGAGATATTGAATGCGGAAGATGGCAGTGATGAAGAGGATATGGCTTCTTTCTATGGAAACCTTTCAGAGCAAAATTTGGCAAGTTCCGTAGAAGAGTTGAATACTTTGCGCAGTCAGCACGAGCAAAATGTTTCCCGTTATAATGTGCTTAACGGAGAATGTGATTTACTGGAGAATCTTCTCACTCAACCGATAGAAAAGAAAGCGGAAGCGTATTATGAATGGTTAGTTGAAAGACTAAACGCTGCAAAATCTGCGGAAGAATACTCCGCTTTGGCAAATAAATTCAGCGACATAAGCGAGCACAAAGATTGCGCCACGCTTGCCGACAAATGTAAACAACGTGTAAATAAATAAAAAGAAAGGAGAAAAAATATGTCAGAAAATCAACTTATGGACAAACTCGTTGCGGGATACAACGATATGTGTAAAGAGTTGGAATCATTAGATTCTGAAATCAAAGAATCAGAGTCCGAAATTGACGACCTTGTAAAAAAAATAAAGGACTGGCAGGAGAGTTATGATAATTATTCTCGGATAAGGAAAGGTGCCGCTTATGGAACTTTGCAATACGAAATGGCTGATATGGCAATGAAGAAATTATTGCCTGAAATCCACAAGATGCAACACCACCGTGATGACCTTGTAAAAGAACACGATAATCTTGTAAAAGAACACGATTCGTTGAAAGAAAAACTTGGTAATACTCCCTCTCTATCAGCAGAAAAGAAAGTTGAAGCGTATTATAATTCGTTATGCAAACAAATGAACTGGTCTGCAAAATCCGAAGAGGAATACACCGCTTTGGCAAATAAATTCAGCGACATAAGCGGGTATAAAGATTGTGCCGCGCTTGCCGAAAAATGTAAAGAGCGTGCAAAAGAAGTGCATTATAATTTGTTGGTTAAAGAAATGCAGTCTGCAAAATATAGTTCAACATACTTCGTTTTGGCAAATAAATTCAGTGCTATAAGCGGGTATAAAGATTGCGCTACACTTGCTGAAAAATGCAAAAGGCGTGCAGAAGAAGTGAGAATAATAGATGAACTTGACAAGGAATTAAACACAAAACTTAAATCGCTTGACAATGACATAGCAGAATTAAAAGCAGAATTAAAAAAGGAAGAAGACGATTCTTCTTGGCGGGTTTTATGTGCCGGTGGAGTTCTCGGTATTATACTTGCTCTAATAGTTAAGGGAGGTGTAGGTTACGCGATACTTGGTGGCGTAGTCGGTCTTATCATTGGTTTTATCATTGCTGTTATCATTTGTGCTATTTTGGATTCAAAAAACAAGCCAAAATTGCAAGAATTTGAAAATAAAAAATCCGCTCTACGCTCCGAATACGAGAAGAAAAAGGAAGAAATAATAAAAAACTATCAATCATAATGATTACAGTTTATTTTATGAACGGCGGTCAAGCCGGCTATATCAGCGGTAATAACTTTTACACCACGAGCGGCAGTCAGGTCGGTTACGTCAGCGGTAGCAATGTCTATGAGATGAGCGGTCGGCAGGTTGGCACTGTGTGTGGCAATAATATCTATGCTATGGATGGTCGGCAAATTGGGAGTGTCAGTGGTAACACTGTTTATGCTGTCAGCGGCAGGCAACTCTACACTGCCAACGGCGCATCCACCGTGCAGACAGGTGCGGCAGGGCTGTTGCTGTTGTGATAACCTATGCTTCCGCACAATTGTTCGGTGCGTTGCGTCAAAGACTGACATACTCCCGTCCTCCCATCTATCAGGTTTCACAATCCGTAACACAAAGAAGGCTCCGTTTCAGGAGCCTTTCTTATATAAAAAATCAAACGTTCCATACTCCCGCACCTGTGGTACCCACCGAATGTTTCCACTGTCTACTTTGTACAGGTTTGTCCAGAAACCTTTAGAAAATATGATAATAACGCATGGTCTATTAAAGGGAAATAAATACTATTTTACCTTTTGATTTATATATATTTAATTATTTGATATATAGTAATAGAATAATTAAAAGTAACAGCATATTTTACATAAAATAGATATAGTAACAATTATTTCAATTTTCAAGTAACAGATAGGTAACAAAAGTAACAAGAAAACGAAGATATGATTAAAAAAATAGAGTTATGCTAGTTCGGCATATGTGTATATAACTATTTGTATATATGTTTATTAATTTTAATTACGGCATTTTAATTTTTTTGAAATTTTTTCAGACAACTTTTAAGGTAACAAAGGTTACACTTTTTCTAGCTATTACTTTTTACCCTCTGTGTAGCCTCCCTTTGGGGAGGTTGGAGGGGCCATTCCAATCTTTCAAAGAACTATCAGCTGACAGCTAATCAGCTATATACATAGATAAAGTTTTTAATATCTGATTCGCCTTGATAACATTTTTCAGGCAAGCGCCCTTTTCAGATCGCTAATTAAGTCCCCGGCATCTTCCAGACCTACAGATAATCTAAAAAGTCCGTCTCCTGCAAAATCATTCCATGATTCCAGTTGCTGAGGAGTTGAGAATTTAAACGAAGTTTTTAATAATTCATTGCTATCCAGATAAAAGATCAAAGAACGATGATGACCGAGCGAGACTGCATAATGAATTATTTGTAGTCTCTCCACAAATTTGCGGGCCTGTGACCTTCCGTTATCTATCTGGAAAGTAATAATTCCCGAGAAATTTTTCATTTGCCTCTTTGCCAGTTCATACTGAGGATGTGATGGCAAACCCGGATAAAATACACGCTTAACTTTCGGATGTTTTTCCAGATATGCTGCAATTTTGAGAGCATTCTCCTGATGAACCCGCATACGAAGAGGAAATGTAGCTAAGCCTCTTAATATCAGCCATGCGTTAAACGGGCTCAATACTCCGCCAAAACGGATGGCTGTCTTTTTCCGTAAAGGAACCAGATTTTCTTTACTACCCAGAATGACTCCGCCCAAAGCATCACCATGTCCGCCTAAATACTTGGTAAGTGAATGGATCACAAAATCGGCTCCCAGCGCCAAAGGTTTCGTAGCAGCAGGTGTTGCGAATGTTGAATCTACAGCCAACTTCGCACCCGCTTCCCGTGCAATTTCCGCCACGGCGGCGATATCTGTAAGGCGTAGCAGGGGATTGCAGGGAGTCTCTATATATATCAGGCGGGTATTTGATTTGACAGCCTCTTTCAGAGACTTCAGGTCGGAGGTATTCACTTTTGTGATTTCAATGTCTAACCCGGGAATCATTTCATTCGTCAATTCAGCAAGGGCTGCATAGGCTACATCACTTACAATCGCATGGTCTCCGGCCTTCAGTAAATGGAAAAGTAATGCGACGATAGCACCCATCCCGCTTGCAAAGGCAACAGCCGTTTCGGCTCCCTCGCAAATAGCCAGTTTTTCCTCCAGTTGATGAACGGTAGGATTACCCCAACGGGAATAAAGCCATGAATCATTTTCGTCAAGACCTTCAACGGAAAATCCGGCGTCGGCATCTGTAATAAAAGTTGTGGACATTATTAGATTCGGGGAAGAAGCTTTAGTCACAGGATCGGGAAATTCCCCTCCATGAATTGCTTTGGTTTGCTCTCCCGCATTCAGTAAAAAATCAGATTCTTTAGACATATTCTTCTCTTTTATGTTACTCCGTACTATATTTTCCGGATGACTTTAATACCAGCGAAGTTATATCCTTTATAAAAAAAGAAAAATACCATGTTAGTGGTATTTTCCAAATGAGAACAAAAATCTCTGTCTATAAATATTTCTGAAACCACCGGGTAATTTCGTCCAGGCGTTTGATCCGGTTTGTAGGTTTCCCTGACCGGGATAATTCATGGTTTTCATTGTTGAATATTATCAGGCGGCTCGGGACTTCAAAATATTGAAGGGCATAATACATCTGCACACCTTCAACCAACCAGCATCTGTAGTCCTGATCGCTATGGAGGAACAACGTTGGTGTATTTACCTTATTTGCATATTTCAGGGGAGACTGTTCCCATAGTAGCTCACTGTTTGTCCATAGATTATGACCGATGTATGATTCGGTAAAAGTATGTCCGATATCACTCGTGTTGCTGAAGGAAATCCATGAAGAGATGCTCCGTTGCGAAGCCGCCGCTTTAAATCTATTGGTATGTCCGATTATCCAGTTGGTCATATATCCGCCGTAAGATCCCCCGGTAACCCCCAAACGTTCTCTGTCAATAAACGGAACCTGTTCTATCGCTGCATCCACAAAAGCCATGAGATCGTTATAATCTACAGAGCCGAATTTACCACGCAGATCAGTAAATGCGTTTCCCCTCCCATTACTGCCTGTGGGATTGGTATATAGAACGGCATAACCCTGATTTGCCCAATACTGCATCTCGTGAAAGAATACTGTCCCATAAGTTGCTTTCGGGCCTCCATGTATATTTAGTATAGCCGGATATTTTTCGTTCTTCTTATAATTGGCCGGAGGCAGAATATAGCCGTTTAGTTCCCGTCCATCTTCATTTCTGAATTTTATTTCTATAGGTTTCACAACATTATGATTCTCAAACAGGGCCGTATTAATGGAAGTAAAAAGGGAAATCTCTCCTTTACTGTTGAGAAAATACACTTCTTCACCCTGTTGCTCTGCCATGGCTACAACCAGAAAGCCATCCTTATATGGCACATAATCGTTTATAGAGATATTTTCCGGCGAACGAACGGATATAGAGGTGTCTTTGTTATTTATGTGGATAAGTGGAGCCTGATCTATCACAGTTGAAACAAAATTAAACCCATCTTTATCAAATGTAATTTTGCTACGGCCCCCCGACTTGATATCAGAGCCGATACTATTGCCTATCGCATACAAATCGCCGTCATATATTCCTTTAATATTCCCTGATGACAAATTCAGACGATAAAATTCAGGATTCTCCTGTTTATTGCGTTCTAAGCTGCGATTGACCAGAACAACAAATTCATTATTGTCCGCAAACTGGATTTGGGAGTAAACGGCTTTATTGAACAAATTCCATTCTTTTTTCTCCAATGTTCCGGTATTCAATGATACCAGACTGTTATCTTGTGAAGCCTTCCTCCGGTATGTTTTACGGATATAAACCAGATGCTTCTTATCGGGACTAAGTTCTATGTCGGAAACCGTTTCCAGAGAATCTGAAAGGTCGGTGATTTTTCCTTTATCATAATAATAAAGGTGGGTACGGGTTCCACTGATATCACCCTGACCATTCGACCAAAAGGGTAATTCATCGAAGATACGATACCTTCCGTTTTCTTTTATGTCTTTCAGCACCTCCGTCCGGGATTCTTCTTTCGGAACCAACCGATAAGAAGCTGTAAAAAAGAAACGGTTTCCGTCTATTAGCCGGATATCTTTTACAGCATAAGGCAACCGCAGCCATTCTGTTGCTTCCTGATAACCTTTGGTCAATTTCTGAAATATTGTAAGCCGCTCTCCTTTCTTTAGTCTTTCTTTGTCCTTTTCATCGCGTATACTTTTGAAAATAATAGTATCATCAAGAAAAAAGTAATCGGAGACATTTTCTGAAGATGTCAATCTTAACTCCCTTCCATCCACCAGCTGATATAAGTCACTCCGGTATGTGTCTCCCTCTAAATCCGGCTGACGAAGGATAAAGAATATATCTCCTTTATTTTCTTTCAGATTAGAGATGCTCCTAACTTTCGTAAAAAAGTCGATGCCGACCGGTTCTTTGCCATAGGCCGAATATCCGTAACCTGCATAAATAGGAAAAAGAAAGACAGTCAGCAATACAATGGTATAAATTCTCTTCATATTTTTCGAATTAATTATAAAAATTGGAAGTGCCTGCAAGAAGCACTTCCAACAAATCCACAATCTGGATTTACCTAATTACCTATTTTAACTATACGGCCTTCTATTGTTTGTTCATCCTTCAATAAATTGTATATCGGACAAACTGCTTCTACGGCATCCCGCAACACTTTTATTTGTTCGTATGTTGCCGGAGATTTCACATGCACAGTATAATGAATCCCATACGGATAGCCGGGGACATTCTCAAAACCACTGCGCCCGGCACGAATATCGGAGGTGGCTTTTACATTCACTTCCAGCGAATCGAGCGGAATCTGGCGGGCAGCAGCCTGAATCAGGAAAATATGAGTAAGGCAGCTTGTCAACACGCCTAACTGATGTTCCTGAGAGGTAGGTCCGAGATCGCTTCCTCCCAGATATGCAGGATTGTCGTGCAATATACGGAACTGGCGGATCTGAAGCTGACGGACACCATTATTGTTTACTGTAACCACCAGACTATTACGGTTCTCTTTATTCGCCAGCGATGGATTCTTCTTTCTCTCTTCTTCCCGTTTCTTACCTTCTTCCTGAAGATGTAAGTACGCAGCACGCTTATATTTCAGATATTCACGGAGTCCGGGCTGCCCTCCTTCCGGTATCACCAGCTTATCGGGAGTCCGGGTATAATCAATTTCTCCGGTCACTACCTGCGGCTTTAGGATAAAATTGAATATCGGAGAATTTGCTTCCGCGCCCTTCCGTAATTCTTCCAGTTGCTTATCATCCGCCGATGATTTTATATATGCAGTATAGAGGAAGTTACGGGGATAATTTACTTTATTTGTAGGAGCGGCATCCGGGCGATTTATAATTTCGATTCTTAATGAATCGACAGGTATATTTCTCAGAGCTGCCTGGTTAAGGTAGCTATCTGCCAAGTCACTGGCTATGATCGCAACCTGCGATTCAGGTGAACCCGGCCCTACATTGTAACCCGCAAAGTCTGTCCCGCTATCGCTTATGATCTGGAAGCCGCGGATACGCATTCTCCGTAAGCCCGACCTCTGCTCTGCCGTGGTACGGGCTTCTAATGTCACAGCCTGTAATTCCTCACTTGGCAGGCTTTGCAATTTAATGAGTGCTTCCCGCCTGCTGAAAAGATAGTTACGCAATGGACTGGCATTCTGTTCAAATGTCTTTTTAACCGCATCTTTTACAAATACAGAACTGGGGCCTGTATTAGCATTATCGGTCTGTGCATCAACTGATGTTGTTCCAAATACGGAAAGTATAATAATAGCCAATATACTTATCCGTTTTTTTGTATCCTGTGAATAGATTTTCATATTGCTCTTTTTAATGGGTTTCTATTATATAATTTATTTATTCGAATCCGGCATAAGGATTTGCACCGGTCTTCGATTCGTTATAACCGTCGTATCCCCAGTTCTGCCATAAACCTTCAGGATTTATATTCCGTTGGGATTGAGGTATAGGAAAACGGTAGTTTTTGAGGCTTACGGAACTTTTCTTGTAACTCTCGTCTAATCCCGATTCCTTTAAGGTCCTGACGTAAATTCTCCATCTTACCAGATCGAGCCAATGGCTTTGCTCATAGGTAAGTTCAAACATCCTTTCCTGCTGAACCGCTTTTCTGAAGCCGTTGTAATCAAGCCCTGCCGGCAAATCGTCCGGAGATGTCTGATTTAGAGGGAAATGTTCGAAAGCTCTTCTCCGCACCTGGTTTATTGCGTCATAAGCATCTGTTGTCGGTCCGTTATTCAGTTCATTGATTGCTTCGGCTTTTACCAGCAAAATATCGGCATAGCGTATGATAGACCTGTTGATATTGCGGTTACTGGCCGATCCCAACGGGTCGCTGGCGTCGATATATTTACGATAGCGGGGACGGGTGAATGTAAAGACTGAATTTGTAGCAGGATTATACAATTCTTTGGCGTATGTTCCGCTTTTTCTCTGGTCACGATCGTCAAAAGCGTCATAATATTTATTATCCGAAATAAGTACGTGAGGAGTAGAATTACTGAAACCACTCGAAAAAGCACAATGGGCCAAATGGTTTCCTCCGCTACCGTCGGTAGCAGTACCGGAAGCATGCTGAGTTGAAAAAATACTTTCTTTCCCGTTCTTATTATTTACATTCCAGTTGTCCAGAAAATCTTCTTCCAGTTTGTATCCTGTTACACTATTGGCTGCGTCTACAGATTTCCGGAATCTATCTTTGCGGGCTGTGTCGCCCCCGCTTTCAGATGTTTGTGCCCATACCAGATATACTTTTGATAATAATGCATAAGCGGCGCCTTTGCTCGCCCTGCCTTTATCGCTGTCTGCATAACTGCTTACGTCCGGCAGATTATCCGCAGCACTTTTCAGGTCGTCTTCAATCTGTGCATACACCTCATCTATCGACGCGCGGGTCGTATTTTTTCCATCAACATTATGTAAGACAAGCGGCACTTCTCCCCAAAACTGTACTGCATAATAATAGTAATATGCCCGCAGGAACCTGGCTTCGCCGATAGAGCGTTTCTTAATGGATTCTGAAACGGTTTTGGATTCCGACAATTTATCTATGGCATCGTTTGCGCTTGTAATGCCTACATAAAAAGCAGTCCACACCGATGTCACATAACTATTGGTCGGCTCCCACTGTATCAAGCCTAATAATCCTCCGCCACTGTTCGGATTCTCCCCCGAAACAGTAGTTTCGGTGGTCAGATCTATCATGTACGC
Organism: Dysgonomonas termitidis; assembly: GCF_042654545.1. Classification (GTDB taxonomy): domain Bacteria; phylum Bacteroidota; class Bacteroidia; order Bacteroidales; family Dysgonomonadaceae; genus Dysgonomonas; species Dysgonomonas termitidis. Next base: position 43,384 of record NZ_JBHSGN010000072.1, read on the forward strand.
CAGCGAAGTGCTTATGCCGACATTCGGCGTATAAATCCCGTTGGTAAGGGCTATGGCGTCCTCATCCGTTACGGGAAAGTTTCCGCCCATCAGTTTGCCTATGGGCGTCACATCAAGACTATCGCTGCATGAAAGAATTGTCACCGATAATATTAAGGTATATAATAACTTCTTCATCTCTTTCTGATTTAATTATTTTATAGTAAGCTGTTTAATAAGATATATTCACGCCAAAAGATATTGTCTTCGCTGTGGGGTATGCTCCGGAATCTATACCGCTGGAAACTTCAGGGTCGTATCCTTTATATTTGGTAAAGGTCAATAAGTTTTGCCCCGTTGCAAAAATTCTGAATTTTGTCTGAGGAGCCTTTGTTATTTTCACAGGAAGGACATAACTCAGAGTTATATTTTTCAGACGTAAGAAAGAGGCATCTTCGATATAGCGGCTATCGAGCCATGTGGCCGATGTGACAGAGGCTTTAGCAATTGTGTTGGACGGATTCTGCGGCGTCCACCTGTCACGGAGTGTAGCTAATACATTGTAGCTGGTGGATGGTGATTCCAGCTCCTGCCGGAGTTGATTGTATAGCTGATTACCTTTACTACCCTGAAAAGCTGCAAATAAGCTCAATGATTTATATCTCAGTGTGGTCGAAAATCCGTAAGTGAAATCAGGTTGAATAGAACCTAAGACAACTCTGTCCTCATCCTGAGTAACTTTGCCGTCGTTGTTTTGATCGACATATTTTACATCACCGGGCTCAACACTCGTTTTCCAGCTCGGCGCAGGCACTTTCGAAATATCTGTTCCGGTTTGTACTATTCCATCGAAGACAACACCATAGAAAGAGCCTAAAGATTCCCCTTTCTTTATGATCGTATTGCCGGACAGGAAATAATCCAGATTACCGATATTGGTGACTTCATTCACATTTTTAGCAATATTGGCAGACAGATTCCATTGCAGGTCTTTCTGATCTATAATGCTGCCTGTCAATGCAAGTTCCACCCCTTTATTCGTAACATTGCCCACATTCATAAGCATGGTACTGAATCCTGTTGTTATTTCCACAGGCACATCCAGCAGCAGGTCGCTTGTCTTTTTATAATAAATATCGGCTATAATGCCTAATCTGCGGTTAAGCAGATTCAGATCAAAACCCAGATTATATTGCGATGTTTCTTCCCATTTCAGGTCGGGGTTTTCAGCATTAGCCCTGCCGTAAGCCGTAACGAGCTGATTATTGAAAGAATATACCTTTGTAGAGTATGTCGCTTCATATCGGTAGTCGCCTATCTCCTGATTGCCGACAACCCCGAAACTTCCCCTCAGTTTAAGATCATTGATGACCTTATTATTTTTCAGGAAAGGTTCTTCGCTGACGTTCCATGACAAACCGATGGACGGAAAATAACCCCATTTATGATTTTTTGCAAACCGGGAAGAACCATCCGCCCTGAATGTTCCGGTAAGATTGTACCTGCCGAGGAAAGAATAGTTGACCCTTCCCAGTACCGAATTGAGGATAGATTCCGAACCGCCAGAACTTGGAGATAAGAGAGTGGCGCCTCCCTGCAGGTTATGGTAAGACAATTGTTCGTTAGCGAAATTACTGGCCGATGCTATCGCGTATTCTATATCGGTGGTCTGGGTCGTATAACCGGCCAATATATCCACATAATGGTCTTTATTCAGCTTCTTTGTGTAATTGAGCGTATATTCATATTGCCACGAATCAAACCGCTTGTTTCCGATACTTCCATACCCTTTAGCCAGAAAACCTGCCGCAGCGCTGGAAGGCGCGAAAAAATTGAGGGTCGTATTACTCAGATTGGTTCCTGCGCTGACCTTAGCCACCAACGAGGGGATGATAGTATATTTAGCGAAAAAGTTTCCGATGACAGTATTATTTTTTGTCTGCGATGTAGTATTAACCAGATCCGATATTGCATTTACGGTACGGTCGCCAAATCGTAAATCCCCTTTTTCGAAAAGGTTATTGTAATTATAGCTTCCATCCTGATTATATATAGAAACTACCTGCGGTATCCTCAATACATAATCGAGCGAGTTTGAAACACCGTTCACATACAGTCCGTTATAGCTGCTCAATCCGCTTTGATCCATTTTACTGGCTGTAACATTCAAACCTACAGTCAGATTCGAGAATAAATCCCTTTCAAAGTTGAACCGTCCGCTATAACGCTTAAAGCCCGTGTTCAGCAAGATACCATCCTGATCGCTGTAATTACCAGATAAGAGAAACCTTGTCTTATCATCTCCGCCGCTTATCGAAAGCTGATGATTCTGGGTTGTCGCTGTGCGCAGGGCTGCATCCTGCCAGTTTGTACCTTCACCCAATTGTGCTACTTTATCAGCGGTAAGACCGGTTTCACTGATATTTTCGGCAGATGCGATTTCCAGATAAAGTTCGCCCCATTCCCGAGCGTTCATCAGATCGAGCTTTTTACGGGCTTGCTGCCAGCCGATAGAATATTGATATTCAATATTCGTCTTCCCTTTTTTCCCACTTTTGGTAGTAATAATAATTACTCCGTTTGCTCCACGCGAACCATAGATGGCCGAAGCGGACACATCTTTCAGCACCTCTATGGATTCAATATCACCGGGATTCAATGCAGCTAACGGATTCAATGCCCCGGCAGCACGGCTTATCCCGATATTGGCCGACGAATTGTCGTTATATATTATAACCCCGTCTATCACATACAAAGGCTCATTCCCTCCGTTTATAGAGTTTCCTCCGCGTATGCGAATGTTGGAAGTAGTTCCCGGCTGACCGGAGCTTTGGGATACATTCAAGCCGGAAACAGCCCCACCCAGTAATCCATCGAATGAAGTAGATAATTGCGATAACGCATCTTTTGAAACCGAAGAAATGGCCCCGGTAAGTTCTTTACGCTTCTGGGTACCATATCCAACCACGATTACTTCGTTCAGATAATTTAAATCTTCCGTTAAGGGAATAATGATCGGCCCGTTATTTTCATATACATCCAGTTCCTGCGATTTGAAACCCACAAGAGCCACCCTGATGGTAACAGGCAGCTGACCCGAAACAGGGAGAGAAAAGGACCCGTCTATATCAGTGAGACTACCCTGTGTGGTAGAAACCAATGCGACAGAGGCTCCCACCAGAGGCTCCCCGTTTTTTTCGTCTACAACTGTACCTTTTATTACTGTTTGCCCTATCATACTACCTGACAGCAATAGAAAGAATATGATAATGTAATAATACTTATTTACACGATACCTGTCTCTCTTATCGCTAAAAGAGCTAATTGTTTTTGCCATAATTTTTTAATGAATATCCATTGTAGCCAGGTATAGAAGGCTACAAGAAGTGTTTGTTTATAGATTGCTTAATTGAAGGATAATATCTTGCGCATTTATTAGTTCAGGAGTTCAGAACCTTTATAGTACAGTTCGGACTACCCCGGAATATATGCGGATATCAATCAGGGGAAATAAACCGATGGGTTTATTTTCGGAATAGTTAAATATAGGTTAACAACACATTCGCATGTGAAAACAAGAAGCCGGGCATTGATCGATGGATGATAATACATGTAGAGAATAAAACCGGGACAAATTCCTTTGTTCCTCATGTTCCCCTCCGGGTATGGAGAAGGCCTTAATGGTAATAAAATTTTTCATAGAGTCTTTTTATATTAGTTAATACTTGAATAACCTCATTCTCATATAGAGGTGCTTATTCCGGTAAATCCGGACTAAGATTCTTTTTATCGGTGTAAGTTGATAAGGCAGGCGTAAGAGTTCCGTCGCTGGTTATATTATGGGCATACCGGAACTCTCATTTATTCTTTTAAAACATCAGAGATTACATCATTTCTTCACTCTGTAATCGAGTGCCGGCTTCCGGTCTCCCAATAACGGTGCGTACCTGAAGCCATTTCCCCTGCGGGTATCGAATTCGGCTCTTATCTCCTTTACCAATCCGGGATTTGTGTATAATTCTATAGCCGAAAGGCTGAACACTTTAGCTGTATTTATCAGCGATTTTGTTCCTATTGTAGAACCTCCCGCCGCTACATTTTGCCAGCTATGCCCCGCACTTCCCGGTACAAAGGTCGCCGTATTGAAACTTACGGTAGGAACTACCCAGCTAACATCACCCACATCCGACGAGCCACCTCCCAGCGAAGGTTTTTCGTCTTCCAGAGGCTTCACCGATTCTGCATCTTTCAGTATGCTGATATCTTTATTCAGTCCCTTTACTATTTCCTCGGCAAAGGCCTTTTCACGTGCGTCATAATGCACGCCACCCACTATCTCGAGTTTACGCTGTACCAGTTCCGACAGTTTGCGGTTATTCAGACGCTCATAAAAACCGGATACAATTTCAGACTTAACTTTTGTCTGTGTCCCTAAGGCTGCACCTTCGGCTGCCTGCCCTATCCATTCCACAAGGTCTTTGAGAATCTCCCTTTTCGGACTCCGTATGTAATAGGACACTCTGGCATAATCGGGTACTACATTCGGGGCTTCGCCTCCATCGGCTATAACGTAATGTATCCGGGATGACATCGGCACATGTTCGCGCAAAAGATTGACCATATAATTGAGTGCTTCTACGCCGTCTAAGGCAGACCGGCCCTTATCAGGACTTGCCGCGGCATGAGCGGCTACTCCAAAGAAGCTGTAGTCTATCATTTGTATGGCTGTTCCCGTATCGGTTGTAACACCATTCCCGGTAGAAGGATGCCAGTCAAGGACGACATCTACGTCATTAAACAATCCGTCCCGTACCATGTAAACTTTACCGCCTCCTCCTTCTTCGGCAGGTGTACCGAATACTTTGATTGTACCTGTGTGTTTTTCTGAATCAAGCCATTGTTTTATAGCGACAGCCCCTGCGACTGCTCCTACTCCGAATGTATTGTGACCGCAACCGTGGCCGCTCCCTCCTTCAACCAAAGGTTTACGATAAGGGACTGTATCCTGCGATAACCCGGGCAAAGCATCGAATTCGGCCAGTACAGCTATCACAGGATACCCTGATCCGTAAGTGGCGACAAATGCGGTAGGCATGCCGGCAACTCCGGCCTGAACTGTAAATTCATTCTCTTTGAGATGGTTTTGTAGCAAAGCTGAACTTTCCGTTTCGAGAAAACCCAGTTCAGGATTACGCCATATCGTTTTCTGTAGTTTATCATACACAGAGAAAGACTTGTCCAGATAGTTAACGGACACATTGTTTAATGGGGTATTCTTTTTAATTTTCTGGGCAGATACAGTGACAGCTAATGTTGTCAGTGCTATTACCAACAATACTTTTTTCATTTTATTTCTTTCGTTTTATATCAATACAGGTCTGATCTGTTTTATCTGAAGCTATTGTATGCATTTATATTATTTCCGAAAACAACAGCGTTAACAAAGGTGCGGGTAGTGGCATCCCAAATACCTCTGAAAAGCGGGTCTTCAGCGAATAATACAATATTTCCGGAGCCTTGTCTTTCTGCTATTATCGAAGCCGATCCTTTCAGATTGCTTAACTGTGAAGCGGAGATATATCCATTCAGGAGCGGGGTATCTGAATAAACTGATACCGTAGCTGACGGATTCTTCGACGGAGCCAGAAAGAGGCTACTCTCACGAGTAACAGGTAAAGACACATTCGTTAACCCAAACGCTAAAGGATGCTTCAGGTTTATCTTTGTTTCGAATACCGATGTCGGAATTCTGTCTCTTTCCTGTGAAAATTGTTGTTCTGATTGTTTTTGCTGGAGAGAATCGGTCTTCAATTTCTGTAATTGTGCTGCACTTATTCCACTATTTACAGCCCATCTCGAAGCAGAGTTGATTGTAATCAATGTTCCTCCGTTGCGCACCCAGTTTTGCAAATCCTGAATTCCCTGTTTCCCGAGAAATGAATAATCACCTCCTGCCAACACAATCCGGTTAAAGCTGTTCAATGGAATTCTGGGAAATACGTTGTAATCAGCACGGATTAACTGATAATTCAGTTTCTGGTCGAAGAGATGCCAGACTTCTCCGGCCTCGGTAGAAGATATACTGCCCCCGGTGACAACCAGCACCTTCGGCCGTTCCACTGTGCGGAAAGCGCTGCTACCCAAATCCACCCCTTTTACACTATAGCCTGTAGAGACGGGTATTATCTCCACATCTGAGGCGACCGCCAATTTCTGTAATGTGGCATATAATTCATCCGGGCTTATAGTCTGGTTGCTGACAGGAATAAGCAGGCTTCCATAAGAGAAGTCTTTAGGTCCGTTCCCGGTTTGTACAGAAAAAGGGCTGAATGACGTCTTTACAAGAATGTTTTTTGCTAATAATTGGAAAAGCAGATGCTGGCTATGCGAATCCCTGTAATCTACAATGTAAGCATACTGTGATGTAGAGAATGATGTATTTGCAGATCTCTCCAGTTTCTCAACCCTGGCTCCGCGAACAGCTTTTGTTATGGAAGCATGCGACAGTCCGGATGAGTAAGCAACCGAAAATCCCGCGCCGTAACCCAGTTTGGACGGATCGGTATAATCTTTGGTTTCATCAAATATAATATTGACCAACGCACTGTTGGGTTGCCCGAGTGGAACAATGTATGATTTCCCTTTTTCGTATTTTACCTTATCCACCGTTATGTCCTCCTGATTTTCATATACTTCGAGGCGGTGGTCAAGTAACAGCTGAACAAACTTATGCAGGCGCGAAATATCATAACCATCTCCTACTATAAATGACTTGGAACTGTCTTTTCCTGTACGCGACACATCGAAAAATTCTTTCTGCAGGTCGAATAAGCTGTTTTTGTTAGCATTAGCGGCATCAACTGTAGCAATACTCGACACCAGTTGGTTGCGTACAGTAAAAGCAAATGTAACGATCCCATTCTCAGACTCCTGATGTATGCCTCTCGAAGAACCTTGTTCGAATAAAATACCCACAGCCCCGTTATAATCAGGGTATGTAGACCCAAAGGTTGGATTCTTATTATCGTAAGACTCTTTCGTATAGTAAAACGAACCGATTTTATCCAAAGCCTTTGAGTAATAATCAGCAAATAAACGGTTCAACTTATAAGTGGTTTGCGGAACAAAGCGGCTCTCATTTCCGTCCGGATCGGTGGGTTCGAAAAAGAATGTGCTATTTGTACCCATCTCATGATGATCGGCCTGTACATGCGGTAACCAATCCTGATAATGTGCAACCCGGGCTTTGCTTTCGGGATGGACAATATTAACCCAGTCGCGGTTCAGGTCGAACCAATAGTGGTTCCCTCTTCCGCGCGGCCATCCTTCAGTGTGTTCCCTGTCATACTGCGATGTATTATAATCGGTTATACTTGTATTCGAATTTACCCATGATACAAAACGTTCCTGTCCGTCAGGATTGCGCACCGGATCAATAAAGTAAATTCCATTTTCGAGCTGTTCTTTTACAAAATCGTTTTGAGCGGCCACATAGTAATATGCAGACAATAGAGCAGCCTCCGAACCCGAAGTCTCATTCCCATGAACGGTACTTCCCAGAAAAACAATTAACGGAGTATCCGGCTTCTCCCCTTTTCGGGCTTGCTGACGTGTCTCTTTGTACTTGTCTATATTCCGGATATTCTCAGGAGAAGAAACAATCAGCACATATAGTTTACGGTTTTCGTATGTCCGGCCTATCTCCACCAGCGAAACACGGTCGGAAAGGGAAGCGAGTTTCTCAAAATAAGCATTTATCTTATAATGTTCCGTAATACGGCTGCCTATTTCATATCCGAGAAATTCTTCGGGAGAAGGTATTTTGCTGTCGAACTGAACGGACGGATCGAAAAAATATGTGATTTTTTCCGCTTTAATACCTGTTACCGCCAATAAATAAAGAAAAAAACTGATAATGATGGTCTTCATAGTGTTCCTTTATACTGATTAGTTCAGCAAATCATTTAATGTCTTTCCTAATTCTTCACCTCTTATATTTTTAGCGACTATCACCCCATCCTTATCTACAAGCAGATTGGATGGAATCGCCCTTACCCCGTATAATTTAGCAGGCTCACTATCCCAATACAGAAGGTCTGAAACATGCGTCCATGTCAGGTTATCTTTTTTTATAGCTGCCACCCAGGCTTCTTTACTTTTATCCAGTGAGACCGCAAAAACATCAAAGCCTTTTCCTTTATACTCATTATACACTTTCACAACATTTGGATTTTCTCTCCGGCAAGGGCCACACCAGGATGCCCAGAAATCGATGAGAAGATATCCTTTTCCCAGACGATCGGACAGCTTTACCGGATTTCCGTCAGTATCTTTAGCTGTAAAGTCCGGAGCCTGTTTTCCGACAGAAACTGACTCCAGTGTTTTCGTCAACTCTTCGAGTACCTGCACATAAGGAGTTTTCCACAATGAGGAATCAAGCAACTGGATATTCGTCTTGATCTCATCGGGAGATAATCTGTACGAAAAATCCCGATACAGAGCATATGCCGAAACCAGCGATTTAGGATTCGCTTTAATAAATTCATCTATCTTAACCCCTCTCTCTTTTTTATAAGCTACAAACAAGTCCTGCAGCGCGGAACCTGTGACTACGCTATTACGGTAATAGGATGATGAATCCAGTTTTACAACAACAGGATCTTTGTCAAGGAACAGAAGCAATGAGCCTTTGGCCGTATCTAATGTCAATCCATATATTTCCGGCAATTGCACATTTTTCGAAAAACTGAATTGTCCGTCTACAACATCAGCAGAATCTATTACGCGATACATTTTATTTTCAAACTTCTGCAAATATACTTTTCCCTCCGAAACCCCTTCTACACTACCGTTTAAGGATAGTCCCTCAGGCTCTCCGGTTCCACAGGAGAATGTGACCAGAGATATTAATATTAATAGGATATACTTCTTCATTTTCAGTTATTTAAGTTGGGATTATTATTAATTTCATTTACCGGAACAGGAAACAGATAGTACGGACTATTCGGAACTAATGCCGTTTTATCAGGAAATGTCCATACATAATGGCCCTTTATAGCTATTACGTTCCCTCCCGGCAGAGCATATGTTTCTGTTGATTCTCTTCTATCGGGGGCTATCTGCAAGCGTAGAATATCGGGTAGACGAAATCCTTCTCCCCAAAGTTCGCGGCGACGTTCGACCAGAATTTCGTCTATCAATTGACTCTCCGTATAATCCGATGCGGAAATCTCTTCCAGGTTCCTTTTCACGCGTAATTCGCTCAATGCCGTTGCAGCTCCCGTAAGATCATGGTTACGGGCTTTTCCTTCAGCTTCTATAAGTACCATTTCTGATGAACGCATTAACGGAATATGACCGGACTGATCTGATTTATTGATAAATTTCTTGTATTTATACCAGCGGTACATCGGGTCGGTCTCTTTTGTAACAAGTTCAAACAATGAGAATCGTACATCCTGGAGGCTGAATAATTTCCTGAAATTCGGATCAGGCATAATACTCCGGTAACCGGTAGCCGGCGTCACATCGAGATACGCGAAATACGAGGCTCCTCCCAAATTCTGATCAGCTGTTTGAGGATGTCCCCATATCCATTCCACATTACTTACATCATTGAAGCCCTGTGTATATTGGCTCGCTTCCATTACCGGATAGCCGCTCCGGGCTTCAGCCGCATATTTTGCAGCCAGCTCCCATTGCCCTGTAGTGAGATAGGTTCTTGCAAAAAGACCTTTTACTACATTAATATCGGGACGGTTTTTTACAGAACGCCTGAATCCGGTGAGTAATTTTTCCGCTTCTGTGAGATCGGAAATCACACGTTCATAAACTTGCTCTACCGTAGCTTTCGGATTAGGAACGGAACTTGGCACGGTCGGCTCTGTATATATAGGGACTGCTTTAGCGTTCTTATCCTTCAAGTATGTGAACTGATACTGACGGACGAGGTTCAGGTAAACGAAAGCACGCAGCGCATAAGCTTGTCCCTTCAAATACTTCTTTTCTTCATCCGTACCTTGTGCTGCATCTACTTTTGCAATGATATTGTTTGCATTATCAATTATTTTATATTGCAATGTCCAGAAGAAAAGAGCGCGGCGTGTCGTATTATCATACGGATCACGATAAGGATAAGAATCCCTGTATCCGTAAACTCCGTCACGGGCTATAGCATCTTCACCCATTACCTCCTGTGTGAGTAATATTGCGCCATACCCCGGATTATCCTGCGATGTGGCATTCTCCATCAGATAACGCAAAGTCCCGTTGACTACTGCATTTATATTAGATGTCGTGGAATATGTTTCACTTCCGGTCAGGTCGCCCGATGGCGAGGTTTCAAAAAAACTGTCGCTGCAGGAAACAAATAGTACCGATGAAACAAACAATATATATATAATCAATTTTGATTTCATAATCGTCCTTTTATTTATTGGTTATTATTGTATGCGTTAAAATATTATGTCTATTCCGAACGATAACGACTTTTGAGCAGGATAACGGTAAAATGTAACACCATCTACGGCCTGTTCCGGGTCCATTCCTCCATGCCCGAAAAATGTCAGAAGATTCTCAGCATTAGCTCTCAGTTTCACCTGTTTCAGCTTTGCATGTGACAATACGGATGCAGGAAGATTATAAGTAAGATTCAGATTTTTCAGACGCGCATATGTAGCATCATATAAGAAGCGTGAGGAAATCGAGTTCCAGTTTGTAGTTGTAGTCGTAAGACGGGGGTAATTGGTATTGCGGTTCTCAGGCGTCCATCTGGTCAAAGCTTCTTGTGTCCATGTCCGGCCCTGATTGTTGCCTGTATGGGCAATCATCACTTCGTCGAGATCGAGGACTTTCCCTCCAATGCTGTACGACAGCAGGAAAGACAGCTCAAATTGTTTGTACGTAAATGTATTTGTTATACCTCCATATACATCTGGTAATGAACTTCCCTGAAAATATTGATCGGCATCTGCATACACATTCGTGGTAGTGCGTCCCGATATCACCTTATTCCCGTTCGCATCCGTTACATATTCATTCTTGTACCATAAAGCATCGCCATTTTCGGGATTTATACCTGCCCATTCGCGGATAAAGAAATCATAGACAGAGCCTCCGACAATCATTTTCTTTGTAGATCCAAGCTGCCCGATAGCACCGGCGATAATCTCTTTTTGAGGAAGTTCTGTTATTTTATTCTTATAATGTCCGAAATTAAGGCTCACATCCCATCTGAGATCTTTGTTTCGTACAGGTACAACCTGTATTTGCCCTTCGATCCCTCTGTTTCGTAATGCTCCTATATTTGCATCTATTTGCCCGAATCCCTGCGATGGAGCAAGCGGCCGGCTAAATAAAAGATCCTTTGATTTGCGTTCATATATATCTACCGATGCCACCAGCCTGTTATCAAACGCTGCAAAATCAATACCGAAATTGAGGTTAAGGTTTGTTTCCCATTTCAAATCCGGGGTTGGAAGTCTCGAACTGATCAATCCCGCTTGTCCTAAACTATTGTAAATAGAGTATAAATCCTGATAGGCGTAATAAGTACCGAGATTATCATTCCCTTGCGCTCCATAACTTGTACGGACGGTCAGATTGTCTATCCATTTTACAGGAGCCAGAAAATCTTCTGATTTTGCATTCCACGAAGCACCGACCGACCAGAAGTTACCCCAGCGCGAATCTTTGCTGAACCGGGATGAACCATCGCGACGAAAGCTGGCCGATAAATAGTAACGATGCAGATAATCATAATCTATTTTACCTAAATAACTCGCTAATTTATAGTTATCCGCTGCTCCGGTAAAACTGTTCAATAATGAAGCTGCTGCCGGTTCTTCCTTATCGAGAAAACCGAAGTTACTACGACTTCCCGACAAAGAGGATACATTATAAACATATACTTCGGGACCCGCAAGTATATTTATAAAGTGCCTGTCTTTGACATTGAAAGTATAATCCAGAAAACTATTCACCGTATAGCCGACAGCCCTGCTGGAACCTTTGCTTACAGAACCCCCGTTACTGATACCGGAGCCATAGGCAGGATTGGTGTATGAATGACTGGTACGTGCATTGTAATCAGCATTGACGCTATTCTTCCACTTCAAACCTTCCAGAAATGTAATAGTTGCATTTGCCCTGACTGAAACTATATCTTGTTTGTTGTCATATTTATTATATTTGGAACTGCCTAAAAGATTGTTTCCTGTCGCTGCCGAGCTCGGACGGTAATTACCATAGTCATAGATTTTGTCACCATTCGTATCAAGGACATACGACCCATCTGCATTCCGTTCATAGATCGGGTATATATCCGCTACTAAACGTTGGAAATTGGCAAAGTTACCCTGACTGCTGTCTGTTTGCGGTGGAGCGCTCTGTTTACTGGTAGAAGCAGAGATTCCGAAGCCGGTCTCCAACCATTTGTTTACTGTAGAAGTTACATTCGCACGGGTGTTGAACCGTTCGAAATCGGAACCTATTATAAAACCTTTTTCATTCAGATAGCCTCCCGAAACGAAGTATTTTGAATTATCGCTCCCGCCGTTCACACTCAAATCATATTGTTGGCGTATACCGGTACGGGACAAGGCGTCAGCCCAACTGTCATTCCATAATGGCTCTGCTCCGGCCAAGATTTTTCCATCAGTGCCTACCGGCTGCGGATATTGTGAACCGAATGGATTTATCTTTAGTGATCCTACCAGTTCGGCCGATGCATACAAAGCAGCGTTTTCCGCCGACTTGCCCTGATCCAACTGGTTATTGCGAATAGCCTCCCATTGCAGTTCATAGTATTCTTTAGTTGTAAGCGTTTTGTAATCTTTAATCGCCCTTGAGGTAAATCCGATAGAGGATGAGAATGCAACCGTCGGCTTCTGGTTAGATGCACCTTGTTTGGTACTAATGATAATAACACCATTTGCCCCACGGGAACCATATAACGCACTCGCCGTAGCATCTTTCAGTACAGATATCGACTGTATATCATTTGCATTAATGGCACTTATGCTACCTGCAAATGGTGCCCCATCCACTACATACAAAGGAGTACTGGATGCATTAACAGATCCTACTCCCCGCAAAAAGATGGCAGCATCGCTTCCGGGCTGTCCGGCCGACGATACGGATTGAAGCCCGGGAATAGCTCCTTGTAAAGCCTTGCTGATATTCGTTACCTGCAATTTTCCTATATCTTTATTACCGATAACGGCAACAGCCCCGGTGTAGCTGGATTTTTTAGCTGTCCCGTAACCGACAACTACAACTTCATCCAGTACATTCTGATTTTCCGAAAGCAAGATTGTAATTTCTTCACCGGATTCATAGACATCTATTTCCTGCGTTTTGAATCCCAGAAATGAAACAAGAAGTGTAATCGGGAACAGCTTATTCTCCGACAACTGGAATTTACCATCATAATCTGCCTGAACGGCATTATTGGTCGACTTCACTTTTACCAGAGCTCCCGATACGGGAATTCCGCTGCGCTCATCCAATACTTTTCCTCTAATTACTGTTTGCCCCTTTGCCGGGAAAGAAAAGAAAAGCAGGAAAAACAGGGATAGATAGAGATATTTTTTCTCCTGTAAGAGTAAATTTTTACCCTTATATAATTGTATATTTGTCATGTTCTAATGCCTTTTTAGAATATTAAGTGCTTCTTTATCCGGCTGCAATTGGAAAGGGAAGCACTTTTTCATATATTAAACGATTATTTCAGATTCATTGTATATAATACTTTTTCCAATTCTTTTACCTGGTATGTAAGTACTTTCTCATCCGGGGTCAGAATACCATAATCATGGTTGAATGTTTTGCCTTCTGTCAAAACCCATACAAGGAATTCTTTCACCGTTTTGTTTCCGGGGGAGTATGCAAAGCCAATGTTATCTACAGGGATCAAATCGATAGGCTCCGACTCCAATAACTCAATCATGTTGTCTATATTGACCGATTCCGTAAAATAGTTGCGGTATTCTTTTTTCACATCCAACGGAAGAATAGTGATATTGTCTTTCAACGCACGGGTATTAATGTCGAATATATTGCCCAAAGCATTGAATGTGACACCCGTTCTATCTTTCTGTATGGCATTTATGAGAAACGCATCATCGCCCGAAATCTTTTTACCTTTCAGGCTTGAAGAAGTATATCCGAAATATGACGCAAAGCTATGTGCTACTGATTCGTTGTTATTTCCCGAATATACAGTTATATCATAATCCGGTTTCGCCGGATTTGTGTCTTCGCTAAGTATATCCTTTTCAAAGAATAAATCTTTAATCCTTTTATCATTTAACTTTTTCTTAGAAAACTCAGCGAGTAACGGATTGTTCTTCCCTATAACAGGTAAGATGGCATATCGTCCGAAAAACAGGATTTGTTCGCCAATCTGCAACCCATTCTTGCTATTATTGGATACCACTACTTTTAAGGCAATATTTTCAGCCTTTATACTATTATCCGCCAGCTTGATCTGCGCCTGAGGATTCACCTTTGTGTATTCATCTATCCATTTTTCAATCAGCGGTGATGCAAAACGCGAGCTTTTGATATATATGGTTTCGTTTATATCATTTTGAGCAAATACCGGAGAGGAGATAAAAAGGACAACCAATATCGATTTGAGAAACTTCATTGTTTTCATATTTCTTCTATGTTATTGTTTTATATATTGTTATATAGAATTATATACCTTTATTCAGGTAATATTATTATAGAACCCTGCCCAGGGGGAATATAGGGAGATTTTATTTCTGAAAATAAAAAAGAGGTAAGATATAGCGGAAGCTATAATAAAGGCTCAGAAGCAACAACACATGGACATTCGCATGCCGGAGATAGTAGAGGGAGTAAAAAAGATAGAAGTAGAAGTAATCGTCAGAAAATCATGTATTCCGGAGGAATCATAACTTTTATCTTTCTGTCGTTTGATAAATCTTTTCATTTTGCTATTTTTTAGAAATTTAAAATCTTTTTGTTATTTGATTTTCATGAAACAAAATTAGGCTTCACCATCATTATATAAAATACCATGATGATGGTATTTTTATACCATGCATTAGGTATATCTTACAAAACAGAGAGTAAGAGTAGCATATTTTTTTATATTATAAGAATTATATTTTGAGAAGATTAGTAAACATTCTGTTGATATCACTAGAAAAATTACAAATCTCATAAATAATATGAATATACTAAATATACCGAAATCAGGAAAAGAGATCCTTTGTGTTTTAGGAAAATATTTAAAGATTCAAACTATCTTAAGCCTGCATCTGATTACAAATAACCATTAATTGTTATAAATTCAGAGAGATTCATATTCCGGTTCAACAACACCATCTGAAATGATTTCCTCATAGCCGATAGAGTTATAGATATCTGGCATCAGACAGCACAACAATCTTATAATAAACAGTTTAACAAGAAAACTACTCTGTAGAATGCAAAAACTAAGAGCTCATACAACACTCTTCACACTATCGTTTTTTGACATTTATTGTATTTTTGAATCTGTATTAACTTGTGGATATATTTTTTTTTAGCTTTATTTACACAAAATAATTATATCAGTATTCTTTCTAGGTTGCAATCACACTAAACTCTTCTTCCCTCTCTATGTGTAATGTTTTTGTCTCGAAACGTGTTTTTATAATCATAATATTTTTATTGTGCGGTTTCTTATATGTCTTTTCACAACAGGGAGAGGCCGTAAATAAAGTTATTGTAAAACTAAAGACAGAATTAGAGAAAGACATAACGGATAAAAGGTCATTGAAGAAAATAAGTGAACTATTGATTAACAGCGGCGATTACAATCAAACTATACATTATGCACTGCTTTTGGATAGTGTAGCTCAACTAACCAATGATGAAACTGCTAAGATGTACTCCTATATATATCTGGGTCAGGCTATGGTGATGAATGGAGAAGAACGGAAATCCAAGTATTATATTGATAAGTCTCTGGAACTGGCTACAAAATTATCCAACGATTCTGCATTAGCATCTGTATATAACGGATTAGGGCTGTATGCATCTAATATAGAAATGGATTATTACAGGTCTGTTAATTATTTCTTTCAAGGCATCGAAGCCGCAAAACGAAGTTCTCACGAACGTTTATATTCAATATTACTATGCAACATATCCGGAATATACTATCTGAAAAAAGATACGCAAGGCCTCAAATATGCGTTGGAATGCTATACTTTGGGACACGAAAAAGGTGATGCCTACCTTATTTATTGCGGGTCTACCAATTCGGCTTATATGTTCTTCTTGTTGGAAAACTATGACGAAGCACTGAAGTATATTAAAGAAGCTGAATTTATTACTGAAAAAAATAATTTCCACGACAAAACGAATTTATATAACTTATACGGAAATATATTATTCAAGTCGGGTGATAATAAGTCTGCAATAGAAGCTTATAACAAGGCTTTGAAATTTAAAGACCAATCGCAAATATCTTCAGTAGCCAACACATACCTTAGCTTGTCAAAAGTTTTTATAAAACAAAAACAATATAAAGAATCTGTTGCATTACTCGAACTTGGATTAGATCTTTCGATCAAGAACAAAAATACGATTCATGTACCGGAATTATATGAGTATATATCCATATCTTATGAATTAGATCACGATTACAATAATGCATTGAAATATTATAAAATTTTCCAATCCTTTTCAGATAGCATATACAATGCAGAGAAAGAACGTTCCTTAAGCGAACTAAGAATAAAGTATGATACTGAAAAGCATGAAAATGAAATAAAACAGAGTAAGTTGAGTTTGCTACAGAAGGAAAAAAGATTCCAGCTACTCCTTTTCGCTTTTATCCTGATCTTTCTTATACTAGGAGGAACCTACATTTCTTATTATAAAAAAAACAAATTATACCTTCAAATAGTAAAAAGAAATAAGGAAGCCATAAAACGTGAAGCGAACCTGAGGCAGCAAATAGACGAATTCAGGAATAGGATAGGAAAGGAAACCGGTACAGAAAAATATTCCGTATCATCGATGAGTGAGGAAAAAGAAGTAAAGCTATACGGAGATTTGACCAACCTTATGAGAAATGAACATATATACAAACAGAATGATTTGACAAAAGAAAAGCTGGCTGCACTATTAAATACAAACAGAACTTATTTATCGCAGGTCATAAACAAATATTCCGGTTTGTCATTTACTCACTTCATTAATACCTTTCGTATAGAGGATGCTGTTCATGTCTTGTCCGACCCCAATAATGATATTCCGCTTAAAGCTCTTTCTTCCGATATTGGGTTTAATTCTACGACTACTTTCTATACGGCGTTTCAGTCTTCGGTTGGTATGACCCCATCTCTATATAGGGAAAAAGTACATCAGCTGGAAAAGCAAGAACGAAAAAGACAATAACCGAATGCTCTCTAATCAACGATAATTATATCATTTTATCACTAAAAGTTTTACAAAAACAACAATTGCCAATATTGACGCATCATTTTCAGTTGTTTTAACAATTGTTTTCTTTTATTTTACCTTCTCGCATGTATTATTTGAAATAAGGTCTAATATGAAGAAAATTGTAGCTTTTAGTATTTTTATGATCTTTATCTTATTTAATATAGATAAAGCTGATGCACAAAACAACACGAAATCTGAATTTACAGTTTCCGGAATTGTTACTGATGAAGACCAACTCCCGATAATAGGAGCGGTCATCTCAGTAAAAAAAGATGGAAAAATTACAGGTGGCGCAACAACGGATACAGATGGACATTATACTATAAATGCCAGGTCGGAATCAGATTCTCTTATATTCTCGTATTTAGGATATATTCCCCGGAATTATATTATAGGAGGAAGGAGGGTTCTGAATGTCGAGATGCGATCATCGATAACGGGTCTGGATGAAGTAGTTGTTACCGGTTATCAGACTATATCGAAAGAACGGGCTACCGGATCTTTCTCTAAGGTAACATCAGGAACACTTGACAAACAACGGCTGAGCGACCTCAATACACTCCTTGAAGGGCAGGTTGCCGGTTTTACCGGAGGATTACTGAGGGGTACAACTTCAATGTATGGAACAACACAACCATTATATGTGGTAGACGGTTTCCCTATAGAAAATGTCAGGTATGATGCATATACCGGCAAAGCAACAGAAGGCCTTCCCGAACTTAATATGGAAGATATAGAAAGTATTACAGTATTGAAAGATGCCGCTGCAACATCGATTTATGGAGCCAGAGCAGCAAATGGAGTCGTTGTTATTATCACAAAAAAAGCATCAAAAGGGAAAGTGCAGGTATCTTTCTCCAGTACGTTCACCTTTTCTCCATATTCTTATTATAAAGACGGATTAACCAATTCAGGTGACATTATCGATATAGAAAGGGAATGGGCTTCAAACAATAAATCATTACAAGGTACCGATGCCCCGGCTTATGCTCAGCGTATGCTTGATTCCCATATATATCCGACCCAGGGGATAACATATATTCTTAATTATTATGCCGGAAAGATATCCGAAACTGAGCTTGAACAGAAATTAAACACTCTCTCTGCGCAAGGTTACAGCTATTATAATGATGTAGAGAAATATGCTAAACGAAATCCATTTTATCAGCAATATAATCTGTCGGTAGGAAAAACAACAGATAATAATATGTTCAAGACCTCCATTACATATCGCGATAACAAGCAGGCAGACCGTTACACCGACGATCAGTCAATAGGTGTTAACATTACAAATAACCTTGAGGTAACCAAATGGCTGAAACTAGACATCGGAACTTATAATTACTACCAGAAGCAAAATAAACAATCTTATGATGCCTTATCTCCGGGATACAAGTATATGCCTTATGATGTACTAAAAAATACAGATGGCAGTAATTATACGTCATTAGCTTCGTCACGGTTGACTAAAGATAATTATGCGCTGATAAGCGATTATGGTTTGTATAATATGGATATAACTCCGCTTAACGAACTGGGTCTGAATAGAGCGAAAACCAACAGTTTTCAAAACAGGACTTATGGCAGATTAAACATAGCATTTGCAGAATGGCTCAATTTCAGTAGCATGTTCCAATATGAATATGGTTCTGACCAGTATTCTAAACTATCAACCAAAGATTCTTACGCTGTACGGTCAAGGGTGAATAATATGGCTTCGCGGACAAACAATACAACAGTATTTAACATTCCATATGGTAATATTTATAACACGGTTGATTTTTATTCTAAAGCATACACATTGCGCCAGCAACTCAATTTTGATAAAATTTTCGGCCAGAAACATCAGGTAACCGCTTTGATCGGAAATGAGATCCGCGAAAATAAATATGAAATATCCAACAATACATTATTTAACTATGATCCTGATATTCTATCATATACTCTTATCGATGCAGCAACATTAGCTAAAGGAGTAAGTCCTTTCTGGGGAGGAACATTCTATTCTTCAGACATTGCTTCCAGGAGTGAAGTGACAAACAGATTTGTTTCTTATTATGGAAATGCAGCTTATTCCTACGATGATAAATATTTATTTACAGGAAGTTTGCGTTGGGACAGGTCCAATCTTTGGGGAACAGCCTCCAAATATCAAAACAAGCCTATCTGGTCTACCGGCTTGGGCTGGAATATAGATAAAGAATCATTTATGACCATTGGATGGATAGACCGCCTTAAACTGAGAACTTCCTATGGGATTGGTGGCAATATCGCGAAAGACAAAGCCCCGTATATGGTTGCTTATTACTCAACAAATGCAAATGTGGGAGGAACTCAGGGATCTATATCTTCTCGTCCCAATCCTTCATTATCATGGGAAAAAACAACCACAACAAATTTCGGTATAGATTTCGCCTTGTTTAAAAACAGATTAAGCGGGACTATAGAATATTATAATAAATACGGTAAAGACCTGCTTTCGAGCACAATGGGGGTACCAACTGAAGGATTCGGCTATTCCACGTATCAGATCAATAATGGTGAAATGAGAAACAGAGGTGTGGAAATAACCTTATCCGGAGATATTATCCGCACTAAAGATTTTACTTTAAACTCTACTTTAATTTACGGATACAATAAGAATAAAGTAACATATGTGAATGTTGAAGCACCCGTTTACTATCTTCAGATAGACTATCCGACAGCTTATCCCCGCATAGGAAATCCATACCAGGCTATATATGCCTATAAATGGGCCGGACTCAGCGCCGACGGGCTACCTCAGGTATATAATGAAAAGGGAGATGTTGTATCCTCTGTGCCTACCAGTCTTGATGCGATTGTATATGCAGGTACTACAGTACCGGTTCATAGTGGTTCGTTTAGCAGTAATATACGTTATAAGGATTTTGATTTATCGTTTATGTTGATATATGAAACAGGACACAAAATGCGTAATACCTTCTTGCCAACATTAGGTACTTCATATTCCAGCGCAGCTTATTCTTATATAACCAATATTACCGCAACCAACAAAGATATTGTAAACCGTTGGCGTACCTCCGGAGATGAAGCTCATACAAATATACCTCGCATTATTTTTGCAGAAAGCCCTTTCTATAGTAGTGATCTGTATAGTATATATGCCAATGCGGATATAAATGTAATTGATGCAGCCAATCTCAGATTGAGTAATATTTCCCTGTCATATAGCGTTCCTGCACATATTTGCAAGAAGGCATTCCTGCGAAACGCACGTTTACAGTTCAATATAGAGAACCTGTTCACTCTCACTAAAAGCCATGAGGCCAAATACCTGCTAGGCGGATACAATAGCCCTAACTATGTATGGGGGTTATATTTAAACTTTTAAATAATTAAATACAATTGATATATGAAAACCAATATATTTCCCATAAAATTATTATTTGTATTTGTTCTTACCTTGTCATTTACAGCATGTAACGATTACCTCGATATTCTGCCGAAGGGTGAAAGAATTCCTACTACCCTTTCCGATTTTGAGGCTTTGCTAAGAGATGAGTATGGAGCCCACAGGCTGGATGCATCCAATGCTATTAATCTACTGAATGACAGATATCAGACAATTGCTAATTTGAATTACTATCCTTTAACCAAGGCAAATTATATGTGGGATGAAAATGCAAACCGCATAGAGCTGAATAATTCGGATGAAACAATGTATTACGCCACTTATGCCTCTATCTCTACATGTAACCTGATTATAGGACATGCACCAACTGCGACAGAAAGCACAGATGCTGAACGTAATGAAGTGATTGCCTATGCAAAAGTACTACGTGCTATAAATTATTTTTATCTGGCAAATTTCTATGCTGAAACTTATCAGGAAAATAATGCTGCCACTAAAAACGCAGTACCCCTTATAACAAATGCTAATATCGGCGCTTCGTATCAACAACTGACCGTAAAAGGAATATACGATTTTATCCTAAATGACATGCAGGAAGCCTTGCCTTTCCTGAAATCTGAATCACCAACCCCTTTACATCCAAACTTAGGTGCGGCTTATGCATTTTATGCACGTGTGTATCTACAGATGAGCAATTATACGAAAGCCCTGGAATATGCAAATCTGGCTTTAGCCGAAAATAGCCAATTGTATGATTGGACAACGTATTATTCAGAAAATAAAACACAGATAGAAATTCCTGATTCATACACCACGACAGCTTCACCAACAGGGCATTACTATATTGAAAATTATTATTTCAGGCATGGAGCTTCATCCTATTCTTCAACAGAAAATCCTATTTCTGTCGAACGCAAAGCTAAATTTGAAGATGGGGATGCCAGAGCTGCTGCTCGCTGGAAAGTCAGAACTGTAGGGACAGAAACATATTGCGTAAGTACTACCCGTGGATTTTTCAACGCAGGAGGCATCACTACTACAGAAGTTTATCTTATTAAGGCGGAATGCCTTGCCCGCAACGGGAAGTACAGCGAAGCAATGAATGAGCTCAACAGGGTCCGGGAAAAACGTATTTTATCCGAAAAATATGTGCCACTTACAGCTTCTAGAGAGGAGGAAGCTATAGAATATATCCGTCGTACGAAAGACAATGAATTAATATTGACTATTATTCCTTTTGCCGATGCACGCCGATATAATACTGAGAGTAAATATGCCCGTACACTGAGCAAAATGGCAGACGGACAAACAATTTCACTGTCACCGGCATCTCACATGTGGACAATGCCTTTCCCTATGGGAGCAATTAAGAATCCGGGGAATGGTACAATTATACAAAACGTAAGTAAATAATAATAAAAAACATAATCGTCATGAAAATTTTAAAGAATTTATCGGCTTTTTTAATAGCAAGTACAATAATGATTTCTTGTACTGAAAAACCAGCTACATCATACACCATTGAGGGAAACCTTCAAGGCACACCGGATGGGGCTAAAGTTGAATTAATTCCGGGAGCTACCCATAAGGATGAAAAACCTGTTGCAGAGTCTGTCGTTACAGATGGGAAGTTTACATTTACAGGAGCCACCGATGAACCCCGGATATTTTATATACATATAGCTGAAAGCCGGGGCTTGGCAAAACTTATGGTTGAAAATGGGAAAATCAAATTAACCGGAGATGTAAAAAAGAATGAACAGGGCGATATTATTAATTATAATTTCGACGGTATAATAGTAAAAGGGAGCAAATCACATGACCTTTATCTGCAAAAAATATCTCCGAGAAAAATGTTGGACTCTTTATACACTGCTTACCATGATAATAATAAGGAAATATCGGAAGCTATCGGTCAGGCGCGTGCAGCCAAAAATAAGGCTCTGTTGGACTCATTAAACCAAACTGATGCGGCAAAGAAACTGGCTGCAGATGAAAAAAACTTCTTTGAAACTGTAGAAAAAACGATGAAGGGTATTATCATGGATAATAAAGATTCATGGTGGGGTCCGATGCTGATGCTGGATGTTATGAGTTATTTTACCGAAGAACAAAATCCTTGGTATGAAGAGTTTTCTCAGGAAGCAAAAAACAGCCATTATGGGAAAATCCTAAAAGCAGAATTATTTCCTGAAGGATTTGTAGGAAAGGCGCTGCCTGCATTTAACCTCGTAGGCAAAGACAATAAAGGAACAACTGTGGGAGAAATAAGCAAAGGTAAGAAATATACTCTTGTCGATTTTTGGGCGTCATGGTGTGCTCCGTGCCGCAAGGAAATACCTAACCTGAAGAAATTATATGAAAAATATTCATCGAAAGGATTTGAGATCGTTAGCATTTCAATAGATAAAAAAGAAGCCGACTGGGAAAAAGCCCTTAAGGAAGAAAAACTGGTATGGCCTAATTATCTGGATACGAAAGGCGCTAGTGATGCCCTTAATGTGAAAGCCATCCCGGCAATGTTTTTAATCGATGACAAAGGCATCATTATCGCAGAAAAAATAAGAGGTGAAGAGTTAGAGCAAAAACTTGCAGAGTTGTTTAAGTAAACGATAAGTAGCCTATGAAAAGAATATTCTTTGCATTATTATTTTCTTTTTTTACTATCGGTTCCATAGCTCAGATTCAGGAACCTGTAAAATTTTCGGCCGAACTGAAAATTACTTCAGATTCAGAAGCGGAAATAATTTTCACAGGAACGATCGATGATGGCTGGCATGTTTATTCTACCGGATTACCATCCGGAGGGCCAATTTCCTCATCCATTACGATAGAAGAAATTAAAGGAGCTGAAACAGATGGGAAACTTACATTCAGAGGCTCAGAAATTAAAGCATTCGATAAAGTCTTCGAAATTAATCTTCGTTATTTTGAGAAAAACGTAGTATTTGTTCAAAAAATAAAGATTACGGCCCCCGTATATCAAATAAAAGGGTATCTCGAATATGCAGCATGCAATGAGGAAAGCTGTTTGCCGCCGGCAGATGTTTCTTTCAATTATACAAACGGGAATGTTGAGGTTGCAACCGGGAACAGTCAGACTGGTGTTTCCGGTGTATCCGGCCTATCGGAGGTAGGTTCAGACTATTGGGCTCCTGTCATCAAAGAGTTGGATAACTTTGGCGAAACATTTGGAAAAGGTGATATACCCTGGATGTATATATTTATTACCGGCTTTTCAGGAGGGCTGCTTGCATTATTCACTCCTTGTGTATGGCCGATAATACCTATGACCGTGAGTTTCTTCCTGAAAAAGAATAAGGACAGGAAGAGAGGTATCAGGGATGCTGTAACCTATGGTGTATCTATAATTGTGATATACGTTCTTCTGGGCTTGGCCATAACTCTGATATTTGGGGCCAGTGCGCTTAATGCGCTATCGACAAATGCAATATTCAATATATTGTTTTTCCTTATGCTGGTTATATTTGCTGCGTCATTCTTCGGAGCTTTCGAAATCACACTGCCTTCCTCTTGGAGTACCGCAGTAGACAGCAAAGCTGAGAAAACCGGAGGACTTATAGGTATTTTCCTTATGGCATTTACTCTGGCTTTGGTTTCATTTTCCTGTACCGGGCCTATTATAGGGTTTCTGTTAGTAGAAGTATCTACGACCGGGAGTATTGTGGCACCGGCCATTGGGATGCTAGGATTTGCAGTAGCTTTGGCTTTGCCCTTTACATTCTTTGCTTTATTTCCGTCCTTTCTTAAATCAGCACCGAAGTCCGGTGGATGGATGAATGTGGTAAAAGTCTTTTTAGGATTTATAGAACTTGCATTCGCCCTTAAATTCCTATCCGTTGCAGATCTTGCGTATGGTTGGGGAATCCTTGACAGGGAAACATTCCTCTCGCTATGGATCGTTATATTCGGCCTGTTAGGGATATATATGCTCGGCAAGCTCAAATTTCCCCACGATGATGACGGTACTAAAGTCAGTATCCCGCGTTTCTTTCTCGGCTTGTTTTCTATTGCTTTTGCAATATATATGATACCCGGATTATGGGGAGCCCCGTTAAAAGCGATCAGTGCTTTCTCTCCGCCGATGAATACTCAGGATTTCAATCTGTATACAAAAGAAGTACATGCAAAATTCGATGACTTCGATATAGGTATGGAGTATGCAAAAAAGAACGGGAAGCCTGTCATGATTGATTTTACCGGATATGGGTGTGTAAACTGCAGAAAAATGGAATTAGCGGTTTGGACCGACAGTAGAGTAAGCAAGATCATCGATAATGACTATATACTTATTACATTATTTGTTGATGATAAACGCCCATTGCGACAACCGATATCAATTACCGAAAACGGAAAAGAAATTACACTTAAATCTATTGGAGACAAGTGGAGTTATCTACAACGGATAAAATTTGGCGCAAATGCTCAACCATTTTATATACTGCTCGATAATGACGGAAAGCCTCTTAACAAATCATATGCTTATGATGAAAGTATAGACAAATATGTCGAATTTCTGCAAACAGGCCTGAATAATTATAAAAAGTAAATAATACTCTTTTCTTACAGATGATCATAGAGGGAACTTTATAGTGTTGATAATACTGAAGTTCCCTCCATTACAACAGATTTTTCAGAGGAAAAATATTTCCAGCTACAATTTCCGCCCTAATGTTTTTTCCTGTATTGTCCATAGCCTGTAATAAATCATTTTTAGAGATTAGTTCCTCATATGAGCCTTGTTCTACAATACGGGACTTTCTTCCATTACGATTATAGTATCGGAAAAGGAGGTAAATAAACAAATAGATAAGTACCTCCTGATATCCTTCATATACTATTACTTCTTGTCGAAATAATTCGAAACCCTGTCGGGACTCAGCATCTGCCAAAGAGAAGCGACAGTCCAGCCGGGAGCAAAAATATCATTGTAAAAACCTTTGCCGTTCTTCCCGTAATCCCAATGAGTGTGTTGTACAACTTCGGGATAATAGCCGACTTTACCTATATCGAACATATGTCCTTCCACAGGCATCAGTTGGAGCATCGAGCTTTTTATTACAGATGAAAATTCAGAGAATCGAGGCTCTTTCCTTTCCACTGCCAGCCAATCGAGTATAGTGGCAAATTCGAAGATAAATACATCGATATGATTATTTTCAACCGATACATTACCCCAGCCTCTCGACTTAAAGCCTACATCACCCAGCATTTGTCCCTGGGCAAACGGTACGTCCCACATATAATACCACGAAAGACAGAAATACGCCGACTCTTTGCACAGGTCGATATAATGCTCACGCTCTTTACCCTTGGTTACAAAAGAAAGGTAATACATCGCCGTAGACGCGTAAAGGGATGCTTCTTTGTCCTCGCAATTAGCATCGAGTGTGGATGAAAAATAATCCGATTTGGAAATCAGTTCTTTTTCGAGATAAACCGCGGTTTTTCGTGCACTCTCCAGATAGTTTTTATCCTTAAAATAGCTATAAGCCATAGTCAGCGGCAGTGTTGCGGATGGTGTACTGCCTCCCGAAGCATCTGTAATATTAAAATTATCATTAAACTTACGCGGGAAGCTTCCGTCTGCCCCTTGTAGTTTAAGGAAATTTCCAAGTATGTTTTTAATCCTGCTCTCCCACTCAGGGTGCGAGCGTCCCTTTTTCTTCTCGTATTGAAGATAGTTCAGGATGGAGAACACCCCTTCCGACTGGCGGCGAATACTGTAAACATTAGGCTCGGCATTATGAGAATAGTCAACAAATTCGCGGAAGAAGCCGTTGGGAGTAAACCCGTTTGTCAAATAACTATCAAGTACTGCATTGGCCTTCCGTACTAAATCGGGACGATTATTTTGTTCCCCATATTCCAATGCATTGAATGCATTAATCAGGACACGTCCCACAAACCCAACTTCGGCAGAGCCTGTGCTCTTGCAATCATCGGTACGCAAATGTACACCGGAAAAATATTTCAGATCATACTTATCCACGAAACTTTCTGTAAAGAAATTGGTCATTACCTTTTTTGCCGACTCCGCATTATACCCGGTTTCAACTGTCTGAGGCTTAAATCTGTCGTATGAATACGTCCATACATCAGAAACAAAAGCAGAGTAATCTTTTACATTCCCCTTTCTGACTTCCCATACAAGATCGCGTGTCTCACCTTTTTCGAGTTTTTCGAAAGCCTGCACAGGTGGGATCAATGTTAGTTTGCGGACATATGCCTTTGGTGCTTCGTGGTAAGGAAAGCCAAATACCAAAGTCGAATTCTCGTCAATATTCCGGAAACCAGTATAACCAATTGATGTTTTCCCAGACAAGATGACCTCACCCGAAGCATGTTGAGCAATAGTCTCGTCCGCAAACTCATCGATCCTTAGTATAGTATAGTAATCGCCTGATTTTTCATTATATATTCCTGTAAGAGGAGTGCTCAGCCGGTCCTCTCTTACCTGCCAGCTATCGCTCGTATGGAAAGACGGGGCTTCCTTAGGAGAACGCATATTGCGGTGATACCAGAATCCCGGCATATAGAACTGGCAATCGCTATGCTTCATTTCAGGCAGCAGATAGGCCTGACTGAAATTGTAATAAGCCTTTTCTTTTGCTTTAATACTAACTGTGATACGGACAATACCGCCATCTGATGTTAGTTTCCTGCTTATCTGCAAAGGCAAATCCGATTCTGACTCCAAATTACCATCCTTATCGGCCGTCAGCTTATATGTTACTGATTTATTGCCGGGAACCTTTATCGAAATATTACTTGACAGCTGTTTGTCTATGGAGTTCGCATTTACGCAAAGAACAGATGCCACAGCAGTAATAAACAATAATACTTTCTTCTTCATATTTTAGTAAAATTTATTTGTAACGTGAATCAGCGGTTAAAACAGTAAACAGCAAACAATTAACAGTTAACGACTTGTTAAAAGGTAACAAAAGTAACAGATATATCAGCCAGTGATTAGCACTTATTGGTCAACAGTTAGCAGTTATTAGCCAACAACAACTATTTCATAGCCTTATTACCACCCGCTTTCAACTGTCAACTAAAAAAGGTAACAAAGGTAACAGATATATCAGTTAACAGTAAACAGTCATCAGTAAACAGTATCGTGGTCTGTCATGCTGAGGGAAACGAAGCATCCCGTCAGAGAGTAGTTAACAACCTGTCTCTCGTATCTTTCTCCCAAAAGGTAACAAAGGTAACAGTATTTACAGTCATCAGTCAACAACTCGTAAGATGTAAAACTTTGCGCCTTTGCGTCTTTGCGTGAAACAAAATAGAGTATCTTGTAACCCCTAACTGTTAAAAGGTAACAAAGGTAACAGATATATCAGTTAACAGTAAACAGTCAGCAGTTAACAACTCGTATCTTGTATCTCGTATCTTGTCTACTTGTAACTTGTAACTGCCCGCAGGGCGCAGAAATAACATTCGCCGAAGCGAAGGCGAGGCAAACTTGTAACTGCTTTAATCAATCTTTCAAAGAACTATCAGCTAACAGCTAAAGGCTATTGGCTTATTATATAGATAAAATTATATGAAAAATCTACACTTGTCCTTAACTGCTGATTCACATTGAATACGTCTCGCTTTTTAACTTCTTATTCCAGTTCTTTAATTTTTATATTCTTAAAGAATACCTCATCGCCATGATCCTGCAATAAGATATTGCCTTCGGTAAGATTTCCGAAATTCGGCCAGTTTTTATATTTGCTATAAGCAACAAGGGCGTTAAACATCTGGTTATTACGCTCATATTCTACAACCTTCACTCCGTTCAGCCAATGTTCTACTTTATTGCCTTTTACAATTACTGTTGCCGTATTAAAATCATTTATATCAAACTTAAATGAACCGCCTCTTTGCGATGGTATAAGGTCATACAAAGAACCCAGTGTCCTGTTACCTTTTACACCTAACTTGGCATCCGGATGGTTTTCATCATCCAATATCTGGAATTCACAGCCAATAGCAGACCCCTCACCTTTATTCAGGTCAGAGTCAACAAAATACTTTACACCGCTGTTTGCTCCTTTTGTGATCTTGAAGTCTACTTTCAGTATAAAATTCTTATACTTTCTCACGGTAACGATATCTCCTCCATTAGCAGCCTCAGCACCGCCACTCTTATGAACCCGGAGTACACCATCTTTTATGCTCCATCCTTTTTGAGGAAAAGCATCGAGTTTAGCACCTCTCCAGCCATCGGTGGTTTTTCCGTCCCATAGCAATTTCCATCCTTCCCGTATTTCTGTTTCGGTCAGTACATTGGGTTTTTCATTCTGAGCCAGCAGGCTAATAGTAAATAAAGAGACTGATATCAGCAATAATAATTTTTTCATGTATTTAATATTTTAAGTAATAGATAGAATTTAATAATATATATCAGAATTATAATGAATTCCTGTTGTTTTGCTTACCGGGTAATGACAGCCCCCTGATTATATTTTATATTCGCTTATAATTTCCACGATCGATCATAAATCCTTCGCTGTTCGGATACGAAAGAGATCAACAATCAAGATCAGTTACTTTTCTAAAAGAGCGACAGCACACCAAAGATAGGGGGCCTGACCATGATAATCTCCGGTACGGCGCGGACGGTCATAATAATACTGTTTGTCGTTCTTTTTATTTGTCCCTACACAAACCTCGCTTACACCGCCTTTCTCATCTATATAGTGAGTTAAAACCATCCAAGCTTTGCGGGCAGCGGGAGCATACTCATTGGCGTCCAGCCAGCCATTCTTAACACCGATAATGAATGCATAAGTAAACATGGCCGACCCTGATGTTTCCGCCCATGAGTCCGGTTCGTCTATCAATTGATTCCACATACCGCTTGGCCTTTGATAATTTTTCAAACTTTTCATCATTGTTCGGTAGCCTTCCATAATACGTGGACGGTCTGCATTGTCTTCGGGCAAATAACGAAGCAATTCCGCCATACCCGCAGCCATCCATCCATTGCCACGTCCCCAGAAAAACGGAACATCCGGTGCATGGTAGAAAAGTCCGTTCGGACGCTGCAATTCATCCAGATACATCACCATTTCTTTTGCTGCCCTGTCGATATATTTCTTGTCTCCGGTTACTTTATACGCCTGAGTCTGCACGATGGTAATCATATACATATCGTCGATCCACAGGCGTGTCTGCCATGTGTATCCTTTTTCTGCCCATGCCTTTTCCTCAGGTTTCGCGTTCGCGGGAACCTGCCACTGGGTATCAGCATATGGCATACCCAAATCCTTATACTTCTTTTCTTTCGTTATCTGATATAGTTCCAAAGGCAGGCTTCCGAACATATTTAAATCAACATGATTCTTAATGGGTAACAGTTCTTTTTCAGATTCCATTAAGAGATTAAACTTATTTTGCAGAAGCTTCAGAAGCTTTTCGTCTTTAGTTATCGCTGCGAATTTAAGAGACCCATTCCAATAAAACGTTTCCGGATAACTAATCCATTTCCCCGCATGAAGTGCATGCTTTGAATCTACAAAACGGTATGCCAAACGCTTTCCGACTTCTTCGGGTGTATATCCTTTGGGAAAATCTTTCAGCATATCAGTCTGTGCAAACACGAACTGAGTAGAGAAAACAAGTAATAACACAAATATTTTTTTACACATAAAATTCTTTTTTTTTATTAAATTAACGAATACCATTGACCGGCTGGACTGTAATTTTGCCGGTCAATAGTATTCAAACATAAAGACTAAAATTTACTCTGTTTTATATTCATCAGCTACAGCATCTTCCCAGTTATCCCATACCGGAGTATCAGGATTATAGCCATCATAGCCGTAATTTTGCCCCAGGTCACCTTTGTTGTTCGCCCTGATCTCCTTATTAGGAATCGGCCAGTAAATATTCTTTTTATCCATCATATAGTTGATGGAACCTTTGGTTGCATTAACGCTTATAGGGCCTTTATTATACATACCTTTCTTTGTAACACGCTGATACCAGTAGCTTCCGCCAGTAGCATCCGTACCGCTCTGTTTGTCGAAGGTATTCAAATTATAAGTATTTCCCCATTCGTCAGGTTTACCGCTACGGGCAAGGCATAGCGACACACGGGTCAACTCTACATTACGCCATTCTTCCCAGTACAATTCGCGGGCACGCTCATCCATAATGTCCCCGATAGTGACGGTAGAGTAAAGTTCGGTACATTTTGCTCTCTTTCTCACTTCATTCACATCATCCTTTGCTGTGGCATCGCCCAGATAAAACTTAGCCTCCGCCCTTATCAGATACGCCTCCGCCAAACGGTAAAGATACCAGTCGGCTATACCTCCATTTGTAGCGCCCCTGTTTCCGTCAGAGCCACTTATATTAGCTTCATTCACAGGGTCATCCAAATAGAATTTGTAATGAGGTACATCGAACCAGCGGCGGATAGTATCGCTACACAGCAGTTTTCTTACAGGTTTTCCCTCAATGACAGTATCATGAAAAAGTTTAACCGGTTTTCCAAACTCTGAGGACGCTTTATTATTTACGCGGTAATCTTCCATCCGTATCCAGTTGCCGGTGGCCGAACTGTGACGCAAGTCGGTGGCGTCCATTTTGCCGTTTACCTCCCATACTGTATGAGTCTGGAAGTAAGAAGGACGGAATGTAGCGATGCCTCGTCCGAATGCACGCATATAATCATACTTGGAATTATAATCAGCGCTATTGCGTCTTATGTTCATCAATGCCTGTTTGCTATCTTTTGTCTCTAGCTTTCCGTCAAAAACAAAAGGATATAGGATACGCATTGTTAACATTTTAACAAAAGATTCAGCTTCTGCCCCACGATTTGGCATCCCCATAATAACCTCTTTGTTCGCGGAAATAAGTTTATTTTCGGCACGGTGCATATCCCAGATTACATTACGGGTAATAGGCCAGGTGGCAGGTTCCCCGCCGTCGTTGAATGTTCCGAAATTTTCAGTCATTAGCGAATAGCCCGATTGGTTGATCAGAATATCTGTCTGGTCTTTGGCTTTGGCATACTCGCCCAATGCCAGATAACATTTTGCCAGCAACATGCGGCAGGCTCCTTTATTTATCATACCTATCACGGACATATCTTTCTGGTCAGGCACCCATTGCACGGCAAATTCCAAGTCCTTGACAAGCATTTGCAAAATGGCATCGCGTTTGGTCCTGCGGTAGTTTTGCTTAGGCACTTCTACCACTTTGGCTGTAAGCGGCACATCTCCATATTGAAAAACCAAAGCATAATAACGGAATGCACGATGGAAGTATGCCCTGCCTTTGAAAGCGTTTTTGGAGGCTTCATTCATTCCTTCAACTCCATCCACATATTGGATAATGGTATTGGCGTACATAACCCCTTTATAAGTTTCCTCATAGAAATACCACATGCTGTTTGTCCTGTCCAGGTTGTTCTGGGTCGATTGATCGCTTGTCGGTGTAAGCATACTTGCTATATTGTCAAGCATTCCACTCTTGTCGGTGGCAGAGCCAACCATCAGGTCGGAGAATATATATTCCGTTCCCAGGGTAAGCATTTCGTTATGGTCGGTCGAGTAATATCCTCTGAGATGGCGGTCACATATGGCCATTGCCGCCATCAGGCCCGATTCGGTAGTGAACGTGGCTCCGGGTTCATAAATGGATAACGGTTCGGGGCTCAGAAAATCCTCCGAACATCCGCTAAATAAGACTGCGCCTCCCATCAGCAAGCTGAGGCATATATAGTTCATTTTTTTTATTATCTTTTTCATATCTGTTACTATTAGAGGTTAAAAGGTTAAATTTAATCCCAGCGTATAAATACGTGTAGCCAATCCTCCATATTTTCCATTACCTGGATCGAAAGCCGGATCTACTTCAGGGTCACCATATTCCCAGTCTTTTGCCCATGTGGCAACGTTGCGAACAGAAGCATAAACTTTAACATTCTGCATATCGAATTTTGAAACCCATTTTTTAGGTAATGAATATCCTACGGAAATATTCTCAAGACGAATAAACGAACGATCGTATAATTTACCCGGACTGGCAGGCCCTCCTATCTTACTAGGTCCCTGGGCATTGATCCGTCCATACTGATTCGAAGGGTTGTCTATACCCCAGTATTCTTTTGCAGGCACATTCTGCAAAGCATAAGTCATACGTCCTCCATCGTCATCAAAATTAAGATAGTAACCTGCCAGACTCTTATGTCCCATATAAGAATAGATATTGAACGAGACAGTAAGGTCTCTCCACAATGTAAACTCGTTACGCACAGACCAATGGATAGGAGGCGATGTTTGTCCCAGGAATTGTCTGTCCTTGTCATTATACACTGGCTTAACAGAGCCATCAGCATTTACTATATCATCAGCGGTGTAGCTGTTTTCCACTTTAGGGTCACCCGGAACCTGTCCGTG
This sequence comes from Dysgonomonas termitidis, assembly GCF_042654545.1. Taxonomy (GTDB): domain Bacteria; phylum Bacteroidota; class Bacteroidia; order Bacteroidales; family Dysgonomonadaceae; genus Dysgonomonas; species Dysgonomonas termitidis. Next base: position 76,657 of record NZ_JBHSGN010000072.1, read on the forward strand.
TCTTGCAGCTTCTTCTACTTCATCTTTCTGCCATATTCCGGTAACACGATAGTTCCATATCTGGCTGACAGGTTTTCCGATAAACCAACCGTTTGTCAGGTCATCCATTTCTTTGCGGCCTGTTACATTGCCATTGGCGTCCAGCACGTCTTCATACTGGTAGTACAAGTGCTTTATCTCGTTTTTGTTGTATGAAAACCCGAATTTGGTAGTCCATTTAAAATCCTTGGTATCGATATTCAGCGTATTTAATGAAATTTCAACTCCACGGTTATCCACCTGCCCCAAGTTGGTAGTAATATTATTAAATGCCGTAAAGGTCAGCAGACTTTGTCTCATAATCATATCATGGGTTTTCATGTTATAATATTCGAGAGTACCCGATATGCGGTCGTTGAGGAATCCAAAATCAAGTCCAAAGTTCCAAGACGCGGTTTTTTCCCATTGCAGCTTAGGATTTGCCATCCGTTCCGCCATTAAGTAACGGTACAGGTTCAACTCCCCCTTCGAATCGATATAGCCATACATTTTACCGGCTCCTGCATAAAGGTTGGAGAGAGCCTGATAAGGGTCTGACAAACCTCTGTTTCCATTCTTTCCGTAAGATACGCGCAATTTACCGTTATTCATTATATGGCCCCATTTGAAGAATTCTTCGTTTGTAAACGTCCATGCAGTTCCTGCGGAAGGGAAAGTCGCATATTTATTGGATGCCCCGAATCCGGAATATCCATCCCGGCGAATAGTCCCGGTAACCATATAGCGGTCGTCGTATGAATAAAATAAACGGGCTAACAATGCGTCTGCCGTTTGGTATGTATCATAAGAATCGAACGTACTGTTTTCTTTAGTGCCATTTTTGGTATTGTGGAAACCTAATGCATCTGATGGCTGGATATTGCGGGCTTCAATGCGATCCTTCCATGATTGCAGTATCTCGGCTTCCTGCACAAGCGTTAGCATTGTGTGATGCTTTCTATTGAAAGTGTAATCCCATGCAATGGTATTGTTATGCGACCAATCGAAACGCTTTGCCTGTTCACGGTTTACTCCACGTGATGCGGGATCGGAACCCGGCAATTCGGCCGACATAAAATAACGGTCGTAGAAAAACTGGTAGCGTGGCGAAGCATTGAAAGTGTAAGTAACATTGTATGGCAGTGTTATTTTGGCATTGAGTATAGTATTCAATGTTGTGTAACCCTTTTCCAGTTCCAGGTATTGCTTCTGGAAATCGTAGTTATACCCCCTTTGAGCATAACTTCCATCCAAAGGATATTGTACAGGGTTGCCGTTCTCATCCGCATAATCGGCATAAGGGCTGTTGCGCAGCTGATAATCCAGGTCTATACCGACTTCACCGTCCGAACGGTTCTGAAAGTTTACGTTAGCGCCTATCTGAAGCCATTTGGTGACGTTAGCATCCAGTTTCATATTGGCGCGTATAGCTTCATATTCATCACTTTTTGCCGCCCCTTGATTTTTCAGGTAACCCAATGAAAAATAATAGTTTAAATTTTCTCCGGCACCGCTTATGCTGGCATTGTAGTCTTGGTTGAATCCTGTGCGGTAGGTCTTATCTGCCCAATCGACAGTCCTTCCCGCAAGAAGATTATCGAGAGCATTCCCTTTAAATTCCAAACGCTTGGCCCAGACACTCAGATCAGAATCACCAGTTCCGTTAACTGTATAACCACGCCATGTATCCTGAGATACGCCATAGCGGCCAAGACCGTCCACCCTTGCAAAATATCCGGTCGGAAATTGTAGGCTACCGTCTGTTTTTCTTGCCTGATATGCTTCATAAACACCGGTTTCCGGATTCACACCATAAGTTCTCTGTTCGAACCAATCCTGACGGTGTTGCAAATAGTCTTCCGGGCTGAACCTTGCGCGATAGTCGCTCTGTTGTGTAAGTCCGATGCTGGTGGTAAGGTTTATAACGGGTTTACCCTGTTTTCCCTTTTTGGTAGTGATAAGAATAACACCAGCAGCCGCTTTGGCTCCATAAACAGCTGCAGCCGAAGCATCTTTAAGAATGTCGATCTGGGCTATATCATCAGGATTGATTTCGGAAAGTTCCCCGTAAAATTGCATTCCGTCGAGAATGAGCAAAGGGTTATTGTGAGCGCCGTCGCTATAGACAGAACGCTGTCCGCGTATTTCCATGTTGCCACCACCTTTAGCAGTTGCGCTGTAACCTACCTGCAAACCGGGCGTACCACGCAAGATGTCCTGAACGGTCTTCGGATTTTCATTTGCCAGGGCATCGGGACGCACCTGGATAACAGAACCTGTCAGGTCCTTTTTTCTCATGGTACCATATCCTACCACAACGACTTCTTCCAGATTAAGAGCTCCCTCACTTATTACTATTTCATAGTGAGAATTTTCTGTTATTGTTACTTCCTGGGTAGTATAACCGATATAAGATACAACAAGTGTACCTTTCGACGGGACACTCAGTTTAAACTTGCCATCAAGATCCGTCATAGTTCCCAAAGTAGTGCCTTTTACCGCGACTGTGGCTCCGATCACAGGCTCCCGTTGGGTATCCAACACCGTTCCTGTAATATTTTTATTACTTGTCTGTGCATTCATATGAATGCATAAAAACATGCTGTATAAAATCAGCATACAAAATCTAATTTTTGAAATCATACAATACAGATTTATGGTTTAATTATATACAATTGATATATTTCATAGATATAAATATTGGGGGTTGTTAGGAATAATAGGTTTATCATTTTTTATTAATCCTCAAATTATCAGTAAGACTAACCGGATAAATCCTCGAATCTACTGTCTCTTCATTATCTTTCCATAGGCATAAATATTGGTAGTTAATTATTGATTATTGATTTTTCATTTTTTAATTTAGGTTGATTGCTATCAAACGCAGAAAACCTTCCTCCGGGTATTATATAGGGCATATGCTATATATCTTAATTCGTTAGGATTATAAGGTTTTTTGCTGGTATTTTAATAATGGAGGTTCAAAGTAAAAGAATCATGAATCAAATAAACGGGATAGCTTGTGCATTAAAGGAGAAATTCCGGTCAAACCGACCCTGTTGATTAAAAAGTATCATTTTCTGTTTATTTACATTTCTTAATATAGACCAATTTATCACTTAACGCTCATGACCACCGGTTTCAGGATATCATCGGCTATCTGCATAACCGGTACCGTTCCATTTGTAAACCGGACACTGGCAATATACATATGTCTCGGATGAATTTTCTCCTGATTGTTGTGTGCATGAAACACGATCTTCAGCTGTCCATTTTTGTCTTTAAACATGGCACTATGCCCCACGCCAACAAGTCTATCAGGCTTTTGCAAAATAGGGTTTTTATCGTATTTTGTCCAAGGTCCCATAGGTGAGTTCGCCGTAGCATAACCCACACCATAAAAAGGACTTTCGTAACTGTTTCCCGAATAGGTCATATAATACACGCCATTATATTTGGTAACAAAAGCACCTTCATTGACCCGGGGATGGACTTCTTCCCATGCCTGGGATACATTGATACATTTTGCTAAAGTAGAGTGCCTGATAGTTTTAAGATCATCCTCCAACTCTGCCACCCATATATTCAATCCATCGTTAAAGCGGTCGAAATACAAGTAAGGCTTCCCGTCATCGTCAATAAACAATGAATTATCTATACATTTTTCATCTGCGATCATTGGCTGTTTTTCATCCTGGACAAACGGGCCGAGAGGTGAGTCTGAGACAGCCACACATATGTGCTCGTCTGCCGAATAGTACATGAAAAATTTATTTTTCTCTTTTATATAATATACTTCAGGTGCCCAAAACCAGCGTTCGCCCCAGGAATCTTTCTGATGCAGAGCCAAAGCATCCGCTTTCTCCCAATGTGTCAGGTCCCCGGAAGTATATACTTCTATTCCATCTTTAGCATTTGTGCCATATGCGTAATAAACATTCCCGTGAAGCATTATAAACGGGTCTCCCAAGGCAATGGGACCGGTCTTCTCTAACTTGACTTTTCCGTTATTCTGGCAGGATGCTAATACAAAACTGAATAATACAGTTAGCAGGATATTGAGTATTTTCATTTGATAATAGATTTTTTAGACGCTCTTTAATATTTGTAACAATGAATTCGGGTAGAAGCAAAACTCGTTTACAAAAATAGCAGAGGAAGAATATGCTCCAGGATACTTTTTGAAATAAAAAGCGTAAAAATTAGTCAACATGATATGTTTGACCGAAAATTATCATATATTGATTACTTTTTATCATAAATATGCTTTCGACCCGATTTAACCGATTCATATATAAAGTAATTTTACTTATCAAAAACGCTTGCCGACAGATGAACCTAATTAAATATACCATCTTATTATTATCTGCTTTTACTAATTTGTTTTCGTTCTCCCAAAAAGAATCGGATTTTCATTTCAAAAAAATACAGGTTGACGAAGGACTGTCCGAAAATGCAGTTTATTGTATACTACAGGATTCGAAAGGGTTTATGTGGTTCGGAACAAAGGACGGATTAAACAGGTACGATGGAAGTAACTTCCGTGTTTTCCGCCGTAGCGCGGAGAAACCAAATTCGATAGGGAACAACTTTATACGGAGCCTGATAGAAGGGAAAGACCGGAAGCTTTATATCGGCACTGATGCCGGATTATATATAATGGATCCTGTGGAAGAAGTATTCAGAAAGGTAGAGAATACAACAAATAATAAAAAAGATTATCTGGCTTCTGCCGTCAATGCTCTTTATCAGGATCAAACCGGAAACATCTGGATAGCATCTATGAGTCAGGGCATATTTAAATATAATCCGAAACAAAATAAACTATCAAAAATAGAACTATCAAAAAATAGCCTGGACAACAACGCGAGTTGGACAATATACGGCGACCTCTCAGGAAATATTTGGGTAGGAACCCGCTTAGGCTTACTCAGGTACAATAAAGAAACAAACAAACTCGATCCCGTAGAATCCATGTTTGGGTTCTCCGAGGACTTCTCACACGAAACCCTATCCATAATGGAGGATAATAAAGGCAATTTGTGGCTGGGAACCTGGTCTAACGGTCTTTGCTTATACGACAAACAATCGAACAGTCATATATCGTACCTTAACAGGAACGATATATTTCAGTATGTAACACATATCAGGTCTATTTTTCAATACGATGATAAATCTTTATACATTGGTTCGGATGACGGATTATATCTATTCGATCTGGATACGAAGAAAGCCCAAAGAATAGATATGCCGCAACTACAGCATAGCCTCAGCGACCAGAATGTCTATTCCATCTATAGAGATAAAGAGAACGGAATATGGATAGGAACTTATTTTGGCGGAGTAAATTATCTGAATCCGTCCCAATTAAACATTGAAACCTATTATCCGGATCGCCGTGCCGGAACCTTATCAGGGAAAGCGATCAGCCAGTTCTGTGAAGATCAGCTTGGAAATCTATGGATCGCAACAGAAGACGGAGGAATAAATTACTTCAATTCCACAACAAAAAACATCAGTCAGCCAATAACAACATCTTACCACAACACACATGCCTTGCTCCTGGATGGAGATAATTTATGGATCGGGACATTTTCCAGGGGAATAGATGTATATAATACTAAAACGAAATCTCTGACTAACTATAACAGTAAAAGCGGAAACAACAACACACTGAACGACAATTGCGTTTTCTCGTTGTATAAAACCAGTAATGGTGACATCTATGCCGGTACTCCGGTAGGGTTAAATAAATATAATAAGGCTACCAATAGTTTTACACCCATAGAATCGATTGTCGGTTTTATTTATGATATAAAAGAAGACTATTCGGGTAATTTATGGTTGGCAACATATGGAACCGGTGTTATAAAACTGGATGCTAAATCCGACAAATGGGTGTATTATGACCGCATATTAAGCGGAGACAATCCCATCATAAACAGTAAATTAACCAGTATATACATAGACAGCCAGAGGCGAATTCTTTTCTCAAGTGAAGGAAAAGGTATTTTTATCTATGATTCAAAAAAAGACAATTTCGTAAATATTTCAGAATCGGATGGTTTGCCCAACAATGTAGTTTACGGTATACTCGATGACCCTTTCGGCAATTTATGGATCAGTTGTAATAAAGGTCTGGCATGCTTTAACTTATCTGCTCCTCAGAATTCGATTCTATATAATAAAGAAGATGGATTACAAAGCAATCAGTTTAATTATAAATCGAGTTATAAGTCAAAGAACGGAAAATTTTATTTCGGAGGCATAAACGGTTTTAACTCGTTTTATCCGCAAGACCTCAACGCAAATAAAAATATAGTAGTCCCACCGGTAGAAATCACAGGTATAAGTCTATTCGGAAATTCCGACCCGGAAACTGAAAACGAAATACAGATAAAACTTAATAAGGGACAGAAAATAAAATTGCCATACAATAAGTCGTCGTTTACTATATCGTATGTCAGCCTAAGCTATGTTACCCAGACAAAGAATCAATATGCCTACAAACTGGAAGGTGCCGATTCTGACTGGAACTATACCGGGAACAACAAGAGCGTGACGTACGTCAACCTGCCTTATGGAAAATATTGCTTCTGGATAAAAGCTACAAACAACGATGGTTTATGGAACGATGCCGGAGCTAAAATAGAGATAGAAATATTACCCCCGTTTTGGCTCTCATTACCGGCCAAGACTTTATACTTCCTTATATTAATATCATTGGTCTATGTTATCATGTCCCATTACTGGGCAAAAGACAGAAAAAAACGAATACAACAGCTGGAGGCATACAAAACAGAACAGGAAACTTTGGCCTTTAAATCGAAAATAGATTTCTTCACTACTATAGCGCATGAGGTGAGGACTCCGTTGAGTCTTATTACAGCCCCTCTGGAGGAAGTCATTAATATAAATGAAAATAATAGCGAGACAAAGCAAAACCTTCTGATCATTGAGAAAAACTGCAACCGGTTAACCGTACTTATCAATCAACTGCTCGATTTCAGAAAAATGGATTCAACTGTCTACGTCATAAATCCGGAAGACATTAATCTAAAAGAATTTGTTTACGAATTGTATGAGCGTTTCAAAAAGACAGCCCAGCGAAAACAAATAGACTTTGTATTAAATTTACCTCAGGATAAGGAAATAAGGATAAACTCCGATGTTGATGCGCTGACAAAGATAATTGGCAACTTATTGACAAATGCTTTGAAATACACAAAAAACCAAATCATATTATCTTTAGCCTGTAACAATGATAAGTCGTATACCATAACAGTCGAGGATAATGGAAGAGGAATATCCGACAGTCATAAATCGCTGATATTCGATCCGTTTTTCCAGGTTCAGACAGAAGACCGTAATATAGGCACCGGCCTGGGACTATCATTAGTAAAGAACCTGACTGATATTCTGGGGGGAACAATTCATGTAGCGGACGGGGCAAGTGGTGGAACACTATTCATTTTCCAGTTCTCAGATATAGAGCCATCATTTAATGAAACAACATCAGTTTTACCAGGCCAACCGATATCTCTCCAGACAGAAAGTACACTTCAACCGGAGACCGGCTATCAATACTCCATCCTGATTGTTGAAGACAACGCTGAAATGGCCTCATTTATAAAAAAGACCTTACTGAACGATTATACAGTCGATTCTGCACCCGATGCCTCAAAAGCGTTATTACTACTCGAAGAAAAGAATTACGATATCATCATATCGGATATAATGATGCCCGGTATAGATGGGATTTCTTTTACCAAAAAGCTAAAGTCAGATATTAGCTATAGTCATATTCCTCTGATATTACTGTCTGCCAAAACAGAAAATGCAGTTAAAATAGAAGGACTGCTATCCGGAGCTGATGTATTCATTGAGAAGCCATTCTCTACATCTTTTCTCAAAGCCCAAATTCTAAGCTTGCTTGAAAACCGCAAATCAATGCTGGAGGCGTTCAACCGTTCTCCATTAACATCCTATTCGATCCTCGTTTCCAATAAAAATGACGAGGTATTTCTCAATAAACTAAATGAAGAAATAGAAAAACATATATCGGAGGAAAACTTTTCAGTGGAATCATTGACCGGAATACTCAATATCAGCCGTTCCAATTTGCAACGTAAACTGAAAACTATAAGCGGTGTAACTCCGGGCGACTACCTGCGTAATTATCGTTTGAGAAAAGCCTGTAAATTACTGATAGAAACCGACATGAGAATAAATGAGGTTGCCTACAGTATCGGGTTCAACTCTCCATCTTATTTTACCAAAGTCTTTCAAAAAAGCTACAACATGTTGCCTAAGGATTTCGTGAACAAGCATTTAAATGAAAATAAAGATCAGTAAATATAAGTTTCATTACTAAACACACTGCATATATTATTCATCCTTATTTTTGGCCCCTCTCAGTTGTTGTGCAATCTGGGAATGTTTATCGGACAATTCAATATTCCCGATAGCCGCATAAGCCTCGGCTAAATATTCATGGCAGGCAGCATGACGGGGTTTCTGGTGGGAGGCTTGGATCAGATCGGTTAATGCCAGTTCCGCTTCATCTGTTTTTAGCCTGTTCTTACCTCTGTTATATAATGCTTTGAATGATAAAGGGCTTAATTCTACAGCCCTGTTAAAACACTTCATAGATTCATAATAATCCTCCTGATCGTAATAAGTAATTCCTTTTCTAATCCAGGCATCCAGATAGGCAGGGTCTAAATCCAGAGCTTTATTAAAGTTTGCCAGAGCAGCACGATAGTCCTTGTATGATACAATGCACTCATTGCCCATCTGATAATATTCCTTCGCTAAATTCTTTAATACTTCGGTCTGTTCATGCAGCCTGTTCTTTAATGCTATATTTTTTTCTTTAAGTGTATTTATTATATTCAGCTTTTTTCGGATATATCTTTGTTGCAACGGTTTTTCAATATCATAGCGGGCATGGATCGCCTTGAAGAAATGGTTTAAGAAATCATCAAAATTTCCTTCATCGAATTGCTCTATCGCCTCCCTGTATAGATAATTGGCATCCGATTCTTTAAGGGCCTTGTTTATTAATTGCTGATTATTGAACTGCTTGCTGAATTCAACAATTTCGGACCGGACAAATACGTCTGCTTTACTTATACTCTTTTTAAGGATCAGCCCGTCCAGCGAGGTACACCGGCTTAAAGCCACATAAGCCTGCCCTCCGGCAAAAACGCCCCCGCTAAAGTCTACAATTACATTATTGAAGGTAAGTCCCTGGCTTTTATGGATTGTTATCGCCCATGCTGCTTTCAAGGGCAGTTGTGTATATGTACCGATGATTTCTTCCTCAATCTTTTTCTCCTTCTCATTATATCTGTACCTGTAATTCCGCCATGTCTCCAACTCCACTTTCACCTCTATGCCGTCGTCTTTGAGAACATATACATGCCCTTCCTCATCTATTCCCGATACTATACCGATAGTACCGTTAACCCAGCGGCGGGGCCATTGCATATCATTACGGATAAACATAACCTGTGCCCGCTCCTTTAATACCAATTCCTGAGCCGTGGGAAGCGACGATTCCGGAAAGTCCCCCTCTTTGATGCCATAGCTGACAAATTCGAAGGTATCGAGCTCAGCCATCTTCTTTTCATTGATATAATCGACATTATCCCGCTTGGTGGCCAGAGTTATATACATATCTTCCTCTCTTGGACTGAAGCTCTGATTCACCCGATCATTGAGAAGGATAAGGTCATTGCTGCTCGATTTTCCGCTTCTTATGTTATTCAGTATTGAGATAAACTTTTCATCCGTCTGGCGATATATCTTTGTAAACTCTATGGGAATAAGGTGTATTTCGCGGAAAACATTCGCGGTAAAGAAAAAAGCATTCTGGTAGAACTTGCCGATTATCTCCCTTGTATCGGAAGTGACCACCGGTTCAAGCTGGAATACGTCACCTACAAATACAAGCTGCTTGCCGCCGAAGGGAATGCGCATATTATTTGAATAGACCCGGAGAATCCTGTCTATACAGTCTATCGTATCAGCCCTGACCATAGATATTTCATCAATGACTATAAGCTCCACTTCCTGTATAATCTTCCGATGTTCTTTCCGGTACTTAAAAAACTCAAAGATACGGCCACCAACAAGGCTCAGATCTCCATCATCGGGAGCCATCGGCCTAAATGGCAATTTAAAAAACGAATGTAAGGTCGATCCTTCCGCGTTTATCGCAGCAATACCGGTGGGAGCCAATACAACATATTTTTTCTTCGTTGTTTGGCAGAGATGTCTCAGAAAAGTGGATTTTCCTGTGCCTGCTCTTCCTGTGAGAAAAACGGATTGATTACTTCGTTCAATCAGGTCAAGAGCGTTTTTGAATTCTCTATTGGATATATCTATTGAGGTAGTCATAATGATAAAGCAAAAATAGGACTTTTTGTGTAAATCCTATTTTTTCTATTCCAATATTTCTATAAAATCCAGGCATATGGTTCTAACAATATTAATCTGACAGGCTATACCTTCCTGTCCATTGGACTTTGTGGATAACTCCGGGCGGCAAACCCTAATAATAAAAGGCAGGGGATCGGAAATCCCCTGCAATCCGGGAACAAAACAGCTTGCTTTATTTAATTCCCTTTTTGTATTTAAGTCACCATTTAATATTTACAGATACGCCTTCGGGATCATTCTCAAATTCCAGCAAATAAGTTCTGGACTGCTGATCCCAAGCGCCGGCAACGAATTCTTCTTTACCATCGACCTGCACGCTCACCGGATTCCGGGGCAGTAAAATCCGCGATACATTTGTCGTATTAACTGGACTTTTTGCTACAAACGAATAAGAATTCTTATCAGCCTTTTCTTCATAAACCCTGCACGCAGCAGCAAGTACCTGCGGTTTTTGTTTATCCGGAACCCTGTCTATATTCAAGTAGAATGCCTGCTCTCCGGACTGTATCATTTTCGATTTATATACAGGCAGTTTAGGATCGAACAGGTCGATAAGAGTGCCTTTTATCACATATGGTTCGTTACCGGTACTTTCGTCCAGAACAGCAACCAGGTCATAAACACCTCTTTGAAGATAAAAATTATTTTTGAAAAGCAATTTGCCCGCTTTCGCCTTCTGTTCATACATTCTTCTCACAACATCAATCAGTTGCTTATCGTTACCATTTTCCAGTACGAAATTTTTCGGATCTGTCCTGATAATATATACAGAGCCTTTCCCATAGCTGTATTCCCCTTCTTTAGGCGATGCCGCTATGTTCATCTGTTCAAATAAATGGCCGGAAGGAGCTGCATAATTATTGCCCCCTGTATTCCACCATTCCAGTACAGTCTGGAACGGATCGCTGTCGAGTCCGCTATATACCAATACGCCACCCGCTTTCACCCATTGAGCGATATGTGTATGGGCTTCCGGCGACAAAGGTTTCATATTCGAATAAGTCATAAGCAATACCTTTGTATCGGCCAGGGCTTCTTTATAGTCTAAATTTTCAATATGTACCGTTTTTACAGGTACTCCCCGCTTCAGAAAAGGTAAAGCCTGCCCGTAGAAGTTCGACAGCTGCGGGTCTTCATACCCCACATGTGTAGGAAATCGTTGAAACATCAGTGAATTAGCCATCAATACACTTATCCCGGCTGATCCTGTTACCTTGTTGTCCGACAAAGGCATATGATTCAAAGAGTTTACCATCACCTGCATCTGGGTAGAATAATGTCTTGGTATCCTTTCCCGCTGGTCACTATCCGGACTTGTCCTGTAAAGACCTTCATAAATACGCTCGGGCCAAGGCATTATCTCATAATCAGCTATATTGGGATATAGCAATTGTGCCGTAAATGTTGCCTGGTAATTCTTTTTATAGTCTGCCCAGTCTCTTGGCCAGTCTTCGATAGGGTCGGTCAGGAAAAACATTTTACGTCCCGTGGGGGCTGTCATGGATTCCATTGACCCGTATTCGAGAAAAGCCGTTTCAAACACCCTTTCTTTTGCCTTACCATTATAATAGTTTGGTTCGCGTGACGTCCCCGTCCATACCTGCGCTATATAGCCGTCGACACACGACAGGGAGGCCAAACTGGCTTCGGGACTGACGATCATCCATTGCGAATAATTGACAAGCGAATGTGTAGGTACATAGCACTTTACATCCATCCCTTTGCTTTTACCGTATTCCTTAGCATATGTAAATACTTCTTTTAAGGCATTATAATATAATTGGTATTTCAGTTTACTGGACAAATAGGTATTTTCGGGAGACTCATGCTGTGGCTTCCAGTCAAAGCCATAGAATTTTTTCCATTCCCGCTTAAAGGCTTCACTATAACCCGCGCGAGCCCAGAACTCCGGTTCTTCCATAAAGATGGCGTCAATACCGGCATCAATGACCCGTTTCACATGTTTTTCTTTTATGTATTTCAAATAATTTTCGGTGGGAACAATATAAGGTACCATATGTCCGTGCCATATCGTATCCCCGTTTTGTTGTACCTGTCCTTCGTCCAGATGCATTTTCCCATCCCACCGGCCGGTAAAGTATTCCTGATATTCACCCCATGCTATCCCTGTCATGAAGTGGACTGTATAACCCCTGTCACGCCATAACCGCACACGTTCTTCGAAAGGTATTCTCTTTGATTTATCGGATGGGTTTCCTCCTACTCCATATACCATAACGGCATCAGCCCTGTTATCTATTGTAGGCCTCCACTCCCGTGAAGTCTGGAATGTAGTCTTAACATTGTCTTTGATCTGGGCTTTCGGCAGAAGGGTAAGCCCAAAAAGGAATAAGATCAATACACTTTTTTTCATAGCTATATCCAAATTTATTCTTAATTGTTATTCCGAATCAATACAAACCTCAAAAAAGAGGGGAAAGGAAATATTCTTTACTTTTAAAAGTAAGTAATCAATAAAATTACTACAATATTTTCTGAATTAGTTATTTTTTTCCAATTCGTATCGTGCCAGGGTAGCGTATTCGGCAGCAAAAGCAAAGGTAAACATACCTTCCACCCTGTTATTGCCATTTTCACGAGTCCACCCTGCTAATAAATCAGGAGGAAGAAATCCTTTATAGAAGAAGTTTTCGTATCCGTAATCCAGGTTCTTCTGGAAACTATCGATATATGCAGACGCATTATTGTATGAAGGATATACATCGACATATGCACGCATCAGCACTCCATTGAACCAGTTGTTGAAGCCTATTATATCATATGTATAATACCCGGGCTTATTTACTCCCAGTTTAGCAAAATACCTGAAGCTGGCATCCGATAATTTTTTAGCATCTTCCACATATGTATTTTCTCCTGTTGCACGATACAAGTCGGCTGCACCGGAAAGCATGGAGCCGCAATTGTATGAATAGGCAGTTCCCACACGATCGCGCAGGTTGGTATGCTTGCGGTATGTCACGCCATTTACGGTTTCATATGCTACATTACAACCAGGGTCACAACCGCCCATCATATCGTAATACACTCCATCCCCGCGTAACAGGTTGGTCTTTTGCCATGCATAAACAGCGCCCGCAAATTTCAGGTAATAGTCACTTTTCTTTAAGGTAGCGGTTTTACGGCTGCCATCGGTTGCTATATATCTATAAGAAATCTCATCGTTCTTACCTTTATACAGTTCGTGCAACCATACCAGCGGACTTACTGCAGGCCCATTGCTACATGAATGCTTTGTTACATAGCCCGGCCCCCATGGAATACCTCCGTACTCTTTTCCATTGGTATCGAGAACACAGTCCCATCCATCCAGCACATAATCCGCCAGATATTCCGCTTCTGTCAGGTAAGTATTGCTACCCGTCAGCCTATAAGCTTCGATCAGTTCCCTCATTAACCACTGCTGATCGTCATATACATTATGGATACCTTCCACCTGTGCCGTTCCCTTAGCATTCCCCCTGTCTACTCCATATACGGACCAGTCTTTCGTTTGAGTATATGAGGTCAGACGGAACGTGCCCCTGTAATATGCTATATTATCATATAGTTTAGCCAACAAGGCTGTATAACGGTTAAAATGCTTGTCGTACAGTTCTGCCCGGCCGTTCTCCTTATGGGCTTTCAGTCCATGCAAAATTGCATTCACGGCCTCGATAGAGCTTGTATACATCCATACACTGCCTTTTTCATCAGCTCCATCCTTATTTACATTCGAATTTGTATAAGGATTATAATATCTCGACATTGCCATGCCTTCCCCTTTAAAGTGATAAGACACTGCACTGTCTACCAGCTGCATCGACCGGAGTATATTTTGCTCCGCAAGGTTGTCTGACCGGATAATTCCGGAATTATTGCCGCCTCCGTCATTATCGGCTTCAGTATTATCACTACATGCAGCTGTCATTGCTAAACAGGAACTTATGATAGAGCCCTGCAAGACAATGAACATAAAAACTCTCAAAATTTTCTCTAGTTTCATGTTATTCACTTAATATAAAGGAGTTGATTAAAAAGTAAAGTATCAGATAAAATGTATTTTAATTTTTCAGTTTATAATCAGCCAAAGTCAGCTACATAGTATTCTATATCAAATATATAGTTAAAGGGTTAAATTTTGGGTTAAAAGAGGGTTATTAACCGTAAAAAAATCATTAACCTGCCTATTTTATTCTCTATTTATTGAAACCTGGTCTCGTTCTTTAAGGATAAACGAAGTATATGACAAAAGCCATAAAAATTCAAGGCTGGGTCTCACTACGCCTCAAAACCGGCTAAATTTTCAAATAGCGGATAAGCCCAATCAGCTTTTTGCTCTACGCCGTCTCCACCGGACCAGGTTCCCCGCCTTTGAAATAAAGGCAGTTAAAGTAAAACCACGGTTTTATTTCTTATTTTCTTGTCATGCACTAAGGGAAAATTTAATCTTTTTGAAAAAAGTTTATCTATAGGTAGGAACTGTTAGCTTGTAGCTCTTTGAAAGATTATAATAATATTTAAAGATTGGGAAGAAGACAGATGAAAAAGCAGAAAAGTTGTCAACTTTGTCAAGTTTTAACAAGTATTAAGTTTTATGTGGTAAGTATAAAGTACTAATGCGTCAGCCACTGTTGACTGCTAACTGTTTACTGAAAGATGTTACCTTTTAACAAAAGCCTCAGTGAAACTAAGTGCCTTCTCAGTGGTTCTCAGTGTAACATGCAAAAACTGTTACTTTTGTTACCTTTTTAGAGAAAGATACGAGAGACAGGTTGTTTACTACTCGCTGACGAGATGTTTCATGTCTTTCAGCATGACAGACCACGATACTGTTTACTGCTAACTGTTGACTGTTGACTGTAAATGAAAAAGATCAACTTCTTATTACAACGGTTAGTTTTCGGGCGTTTATTCTGGCATTTTTTTGATTTAAAGGATTTTTAATATCTTTACGGCCAAAATCATTTTCTGATTTCAGTTATTACATAGCCATGATAAAAATAATAACAGTCGCAAAAACTTCTTTTTGCAAATATCTGTGTTATATATTTCTCATTTGGGGATTTTTAGTTTCGTCTGAATCATTTTCACAAGGGTTGAAATTTAACGGAGGAGAAATGCCTATAGACAAGCGTACATCTTATAATGTCTTTAGCAATAAATCTGTCGAATTCTCCCAATATTTTAATATTGAGTGTAATCTGTCACTTTATCCTGACACACCAATAGGATATATTATCCGGATCAAAAATGAGAAAAGTAATACAATCTATAATCTGTTTTACGACGGACAGGGACAAACCCATACCTTCAGCTTCAATGAAGAAGGTAAAAGCAATCTGTTTACAGCGGAAATAGACATGGATGAACTCCTCAATGTTCACTGGTTCAAAATGAGAATATCATTCGACCTGAAAAACGACTCTATAAAGCTCACCATCCACGATCATACATTCGGAGCAGGAAATGCAAATCTTCCCGATAAGTATTCTCCGGTCATTATCTTTGGTAAGAGCGATCATATTATCGATGTGCCCTCGTTTGGGATTAAGGATCTGTCTGTAGGAAATCAGGAAAAGTATTCCTTTCCTCTGAAAGAGAGTGAGGGCGATATCGTTCATGATTCGAATGGCAAGGCTTTAGGAGAAGTTTCCAACCCAAGATGGCTGATCAACGATTCCTACCACTGGACATTTTTAGCCTCATTCAAATCTAAAACTGTAGCCGGGGCAAATTATAATCCTGAAAAGAAGGAAATATATTATTTTAACCAGGATTCGGTCTATATCTATAATGTCAGATCAGGGAAAACAGGAATGAGGGCTTTTAGTAATAAATGTCCTGTACAGCTAGCTTTAGGAACTAATTTCATTAATACAAAGAATCACAGGCTATATGCCTACGAGGTTTATAATGACAGAGTACCGGAGGAGGTAACTATGGCGAGTATCGATCTGACCGACTTTGATAATTGGGAAACCGAGTCTACAGATGAACTTCTGTCCCAGTTACATCATCATGGTTCTTATTTTGATCCTTCCACATCCCGGTACACAATATTCGGGGGATTCGGTAATATGCATTATAATCAGAATTTTTATTCTTTCGATTTTAACTCTAAGGAATGGCAGATTCTCGGAGACTTTAAAGGAGACGTCATTTTCCCAAGATATTTTTCATCACTCGGATATCTGGAGAAAACAAATTCCATATATATATTCGGAGGTATGGGGAATGAATCCGGAGAACAAGTTGTAGGACGGAAATATTTTTATGACCTGCATGAGATAAACCTCACAACAAAACAGATCATAAAACGCTGGGAAATACCGTGGAATGAAGACAATGTAGTTCCTGTAAGGGGAATGGTCATACTCAACGATTCCTGCTTTTATACGTTATGTTATCCGGAACACTTTTCCGACTCATATCTCCGGCTTTATCAGTTTTCGTTGAAAGACGGGAGTTATAAAATCCTGGGCAATTCTATTCCCATACATTCGGACCGTATTACCACAAATGCCAATCTGTATTATGACAAACAGCTCAACAGTCTGTATGCCATTGTTCAGGAATTTGATGATGATATTGTTTCCGACCTGAAGGTTTACTCCCTTGCATTTCCTCCCATAACGGCCGAGGACCTGGTCAGCTATCAGCGTTCCGCCGAAGAAAGTGCAATACTGATAATAATTATTTCCTGTGTGGTTATTATAACCGTTACGGTCCTGTTCTTTATGCGAAAATCTTCCAGAAAAGTGCATAATATGAAACACAGGCTGAACAAGAATGCACTGGAAACTGCCCGCCCTAACTCGGTTTATCTTTTCGGAGACTTTACCGTACTGGACAGATCTGGTAAGGATATAACCTATATGTTTTCAGTGCGGCTGAAACAAGTGTTCTGCCTTATTCTGCAATACAGTATGGAGGGCGGCATCACATCACAGCGCCTGAGTAATTTGCTATGGCCTGATAAGCCCGAAGATAAGGTAAAGAATTCCAGAGGTGTTACCATTAATCATTTGCGAAAAGCCCTGAGCGAACTTGACGGCATTGAACTGGTTTATAATAAAGGCTGTTTCAGAATAGAGCAATCAGAAGAATTCTATTGTGACTACACCCGCTGTATGCAGATTATTTCGGCAAATGACACCGAAGGAAGCAAGCAGGAATTGGTGAAATTACTGGCCAGAGGTAAATTTCTGAAATCTTCGGATCAATCTTTGTTCGATTCATTCAAGACAAGTGTAGAGCACAAACTGGAACCCGGGCTATTACTGGAAATGGAAAAAAGCTTTGAAACTGAAGCCTATCAGACCACAATCAATTTCGCGGAGATCATTTTCAATATGGACCCACTGAACGATCAGGCTTTAGCTTATCAGATCAAGGCTTTGCAACGTTTAAAAATGGACGAAGAAGCCCGTATTAAGTATCAGGCTTTCGTAGTTGAATACAAGAAGACCATGGGAAATGATTATCCCCATTCTTTTAAAGACTTAAGCCGGATTAATCGAAATTTCATCGGATAATCCGCCGTCTTATTTTTCGTTCATTGTCAAAGGATTACTGGAACAATCTTTAATAATTACCCTTCCGTTTTCTTATTGGAAGACTCGGGAACATCTTTCTGAAACGAACCATATATGTCTTTATATTGGTTCTGGCGATAATGAAAGTTACAGCCAGGATAATTATCAGCATTCCCAAGGCAAGCCTTGGTGTCAACAGCTCCCCGAAGACAATTACGCCGAAAAACACGGCTGTTACCGGCTCTAACGCTCCCAGAATAGCCGTAGGTGTGGAACCGATGTATTGAATGGCACTTGTTGTACACAAAAAAGATATAGTGGTGGTAAAGACAGCCAATGCAAGCAAATTGCCCCATAAATACCAATCATCCACTATATACAGGCTTTTCCCGAAATCCACACGTACCAGAAATAGCGATAGACCAAAAAGCAATGCATAGAAAGTCAGTTTCAGGGTAGCAGTGCCTTTAAGTACTGATTTGTTGACACCTACAATATAAACAGCGTATGAAAGAGCCGAAACCATCATTAAGACAGTTCCGGTAAGACTGAGAGTGGAACCATCGCCGCCTCTGTAGAGCAACCCTATACCGAGCAATACCATTAAGATACATAATATGGTTTTGAATGTCAGTTTCTCTTTAAATCCGATTACCATGATCAGTGCTACAATAACCGGATAGACAAACAATAACGTCGATGCTATCCCGGCATCCATATAATTATAACTTTGAAACAATGTCAGGGAAGAAAGGGCAACAAGCAGGCCGGCAAGAACTAACGGGAATATTTCTTTAGGTTTCAATTTAAAATCACGTCCTCTGACCTTTATCATAAACCCTAATATAGGCAGGGCAAAAAGATAACGGAAAAACAGCACAGAATCAGCGTCCATTCCTGCCTGGTACAATGGTAAGGCAAATAAGGGATTCATGCCGTAAGTGGCTGCGGCAATCGCCCCCAATATATATCCTTTGGCCTTATTATTCATAGTTTGAAATTTGCGGCAAAATTACTATTTAAAATCTAGCAGGCTCAAACTATTCCGGTTAATTTTCTATCCGGTGATATCAATAGTTCTGAAAACAATGTAATCTGATAATATTCCCATAAGGCACGGCTCCGGTTCGATGTAAAAAAACAAAAATATTCAGAAGAAATAATCCCATCTCTCCTTTTTATTCTAATTTTACTAACTTTCTAATATTTATAATTTTGTAAAGAGAGGTTGCAGTTTATGAAGAAGATATTTTTCCTTATTTTATTGATATTATTCATTAATGATGTTTCTTCAAAGATATCACAGGATACAACTCTCCATAATATCCATAAGTTAATAGAACAGAAAGACATATACATGTCTGAAAAAGAAAATAAGATATCCGAGATAAAAAAAATGCTCAAAGTGCCCAATATAACGGCAGATCAGAAATACGGCATTAATCTCGACTTATATAATGAATACAAAACCTATATCTCAGATTCAGCTATTTATTATGTAAAACAAAATAATTTAATCGCTGAAGATTTAAAACATACAGAGTGGATATATGAATCCAGACTGGATTTAACTTCATTGTATATCATTGCCGGAATGTATATTGATGCCATAAATATTCTGGAATCGATAAACAGTAAAGATCTCCCGGATTGGCTACTTATCAAATATTATGATTGTTACAAGCAGTTATATAACTATTACTCAAACAATAACCCCTACACTCTCATATATGCGGAAAAAAGTAAATTATACAGGGATTCCCTGCTCAATGTCCTGGATAAAAAATCGAACCATTACAAAATAGTATATGCTGAAAAACTTTATGATAACTACCAGCTGAATGAAGCCAGGCAAATACTACAGGAACTCCTTGCCCACACAGAATCGGACACACATGAAAAGGCGGTACTCGCTTATGCCCTTGCAAATGTTTACAAGAAAGAAGGAAATATCGGCTTACAAAAACACTATTATGCCATATCCGCCACATGTGATATAAAAAACGCAATCAAAGAAAATGCGTCGATGCAGGCGCTCGCCTCCATTTTATATGAGACAGGCGAAGTGGAAAGAGCTTATGACTGCATAAAATCATCGATGGAGGACGCTATGTTTTGTAATGCACGGTTAAGAACATACGAAGTTTCCCAGATATTCCCCATTATAGACTCTGCATACAGGGAAAATATAAACAAGCAAAAGGCCGAACTGCAATTATTCCTCATTCTTGTCAGCGTATTGTCCATATTTCTGATAATAGCAGTTATATATGTATACAGGCAAATGAAAAGAGTTGCCCGTATACGTAAAGAACTATATAGGACCAATGTAAAACTGAACGAGTTGAATAATGACTTACAATCTACTGTTAACCAGCTCAATATTGTCAACAGGGAACTCTCGGAAGTTAATACTCAACTTTCGGAAGCCAATCAGATAAAAGAAGTATATATAGGACATTTTCTCGACCTGTGCTCGACTTATATCAACAAATTGGAGAAATACCAGAATACCCTTAATAAAAAGGCTGTGGAAAAGAAACTCGATGAATTATACAAGATGTTGAAGTCGAGACAAATGATAGATGACGAATTAAAGGAACTTTATGAAAATTTCGATAATATATTTTTGCACCTGTATCCCAACTTTGTTGAAGAATTTAATTCACTATTAGTAGAAGACGAGCAATTTGCACTAAAACCGAATGAATTATTAAATGTAGAACTCCGTATATTTGCATTGATACGGTTGGGCATAACCGACAGTTCCAAAATAGCAAACTTCCTCCATTATTCTGCGAATACGATTTATAATTATCGTACCAGGGTCCGGAATAAAGCCGCCGTCCCCCGCGAAGGATTTGAATCTATGGTCATGAAAATAGGTGCTATTAAGAAGAACTGAAGCATACCCTATCTATATTTTCGCAGGCACAAATATCAGTTAATAAACTATAATACAACTGATTGTATCTTTTTGTCTTCTATATTTTATCAATGCAAATTTTCTTCTAGCATTTACTCCTCATATTTTTGTATTTGAGAGGTTATACTCTTTTAAGTTTTGTTACCTAAAAGATAATATTAACCATAAATCAAATAAGAAAAACTAATATCATTAATTGTATAGACCATGAAAAAAAATCAAAAAAGGAAATGGGCCTATTTCAACAGGATAGCCCTGTTTATGCTCTCTTTGATCTTCGCTCTTAATTTATCGGCACAGAACAGGAAAAATATTACGGGAACTGTTTTTGATGAAAAAAGAGAAAGTATCATCGGCGCATCTGTTTCGGTAAAAGGCACTACCAATGGAACAATAACGGACATAGACGGTAAATTCTCTATAGATGTAAATGAAAGTGACATTCTAACAATATCCTATATAGGCTTTTTATCACAGGAAATTCCGGTTGCCGGCAAATCCGACCTGCAAATCATTCTGAAAGAAAATGCAGAAATGCTGGATGAGGTCGTAGTTGTAGGATATGGGGTAATGAGAAAAAAGGATCTGACGGGGGCTGTTTCCTCAATCGATTCAAAGACGATGCAGGACAAACCTGTCGCCAATATCGGAGAAGCTCTCCAAGGAAGAGCTTCCGGTGTGCAGATCATAAATTCCGGTGCGCCGGGTAGTAATGTATCTATCCGTATAAGGGGAATCAGTACCATTAATAACAGTGAACCATTATTGGTAATCGACGGAGTACCTACCGACCTTTCTCTAAATGCGCTCAATATGGACGATGTACAAACCGTAGACGTATTGAAGGATGCTTCTGCAACCGCTATCTACGGATCGAGAGGTGCAAACGGAGTAGTCCTTATCACCACCAAAAAAGGAAAATCCGGAGATGGCATCGTATCTTTTAGCGCCAACTGGGGGATACAGGATGCGACAAGCATACCCGACATGCTGAATGCCAGCCGGTTTGCATCATTCCACAATGATATGATAGCAAACTATAATGGCTCGGAAAGCCTGATGCAAAGGCCAGACTTTGCCGATCCTACAGCATTGGGAAAAGGTACAGACTGGATCGACGAATTATTCAGGACAAGCCTGATCCAAAACTATTCGGTATCATATTCCGGAGGTACGGACAACAGCAACTATTATGTATCTGCGGGAATCCTGGATCAGGAAGGTATTGTGACCGATACATCCTACAAACGCTATACAATCCAATTCAATGGCGAGTCGAAAGTTAAGCCCTGGCTTAAGTTTGGAAACAATGCAACATTAAGTCACGATAATAAAAAACAGGGTAGTTACAGCATTCGTGATGCGATGGCAGCCCAGCCTACACAGGCGGTTTTCAATGAAGACGGCACATACTCCGGCCCCGGCAATCCTGCCTATTGGTATGGAGACATCAAAAATCCGGTAGGAAACGCGAAAGTCAATAGCCAGAGTACCAAAGGATATAATCTGCTTGGAAATATTTTCGCTGAAATAAACATATTGAACAAAGTAACATTCAAGACTTTAGGCGGTATTGATTTCAAGTTCTGGGATCAGGGAAACTTCAGCCCTAAATATGACTGGAAACCGATACCTCAGCCCGAATCGTACCGGTATGAAGAATCGAATAAGAGTTTCACTTATCTGTGGGACAATACACTTACCTATATCGACACGTTCAACGAGAAACATCATTTGAATGTTATGATAGGTTCAAGCGCCCAGAACAATGTCTATAACAAAATGAGCGCAAGCATACAGGGCTTTCTGAGTGATAAAAATAACCAGTTATCCAACGGATTGAATCAGCCGACTGTAGGCGGAACCAAAAACGACTGGTCATTACTATCGTTCATGGGCAGGGCAAACTATAATTATGCAGACAAATATTTACTCACACTGACAGTCCGCCGTGATGGTTCATCCCGTTTTTCAAAAGACAATCGCTGGGGTACATTCCCTTCTGTGGCAGCGGCATGGCGCATATCGGAAGAGTCCTTTTACAGTAAAAACAAATGGGTAAGCGATGTTAAACTCAGGGCAGGATACGGTGTTACAGGGAATCAGTGGGGGATAGATAATTATGCCTATTTTACGAAGCTGAAAACAGGACAATATGTATTCAACGGCATTCCGGTTTCTACACTTTATCCACGTGTAATGCCTAATCCGGATGTAAAATGGGAAACCGTAAAACAATGGAATGCCGGTATCGACCTTTCGTTAATCAACCAACGCGTCAATCTTTCGCTCGATGGATATATTAAAAACACGACCGATATGCTTGTCCCGATGGCAGTACCTATTACAACAGGCTATAACGATGTGCCACCCGATGTGCCAAGCGTAAATGCCGGAAATGTCCGCAATGTGGGATGGGAACTGACTGTATCGTCCCAAAACCTCAGAGGAGAACTGGAATGGAACACAGACCTGAATGTTTCTTTCAATAAAAATAAGGTAATCAGCATGAATGATGGTGTTCCTTTGTTTACAGGCAACGATATTAATATGACGAAAGTATTGGTAAATGCAGAAGGTAATCCGATCAATTCATTTTACGGCTATGTAACCAACGGCTTATTTCAGAACTGGAATGAGGTCAATAACGCATCGATTCAGGTTCCGGGAGGAACAGCTCCGGGCGATATACGCTTCATGGACTTAGATAGTAACGGAGTAATAAATGATAACGACCGCACATATATAGGTAATCCCACTCCTGAATGGTCGTTTTCCATGAACAATAGCTTTGCCTATAAGGATTTCGATTTGCAGATATTCCTGCAAGGGGTTGCCGGAAACGATATTTACAATGCTAACCGCATCTGGCAGGAAGGAATGGCCGTACCTCAGAATCAGACAGCAAAAGTCCTCGACCGGTGGACAGGCGAAGGCACAAGCAATTCGGTTCCCCGGGCTGTATACAGCGACCCGAATAAAAATGCCCGCCATTCAAACCGTTTTGTGGAAGACGGTTCCTATTTAAGAATTAAAAACCTGACATTAGGATACACACTGCCGCAAGTTATTTCGAAGAAAGCTTATCTGCAAACAGTACGTTTATATATGTCGTGCCAGAATCTTTACACTTTCACCAAATATTCAGGATTTGATCCCGAAGTCGGAGCCAATGGTGTAGACCTGAGTACATATCCGCTTACACGTACAATCAGTTTCGGAGTGAATGTCAAATTCTAATATCAAAAAAGAAAAAATCATGAAAAAAATAATATATACAGGCTTTATTATATTAGCGTCCTTACTGGTTTCCTGTTCAGATTTTTTAGACAAGGACCCTTATGAAGACCCGAGTGCGGAAGCTCTGACCGATAAAGAATCCGCTATTGCCCTCGTGAATGGGGCATATCAGCCTCTACAGCGTCCCAAACTGTATAATATGCGTATATGGACACTGGATATTGTTGCCGGCAATAGTGAAGTAGGAGCCGGAGGCGGTACTGACGGGATCGAGACTGTCGACCTGGCCAATTTTGTAACCACTACCGATAATGCCGCGGCTCTGGATATATGGCGCGGTCCAAATCCCGGGATTCTGTATTGTAATACGGTACTGGAGAATATCCCTTCCCTGGATATAGACCAGACATTGAGAAACAGATGTATCGGAGAAGCGAAATTCTTAAGGGCACATTATTATTTCATCCTCGTACAATTGTTTGGCGATGTGCCATTGGCAACCAGCACACCTAAGCCGGGCGATAACCTCAAACCTGCCCGGACAGACAAAATGACCATCTACAATGAAGTAATCATCCCCGACCTGAAAGAAGCGATCGAACTCCTGCCTGTACGGGAGGAATATTCGGGAAGCGACATAGGCCGTGCATCTAAAGGCGCGGCGGCGGGTATGCTGGCAAAGGTTTATCTGACATTAGGAAAATATAAGGAAAGTCTGGAAATGTGTAATTTAGTGGAAAGCCTCGGTTATACACTGAATCCTGATTATAGTGGATGTTTCGGAGGCGAGGCTAAAAATAAAAATACAGCCGAATCTCTCTTCGAAGTACAATACTACGGACTGACAAAAGCTGGTTTCTGGGATGATGAAAACCAGGCTTGCTGGCTGAGTACATACATGGGTCCCAGAAACTCGGGATGGGTAGGCGGCGCTTACGGATGGAATCAGCCTACTCAGGAATTTACAGACCAGTATGAGGACGGCGATTTGCGAAAAGATAAAACGATCCTTTACGAAGGCTGTCTATCTTTCGACGGAAATACATATAAATCGAATATGTCAAATACAGGATATAATGTCCGTAAGTTCTTAGTGCCTCTTTCGGTGTCAGCCGATTACAATACAAATTCAGCAAGCGTTATTGTATTGCGCTATGCCGATGTGCTACTGATGAAAGCCGAGGCTCTGAACGAACTCGGGCAAACTTCCGACGCGGAAGAACCGCTTTATCAGGTAAGAAAGAGAGCAGGGCTGGCTAACCGTAGTGATGTAGAAGGACTGACACAAGATGAGATGCGGGATAAGATCAGACATGAACGCCGCATCGAATTAGCATTTGAAGGGCATCGCTGGTTCGACATGATACGGTGGGACAATGGACGGTATGCTCTCGACTTCCTGCATTCTGTAGGCAAAATAAACGCCTCACAAAAACATTTGTTGTTTCCTATTCCTCAGAAAGAGATAGATACAAATCCAAACTTAAAACAAAATCCGGGATATTAATTCTTAAAACATTGATTATCATGAAACCATTCAAAATAATAGGACTATTAACAATGTTATTGCTCGCCTGGTCTTGTACCGATGAGGATAATACTGAATATAATAAAGGCGGCCAGCCATTGGTTGTCAGCGCGTCAAAGGAGTCAGTAGAACTGGATGCTTTGAATCCGTCTTCAGAAGCCATAAAGTTCGCATGGACATCCGGCACAAACAATGGAACGGGGCTGGCTATAGATTATGTTTTCCAACTGGACAGGCAGGACGGTGATTTTGAAGATGG
This sequence comes from Dysgonomonas termitidis, assembly GCF_042654545.1. GTDB lineage: Bacteria > Bacteroidota > Bacteroidia > Bacteroidales > Dysgonomonadaceae > Dysgonomonas > Dysgonomonas termitidis. The sequence continues at coordinate 102,612 of NZ_JBHSGN010000072.1, forward strand.
AATATCACTGGAAATAGGCCGTAATATTTACGAAAAATCATATAAAAATGAAGAGCTGAATGACCTGCTTATCGAAAAATTCGGCATGGCGCCATCTGCCGGAGCCACATTCCAATATCGTGTTATAGCAAAAGTAGCTTCAGAAAATATTGAATCCCAGATTTCGCCGGTACAGGCTATAAATATTAAAACCCATAAGCCTATTACCAAAACATTGTATATAATAGGCGGGGCGGCGCCGAACGGATGGAATGCCGGTGATGCCACCGAGATGAAACCCGTTACAAATACACCTAAAGCCTTCTCCTGGACAGGTGCACTCTCTACCGGGGAACTCAAGTTTATAACTACTTTGGGAGAATTCCTGCCTTCGTACAATAAGGGTGAAAATGAGACCAAACTAGTGCTTCGGGAGACAGATAATGATCAGGACGATAAATTTGTAATTACAGAAGGTGGTACATATACTATCAAAGTAAACCTGATATCAATGACTGTCAGCATTACAAGGGGAGAAGGCCCTGAATTTACCGAACTGTGGTTTGTCGGTAATCCCAGCGGCTGGTCATTCAAACCGATGACCGTTGACCCGCTCGATCCGTTCGTATTCCATTACAATGATGATTTATCCGCCGGCGGTGATTTTAAGATAGGGACAGTTGCCGGAAGCTGGGATGCCGTATTCCTGCGTCCTGTAACAGACCAGCAGTCGGCAGGGACTAAACTCGATGTGGATAAATGGGCAGGCGATCCCGATTATAAATGGAATATTTCCGGCGGTGTTTATAAGATAAGGCTCGATACCCGCGATATGAAAATAGATATTGTACCTTTTACGCCTTTTGCCATGATTTATATGATAGGAGACGCAACTTCCAGTGGTTGGGATATAGCTAATGCCGCGCCTATGACGGTCTCATCCGATCCGTATATATTTACATGGACAGGGACTTTAAATACCGGAGAATTAAAATTCACACTGGATAAACAGAGTGACTGGAACGGCGCGTGGTTCATTGCCGGTGAAGCAGATAAGAATCCGACCGGAGAGGTAGAAAACATAGTTTACAACTATCCGGGAGCAGGTGCAGACTATAAGTGGAGAATATCCGCGGGCGGAACATATACAATTGAACTGAACCAGTTGAAAGAAACTGTTATAATCAAAAAACAATAATAAAATTTATGGTCGGGGTGTATCAAAAGTATTTTTAGGTTCCTTTTTGTCATGTTGAACAGAGTGAAACATCTTGTTTCCGGAGAGCCGGGATTCTTCATTTCATTCAGAAACAACGTTCGGCAGTGTGAAGCGGAGCCAATGACAAAGAGAGTAACACTTTGATAGTGTATTTTTACTTTTGACACACCCTCACTACTTTAAGATGTTAAGACATGAAAAAAACATATGCATTCGTTCTATTTTATTTATCGGTTTTTCTATATAGTTGTGAAGACTATTATGACACAAATAATGATCCCGTAATATATGGTGAAACTTATTTCAAAGCAGATCTGAATACGGATAAAGCCTGTTATAAACCGGGCGAATCCATTCTTTTCACTTTGAAGGAGAAGCCTCCGGGAAATGTAAAAATCAGATACTCGCACCTGGGAAAAGTGATTTCTGAAGATGCCTTATCGTCTACTTCGTGGAGCTGGACTCCCCCATCCGATGATTACAAAGGATATATGGTCGACATTTATGAAGTTATAGACGGCAAGGAGAAGATATACCAGAGTATCGCTGTGGACGTATCGTCAGACTGGAAGAAGTTTCCCCGCTATGGATTTTTGTCTTCATACGGCAAAATTTCCGGAAGTGAGATACAAAATAATATAGAAACGCTCAACCGTTACCATATGAATGGCATCCAGTTTTATGACTGGATGCATGATCATCAGCGCCCCCTTGCCGGAACTGTTGAAAATCCTTCAGCTTCCTGGCCGGATCTCATCGGGCGAATATGCTATTTATCCACCGTTAAAGGATATATCGAGGCGGCTCATAATAAAGGGATGAAAGCCATGTTCTATAATCTTGCTTTCGGGGCCTTAAGTAATGCCGCAACAGACGGAGTAAAAGAAGAATGGTATATATTTAAAGACCAGGATCATTCCGAAAAAGACAATCATCACCTCGATGCACCTTTTCGCAGCAGTATTTACTTGACAGATCCGGGTAATACGGAGTGGCAGAATTACATGGCGGGCAGGAATAAAGATATTTACCAGGTGTTCGACTTTGATGGTTATCATATCGACCAGTTGGGAAACAGAGGAACCGTTTATGATTACAATGGAGATATTGTAAAACTTGACGAGATGTATATGCCGTTCATATCGGCAATGAAACAGGCTAATCCTGATAAACGATTAGTTATGAACGCGGTCTCCCAATACGGACAGCAGAAAGGCATCGCCAAATCCGATGTTGATTTCCTTTATACCGAAATATGGGATGAATCCAAAACGTTCGAACAACTATCACAGGTAATTCTGGACAATAACAATTATAGCGAAAATACAAAGGCTACAATTCTGGCCGCATATATGAACTATGCCAGGTCAGGCAATACCGGCTATATCAATACTCCGGGGATATTGTTGGCCAATGCCGTAATATTTTCATTTGGCGGGGCTCATCTGGAACTGGGAGAACACTATCTGGCAAACGAATATTTCCCCAATTCCAATCTGCAGATGAAGTCGGAAACAAAAAGAGCCCTTACACATTATTACGATTTCCTTGTCGGTTATCAGAATCTGTTGCGTGACGGAGGTGATTTTTCATCCGTCAATATCCAGTCCGCCAACGCAAAAATTTCCTTCGGGAGCTGGCCGGCATCGCAAGGTAATGTAGCCGTATCAGGCAAAAAATTTGCGGAAAGAGAAGTAATTCATCTGATTAATTTCACCAATGCAAGCTCTATGGAATGGCGTGATACAAACGGGACTCAAAAAGAGCCGGCTTTAGTCACCGATATACAGGTAAAAATAGGGGCATCTAAAACAGTGTCAAAAGTATGGCTAGCTTCACCGGACATCAATGGCGGAGTTGCCAGTAATCTGGAATTTTCCCAATCCGGAAACGAAGTCTTAATAACGATCCCTACGCTCAAGTATTGGGATATGATAGTATTGGAATATTAATCAGGAAAAGGTTAGAAGGTTATGATAAGAAAGGTTTGGTTATTTATTACAGGTTTAGTACTTTCTTCGGTAACATTGGTTGCCGGGGAATGTATTTCCTATACGAAAAACGGGAATCAGGTCATTTTCAATGGCAAAGACGGTTCAAAACTGTCTTTGACAATAAACAGCAGTTCTGTGGTAAAAGTCTGGTTCGACCAATCGGGGAAATTTATACGGAACAACGAATCATTTGCCGTAGTAAATGAGAATCTTGAAGATATAGGTAAAATAGATGTGAATGACGAACCGTCATGCTATGAGATCTTTACATCGAAGCTCCGTATCAGGGTAAATAAGAACCCGATGCAGTTACAGATATTCGACAAATGGCAAAAGCTGGTTTTCAGCGATTTTAAGGACAAAGGGCATATGGCTGATGCAAAAGCCGTAAAAGCCTTCAAAGTATTGCGTAACGATGAACAATTCTTTGGCTTGGGAGAAAAAACAGGCCCGTTGAACCGTCGCGGACGCTCTTACAAGATGTGGAACAGTGACCGGCCCTGCTACAGTGTTACGGAAGACCCTCTGGCAAAGAGTATCCCTTTCTTTATGAGCAGTTATCATTATGGTATATTCCTCGACAATACATATAAGACCGAGTTTAAGTTTGGTACCGAATCAGACGAATATTATTCATTCGAGGCCCCGGACGGAGCGTTCATCTATTATTTCATTTTCGGGAAAGACTACAAAGATATACAGGAACAATACATTGACCTGACCGGTAAACCGATCATGCCGCCCAAATGGGCATTAGGCTTCGCCCAGTCCCGCGGTCTTTATACAAAAGAAGCGCAGGCGCTGGAAGTAGCCGCTGAATTCCGCAAGCGCAGGATACCCTGCGATATTATTTATCAGGATATAGGCTGGACACAGTATCTGCAGGATTTCGAATGGCGTCGGGGAAACTATACCGATCCTAAAGGAATGCTGAAAACATTAAAAGAACAGGGCTTTAAGATGATTGTCTCGCAAGACCCTGTCGTTTCGCAGGCGAATAAGAAGCAATGGGAGGAGGCCGATAAATCGGGCTACTTTGTAAAAGATATCCGCAATGGCAAATCGTATGATATGCCTTGGCCATGGGGAGGAAACTGCGGTGTTGTCGATTTCACTATTCCCGGAGTTGCCGACTGGTGGGGCACTTATCAGCAAAAACCGATAGACGATGGCATCAGCGGCTTTTGGACAGATATGGGTGAACCTGCATGGAGCAACGAAGAAGATACAGACCGCCTGAATATGAAACATCACATCGGCATGCACAGCGAAATACATAATGTATATGGCCTCACATGGGATAAGATGGTAAAAGAGCAATTCGAAAAACGTAACCCGAACCGTCGCATTTTCCAGATGACACGCTCGGCCTATGCGGGCCTTCAACGCTATACATTCGGCTGGACCAACGATAGCGGGAACGGCAACGATGTACTGGAAGGCTGGTCCCAGCTCGAAAATCAGGTGGCAGTAGGGGTGTCTGCCGGATTAGGTGGCATCCCTTTCTGGACAACCGATATATCGGGCTATTGCGGAGATATTACCGACTACAATGCCATGGGTGAATTATATACCCGTTGGATGCAATTTGGTGTATTTTGTCCTTTAAGCCGTGCCCACCACGAAGGGGATAACGCGGTAGAACCCTGGATGTTCGGCGATGTAGTAGAGAAAAACAGCAAAGCCGCAATAGAACTGAAGTACCAGCTATTCCCATATTTGTACACCTATTCCCGCAAGGCGCATGATACAGGGTTGCCGATAACAAGGGGGCTGTTTATGGAATATCCTAACGATGCGGAAGCCGTTAAAATTGATAACCAGTTCATTTTTGGAGAAGAAATGCTGGTAGCTCCCGTATTGAAAAAAGGAGAACGGGTAAAACGGGTTTACCTGCCCGACGGGGAATGGATAGACTTTAATGATAAAAAGACTGTTTATCTGGGTGGCCAGACTGTCGCATACCGCGCGCCGCTAAATACAATTCCGATCTTCGTAAAAAAAGGCTCTGTTATCCCGATGATGCCTGTTATGCAATACATACACGAGAAGAAGGATTATCCTTTATTTATCCATATTTTTCCAAATTATGAAGACGAAACCGCAAAATTTGAACTATACGAAGATGAAGGTGAGAATCTCGACTATCTGAAAGATGTTTATTCAAAGACAAATTTTGCCTGTACTACTTTTGCCGATAGTTTTTCGACAACTGTCGAGCCTGAGGACAAAGGCTTTAAACAATCCGAAAAAAGGAATATTGTTCTCAGGTACCATCTGGATAAAAAGCCCGGTACGGTTTCTGTGGATGGTAATGTTACCAGTAATGTAGATGAAAAAATAATTCTGGAGAAACTGGAAAAAGATTTCGCGTCTCCGGAATGGTCCTGGAATGAGGTAACAAAAGAATGCTGGGTGAAGATACCTGATAAACGAAAATCCGTAAATATATCAATCAAATAAGATAAATATGAAGAAAACACTTATACTATTGGGCGTTTGCTTAATAGCGGGAATAGCTTTTGCTCAGGAATTAAGGTCTCCGGACGGGAATTTGGTTATGAGATTTTCCATACAGGATGGGGGAATACCTACTTATCAACTTGATTACAAAGGTAAAGCTGTTATCAAACCGAGTAAATTAGGGCTTGAATTAACAGGGAGTACTACCAAAGTAGAATTCGGAGCCGAAATGGATATAAAATCCGAAAACAAAGACCCGAAGACATCATTATACGATAATTTCGAGTTAGCCGGCACGGAAACAGCTGCTTTTGACGAAACATGGCAGCCCGTATGGGGTGAAACCAAAGACATCCGTAACCATTATAACGAGCTGGCGGTCACTCTCAACCAAAAAGGGACAGACAGGCAGATGGTAGTACGCTTCCGTTTATTTAATGAAGGATTAGGTTTCAGATACGAATTTCCGCAACAAAAGAACCTGATTTACTTTGTCATCAAGGAAGAACGTACCCAGTTTGCCATGACCGGAGACCACACAGCGTACTGGATACCCGGAGATTACGACACGCAGGAATATGATTTTACAACATCCCGGCTGTCGGAAATAAGGGGATTGATGAAGGGAGCTATTACTCCTAACGCGTCACAGACTCCTTTTTCCCCTACAGGTGTACAGACTGCATTACAGATGAAAACAGATGACGGTATCTACATTAATCTGCATGAGGCGGCACTAATAAATTATGCCTGTATGCACCTGAATCTGGATGACAGGAATTTTGTATTCGAATCGTGGTTAACTCCGGATGCCGGCGGCACAAAAGGCCATATGCAGGCTCCGTGCAATACCCCCTGGCGCACAATCATAGTAAGCGACGACGCAAGGGATATTTTGGCTTCCAATATCACCCTCAATCTGAATGAGCCCTGTAAAATAAAGGACACGTCATGGATCAAGCCTGTTAAGTACGTAGGTGTATGGTGGGAAATGATTACCGGAAAAAGTGAATGGTCATATACCTACGATCTGCCGGGTGTACAGCTGGGGATAACTGATTATTCGAAGGTAAAGCCTCACGGAAAACATGGCGCAACTACCGAAAATGTAAAGAAATATATTGATTTTGCGGCTGAAAATGGGTTCGACGCCGTATTGGTCGAAGGCTGGAATGTAGGCTGGGAAGACTGGTTCGGAAATTCTAAAGACTATGTTTTCGACTTTCTTACCCCCTACCCCGATTTCGACCTGAAAGGAATACGTGATTATGCCAAAAGCAAGGGCGTGAAGATGATGATGCATCATGAAACTTCAGCTTCAATCCGTAACTATGAACGCCATCTGGATGCTGCATATAAATTTATGAACGAAAACGGGTACACATCGGTGAAGTCCGGCTATGTAGGTAATATAATCCCACGAGGAGAGTATCACTACAGCCAATGGTTAAACAATCATTACCAATATGCTATAGAGAAAGCCGCAGAACATAAAATCATGGTAAACGCACATGAAGCGACCCGGCCTACAGGACTTTCCCGTACATGGCCTAACCTGATAGGCAACGAGTCGGCCCGGGGTACAGAATATCAGGCTTTTGGCGGCAGCAAGCCTAGCCATGTGACAGTACTTCCCTTTACCCGCCTTATCGGCGGCCCTATGGATTATACACCGGGGATCTTCGAAATGGACATCGAAAAAATCAATCCAAACAATAAGTCACATGTAAACAGTACTCTGGCCAATCAGCTGGCACTGTATGTAACGATGTATAGCCCCTTGCAGATGGCGGCCGACTTTCCGGAACACTACGGACGTTTTACCGACGCCTTCCGGTTCATAAAGGATGTGGCACTGGACTGGGACGACAGCAGGTACCTCGAAGCAGAACCGGGAGAGTATGTAACAGTCGCCCGTAAAGCCAAAGGAACAGGCAATTGGTTTGTAGGAAACGTGGCAGGGGAAAATGGATTTTCTTCTAACATCGTTTTTGATTTTCTCGATGAAGGAAAACAGTATGTCGCAACTATTTATTCTGATGCAAAGGACGCCCATTACAAAACCAATCCCCAGGCTTATGAGATAAGAAGAGCTATCATTACAAATAAATCCCGGCTGAAACAATACTCCGCGCCGGGAGGAGGTTACGCGATAAGTATTGTTCCTGTAACAGATAAAAAACAGTTGAGCGGATTAAAGAAGCTCTAACAGATCCGGTTAACAATTAAACCTGAATTTATAGATCCCCAAGTCTTTCGGCTTAGGGATTTATTGCTTTGTAAAGCCCTGTATTTAACTCCCGGATCTGAGACACCGTCTGCCATCTCCTTCACTGGAGTATCCCGGCCTCTTCTATGCCTTATATACCCGCATTGCCTTTTAGTACAAGGGCATTTACACGATTGCTAAATTGATTACATATTTGCATCAATAAGGCAAACACGCGAAATTAAATATTTTTGAAAAAGTTTATCTATATATGTAGATATTAGTTCTTTGAAATATTGATTAAAGCAGTTACGAGTTACTTCACCCTTCGGGCAGTTACGAGTTACAAGTTGGCTGGCGTTTTGTTTTGTTTCACGCAAAGACGCAAAGGCGCAAAGTTCTACATCTTACGAGTTGTTGACTGATGACTGTAAATACTGTTACCTTTGTTACCTTTTTGGAGAAAGATACGAGAGAAAGGTTGTTAACTACTCTCTGACGGGATGCTTCGTTTCCCTCAGCATGACAGACCACGATACTGTTTACTGATGGCTGTTTACTGTTAACTGATATATCTGTTACCTTTGTTACCTTTTGGGAGAGAGTGTGTCAAAAGTAATTTTTGCTTTCTGTTTACATACACTACGCTCCTGTGACCGTTGGTTGTCATGTTGAACGGAGTGAATTGCAAATCGCCGAAGCGAAGGCGAGGCAAACATCTCGTTTTTGGAGGGTCGGGATTCTTCATTGCATTCAGAAACAACGTTCGGCAGAGCGAAGCGGGCGTTATTTTCTGCTGTCATCCTGAGTGAAACGAAGGATCTCCTTCGATTTAGGAGATGTTTCACTTCGTTCAACATGACAAAGAGGATATAAGAATCTGCAAGGAAAAGAATTAGCTCCGCTGACCGTTGGTTCTTAATTTTTCATTCTTAATTCTTAATTGTTTTCCGTGTTACCTTTGTTACCTTTTAATAGTTACAAGTTACTTCGCCTTTCGGGTAGTTACGAGAAAGGCATTGTTAACTGATAACTGTTTACTGATAACTGAAAAGTTACCTTTTAATTATATATAGTTAACAAATACAAAAATCGCGAGATAAAGACAGAAAAAAAAGTGTCAGATATGTCAGTTTTTAACATTAAGAAATTAATAAAAGTTAATTTAACTAATAATTATAACAGCCAATTTCTGACGCGTTTCCCCTGTTACGGCAATGATTATTTTAAATAAATAATTATCTTTGTTATCAATAGAGTAAAACCACTTAGTTCATTTAATATCCACACATTTTCATGTAATGGAAATCAAAATCATAGACAATCAATGATCTCAAATCAGGAAAATGCCTCCCGCTGGCTGGGTAAAAAAATAGCCGAGGCGAAAGGGGCATATATTTCAGCTTCGTTATTTACGGTTTTAAGCGCGGGATGTTTTGTTGTTTTTTGCTGGTACCTGTCGGAATTCGCCGCTTTGTGGCTGAACGACGGACAGCTTCGGCCTAACACCCTGCTGTTGGCGCTGGTATTTCTCACAGGCAGATATATTTTTGCCCATTTCGCATCGTTGTTTAATTATAAGGCCGGAAATATCATCGTTTCCAGGGTCAGGAAAAAACTTTATCCGATATTGCTTAACAATAATCAATCCGACTCCGTATCGAGTACCTTATTCGTTACCCGGATAAGCGAAGACCTAAAACCCTTTTACGCTTTTTTCATCCCTTACGCGATGGCGTCGCTTCTGGTGAGCGGGATGCTTCTGGCAGTCAGTTTCTGGATGGAAAAGTGGGTTGGTATCGTGCTTTTGGTTTCATTAGTGGTCATCCCACTGCAAATGATCGTTATCGGCGTGGGTGCGGAAGCTCTTCATAAAAAACACATCAATCTTTTCCTGAAATATTCAGCAGTTTTTTACAACCGTCTCCAGACTATCGCCGAAATTGTCAATTTAGACAACTTCAAACCGCAATACCGTTTCCTGTCAGGGAAAAGCAAGGAGTTGAACAAAGCGACTACCAATGTGATGCGCGTAGCCATTCTGTCATCGGCAGTACTGGAGTTTTTTGTTACAATCTGTATCGCTATCATTGCTATCTATTTGGGGATGAGCCTACTTGGTATTATGACAGGACCCAATTACGGAAAAGGTTACGATTTTCGTACCGCATTATTTTTGCTCACTATTTCGCCATATTTCTTCTTTTACCTGCGAAAATTCGTGAGCGCCTATCACGACCGGAACAAAGCTCTGGCATCGGCAAAATTGCTGATACCCCTACTGAACGAAGATACAGATATGCCTCCGGCTGATGTGAAGGAAGAGTTTGGCTCTTTTGAGATCAATGACCTGAACTTTGCTTATCCCGATTCTCCGGTAAAAGTTCTGCATAACATCCATCTGAAATTACCTGCGAAAGGGCTGGTACTGGTGAAAGGTATTTCGGGTTCGGGGAAATCTACACTACTGAAAATATGTGCCGGAAGCCTGCCTGCACAAGACGGTACAGTTTCGGTAAACGGGAAAGACAATGCATGGTCGAAACAATGGTTGAAAGTGAACTCGTCGTATATGAATCAGTTTCCTTTCATCTTCGACGGAACGTTGCAATACAATGTTTTCCTCGATAAGGAAGCGGGTGGAAATAACCGTTATCCTGAATTTTTAGACAAAATTCTTGCCAAGAAAGAAGATGGTTGGCAAACCGCGTTAAGCCACAACGGTAAACAGCTATCAGGCGGGGAAAAACAGTTGGTTACGCTTGCACGCATGATGCTGCATCCTAAGCCAATAGCCATTCTGGATGAGCCTACGGCAAATCTGGACGCCGATACGGCAGAAGTTATTCTTTCGCAAATTGTAAAGTTGTCAGAAAATCAGCTGCTCATTGTAGCATCACATGAGAAAATGTTCGATGCTGTCGCTGATACAATCGTGAATTTAAACTGGGGAGAACAAATGAATTATGAATAAATTTATAGTAAAATATATATTACAGCCCTTAGCGGGAAAATGGTTGCGGGGCTTTTTCCTGTTGCTCCTCTGGACGGTGGCATTCATAGCCCTTCCTGCTATCTCCGGATGGTTTCTGGCTATTTGTAGCGTAGTATTCATTACTGCAAACACTACATTCTCATATCTGGTTCCGTCAGCTATTATCCGTTTATCGGCACTGTTCCGGACGGCTATGAGGTATTTCGAGCGGTTAGAAAACCACAAAACCACACTAGACGCCCAGCAAAGCCTGCAATTGAAAATATTCCAGTCGGTAGCCAAATTTCCCTATTTCAGGAAACAGGTCAACAACAATTCGGCGCTGCTCGAAAACAGCACACACGGTATAGACCAGATACTGAACCATATTCTTCTGTGGATACTGCCGTTTACCGCGCTCATACTCTCACTCAGCATCTACTTTTTCTTCCTTGCCGTATTCTCACATACCATAGCCATAGAATTTCTGGTTTCATCCGCTATTCTTCTATTTATTGTCCCTCAATTAATTTTCAGGAAAAACAGAAAACTTTACGGGGAACTGAAAGTGCATCGCGAGGGTAACAATCAGGCTCTCATTGAGAGCTTCAGGGGCCGGATAGAAATCTCGAAATACGGGATGGAAGGGAAGGCTATCGCACAATACGAACATAGATTGTTACAACTCGAACAGTTGGAAGAGAAACTGCAAATCAATTCGTTCTGGCTGCAACTGATTGCCGGACTGGGATTTAGTTACATTGCCGCATCCTTACTCTGGGATTCACACAATTACGATATAGATGCACCGGTAGCTATCGGAATTTTCTTCGGTATCATGGCGCAGGCCGAATTGGCAGAAATGCTTTTTTCGGGAAAATCTGAAAAAAGTGCGGTTGCACGCCAGATCAAAGATGTGGACACAATTATCAAACAAGGAGAACAGCCTGTGGAAACGGTGGAAATTCATTCCGGCATGGAAAGTCTGAACTTAAAGAATTTCAGTGCAAAAATACCTGAAACATCCGTGCGTACCAGCGAAGTGTCGTTAGAGATAAGAAAAGGTGAATGGATTGCGATCTTCGGTGAAACAGGGAAAGGAAAAACCACACTCCTCAACAGTCTTTTTCACCCCGAATATCGCCTGAGCGGCTCACTAACGTGGAACGATGATACGGAATTGCCGCGCCTGCCTGTTCCCGAATGCATTTATGTTACCCAGAAAGCTTATTTACTTACCGGAACACTGCGTGAAAATTTTGAGGGTTACCCCGATGAAGCGATTGAACAGGTATTGGAAACCGTCGATCTGGAAAGTTGGCGTTTGTCGCTTCCCGATGGACTGGCTAGCTGGCTGGGTGAAAACGGCGAGATATTGAGCGGCGGACAACGAAAAAAATTGCTGCTGGCACAGGCTTTGCTCAAAAAACCGCAACTGTTGGTCGTAGATGAACCCACGGCCGGTATAAGCTCCGAGAACGCGATTGCCATTTTCCGGAATATCAGACACCGACATCCCAATATTTCCATTCTGATGGCTACGCACCTGAAAGATTTTGAATATGTAGCCGATAAAGTGATAAGGCTTTAGGGCTCAAATTTACAGGGAGTAAAAAAGCTCCGGAGGGAAAAAGCACGAAATCTTGCGGCTTCCCGGTTCATACATAATAAAAGAGGAGCCGGAAAGGCATTTGAATACCTTTCCGGCTACAATATAAATTATTTCAGATGAAATACAGGAGAATATATTCCCTGATCGGCACCGGCAGTCCAAACGCAAATGCGGCCAAAAAGAGTAGCAGCATTATTTGCCTCATCGTTTATATCGAATGAATAGGAAAGAGAGCCTGTTTTAGCGTCAGCACCAGTGTAATCGATGCGGTCTATCCTGATATCATCGTCTACAAACTGAGTCCTGTTCACCAATAGTAAAATACGCTCTATCTGGCGGTTCGTCACAATTTGGTTGACAGTGAAAGTAGCAGTCACCTTTTTGCCTGATAGTTTCATATCGGCATTGGTTATTGTGAAATAAGGGGTTACCTCCATATTTTGCACAGTATTACCCTTGACAGTAATGTATGTGGTATCGCGTGAATTGACCCAAGGGCCATTGTTATCACGGGTCACCATCTTGTATTCTCCGTCAAACAATCTGGCGGAGAAAGAGCCGTCCTGGGTTACGAATACTTCAATAGGTGTATAATTCTGGTATCCACCCTGATATAGCTGCAAACGTACCCTTTCATTCGTGCCCCGCACCTGTATTGGTTCGCCTTTGTAAACGACTTTGCCGGCTAATAGAGATTCAGGGGCATCGTAGTTGTCTGTTCCGCAAGAAGTAAGTAAAAAGAAGAACAGCACTGCCTGTAAAATTATTGAAAATGATATCTTCATTTTAATCATATTATTTAATTATTGATAAGGATTCTTCTTCAATTTCGGATTTTTATTTATCCAACCTTGATCTATATCTGCATAGTAGTTCCGATCTTCAAAGTGCATATTGTTCGGGTATAGAAAGTTCATATTGACTTCTTCGAAGAACCACTTTCCATTGTTAGGATCGCCGGGAGCTACTACCAGGTAAGGATATAACCCTCTGCGCTTAGCTGTTTCGGCCTGCCTGTTCCATAACTTATCAGCCAGACGCCAGCGCTTCATGTCCCAGTAGCGTTGATCTTCGAATGCGAATTCTACGCGCCTTTCGTGAACGATGTTGTCGAATGTTACAGTAGCTAATGGTTTTACACCAGCACGTTCGCGTACCTTATTGATGTATGGCAGGGCATCATCAGCCTTATTGGTCTCTACCAGTGCTTCGGCGGCAATCAGATAGGCTTCAGCCATACGGAAGTATGTACTCCATGTGTCAGAACCGGTGAAAGTTGATGCTGATGGATTTTCATCAAGAAACTTAAGGATGGTAAATCCGGTCTTATTTACGTTTATATCGTTAGACATTATAGGTCCGTTGACAGAAGTTACCAGTTTCCCATTTGCATCTTTATCTCCCATATTGTCGAAGGACGCCGCAACCTTTCTCCAACTGCTTCCGTCTTTTACCAACTGTCCGGCTTGTAAAACGATCTCCGCTCCGCCGAAGAAAGAACCCGGATATAAGACAGTACCTCCCAGACGGGGATCTCTGGCTTCGAAAAGTTCGGTAGGCGTATTATAAAATACGGGGCTTGCAATAGTTCCGATATTGAACTTCGCACCTTGTCCGGGAGTTGCCGTATCAACAGGTTCAAATTCTTCAACCAGATTTAATAATACGGACAAATAGCATGATGTGGCTTCACCGGCAATAGAGCGTGGAATACAGTCCTTAGTATAATAATGTTTACTGTTAGGTACCAGATAGTCGCGTGACCATATTACCTCGGTATTGTTTGATTTCACACTGACTGCTTCGAAGAAATTCCGCGCTTTGTTGTCGTTCTTTCTTGCCTGCAATACATACGGACTGTTTTTCACCACATCGTCGGCAGCAGCAAACGCTTTCTGGTAATATGCAGAAGCTTTACCGGCATCGATACCTACAATACCACCCTCGACTGTCAGATTGGGATGAGTTACATTATATTTTGCCAAAGAACCTGCATATAAAGCGGCACGGGCTTCAAGCATTTTAGCTGTCCATTTATTGGCACGGGCCGAGTTCACATTGGTGGTTACAGGCAATGCACCGGCTATTTCGTTACATTCCTGAATGATGTAATCATATATCCCGGCTTCCGAAGAGCGAGGCAACTGCATCGTTGTAATATCCATGCCGGGAGTATAATCGAACACTTGATCTCCTACAATAGGCATTCCACCCAAACTGCGGGCTGTACAGAAATAACACCATGCGCGGAGGAAACGGGCTTCGGCGATCAATGGTTTCTTTTCATCTTCGCTTAAGACCGCGGTTGCTTTAATACCTTCCAGAAACTGGTTGATATTCCGAATTAGTGTATAGTCATATACCCTCCACCAATTGCGGTCAAAAGAATTAATCTCGTCCCTGTTGTGGCGGACGGCTTCGTCCAGAAACGAAAAATCATTTACTGCTCCGCCGGTATTCTGCCCCCATGTAACGCGTCCATAGAAGTTGGCCAGTGTGGTTTTTATAAGCTTGGGATCGCTGAAAACCTGGTCATTATTTAAAATTTTGTCCGGCTCCTCATCCAGGAACCCAGAGCAGCCTGTCAGTGATACAAACAGTAGTGTTGCTATCAGTATTATATATTTCTTCATGATTTCTTAAAACTTAAGATTTACACCTATATTAATTACGCGCATGGTAGGGTATCCCAAACCGTTGTCATCCTGTTGCTCGGGATCAATACCTTGTACATTGCTCAGGGCAAACAAATTGCTTCCTGCTACATATAAACGCAGACTGCTGATGTTTACTTTCGAGACAAGACTTTTAGGGAATGTGTATCCGAATTCCAGATTTCTTAATTTCAAATACTTGACATTTTTCTTCCAGAATGTACTTCCCCAATAGGTATTATCTCCGTTACGGTCTTTGAGTGCCATCGGATATTTTCCGGGAATAAGCGGACTTTTCGCATCCCATATATCAGATAAACTCCAGCTGTCTTCTAATAAGAATTGAGGGCTGTTACCGTTGTTCTGGAAAGCCCGCGCCTGCTCCCATTGTTGAAAATAAGTAGAGAATAACGATCCGGAAAAGTCGACGGCAAAGTCAAAGCCTTTCCAGGCTGCTCCCAGATTGATACCATAGTTGAATACAGGAGTTGCATCCTGGCGATAACCTATCGGACGTTCGTCCATACCATTGATTACTCCGTCTCCATTCATGTCCTTATATTTTACATCACCGGGCATAACGGTTCTGTTTCCCTGGCGGTCGTTATCGATAGGATAACCTGCTATTTCTTCCCAACTTTGGAACTGCCCGATGGCTTCTAATCCCCAGTTCAGATATCCGTAACGTTTTACGATACTGTTCCGGTATTTATCCCATGAGTTTCCTCTGCGGTCGTCGTAGCGTTCCCAGTCATAAAAGCGAGCGTATGTAGCATTAACTCCGACATTATAGGCGAAATCGTTCACATTGTCGCGCCAGCTTATCATACCGTCTACACCTTTGTGTGCATTAGAGTTCAGATTTTCGTACGGTACATCGAATCCTGCTTCGGAAGGAATTACAACATCCCACCTACGTTCCGGAATGCCTGTTTGTATGCGGCTAAAGTAGCTTACCTCTGCTCTTAACCGGTTGTTAAGGAATCCGGCATCAAAACCGACGTCCAGTATCTTCGCTTCCAGCCATGATAAGGTTTTTACAGGGAGTCCGCGGGCTTCCGAGCCTTTAATATACTGGCCGTCGAGAACAGCGCCTCCTCTGTCAAAATTATAACCTGACATATAGTCGAATGCACTGTAATTAGGGGTATCATCATTACCAACCAGACCATATGAACCGCGAATTTTCAGATAATCGAAAAATCCGGAGATTTTGCTTTCTTTCCAGAAGTCTTCTTCCGAGATTCTCCAACCTACAGAGGCTGAAGGGAAGAATCCCCAACGGTCGTTAGGCGGAAACTTCCATGAACCATCGTAACGGCCGGAAAGTTCCACAAGATATTTTTCCGCGAAGTTGTAGTTGACTCTACCAACCCATCCCATCCGGGCCTGAGGCTGATCCAGCGATTCGGTAAACTCTTTTATCTCATTCAGGTAAATATTTTCCATATTATTGGCAATAGGAGTAGACACCACCCTTGTGTGAGGATTTTTACGCTTGATAGTTTCCAATCCGGCAACAGCATCCAATGAATGTTGTCCGAATTTTTTCTCGTATGCCAACTGGACATTCGACGTCATTTCCGTTACTTCTTCATGTACACGTTCACGGTATGGCGTATTCATGGTATAGTCCACCAGATATTCGTCGGTTTGCTTGTCATACCTGAATAGGTCGTATGTATATTCGTGGTTATTGAACAATTTATTGGCGTAATAGTAGCTCACCAAAGCCTTAGCTTTCAATCCCTTGATTATTTCGTACTCGGCATTGGCATTTACCTGCATAACACGCCAGTCCTCAGTCATTTTACCCGATTTGTCGTAACTCAGAATAGCAAAATTCACCTGCTTGTCATCCGATGTAACCTGCGGATA
Source organism: Dysgonomonas termitidis (assembly GCF_042654545.1). Taxonomy (GTDB): domain Bacteria; phylum Bacteroidota; class Bacteroidia; order Bacteroidales; family Dysgonomonadaceae; genus Dysgonomonas; species Dysgonomonas termitidis. The sequence continues at coordinate 119,594 of NZ_JBHSGN010000072.1, forward strand.
ATTAGGGTTGCCGTTAGCATAAGGACCTACTGTCGGTATGTTTCTCAATACGGCGAAACGCGGTAACCAATAGTCGTCTCCTCCCGGTACACCCGGATTGACACGTGACTCGAGACGCCCGTTAAAACCTGCACCTATTTTGAGCTTGTCAGTTACCTGAACATCCAGATTCATCTGGGCGTTGGTACGTTTAAATCCGCCATAGTTGCGGACAGTCGCATCCTGGTTCAGATGGCCGACAGATACATAATAATTTGACTTTTCCGACCCTCCGCTCACATTCATATCCACATACGATTGCGGTGCAGAACCCCAGATATAATCCTGCCAGTTGAAGCTCTGGTATCCAGGCTCCGTGCCTGCCATCCATTTGCCATACTCTTCGCGGGTATATCTGCGTTGGTCTTCTCTCATGCGGCCCTGCGAGATGAGCATGGTTTCTGATTGTACATACTTGGTTACATATGTTTTTGCGTCAGCAGGTTCTGCAAACTTAAAGTTGCTTTGCCATCCGTAATATCCGTTAACGGATACGGTATTCTTCGTATTTCTTCTACCTCTTTTGGTTGTTACCACGACAACCCCGTTGGCTGCCCGCACCCCGTAAATAGAGGCGGAAGCATCTTTCAATACCGAAATGCTCTCGATATCGTTGAAGTTGATGTTGTTAAACTGCCCTCCGTCGGACTGGATACCATCGATTACATACAGCGGATTACCCATGTTACGGATGCTGATTTGAGTGCTTCCTCCGGGACGTCCGTCTGTCTGGCGGGTATTCAATCCCGGGATTTTTCCGACCAAGGCTCCCGAAACCGTGCTGGCAGACGACCTTTCGATGTCTTTGGAACCGATAGTCGAGATAGCTCCGGTAAGAGTCGCTTTCTTCTGGGACAAACCGAAACCGGTTACTATAATTTCATCCAGAGACTGCGTGTCCTCCTTCATCTCCACCTTTATATTGTTTGTATTGGCTACACTTACAGATTGTGTTACAAACCCAAGATAAGATATTTCCAGAACCGCATTTGTATTTACCTCTAATGTAAAATCACCGTTTACTCCGGTTATTGTTCCGTTTTGCGTGCCTTTTTCTTTGATAGTTGCACCGATAACAGGTTCTCCTGTAGCATCAACTACAATCCCCGTTACACTTTTCTTTTCCTGCTGGAAAACGTTAGTTTGCAATAGGGCTTCTGAACTTTTCGCATAGGTATTATTAGTACCCATAACAGAAGAGAGCATCGCAAATGATACCAGGCACAGCCCGATTTTCCATTTTCTGCTCTTCCAATTTAATGCATGCTTTTTTTTACTCATAATTAATTAAATTAAAGAATTAATATACTTGGCTATTTTTTGTCTTTTTCCATATACGAATGGCTTTCTCATAGAATATTTTTTTGTCTTTTATCATTACACTTGCAGATTGCCCGGACAAGGGCTGCAGAGGATACACCCGTCGCATTCCAAGGGCTGTTAGTAACTAACCCTGTCTATATTCAGGAGGAGGACCTGTCAATACGTTCTTTTTCATGTTTATCTATTTTTAGGAAGTATAAATAGTATTATTGAGAGCAGGAATCCGGAGAATGCAGATACCGGTACTATCCTGTTATTTTTTATTTTCCGGATTAACAAGATTTTGATTCATTCCTGATTATGTACTTATTTTATCTGTATCTTTTGTTATTAGTGTCAGCATGGAAGTAGAACTAAGTATCAGGCAAAAGATCGTAACCCTTTTTGTAAGAAGCTTTACAATGTCTTTCATAAATTAAGATGTTAATAATTATTACTTAAAAGGCTAAGAATAGAAAATGGCTCGGACATCAGCATGATTCGGTTATTTTCAGTATTAAATTCTTTCAGGAATAGGTTTTCTGGTAATTATTAATTGTTTTCAACGCAAAAAGCCTTATTCCGGGAACAGGATGTTCGCCGGAATAAGGCTTTTATATTTAAAAAGTAACAGGTGAATATTATCTAAAATATCCGTCCTGTTGTTTTTTATTCTTTTTTTATCTA
>NZ_JBHSGN010000073.1:0-36686 GCF_042654545.1 Dysgonomonas termitidis
CATACATATCACTTTTGTTTTCGTTTGTTTTCTTGGAGAATTTTGGAGATAACTTTTAAGGTAACAAAGGTAACACTTTTGTATCATTTTTCTTAATGTCACTTTTTCTATATTTTTTGATGTCATTTGTTTTCGGTTTCTTTTCTCTATATTGATAAAGTTTCTCTGTTTTTATAATGGAAACTGATGTGCGATAAGTGCAGCCGGGAATAATAGAAAAGCTATATGTAACAATAATGCTTTAGGTATCTGATTGATAAAATATTAAGATGGTGTGTAAAAAGTATTTTTAGATTCTATTTACATACGCTATGCTCCTGTAACCGTTGGTTGTCATGTTGAACGGAGTGAAACATCTCGTTTTTTAGGCTTGAGATTCTTCACTCCGTTCAGCATGGCAATAGAGGGTAACACTTTGCTAACGCAATATTACTTTTGACATATCCTTTTCATTAATTCTGGTGTTCCTGTTTATTATTCTTTTAAATCTTTTTCTATTTCATCCATTTCTTTATGCAAAGATTTCAATTTAAATCCTAAATATATACGGAAGAAACCGTAAGAGATAAATGAAATACTAACCAATGCTATAATGAAACCTGTGGTAAATGCAGGGCTCATGATAAAGATAAAGGACATAATGACCCCCAGTATGGCTAATGCCATCAACCATCCCCATCCGTTCACGCCGTTGCGTTGTAATTCGGCTGCCGAACCTATTGCCCATATAGATTGGAACATAACCCAGAATCCTACGAAATAGGTGAGTACCAGAGCAATTACTTCTACAGGCATGGCGACAAGGATAAGCCCGAAAATAAGGTCTATAATACCGCTTATCAGCGTCCATCCCCATCCTTTTAGGACTTTCTTGTTAGATAAGGCAAAGGCGATTTCGAAAATACCGCTGACAAAGAATGTGACGGCAAATACCAGAGTAAGTGCCACCAAGGTGGTTAGCGGTGTTATCAGGGACCAGATGCCAAGAGCTACGGCCAGTATTCCCACGAGTATTGAAACCCACCAGAATTTCACAGCTTGTTTTGCCGAATAGAATAAGTCATTTTTCATAATTCTGTAAGTTTAGATTGTTTTTATACTGAATGTTATCTTTAGATAAACAATTAACATATTCAAAGAGTTCTCAAACATGATTGTTCAGGGAAGAATAGTATAATAAATTATGGCCCGAACGGGCTGGTCTGATAACAATAAGGTCTATCTGTCTTTCGATTATTTAAAGTTAACAATCTATTTATCAATAGGAAAAGTCTTTTTTCTTTCCAGAGAGGAAGATCTTTTATACTCTCTTGGACAATCCGTTCAGATAATCCATTTGTTAATGACAGGTATCTTTCTGATTATAAGCACAACACACAGGGATGCTGAATATACAAACAAGGCCAGCACAGGTACAGATATTGCAGCAGGAAATAGACTAGTGTTTATATTCAACATATTGAGTGCGATATTGAAAAAATCGTGGACAAGGTATATCCCCAGACTGCAATTGGCCAAAAGGGTAATATACCGGTTATTCCTGTACCTTTGGAGCCTTTCACTGTTACTGATGGTATTTTTTGCAAGCACAAAAATGAAAAACGCAAAAATCATTGTATGAGGGCCCATATTTTCGAAGTACTGGGTGCTGCCTCTTAATTCCACCATACCCCAATATGTGGAGGTTCCCAGTACATATACAATGTTTAGTATTCCAACTGTGTACAGTATTTTTTTCTGTAGAGAACTGAGGTCATATCTGGAAAAAAAGTATCCGGCAAGGAAATATCCTGTATATGAATATAAATCATATACTCCGAAGCTTATGTGTACATTATAGGCGGCATTTATCTTTGGTATGACCGAGCCGAAAATGAAATAGATAACAAGAAAATAGAAATAGTGTTTCTTTTCGGCGTGGGCTGTAAATACGCGCAGGAGGGGAGAGAGGATATATATTGCAATAATGGCATACATAAACCAAAGATGGTGCCATGGTGTGCCTAATGCTATTTCAGTATAGATCCTTTGCCAGTCATCGAGAGTTACATCTTTGATATTCAATATTATGGATGTAATAGGGGAGAGTGTCCTGTATAGGATGCTCCAAAAAACAAGAGCTATTACTAATCTTGGCAACGCTTTGGTATACAGTTTTTTAAACGACAGGTCATATTTAGGATCGAGTATTATAATGCCGCTGAGCATAAAGAATACCGGGATACACCATCTGAGCATTGTCATATATGTATTCAATGCGAGCCATTCAGTAGTTCCTACCGTACTATACCATCTTACACCACACACATGTATTATGAAAACAGCATATATTGTTAAAGTTCGGAGTATATCGGCGTATAATACCCGGTCTTTAATTGGTTTTTCTCCCATATTGTGTTCAAATTACTATGAGTAAAGTTAGTAAAATATTCAATTGTTTTTCTCCTCGAAATACTTTCTTATCAAAGCAGTCTTGAACTTTCCTATAATTTTCTCAAGTTCTTTGTCTTCTGCCAGCTTTATTCTTTTTACACTCCTGAACTCTCTGAGAAGCAGCCTTTTAGTCTCGTCTCCGATACCTTTTATATTATCCAGTTCCGATTTTACCTGGCTTTTACTCCGTTGATTTCTGTGGAATGTAATACCAAATCGATGGGCTTCATCTCTAAGATGTTGGAGCACTTTTAACGATTCTGAATTTTTATCAAGATAGAGAGGAATTGAATCTTCGGGATAGTAAATCTCTTCCAGCCGTTTGGCAATGCCTACTATTGCGACCTTCCCATAGATCTCCAGTGCTTTAAGAGACTCGCAGGCAGCGCTTAACTGTCCCTTACCTCCGTCTATAACAATGAGTTGGGGTAGGGGAGTTTCTTCTTCCAGCAACCGGCGATAGCGGCGGTAAACGACTTCTCGCATGGTTGAAAAGTCATCAGGTCCTTCTACTGTTTTTACATTAAAGTGGCGGTAGTCTCTTTTCGACGGTTTTCCCATTTTGAAGACAACGCAAGCTGATACTGGATTCGTTCCCTGTATATTTGAGTTATCGAAGCATTCGATGTGGGTCGGTAACTCCTTGAGGTTTAAATCTTTTTGTATTTCTTTCAGTATTCTTACACTCCGTTGTTCGGGGTTAAGGCTTTCAGCTTTTTTTAATTTGTCTATTTTGTACTGTCTTACGTTTTGTGTCGAAAGAAGCAATAATTTTTTCTTATCTCCACGCTGGGGAATTACAAATTCTACTCCTTCCAGCGTGAGGTCCGGATAAAATGGAACGACGATCTCTTTAGCCTTCGAACCGAATCGTTCCCTTACTTCAATTATACCCAGGCCGAGAAGTTCTTCCTTCTCTTCTTCCAGTCGTTTGCGATATTCGAATGTATAGGCTTGTATTATTGCTCCGTTGTGTACATTCAGGTAATTGATATATGCTGCGCTTTCATCTTCATCGTAACTGTATATATCTATATTGTAGTTTATATTACTTACAACGGTAGATTTATTTTTGAAGTTCTCAATAAGCAGATATTTTTCTTTTAATTTATTGGCTTCTTCAAATTCCTGATTTTCGGCAAGCTCGAGCATTTTTGCATAGATCTCATCACTCACGAGATTTGTATTCCCTTTCAGGATCTCTTTTATCGATTCTACATTTTTTATGTAGTTTTCCGGAGTCTGCAATCCTACGCATGGGCCGAGGCATCTTTTTATATGATATTCCAGACAAACCTTATATTTTCCCTCCGCGATCTTTTCCGGAGTTAAATTTAAAGAACATGTGCGTATGGGATATAATTTGTGTACAAATTCCAAAAGAGTTTTTACGCTTAGTACATTTGTATAAGGTCCAAAGTATTGTGAGCCGTCTTTCGAAATTTTTCTGGTGAGCTCTACTCTCGGGTAATATTCATTACGGATAACAATTGACGGGTAAGATTTATCATCCTTGAGCATTACATTGTAACGTGGCTGAAATTCCTTTATCAGATTGTTCTCGAGTAGGAGGGTATCTTCTTCCGTATCTACAATAATATATTTTATATCCCGTATTTTGCTGACGAGTATTCTTGTCTTTGGGCTATCGTGATTTTTTGTAAAGTATTGCGAAACCCTTTTTTTTAGATTTTTAGCTTTACCTACATATATAATGATTCCTTTGTCATCAAAATATTGATAACAGCCCGGTTTGTCGGGAATGTTCTGTATTATATTTCTGAGGTATTCATTCATTTCTTATATGGAAAACTGTATCAAAGCCTTAATGTCTACATCTTTTGGGAATAGTGTCCGTCCTTTTAACTCTTCCAGCTCTATTATAAAATTCACATAGATATTTTTCACGCCCATTCTTTTTACCAGATTATAGGCGGCAAACATAGTTCCTCCTGTCGCAAGCAGATCATCGTGTATAAGGACAACATCATCTTCAGATAATGAATCTTTATGGATTTGGATTTTATCCACACCATATTCTTTCTCATATTCTTCTTCGAATACTTCAGCCGGAAGTTTTCCCGGTTTTCTTATAGGTACAAATCCTGCTCCAAGTTCAAGAGCCATTATCGGACCCATGATAAATCCTCTTGATTCTATTCCTACTACCTTAGTGATGCCTTTCCCTTTATATTCTTCTAAAAGAACATCTGTCAATGTGGATAGAGATTCTTTAGTATTGAACAATGGGGTTACGTCTTTAAACTGGATTCCGGGAATTGGAAAATCAGGAATGTTTCTTACTGTGTTCCTTAAGAAAGATAGCTTCTGCTCTTTTGTGAATTGCTCCATTTTTTATTGTTAATATTTATATGTTCCACGTGGAACATTCTTTTTTTGTCTTATAATTTTCGTATGTTCCACGTGGAACATCTCGTTTTATCTACCCAAAAGTACCAATAATATTGAGATGTCATTCGGTGAAACTCCCGGAATCCGGCTTGCCTGAGCGATTGTTTCAGGATTTATTTTTGTCAACTTTTGGCGCGCCTCGGTGGAAAGGGAGAGTATCGCTTCGTAATTGAACTTCCCTTTTATCTGGATGTTTTCGAGGCGGGAGATCTTATCTGCGATTAATTGCTCTCTCTTGATATAGCCGTCATACTTAATGATTATTTCACAGGCCTCTTTGATCTCTTCTTTTCTGTTTGGGATTTTATCCAGTTCCGCTTTGAATGCAGGGACTAGTTCGGCTATGCTGTCGATTGATACCTGTGGGCGTGTGATTACATCTTTTAATTTTAAACCATGCTTCAATGGGCTGGTGCCAAGTTTTTCCAATCCTTCGTTTATGTATTCCGGCTTCAAAGAATAATTGGCGGTGAAATCGATAATCCTGTTCATCTCTTCTCTCTTCTGATTCAGAAGATCAATCCTCTCTCTCTTTGCCAAGCCGATATTATATCCTTTTTCGGTGAGGCGTGCATCGGCATCATCTTGACGAAGCAATATTCTATACTCCGCGCGGGAGGTAAACATACGGTACGGTTCGTCTACACCTTTAGTTACCAGATCGTCGATTAATACGCCGATGTATGCTTCGTCTCTTTTCAGGATAAATTCGTCTCCCCCTTGTGTTTTTATATGGGCGTTTATTCCCGCGATCAATCCCTGGCCGCCTGCCTCTTCATATCCGGTAGTACCATTTATCTGTCCTGCGAAAAACAGATTGTTGATTAGCTTCGTTTCCAACGTATGTTTTAGTTGTGTGGGATCGAAGAAGTCATATTCGATAGCATAGCCGGGTCTGTAAATATGTATATTCCTGAATGCCGGGATTCTTTGTAAAGCCTCAATTTGAGTGTGGAGTGGGAGAGAAGAAGAGAATCCGTTCAGGTAGTATTCCTGTGTGTTTTCTCCTTCCGGTTCCAAAAACAACTGATGCGAAGTTTTCTCTGCGAATGTTACAACTTTAGTTTCTATACTCGGGCAATAGCGGGGTCCTATACTTTTTATCTGTCCGTTGTAAAGTGGAGAATCGCCCAATCTATCGCGTAATGTGGAGTGTACTTCTTCGTTGGTATAAGTTATCCAGCAACTAAGCTGTTTCAGTGTGCGGGGGGTGAAGTCGAGGTATGAGAACTTGTGGAAATCATCATCGCCCTTTTGTTCTTCCATTAAACTAAAGTCTACGCTTCTTCCATCTATTCTGGCGGGAGTACCCGTTTTCATCCTGTCGGTAGTAAATCCGAATTCTCTCAATTGTTCGGTGATTCCGAATGATGCCGGTTCAGAAACACGTCCTCCTCCGAGTTGCGTTTTGCCTATATGCATTAGTCCGTTCAGAAATGTGCCGTTTGTGAGAACTACCGATTTTGCCGAGAAATTTACACCCATCGCGGTCTTCACTCCTGTTATGGTTTTGTTTTCTATAATCAGAGATGTTACAGTGTCCTGCCATACAAAAAGGTTATCGGTGTTTTCGATGATCCCTCTCCATTTAAGTATGAATTGCGCGCGGTCGCTTTGCACCCGAGGGCTCCACATGGCTGGGCCTTTCGATTTGTTCAGCATGCGGAATTGGATAGCAGTTGTATCCGTGACAATTCCCATCTGTCCGCCGAGGGCGTCTATCTCCCGCACTATTTGTCCTTTTGCGATGCCACCTACTGCGGGGTTGCAACTCATCTGGGCGATTTTGTTCATGTCCATTGTTATCAGCAAGGTTTTAGATCCCATGTTGGCCGCTGCGGCTGCAGCTTCGCAACCGGCATGGCCTGCCCCGACAACAATTACGTCATATTTGAAGTTCATATTTTTTTCTTTGGATAAAATTAATTAGGATGCAAAGTTAGTATTTTATTGTATTTTCTGCGATAATTACTTTGTGCTTATGAATGCGCTGCTTTAGATATGATGGCTATTTAAATATTATTGGCATTTTCTATTGCCTGTTTAACTTTTTCGGGATCGGTCAGAAGCATGCTGTATTCTTCTTCCTCGTTTGTAAAAACAGGTGATTTGTATTGCATCCCTCCATTATACCTGCTTCGGAACGAGCCATGAAATTCTGTTAAGCCGGTAGCGTTGACCAGTCCGGAAACATTGTTTTCCGTGATGCCTCCTCCGGGCATGATTATTATCCTTTGGTCTGCCTGACCGATTAATTTCTTTAATATCTCTTTTCCTTCGGGAGCAGATTCCATCCCGCCTGATGTAAGTATGCGGTCACATCCCAGTTCTATAATATCTTCCAACGAATTGGACAAATCATTGCACCTGTCAAAAGCCCGGTGGAAAGTAGTACTCATATTATATTTGTGCGCAATTTCTACCAGTTCGCGATTTCGTTTTTTATCAATGCTGCCGTCCGGGTTTAATATTCCGAATACAACACCGTCACATTTGGCTTGTCCGCAATGATGAATGTCTTGTTTCATTATTTCAAACTCTAAATCACTGTACAGAAAGTCTCCCTCACGTGGCCGTATGAGTACATTTAATTGAATATTAATTAGTTGTCTCGTTTTTTCTATCTGTGATAGGGAAGGGGTAGTCCCTCCTTCACTCAGATTATCACATAGTTCAACTCTGATCGCTCCTCCTTTTTGTCCATTTATAGCCGACTGTGTTGAATTGGCACAAACTTCAAGTGTAATCATATGATTTTGTATGAATTAAATGTTTAATATTCAGGTTTTTATCTGTTAATATCCCCTTAATAAACGGATAGCTTCTTCAATAGATCTTCTCTTTTCAATTTTTTTAATGACTTGATAATCTGAGGTCTATAGTTTTTGTCGTACCAGAAAAAGTATTGACGCTGAGCCAGTTTCTGTTCTTTGGTTCGTGCCGTATATACTTTTTCGAGCGTATAGGGATGATAACCGGTATAATAAATTTCAGTAGCCACTGTCATTGGCGAAGGTGTAAAGTCCTGAACCTGTTCCAGTTTAAAGCCTAAAGGCTTTGTTTCGGAGGCTAATTCTGCCATATCTATTTCTGTACAAGCCGGATGGGATGATATAAAATAAGGGATAAGCTGCTGTTTTAATCCGTTTTCGGAATTGATCTTATCGAATATTCTCTTAAATGTATGGAACTGCGAGAAACTTGGTTTGCGCATACAATTAAGCACCTTGTCGGATGTATGTTCCGGAGCTACTTTCAGCCTGCCGGAGACGTGATTTAATATCAGTTCCTTCGTGTATTTGTCGGATATTTTGTTTAACCGGTCATCGTCATTCCGGTGTAATAACATATCATAGCGTACTCCACTGCCGATAAATGATTTCTTGATTTTCGGCAGCGAATCCACGGCTTTATAAATATCCAAAAGGTGTGAATGGTCTACATCGAGGTTCCTGCATATCTTCGGATGAATACACGACGGCCGTTTGCATTTAGCACAAATGTTTTCATCCCTGCCTTTCATTTTATACATATTTGCCGAAGGGCCTCCCAGATCACTTAAATAACCCTTGAAATCGGGCATTTCCGTGATTTGTTTTACTTCGTTCAATATCGATTTTTTCGAACGGGAGGCGATGAATTTACCCTGATGCGCCGAAATGGTACAAAAGGCGCATCCACCGAAACATCCCCGGTGCATATTTACCGAAAATCTTATCATTTCAAAAGCCGGGATGGTTTTTCCTTTGTATTTCGGATGGGGCAGGCGGGTATATGGCAGATCGAACGAGGCATCTATCTCTTTCTCAGACATGGGAGGGTAGGGAGGATTGATTATTACCGCCTTTTCATCGTATATCTGTATAATGCGCGAAGCATTCATCATATTCGATTGCTCTTCTACAATGCGGAAATTGCCCGCTTGTTTAAGTTTATCGGCAAGGCACTCTTCATGTGAAGCCAGATAGATATCCGTTCCATCGTGCCACTGTTTTAAAGCGTTTTTAGCACATAGATATGCCGTTTGTGGTATATCTCTCAATTCATCGAGAGATTTGCCGTTCTTGAGCTCCGAAACTATCTTTTTCAATGGATTCTCACCCATGCCATATACCAGCAGATCCGCTTTTGAGTCGATAAGTATAGATTTATATAATTTATCATCCCAGTAATCGTAGTGCGTTACCCTGCGTAAGGATGCCTCTATTCCTCCTAATAATACAGGTACATCGGGAAAAAACTCTTTCAGAATATTGCAATAGACAATGGAGGCCCTGTCGGGGCGCATCCCTGCCTTTCCATCAGGAGTATAGGCATCGTCGGAGCGCAGGCGCTTGTTAGCCGTATAGTGGTTTATCATCGAGTCCATTGCTCCGGCTGTTACCCCGAAGAAAAGGCGGGGTTTACCTAATTTTTTGAAATCGCGCAGGTCGTCCCGCCAGTTCGGCTGCGGTACAATGGCTACCTTCAGTCCTTCGGCTTCGAGCATGCGTCCTATGACTGCCGCTCCAAAAGACGGGTGGTCTATATATACATCTCCCGAGAACAGGATAACATCCAGTTCGTCCCATCCCCTGAGTTCCACTTCTTTTTTGGTGGTCGGTTGCCAGTCAGTCAGTCGGTATTCTTTCATAATCAGCCACAAAGGTATTGCTTTTTCCAGATTTATGGTTCAAATATGAGTATTCTTAACTTTTTAGCTCGTTGTTGAACATTTCCATTTATCTTTATCTCTTCCAAAATTAGTCATATAAAGCAAGGAAATGTACATTGAATATCTACCACATCCGTTTCTGAGCCGGTATGTCGAAACCTACTGGTCGTCAACGGATTTTACTGAGAAAGAGGTCAGGCGGCGTGTATTGCCTGATGGTTGTGCCGATATCATATTTTCGTTACACCGGCAGCCTCTCCCTCATATTGTGGGCACTATGACTACTTTTCTGGAAATAACGTATCTGGGAGAGGTCAGGTTTATAGGGATTCGCTTCAAACCGGGAGGAATAACGGCTTTTACTCGTGTGCCTATAAACGAATTTACTGATTCGCAGGTAGAACTTTTTTCTACGGAATCGGTATTTGATAAGTCTTTCGGTGAAGATATCCCTTGGGAAAGGAGCACAACAGATATTGTTTCTTCTGTCGATAACTATTTATTAAGCAGGCTTCCGAAGCTGTATGTATTGGATGAAAGGATTAATTATGCCGTATCGCTGATAAAACAAGGCAAGGGAAATACTCCGATACCGCTTATTGCAGAACAGGCCTGTCTGAGTAAACGGCAATTTGAACGCAGGTTCCTGGCCGATATAGGAATCTCTCCAAAAGCATTCAGCCGTATTGTCAAATTCAGGAATACCCACCGGCTTTTGAAGTCGGGGGCCAATCGGAGTCTTTTTGATCTGGCGGTCGACTGCGGTTATTACGATCATGCCCATCTGATAAAAGAGTTTAAACGGCTTTCAGGCTCTTTACCTTCGGAACTTTAAGATTGTCGCTTTTTTACACAAATATTACGGTCTATATTCTTTACTTTTGGTAGTCATTTTCAGATATATAAACTTAAAGCCAGAGATATGATATTAAATGACTCTACTCCAAACCTGATGGTCAGGAATGTTCGTCAGACAGTTGATTTTTATATAACAATACTCGGTTTCAAACTCGTTGGCGCTGTTCCCGAATCGGGGAACGATCTGGTCTTTGCAATCGTACAATCCGGAAATGTCATGTTTATGTTTCAGGAAGAAAGCAGCCTGAAAGAAGAATATCCACAGCTTGCAAAATTTCCGCAGGGTGGGGGATTGACCTTTTATATTCATGTATCGGATATCCATGGGCTGTACGAAACACTCAATGGAAAGGCTACTATCGCGAAAGAAATGCATGAGACATTCTATGGCTCTACCGATTTCGCAATTGAGGACTGTAACGGCTATATCCTGACTTTTTCTCAGGAAAATGTAAAATAGGATAAGTAAAATATTTATTCCGGTATAATTCAGATAGTTTATTAAATAATAGACCGGGAAAAGCGTTATATCAAGAGTTAACAAAAACATTGTATATTTGTAAAACGTTAATATTCTTGATGAGAAAACTAGCAGTTATATCTTTCGTATTTATACTTGCGGCATGTAGTACCAACAAAAACATTCCGGAAGGGCGCTATCTATTGGATAGTTATCAGATCAAGCATGATACTAAAAACGCTACGGCAGATTTGGAAGATTTCGTCCGCCAGCAACCCAATACCAGTCTCCCTTTGCTTGGAAAAGTCCGTCTGGGTATATATAATATGGCCGGGCAGGATACGAGCAAGTGGATAAACCGGACTATACAGAAGCTGGGACAGGCCCCGGTATTGTATAGCGCATCGCAAACAATCATGTCGCAAAATCAGTTGAAGAAGCAACTGAATAATCAGGGCTATCTGAATGCCGAAGCGGATACTATCCTGAGAGTGAAAGGGAAAAAGATTTCAGTTACTTATAACCTGAAAGGAGGTATCCCATACCGTGTCCGTAACTATACACACCAGATAGGAGATACGGCAATGGCGCGGATTATGGGAAAGATACCTATCGAACCATTGCTCAAAAAAGGTGATATGTTCGATATGGGCATGCTGGAAGAAGAGCGGCTGCGGATAAACACCATCATGCGTAATGTGGGTTATTCAACTTTCTCGAAAGAGTATGTATATTTCCGGGCCGATACTACGCTTAATTCGCATGAGGTGGATTTATATCTCGATATTTATCCGAATAAGGACAGCTTGCCTTATCCCCGCTACAAACTGAATAATATTACGATCATTTCAGGGATCAATTCTGTTGATAATATATCGGGCTCCGGAGGACAGATAAATACGAACCGCTGGTTTTACCGGAATGCCGATACGACGGATTATTATGGGACTAAGATAATACGTGGCAGAAATAAGTTCCTGCGAAACTCCGCTGTGTTGCGTAATAACTACCTGAAGAAAGGTGCATATTATTCCGATTATAATATAACCCGTACATACGAAGCTTATACGAATATGGAGGCTATAAAGCAGGTGAATATTACTACCCAGCCCTCACCCGAAGACAGTACACACCTGCTTGATGCTACGATCATACTGCTTCCTGCGAATGCTCACTGGTTCAAAGCCGGACTGGATGGGACCAATACTGCCGGGGATATAGGTATTGCACCAAGTGTTTCATACCAGCATCAGAATTTGTTTAACGGGTCGGAGCAATTGAGCATCAAACTGAAAGGTGCTTATGAATTTATTGCCGGAGACAAGAGCGGGGATGTGATGAACAGCAACTTCTATGAGTACGGGATAGAGACAGGGCTTACTTTTCCTCAGTTTCTTTTCCCCTGGTTGAAGAAGAGCTGGAGGGAGCAACCGTCTGCCAGTACCCGTTTCACGGTCGGGTTGAACAATCAGCACAGGCAGGAATATACCCGCCAGTTTTTCAACTTAGGTGTAAACTATAGTTGGAATACATATAAGAACAGGCTTCGTCATGGTCTGGACTTACTCGATGTAAACTATATCCGTATGCCATGGGTATCAGACTATTTTCAGGAGAATTATCTCGATTCTACTAATAATGTCTTGTTGAGAGAGAGTTATAGCGATAAGCTGGTGGCACGTACCGCCTATACGGTCACCTTGGTAAACGGACGCCGCTTCACCGGTCTGTATCCTACCTATTCATTGCGGATGTCTGTAGAGGTAGCTGGCGCTTTACCGCGTCTGGCGACAACAATAGGCGGGGCAAAGGAGAATGAGTTCGGAGAAAAGATGATATTAGGCGTGGCATATGCAGAGTATGTAAAAGGAAGTGTAGATTATGCCCATACCTTCTATTTTTCTAAAAAACACTCTATGGCTTATCATCTGGGGCTGGGGCTTGCACAGCCTTATGGTAATTCCGGAATACTGCCTTTCGAACGGCGATTCTTTTCAGGAGGGGCGAATAGTGTAAGGGGTTGGAGTACCCGTTCGTTGGGTCCCGGTTCATATAAACGACAGGGCAGCAGCGATTTTGTGAATCAGGCCGGAGATATGAAGCTCGAACTTAGTATTGAAAACAGGATGAAGGTAACAGACCTTTTCGAATTTGCCCAATTCATCGATGCCGGAAATATATGGACATTAATCGACTATGAGGAACAACCGGGTGGTCAATTCAATTTCAAATCGTTCTATAAAGAAATTGGAGTATCCTATGGAATCGGTTTGCGACTGGATTTAAGCTTTCTGCTTCTTCGTTTCGACGCGGGTATGAAGGCCTACGATCCGGGCAGGGACCAGTCTGATCGTTTTATCCTTTTCAAGCCAAGATTGAATAATATGGCATGGCACTTCGGGATAGGGTATCCGTTCTGATTTGGTTAATAAAATTCATTACTCTGTGCCTTATAGCTTATAACTAGTTGACAATCAATGGCTACAGGAGTGCCGCGTGTAAACAATAAGTCTGCATGAGGGATTACTCTTCCGGCTTGATATATCCTACCGGTTTGCGAGGCCTATTTATATGTTTGTGCCGGGTTTGAAGTTCAGCCAATGTTTCATTGATAAGATCGAGTTGCATCCGTGTATCTTCATGCATATCGTTATAGTCGGCAAAGACTTCCTCAATATATGCTTTTAGTTCTTTTACTTCATCCTGTAATTGCTTGCTTTCATTAACAGGGGGATTAGTTAATAGTTGGCGTACAGTAACAAAGGCCCTGACGATCTGAATACTTATATTAACAGCTACATTGCTTCTTAACACACTGGATAACATTGTTACGCCGTGTTCGGTAAAAGCAAACGGCGGGATGTAGCTGTGTTTCATGGCTTCGGGTATCTGGTCACAATTTGTTACCAGTTCTTTCCATTCTTCTTTTGTTAATTCAAACATAAAATCTAAGGGAAACGATTTGTATTTCTCTTTACAGCTTGTTTAAGCGCTTTTGTAGGTACTTTGTACATCTCTGCCAAATCAAAATCCAGCATCACTTTACAGCCTCGTATCTCGTATATCTTGCTTTGTATTACCGATAGTTCCATTAGTATTACTTATTCTTTTAGTAATAATGAACTGTCGCCATAACTTAAAAAGCGGTAGTCATTATCCAGTGCATGTTTGTAAATAGCCTTCCAGTTATCTCCGCCGGTAAATGCCGACACCAGCAAAAGCAGCGTACTTTTTGGCTGATGGAAATTCGTAATTATTCCGTCAACGATCTTATAAATATATCCCGGTGCTATAATAATTTGTGTTTCGGCAATAAGTGATGTCAGGTTATTTTTATCCAGATATGTCAGGATATTGGTTAAGGATTCCTTTACGGAAAGTATTTTTTCAGTATAGGCTTTATAGGGCTGCCATTGCGTTACTTTCAACTCTCCGGACGAATTATCTTTCTCCAGCAGTTCACCAATGTAATACAGGCTTTCGAGCGTGCGTACAGAGGTTGTCCCCACAGCAATTATCTTTCCTTTATGATTCAACAGCTGCTCTATTACATCCCTTTTCACCGAGATAAACTCGGAATGCATCACATGGTCTTTTACCTCCTCTGTTTTTACAGGGCGGAAAGTCCCCGCACCCACGTGAAGCGTTACCTCCGCCGTTCTTACCCCGGCCTTACCCAATGACCCGAAGACTTCGGGCGTAAAATGCAATCCAGCCGTAGGAGCGGCTACCGACCCGTCTATCTTCGAATAAATGGTCTGATACGTCTCTTTATCCTGTTCTTCCGTATCCCTGTTCAGATACGGTGGAATAGGTAATTCCCCGGCTACTTCAAGCAATTCGGAGAATGTAACACCGGTATTGTCCCACTCAAATTCTATGATATGAGAGTCTCCGTTTGTCTGTATCCTGCGGGCTTTGAATATCACAGGCGCACCATTTACAGCCAATTCTTTTACCAGATCTCCCTCTTTCCACTTTTTCAGATTACCCACCAGGCAAACCCATGAACATCGCTGTGCCTGTTGGAAGTTTAATTGATAATCATTGGGGCTATGAGGCTCCAAGCAGAAAATCTCAATTTGCGCGCCCGTTATTTTCTGAAAATGCAACCGCGCCTGAATTACTTTTGTGTTATTAAAGATCATCAGGCTATTGTTTGCTAAATACTCCGGCAGATTACTGAAACGGGTGTCTGATATTTTTCCTTCCTTGTATACAAGAAGTTTTGATTCGTCCCGTTTAACCAGAGGGTACTTTGCGATGCGGCTGTCGGGTAAAACGTAATCGTAATCGTTAATTCGTATATCCCGGAAAACTGATACTTCCACTTTCATTTTTTTTATCCGACAAAAATAAGCAACTTTGCGTGAATAAAAAAGCCGGAAGAGAGCTTAAAAAAGAACGTTTTAGAATAGCGAGAGCAGGAACAAAATTTAGTTTGATTATGCCGAGTCATGACAACCAACGCTCACAGGAGCGAAGCGTATGTAAAAAGACCAATGAAATTGAATAATTTAGATTTATGAAAACAGGAGATAAAGTCCGCTTTCTAAACACAACGGGAGGCGGTGTGGTAAAAGGGTTTCAGGGAAAAGACATAGTTCTGGTAGAGGACGATGAGGGCTTCGATATTCCCGTGCTGATACGCGAATGCGTGGTCATAGAGCCTGCCAATGATGCACAGGTAAGACAAACATCCAAACCAACGGCTGAAGTTCAGCAAAAAGCTGTAATAGGCAAGGTTGAAGAAAAATATGAGGATTATAAAACGGAAGAGACAAAAGAGGGAGAGCAATTATCGGTCTTCCTTGCTTACCTGCCTGTAGATATAAAAAATCTGAGCGCAACGGCTTTTGAATGTTACCTTATAAATGACAGTAATTACTATCTGTCTTTCAATTATATGAGCAGGAGTGACAACGGATGGGTAAGCAGGAATGCAGGCGTGATAGAGCCGAATACAAAGCTGTTCATCGAGGAATTCGATAAAATGGAACTGAATGACATAGAGCGTATCTGCCTCCAGTTCTTTGCCTATAAGAAGGAAAAGCCTTTCGCCCTCAAGAACGCATATTCGGTGGAAGTACACATAGATACGGTGAAGTTTTACAAACTCCATAGTTTCAGAGAAAACGACTATTTCGAAGACGAAGCAATTATATACCCGATAGCCCGCCGTGACCTTGCGGAAAAAGAACTTGTCATTTCGGCCGTGGAAATAGAAACGGCCATGAAACAGAAAGAAGGTCGTCCGCGCATACAACCGATAGTGAAGAAAGAAAAAAGCGCTATCCTCGAAATAGATCTGCATGCCGATGAACTTTTAGATGATACAAACGGTTTATCATCAGGCGATATTCTGGAGTATCAGTTGAAAAAGTTCAGGGAAGTGATGGATGAAAACAAGCGGAACAAAGGCCAGAAAATAGTCTTTATCCATGGTAAGGGGGACGGCGTTCTCAAAAATGCGGTACTAAAGGAATTGAATTCAAATTATAAATCGGTTTATTATCAGGATGCTTCTTTCCGTGAATACGGATACGGGGCTACAATGGTAACGATAAAATAACATATCAGGATACACAAACTAAATAATTTATCAGAATGAAGAAGAGAATTTTAACATTATTATTAGTTGTAACTACACTGGTTGGTTGCGACAGCGTTCAACAGGGATTAAGAAGTACTTATAACCTGATAAACTGTGAATACAGTTATAAGTCGATTACGGGGTTAACCATATCCGGAATGAATCTTTCCAATGGCTTATCCGTAACATCCATCCCTAAGATAACATCCATTCTATCGGGGACCGCGACTTCCATCCCGCTCAATTTTACATTGAACGTGAATGTGAAGAACCCGAACGAATCGGCTGCATTGTTGCATGGCCTGCAATATATTATCAGCGTGGATGACATTCAGTTTACCACCGGTTCTATAAACCAGACCCTGAATATTGCCTCGGGACAGACCCAGACATTGCCGCTTACTATCGGTGTCGATCTGGCTACATTGATGAAGAATAATTCGAAAGACGCTGTAACAGAGATTGCCAAAAACTTTCTGGGTATCGGTTCTAAGAAATCGAATGTATCACTACAGCTCAAACCGACATTTATGATCGGCAATACTCCTGTGGCATCACCGATGTATATACCTGTAAGCTTCAGCTTCGGAGGAAATTAATCCGTTGGCTGCAATCGGTCAGCAATATATGTAATTATAAAAAATTATAGTCATGGAATATAACATCATACATAACGAAGAAAAAAGCCGCTTCGAAACAGAAGTGGAAGGCCTCTTGTCTCTTGTAGATTACAGAAAGAGGGATAATGTTTTTCTGGTGACACATACCGAAGTTCCCCCTCAACTGGAAGGGCGGGGTATTGCAGGCGCTCTGACCAGGATATTACTCGATTATATCCGGGACAACGGCTATAAGGTACGCCCAATCTGCCCTTATACAAAAGCATATATACAGCGCCATCCTGAGTATGAGGATATCGTGGCGGGAAATGAGTGATAAGTATTCCGGATTACAAATAAAGAGGGCAGATATTTTGATATATCCGCCCTCTTTATTAAATGCTTCTTCGTTAGCCGCTTTCTATTTATACGACGACTTATCCCAATTAAATATCTTAGGCTCCTCTGTCAGATACGGTTCTATCTTCTTATAATCTTCTTCCGACAGATACTTTTCAATTTCATATACCAGTGTCAAAGAATTATCGGCAGGAGACAAGGTGATCTTCATGGGATTCATATCCAGAGCCGCATAAGCATTCTTAAAATCTTGAGTATCCCGGTCTGCATCCGCTTTTATAAACCAGTTTTTATCTCTTTTCGGAAACAGGTCTCCCTGATTGATCGGCAGCCATTTCGTTGTATAGAACTGTATCTGGCTATCGCAAAGGCTATCTTTTCCACATACGGTTTTTATAACACATACGATCTTGGAATCGTTTATCAACGGTAGCAGCTTTATCTGTGTTGTACCCGCTTCCGAGGTCTGTAGTGAAATGAAATCGGACGACATGGCCAGCCTCTTTACTTCTCCGTATGTCTCCCTGTCAACCTTTATTTCTGTTGTATCGCCCGGATTGGAAACAAGCAAATCCTTCTGGGCAGCCTCCAGTCCGAAGATAATATTTTCGGGCATGGTAAGGAATATACTGCTTATTTCCTGCGCCGGAAGAGAGATTACGCTCGTTATAATAAAGGCTATCGTGAATACTATTTTTTTCATTCTGCTTATTTATTTACATTAGATGTATATTGCGAACTGTTTACTGTTCACTGCGAACTGACTTATTTCGTCCCCAAATATAGGAAAAACATTGCTACAATTATTAAAACGAGGTCTATAGCTTTCCCTTTTAAGTTTTTTTCATGGAAGAACAGTACTCCTCCGGCAAATGACACCAGTACACTACTGCGCCTTACCATGGATACGATCGAGATCATGGCATCGGAGTCTGTCAATGCATAGAAATAGACAAAGTCGGCAATGGTAAGGAATACAGATACCAGGATTATACTCCATTTCCACTTGAACGGAGTCGTTTTCTCCCGTTTAGGATACCACAGCATAAGGAGGACTATCAGCATCAGCAGGCACTGGTATGTATTGAACCAATACTGAACGGCCGTAGAACTGAACTGCTGCATCAGGAACTTATCGTAAAGACCGCTTACAGCTCCGGCAACAGCAGCCAGAACCATAAAGAATATCCATTTATTCTTATGAAAACTGATCCCTTCCTTTTTGCCCGAAAGGGAGAGCAGGAAGAAGGAGACAATGGTTATAATTACCCCTATCCACTGGGATAAGTTCAAACGCTCACCGAATATAAACAGCGCGCCCAGCAATGTCATTACGGGGCGGGTGGCATTAATCGGGCCTGTAATGGTCAGGGGCAGGTGTTTTATGGCAAAATATCCGAATATCCATGAGGTGAGGACAATGATCGATTTTATAAAGATATACCCGTGGGTTTCAAGAGAGACGGATGGTACGTATCCTATCGTACCACTTAATGTATCGGGCGAAACTTTGGATATAAGGACAAGGGGCAAGAGCAGCAGGGAGCAGAACAGCGTATTGAGAAACAGTACAGGTATGACAGCATTCCTGTCAACCGACTTCTTTTTACATATATCATAGCATCCGAGGAAGAATGCCGAAACGAACGCAAGCGCTAACCACATATTTTTTTAATATACTATAAGGGTTACAAGTTGCCGGTGCACTCTAAATTTTATTTACGGCTTTACCCAACTTGTAACTCGTCTACTTGTAACTTATCTACTTCTTTTCAGCACATTACCCAGCCATGCATAACCAATAATTCCCGATGCCAGAGACGCCAGTAATATCATCAGTTTCGACTCATTGATATAGTGCGCATTTCCTTTGAATGCCAGTAAAGTAATAAAGATAGACATCGTGAATCCTATACCGCCCAGCATACCTGCTCCCAGCAATGCTTTCCAGTTCACACCTCTGGGAAGCGCGCATAAGCCTGTTTTGACCGAGATAAAGCTGAATAACGTTATACCTAAAGGCTTGCCGACAATAAGACCCAAGAGGATACCCATTGCGAACGGCTCTCCTACCGACTGGTCCCAGTTACCCTCTATTACCATGGCTGTATTCGCCAAAGCGAATATCGGCAATACAATAAAGGCGACCGGATAGTGTAAAGCATGCTGCATCCTGTTGGACAAGCATTTCGCGTCTCCTCTTCTGAACGGGATTGTTATGGCGAGCAATACCCCTGCAATAGTCGCATGCACACCCGAGTGAAGCATACAATACCACATAATGACACCGCCTATAAGATAAGGGATAAGATTGGTTACATTGAATTTCTTATTCAGGGTGAGCAATAACACAAACATGCCCAATGCGATAATCAGATACACCCACGCCAGTGACGTTGTGTAAAATATAGCGATAACGATAATAGCGCCCAAATCGTCGATAACTGCCAGAGCGGTAAGAAACACTTTCAGCGAAACGGGTACGCGGTTGCCAAGCAAAGACAGTACGCCAAGAGCAAAAGCAATATCCGTTGCCATAGGTATGCCAAATCCGGCGTGTGTATCCGTTCCGAAGTTGAGGAACATATATATTGCCGCGGGAATTAACATCCCTCCCAATGCCCCCGAAATAGGCAGCATGGCCCTTTTTATATTCGACAACTCACCTTCATAAATTTCCTGGATCAGCTCCAATCCTACCAAAAGGAAGAAAATAGCCATCAATCCGTCGTTTATCCATTCTGCGACAGTATGGCTGCCTGCATGAAAATCCCATACACCGCGATATCCTTCCCCTATACTGGAGTTGGCCAGCAGTATCGATATTAATGTGCATACGATGAGAGTAAGTCCTCCCGACTTCTCACTCTCCATAAATCTACGCAGTGTTCTGCCACTTAAAAGGTTAGATATCCTCATCGTTGTTAAATATATCGTTATTATATTCTATTTCTTCCAGAAAGAGGGCATGTCCCGGAACGGAAGTCCCGGCTTTACACCTGTCTTTAGCTTCAATAATGCGCCGGAAATCATCTGTGGTTATCTTTCCCCATCCGGCTTCAAGCAGTGTTCCCACGATGGAACGTACCATATTACGCAAAAAACGGTTTGCCTTGATGGTGAATATATAATCGTTCCCGGCCTGTTCCCACCGGGCAAGCATAATCGTGCAGTTATTCGTTTTTACATCGGTATGCAGCTTGCTGAAGCTGGTAAAATCCTCGTAATCGAATAATACCTTTGCGCAGGCATTCATTGCTTCTATATCCGGATTTCCGTATATCTTATATTTCAGATGATGCAGAAAGGGATCTTTATCGGTTGTAATATAATATCTGTACAGCCTCGATTCAGCATCGAAACGGGCGTGGGCATCCGGCTTTACTTCTACTATTTTTTGTATGGCAATATCTTTTGGCAACAGGCTGTTCAGTTTATTAGCCAGCAATAGCAGATCCGTAATTTCCTGTTCGCTGTCGAAATGCGCTGCCATCATACGGGCATGTACACCCGCATCGGTACGCCCGGCGCCCACAATGGATACCGGAACACGCAGCAGGGTGGACAAAGCTTTTTCTATTGTTTCCTGCACCGATACACCATTGGGCTGTATCTGCCATCCACAATACTTCTCCCCGTTGTATGATAAATATATGAAGTAACGTTTCATCTTAGCTTTTAGCCGATAGCCTTTAGCTATTAGCTTTCTTGATTATTTTCTAGCTAACAGCTAAAAACTTTTTTATCTTACCGTTATATGAAAACAAGACTGTTTTCTTTCGTGCTTCACATAACATCTGTCGCGTTGCCGCAGGTCGTGGAGGACCTGTCCCAGTACGGCTTTTAGCCTGCCATCGTCGAGAGTACGCGGATCTGATGGATTTACCTTCTCGAAGCGTGTCCAGGCAATATCGAATGTCGTGGCATAGCGGTGTGTCGAGTTGTCGCTCGTATTCCTGTTACGTCTTGAGAGCCCTTTTACATCGTCATCCGTACGTGTAATACTGGTAACAATCGGCTTATATAAGACCATTTTCTTGCTGATAAGCGAATCCCTGAAATTAAGGCAGATATCCGACAGCAGGGTTGCCGCTTTCGGTACAAGGAAAGGCATCGAGTGTTTCAGCTTATCCACCTTGTATATATCCAGTTCGCTCGGTATGCGTACTAATTGTCCTTCATACAAGGCAGTATCCGCTCTGGAAACCAGAGGCCCTACTCCGTTTGCGATGGCGGCTTCAATCTGGACATCCTGCAAATCGGCAAATGTTCTATTGTAATTCCCGTTAAAACGGCTATATTTCCTTACTTCGGCCGCTGGCTTTTCTTCGTCGCTCTGCCCCTTCGAGCTACAACTTATCATAGATAGAATACCGATTGAAAGTATCCACATATATCTCATAAATCTCCTTAATTTTGATTTTTCCGGCACAAAGGTACAAAATAACCGCCTTAGTTGTTATTTTTGTCTTTGCCTTTTATGGCAACCCGGTTAAAAATGAAAAGGATATAAGAAATAAATGGAAAAAATAACCAGCCTGCAAAATCCGAGGATAAAGAATATTGTAAAACTCGCCAAGAGCAAAGAGCGTAAAGAGCAAAACCTCTTTCTGATAGAGGGCGCAAGGGAATTGAGCCTTGCCATGACGGCTGATTATGAGATAAATTCGGTATATGTCTGCCCGGAATTATTCCGGAAGACGGATTATCCGGAAGTTCTCGATTCTATCGGTGAAAACAAACTGTTTGAAGTATCGGAAGCCGTATTCGAAAAAATTGCATATCGTGAAGGTTCGGACGGACTACTGACCCTTGCCAGACCGAAAAACCATACTTTAAACAATTTGAAACTATCGGAAAACCCTTTTATTATCATACTCGAAGCGGTAGAGAAACCCGGTAACCTGGGGGCGATACTCCGTACGGCGGACGCGGCGCAGGCTGATGCTGTAATCATCTGTGATCCTGCTACCGACCTGTACAACCCCAATGCTATACGTTCCAGTGTAGGCTGCCTTTTCACCGTACAAACGGCAGTGTGTTCTTCGCGGGAAGCTTTGGATTTCCTCCGGGATAAGAAAATAAAATCGTTTGCCGCCGAATTGCAGGCTTCGCAATGGTATCAGGATACGGACTTTTCTATTCCGTCGGCTATAATAATGGGTACGGAAGCGGACGGACTGACTGATTTCTGGCTCACCAACGCGGACGCAAGGATAAAAATACCGATGCGAGGAAAAATAGACTCGCTGAATGTCTCCGTTTCCACTGCTGTTCTCACGTTTGAGGCTATGAGGCAACGTGGATTTTAAAGTTGAAAAGGCACATGATTATAGAAAAAGGGACAATAAACGATATAGATGAACTGGAAGATCTATACAATGATTTGAATGATTATCTGGAATCCAATATTAATTATCCCGGTTGGATCAAGCATATTTACCCTATACGGCAGACAGCGCTTGACGGTATTGAAG
This sequence comes from Dysgonomonas termitidis, assembly GCF_042654545.1. Taxonomy (GTDB): domain Bacteria; phylum Bacteroidota; class Bacteroidia; order Bacteroidales; family Dysgonomonadaceae; genus Dysgonomonas; species Dysgonomonas termitidis. The sequence goes on from NZ_JBHSGN010000073.1 coordinate 22,847, forward strand.
ACGATAGCCTGTTTATTTTGAAAACCGCCGGCAGGATAGCCGGCAGTATCATTCTGAACCATAAGCCGGAAACCGCCTATGAAGAAGCTGACTGGAAGATATCTGCGGATTACAAAAATGTATTTGTAGTACACACTCTAGTGGTGCATCCACATTTTATGCAAAAAGGTGTGGCGTTTAAGCTTATGACTTTTGCAAAGGAATATGCAATTCAGCTGAAAATGAAATCAATCCGGTTGGATGTTTCTGTTAACAATACAGCAGCCATATCATTATATGAAAAACTGGGCTATACATATATAGCCACGGTCGATTTACAACTGGGTTACGAACACCTGAAATGGTTCAGGTTATACGAGTTATTATTGGATACTGTTTAAAGTTTTTCTTTCAGGAATTTTCCTGTATATGACTTCTCACATTTGGCAATCTTCTCAGGAGTACCTTCACAGACCACATAGCCACCCTCCTTTCCCCCTTCGGGACCTATATCGATAATATGATCGGCGCATTTGATAACATCCATATTATGCTCGATGATAACGATGGTATGCCCCCTTTTTATCAGCGAATCGAACGCTTTCAACAGGGTTTTTATATCATGGAAATGTAATCCTGTAGTAGGCTCATCGAATATAAAAAGAGTAGGCTCCGGTTTTTCGTCCACAAGGTGGAACGCCAGTTTTACACGCTGGTTTTCCCCACCGGACAGGGACGAGGACGATTGTCCCAGCTTCACATATCCAAGTCCTACATCCTGCAATGGCTTCAGGCGTTTTACGATTTTCTTTTCGGTGCTGCCTTTTCCTTCTTCAAAGAACTCGATAGCCTGATCTATTGTCATTTCCAGTACATCGTGGATACTTGCCCCTCTGTATTGTACATCCAATACATCCTGTTTGAAACGCTTTCCTTTGCAGGCCTCGCATTCGAGTAGCACATCGGCCATAAACTGCATTTCTACAAGTATCTTACCTTCTCCCGCGCATTCTTCGCATCTTCCGCCCTCTACGTTGAAGGAGAAGAAGGCCGGAGTAAAATGTAATTGTTTGGCCAGTGGCTGGTCGGCAAACAATTTACGGATTTCATCGTAGGCTTTTATATAAGTTACAGGATTGGAGCGGGACGACCTGCCGATAGGGTTCTGATCTACCATCTCTATATCCTTTATCAGCTTCAGGTCACCTTCGAGCCCGTTGTATTGCACTATCTGGTCTCCCTTCCCTTTATAATGACGCTCAAGGGCGGTATAGAACACGTCACATACCAGTGAGGATTTTCCCGAACCGCTGACACCCGTTACCACGGTCATCACATTTAGCGGGAATTTCACGTCGATATTTTTCAGATTGTTCTGCCGTGCGCCTTTTATCTCTATGAAGTTATTCCATTTGCGCCTTACTTTGGGAACATCTATCTTTTCTTCTCCATTCAGATAGCGGACAGTATAGCTTTCGGTATGCTTCTGCAGGCCTGCCATATCCCCCTGATATACGATTTCACCGCCTAAACGGCCGGCTTTGGGGCCTATGTCGATTATATAGTCGGCTGCACGTATTATCTCTTCGTCGTGCTCTACCACAACAACGGTATTCCCTATCGACTTGAGTTCCTGCAATACCTTAATTAACAAATCGGTATCACGAGAGTGCAACCCTATACTCGGCTCATCCAGTATATAAAGAGAACCCACAAGGCTGCTTCCCAACGATGTAGCCAGATTGATACGCTGACTCTCTCCTCCAGAAAGCGAGTTCGATAAACGATTTAATGTAAGGTATCCCAACCCAACATTCATAAGATACAGGATACGGATATTTATATCGGTTAACAGGCGCTTAGCGATAGCTGCATCTGTTTCATTCAAATCGAGGGAATCAAAGAATACTTTCAGCTCGGATATAGGCATCAATACGAGGTCGGCAATGGTCTTGCCGCCTACTTTTACATACAATGCCTGGGGTTTCAGGCGCGAACCTTTGCAAGCCGGGCAAGTCGTTTTTCCCCGGTAGCGGGCAAGCATTACACGGTATTGTATCTTATACTGGTTTTCCTCCACCATTTTGAAGAAATCGTCTATGCCGTGCAAGCCTCTCGCACCATGCCAGAGTAAATCCCTCTCGCTATCCGATAATTCGAAATAAGGGCGATGAACAGGGAAATTATATTTACCGGCGGCATGGATAAACTCTATCTTCCATTCGCTCATTTTCTCGCCTTTCCAGCAGACTACGGCGTCTTCATATACCGACAGGCTTTTATTGGGAACCACAAGGTCTTCATCTATCCCCATCACACGGCCGAAGCCTTCACAAACCGGGCAGGCACCCACCGGACTGTTGAAACTGAACATCAGGTCGGACGGTTCTTCAAACTGGATGCCATCGGCCTCGAAGTGTCTCGAAAAGTCGAAACTCTCAACTTTATCCCCTATATAGAAACGGATCACACAATCACTCTCTCCTTCGAAGAAAGCGGTTTCTATGGATTCCGAGAAACGGCTGATGTTGGCCGCGTCCTTATCGCAGGTAAGGCGGTCGATAAGCAGAAGTAATTCGTCCGCTTTATATTTGGTCTTGGATGCAAGAATATCCTCAATCCGTTCGAATTTACCGGCTGTCTCTACTCTCGAAAAACCCTCCTTCTGTAAGATTTCCAGCTGTTCATTCAAAGACCTGCCATCGCGGAGAATTATTTTAGTCAGAATGGCAAGCCTTGTTTCTTCCGGATACGACTTCATCTTTTCTACAATATCGCTCACCTGATGCTTCTTCACTTCCTGTCCCGATACGGGGGAAATGGTCTTGCCGATACGGGCAAAAAGCAACCGCAGGTATTCATATATCTCGGTCGAGGTACCTACCGTGGAACGCGGATTACGGGCGCTTACCCGTTGCTCGATAGCAATCGCCGGCGGAATGCCTTTGATATAGTCACTCTCAGGCTTATTCATACGGCCGAGGAACTGACGGGCATATGACGACAGGCTTTCCACATAGCGGCGCTGGCCTTCTGCATAGAGCGTATCGAATGCGAGCGAAGACTTTCCCGAACCGGATAGTCCTGTAATTACTACAAATTTGTTGCGGGGTATTTCTACATCAATGTTTTTTAGATTGTTAACCCGCGCGCCCTTTATAAATATATTTTTCTCTTCTGACATAATCTCTTCAAAAAAATGGATACAAAATTACGAAAAAATAAGCGCATTCCCTTAGCCAGTTAATTTAAAGGAATGTAAAATATCCGAAATTCCCGGAAATAATTATAATTTCTTTATAAAACGTGAATTTCTTTATCTATATATAGCTGTTAGTTCTTTGACGTATTGATTAAAGCAGTTACGAGTTACAAGTAAACAAGATACGAGATACAAGATGTTGACTGCTAACTGTTGACTGAAAAAACTGTTACCTTTGTTACTTTTTAACATTATACAGATAATCAACGAAAGAATATGAGAAGCAGAAATAAAAAAACGAGGACTCTGAAGCTCGCAGGAAAGACACGCAGATACACCGGGAGAAATGCGGTTTGCAAGAAAGGATTGTTAACTGATAACTGTAAAATTAGTTACGAGTTTGCCTCGCCTTCGCTTCGGCGAATGTTATTTCTGTGCCCTGCGAGCAGTTATGAGTTACACGTTTTGTCGCTTCGCGCCATTGGTACATCGGTATATTAGTCAATTAGCACATTGATTCCTGTTACTTTTGTTACCTTTTTCCCCCCGCTGGCGCGGACTTCCAGTCTGTGTGTTGCGTAGCAAACATTTTTGCACTATCAACAAGACATGGACTGGAAGTCCGCGCCAGCGGATGTTTAGTGATTATATGTATCAACTTTCATATAAGAACTGTACAAAAGAATATTCATTCTTCATTCTTTATTATTAATTGTTTTCTGTTAATTTTGTTACCTTTCTATCTCACGACTAAAAGAACAAAGAAGAAATGAAAAAGAAAATTTTATATGCCTTTATTATAATTGCTATTATAGCCATAGCAGCCGGCGCATATGTCTACAGTATTATAAATACAGGGTTTGGCATAGATAAGACTGTCTATCTTTATATAGATGGGAGCAGGGACTATGATGCATTACTGAAAGAACTGGAGGATAGCGCTAAAGTAAAAAGTATAAACAACTTTGAGCTACTGGCATCAGTTATGGATTATAAGGATAATTTAAAGACAGGTCGTTATGCGGTAAAGCCGGATATGAATATCCTTGACCTTATGCGCCATCTGCGCAGCGGGCATCAGACACCCCTGAATTTGAAATTCAATAATATACGTACCAAAGAAGACTTTGCCGAACGTATCTCGGGTCAGTTGATGCTGGGCAAGGAGGATCTGTTGGCGACACTAAATGATCCTGAAAAATGTAAAGATCTCGGATTTACCACGGAAACTATCGTTGCCATGTTTATTCCCAATACATATCAGTTTTACTGGGATGCGAGTTCCAATGAATTTTTTCAGCGGATGAAGACCGAATATAATGACTTTTGGAATAATAAGCGGGTGGCACAGGCTGAAGAGTTGGGGCTATCTCCTGCCGAAGTATCGACGTTGGCTTCTATAGTTGAGGAGGAGTGTACTTTTACGGATGAGTACCCGGTTGTAGCAGGATTGTATCTTAACAGGCTCCGCTCGGGTCAGGCATTACAGGCAGATCCGACAGTGAAGTTCGCGGTGGGCGATTTCAGCTTGCGCCGTATATTGAACAAGCACCTGGAGACCGATTCTCCATACAATACATATATGCATACAGGCTTGCCTCCGGGACCGATCCGCATACCTTCGATCAAGGGAATTGACAGTGTGCTCAATTATACAAAGAGTGATTACCTGTACATGTGTGCAAAGGAAGATTTCTCGGGACGTCATAATTTTGCTAACACCTATGCGGAGCATCAGAAGAATGCTGCACGGTACAGAAATGCGTTAAACGCGAGAGGAATATATTGACCCGGTGTTAAAAGGCTTTTTCGTCTCCTTTGAAGACGTTCGTGACCGTAAGGTAGATTATCTTCAGGTCTAGGAAGAAAGTCCAGTGTTCGAGATACCATACGTCTCTTTTTACGCGTTCTTCCATTTCCTCTACAGTTTTGGTTTCACCCCGGCATCCGGTAACCTGCGCCCAGCCGGTGATACCCGGCTTCACCAGGTGGCGGACCATGAATTTATCTATGAGGGAGCTATATAGGTCGGTATGTTGCAGCATGTGCGGACGAGGGCCCACAACAGACATATCGTTCTTGAAAACGTTGATAAACTGGGGTAGTTCATCGATACTGGTCTTCCGCATGAAGGCGCCTACTTTAGTTATGCGCGGGTCTCCTGCTGTTGCCTGCTTTTTATTAGCTTCTTTATTTAACCGCATTGAGCGGAACTTATAGCAATAAAATTCTTCTCCTTTAATTCCTGTTCTTTTCTGTTTGAAGAATATCGGACCGGGGGAAGACCATTTGATAATAGCGCCGAAAATGATATATACAAAAGGGAAGATAAGTATTAATACAAGGCCTGAGAAAATGATGTCGAAAACTCGTTTTATAAATCTATTGGTAAAGTGCTGCAAAGGCTCGTATCTAAGGCTCAGTACAGGAGTAGATTCTATAAAATGGAGGGAAAAACGCCTCCTCATGTATTTGTGGAACTCGGGTATGAGATGGAAGCGGATCATATTCTTTTCACAGAGCCTTACTAAATCATAGACCATTTCGTCCTGGTTTCCCGATAGCGTGCAGAACATCTCGTCTACTTTGGCCTCCTTGATATATTCTTCTATGTCGGAAATCTTTCCAAGATAATTAGGCAATACATCCTTTTTAGAGATATCATTGTCAAAAAATCCTAAGATCTTATAGCCGAACTCGCTGAAAATAAGTGATTCATATGTCTTAATAGCGCTGGCTCCCGCTCCTATGATAATGACCTGTCTATAATTGTAGCCCTTTTTTCTATACGATTTTAGCAGAAGACGGAATGATACATGCCAGCTTATAAAGATGGTTCCCATGATAAAAAAGCCTACAATCCACGGGATGATAGGAATGCTTACTATATTGAAAATAGAAAATCCGGCAGTAACCAGCACGGCATAGAGAGTAATAAAGGCAGATGAGCGTTGGACTATTTTATCCAGATATACGACGTTGGAGGTTATGTGAAAGCGGACAAATGACGAGGTCAGGAAATAGCACAGGTTAATCAGTAGGAATGCGATGATTTTCTCCCTGTAGTGGAGGCTTTCGGTTACAACATCGTCTTGGCGGAATATGAAATACGCCAGTAAAAAAAATATATTTATAAGGAACAAGTCGCCAAAACGAACTATCCAGTCAATCAGGTAACCATATCCTTCTTTTCTATCCGTACTATCCATAGTGTAAGTAAAACAGACTGCAAAGATAATATTTAGTTCTCAGATTTTTGCTTATTTATCACTCTTCTATATATCATAAATATTATTATAGCCGATAAGGCGAAGCTTACTGATACCAGCAAGGTATTTTCTTCGAAGCGGAAATCTTCTATTTGATTGGCCTGCGGCGTATCGTAATATATATGAATAAGTACGACATTTATCGCATTATGTATTGTGTGTACAATAACCGGAACCCATATGCTTCCCGACCATACGAATAAGTATCCCAATAAGGCGCCTAGCAAAACTCTCGGGACAAATCCGTAAAACTGAAAGTGGATAGCACTGAAGATAATCGCTGTAATCCATATGGCAAAATGCTGGTTTTTTACAATCTTTTGCATTATCTGCTGTAAGCACCCCCTGAAGAAGAATTCTTCGGCCAGGCCTGCCATAACTGCAATTACCAGCAAATTGAAGATAAGGGAGGGGATTGATCTGTTTGAGAATAAAAGCTTTAACGATTTCTCGGCTGACTCCTCGTACTCTTTCATCCAGTTGAGGGACTCAGGCAGTATTATTTGCTGATTATAATACCCGATGCAGTTTATAAGCGGTTGAATAGAAATGATGAGGAGAACCGAGCAGAGCAAAAGGCGTATATTTATATGTTTATCGGTGTTCAAATAAGATTTAACGTTACCCTGATACAAAAAAGCATAGGCCAGTGCAGGGATCAGAAACATAAAGACTGCCTGTATAACCTGAGCTAACCGCATAGCGCGTGCAGACTCCAATAATTCATCCATCGGCATGATTAATACGATAATGAAGGATGCCATCATCAACCCCGAAAAGAAGAGGAAGAAGATGAAGAAAAACTGTGACCAGCCTCCCATGTTATACAATATCCCTTTGTTATCCATAATCGTTGTCTTTTATTTCTGATTAATGCGAAGTATAGTTATTCCTGTACAGCTTTTTGAGGTCTTACAATAATCCGGAAGTGTTTTCTTTTCTATTACTACCTGTTTGGCGCTACTTGATGCATGAATGAAATGCAACTCTTTATTCTGCCAGTAAGCAATCCCTATATGTGAGTAATCTAATCCCGTGACCGATGTGGCAAACACGATTATATCCCCTGTTCTTATTTTGTGCTGATTGTTATAGATTGCAGCTATCGGTAGTATTTCATAAGCATTTCTCTTCGAAATATCCTTTTCTATTTTATCCAGTTCCTCAATATTCCGGGCATTGTTTTTCAGATGCTTATATAGTTGAGGATGTGTTGTCATAAAGTTGATGTCCTTCTTTACTTTTTCTCCACCGGTTTCTGAACTGATATCTCTCAATAATCCATGTTTCTCATTTTCATATATCCAATCGCTTGTATAATGCAGGCGTGATGTATAACCGGCGACCTCTCCGTCCCGGTAACGCATTGTCATTAGTGTCCGCAGGTAATTGTTATAAGAAAAATCTCCGGATTTGGTGACTTGCGACAGAGCGATACAGTTTTCGACAAAGGTGGTGCAATCAAATTCCCTGAGGTTAACGACCATTCTCTCTGTATCCGGTATCTCTAGCGTATATGCCACATACGGCTTTCCCAGAAAGTATTTGGCCGTATTGATCAATATTTCTCCGAAGGGCTTATCCTTTTGTTTTTCAAACTGCTTTATATAGGCTTCATAGATACGTACATCGGAGGGGGTGGAAACTATATCTCCTCCTTTAGCCCCATTGGGTAAAGTTAATAATGAGAATATGAGTATAACCAATTTTGCCGGTTTCATAATCAACTTAGTCCTACAATCTTGCCGTCTATAATATCAATATATTCTGCCTGAGGTATAGCTGGTAAGCCGGGCATGCGCATAATGCTTCCGGCAATGGCTACTATAAATTCTGCCCCATTGTTAATTACAATGTCATTAATAGTGAGAGTAAATCCTGTCGGCGTGCCATAAGCATGTGCATTGTCAGAGAATGAGTACTGTGTTTTCGCTATACAAACCAGATAGTGATTGAGGTTCTGTCTTTCAACCAGAGCAAGCTTTTTGCGTGCTTTATCTCCAAAACTGACTGATGCGGCCCCATATATCGATTTGGCAATCTTGTTGATCTTTTCTTCTATAGGATCATTATCCTCATATGTAAAACTAAGAGCCGGAGATGGGTTCTTTCCGATCTGCCTGACTATTTCTTCCGCAAATTCAATCGCCCCTTCTCCACCCTTTGTGAAAGAATCGTTCAATGCGAAACTTACACCCTGCTGATAGCAGTGATCCCTTATCAGCTTTATCTCTTCTTCAGAATCGAAACCATACCGGTTGAGAGCTACCAAAACATTCTGGCCGAACGATTTCATGTTTTCAATATGCTTATCAAGATTGGCAAAGCCTTTTGTCAATCCTTCCCTGTTTCTCTCTTTGATGTTTTCAATAGGGACATTCCCATGCATTTTCAGAGCCTGGGTAGTGGCCACAATGACTGTAAGCTTGGGAGAGATCTGTCCTTTTCTACATTTGATATTGAAGAACTTCTCTGCTCCCAGGTCCGCGCCGAACCCTGCTTCGGTGATTACATAATCCGCATGGCTCATGGCCATCTTTGTCGCTATCAAAGAATTACATCCGTGGGCTATATTGGCAAACGGACCTCCGTGTATGATTGCAGGAGATTGTTCGGTCGTTTGTGTCAGATTCGGATTTATCGCATCTTTTAGCAATACTGTGATTGCACCGGCAACACCGAGATCTTTCACTGTGAAAGCATTCCCATTGGCAAAATAACCAAGTATAATATTTCCGATACGCCTTTTCAGATCTTCTATATCGGAAGACAGGCAAAGGATAGCCATGATCTCTGATGCCGGAGTGATTTCAAATCCGGTTTCGGCAGGAACACCATTCTCCGTACCGTTCAGTCCGGACACAACATATCTGAGACTTCTGTCATTTACATCGAGCACCCTTTTCCATACCACCTCTTTGAGGTAATTTTCAGTACCCCTGTTCCGGTAAAGATAGTTGTCGAGTAAGGCGGTAACCATATTGTGCGCAGATGTTATCGCATGGAAATCCCCGGTGAAATGGAGATTGATATCTTCCATAGGCAATACCTGAGCGTAGCCTCCTCCGGCGGCTCCGCCTTTCATGCCAAAACATGGTCCAAGGGAAGGTTCCCGGAGTGCTACAATTGTTTTTTTCCCAATCTTGTTCAATCCTAAAGCCAGGCCAATAGATGTGGTGGTTTTACCGATACCGGCCTTTGTCGGCGTAATGGCTGTTACAAGAATAAGGTTGCTTTCCTTCACTTTGCGCTCCTCAATAAAGGATACGGGGATTTTTGCAATATATTTACCATACTGATGTAGCTCTTCGGCATTAATGCCCGCTTTATTCGCTACATCTGAAATCTTGTCAAGTTGGATACTTCCGGCTATTTCAATGTCTGTTTTCATTCTTTGTTTTTGTGTATTTCCCGTTGGGACAGCAAAGATATAAATTTTTATTATTCTAAACCGTTTTTGCTGATCTTGTATAGGGCAATTCGCACGAAAGTTGGCCGTTATAATTATTGGTTTAATTTATGTTTATTAACTATATAATGTTAAAACCTGACATATCTGACAGAAAACTAATGTGCCGATTAGTAAATTTGCCGATGTGCCAATTGAGTTGCAAATCGACGGAGTCAAACTCCTCCGCTTGCGCGGACTTCCAGTCCGTGTCTTATTGATAGTGCAAAAATGTTTGCTACGCAACACACAGACGGGACGTCTGCGCGAGCGGGGCAGGACTGTTAAGTTCTCCGCTTTATTCTGTTATTGTCTGCTGTCATCCTGAGTGGAACGAAAGATCTCATTCGATTTAGGAGATGTTTCACTTCGTTCAACATGACAAAGAGTATATAAGAATTCAGAACCCAACAGCACTACCCTTTGGGGGATTGAGGGGGCCTGTCAATACTTCAAAGAGCTAACAGCTAATAACCAACCGCTAACAGCTATCCACCCTATAGATAAACTTTTTCAAAAAGATTAAGAGCCTGTTTAAATTTTAGCTAAAATTTAAACAGGCTCCTAATTTCGTGCATTTACCCTAAATCTTGTAAGATTGATTGTGCAGCCATTCAAAATGAGAACAGGGATCACCAAGTGATCCCTGTTCAACTATACTTTAAGTCCTGTTATTATTGAAGTCTTTTCAGACGATACAGTAATTGTTGGATTGCTTCCTGATAGTCGTCAATGATTGCCTGAGTGAAAGCTTCAGCGAATAATTCTCTCTGGCTTTCTGTATATTTAAAGAAATCCTCGGCATGTTTTACAATGTTTGTAGGATTCTTTGTTTCAGGGATTACGATATCCAGGTCTCCTTTTACTGCATAAGAGGTTTCTACCAGGCGGTCTGTTGTATCTAATAGGTCGCCGATAGCCTGATCGAGTGCAATATGTGCTGCATAACTACCTTTGCCGGTTATATGCCAGTGGTGAAGTTTCAAACTGCTGTTAAAAGCGAATACTTTACCTAAAAATGTTCCGATTTCTGCATTTACTGATGCAGCTTTTTTTTCTTTTAATGTAGATGTACTCATAATTATAAAATTTATTTATTTATGTTGTTTCTATATAGACAAAGGTAATGATTGCGATTTTCAAATCCAAGTATTAACAATTGAATGTGTAAATGTTAATATTGATTTTATCTATAATAGATTTTTAGTCTGATCTGTACGATGTATAGTAGGTAAACAACAAAAGTACCGCTTTTGTTTCAGTGAATCATGATATTTTATAATGAGTTGATACTCATCCGGTCTTTATCACTCCAGGTACAACCTTCTCATTCTTACTATATCTACTTTCAATTCCCTGGTAAGAAAATTCATTATGGAACCGTGCTCTCTCTTTATCTGGTTTATGCCTGCCTGCAGAAACATACGCTTAACGGTGAATATCGATTCTGCCCGTGGATATTTTGCTATGAAAGCATCATATTTATCACTCAGATAAATTTTCGACATCAGATAATCGTCCATAACTGTGGCTTCATCTACTCCCAGGGCGAACAATACCAGTGCCGTAGCCATACCCGCCCTGTCTTTTCCGGCAGAGCAATGGAATATAAGAGGGGCGCTGAGATTATTCTGTACGATAGCAAAAAATATACGGAAGGCTCTTACGCATGCAGGGTTGCTTACCAGGAGGCGGTTCATATGCTTCATATGAGAGTCGATGTTCGTTTTCAGCATATTGGACTGAATCCCTTCCGAACTGAGATTGCCCGGTGTGATGGCTATAGGATAGGTAAAATGGACAGTAGGAGGCAGTTTGTCGGGCGAGCGGCGCGCTTCGCTTTGTGCCCTGAAGTCTATGACAGATGTGACCGGTATGCTTGAGAGGTACTTCAGATCGTCGGCAGTAAGATTGGATAATTCGTCCGCCCTGAAAAGCTTACCCCATTTTGTATATCGCCCGTCTGTTGTTCTGAAACCTCCCAAATCCCTGAAATTGTATCCTCCTGCCATAGGGAGGTGCCTTTCGCTGAGGAGCAACCGTTCAGTACCGCAAACCAGTTCAAAATAAATGCGGCTGTAAGTACTGACGCTGAGGAAAAAACTTCCGCTTCCATTGCCCGTCAATATAGGAGTGGCCCTGTTGATTGTATTCACAGAACTGCCCGCATACAAAGACCAATTACCTTTGGCTTCGAGCCTTAAGCTTGCTTCCTTTGTATATTTCTCCCGTATTATATGAGCTTTTCGAATGGCTTTATCCATTGTTAACAGAGATGTCCTTTCCTGATAATTGTTTACCTCTTCTTTTACCATATTGATAATACATGGCAAATATACGGAATTAGTTGATATATTCCCTATCATAGAGTTAAATCACTTTGAAGTGTAAAAAAAAGGTAAATCTTCGCAAAAAGACTGCAGTCTATTGACAAACACGTCAGACTGATGTATCTTTGTTATAAGTGCTGCCCTTTAGCGGGACGAAAACCTTATATAATATCGTTATCTGACATATGTTTTAAAGAGATACTAAAGTAATAAAGAGGTCGCAGACCTTAAATAAACAATTGCTTGTGACATGAAATTAAAACTATTTACCTGTATTACATTAATAGCTACCTTATACAGCTGTACCTCCAGGCCTACGGTCATAGCCTTATGCGAAAGAGATGCAAAAGGTAATTATATATTAAAATGGGAGCTGTACCCGGAAACGGATAATGTTCCGGCCGAAATATTCGTGTCGGACAATGACAGCGTTTTCCCTTCAACCCCTTCTTTAACTGTAAAATCAAATGATTATATCGCGATAATAGACAATACCTCCAATTCAGTAGAGAAACGCAAATACTTCCGGATAAAGATTGCGGGGACTATGTCCAATATCATCACAAACCGCTTTTTTGAAATGGATAGCATTCAGAATTTCAGGGATATAGGCGGATACATAACAAACGATAACCGGACTGTTCGTTGGGGTAAGCTGTTTCGTTCAGGCAGTTTTCTCCGCATGACTACTCATGATAGCGCCGAGTTGACAAGCCTGGGGATAAAGACTGTTATCGATTTACGGTCCGAAGATGTGAAAAGGCCGTATATAGACCGTTTCAAAAGCGCGAATAATATCCGCATCCCGATTTCGGAGAAAGGATACAGTTTCATTTCGCAGAAAGTAATGGACGGGAAATTCCTTCGCGGCGACGCTGTTATCTATACCCAGGATACTTATAAAGATATGATTGTCAACTTTGCAGATGATTATGCGCGGTTTTTCGACTACCTCTGTGACGAAAATAATTATCCGATAGCATATAATTGTTATCTGGGTAAGGATCAGAGCGGCCTGGCTACTTACTTCCTTCTGCGTGCGCTGGATGTTCCCCTGGATGTAATAGAGGACGACTATATGTGGTCGGGAATAGGAATAGACCGTACTAAGCTGGTAAAAGATGCCGACAGCCTCACCGAATCGCGGCAGGAAGCATTGACTATGCTTACCAAAACAGACCTTGCGTACCTGAAATACGGAATATCGTGCATCAGGGAAATGAGCGGCTCGGTAGACGATTATATGCTTAATAAATTGAAAATTACTCCGGAAAAAAAGAAAAAACTGAAACAGATATTACTTCATTGATGACAAGTTGGTAACAACTCGCATCTTTTCCGTAAACAGTTGACAATGTACTGCCTTGCCCTGCCGGGAGAAACGAAGTGTCTCGTCAGTAAGCTGCGGATATCTTGTATCTTGCCTGCCCGTATCCTTATTACTTAGCCCTTCCTCAATCCGTTCTCGATGTATATCCCGGTGGCAGAAACGGGTAAAGATTCGGCTTAGGTTTTTCTACCGGAGCGGCAGGCGGTTCCACAACAGTCGGCTGTTCCTGTGCTTTATCCTGTTTGTCTGCCTGCTCAATTTTCATTTTCCGTTCTTCACTTT